>NZ_DATGOP010000128.1:0-209589 GCF_035305885.1 Pseudonocardia sp.
AGCACAAGCTGATCTTCGAGCGGTTCCTCAACCCCGAGCGCGTGTCGATGCCCGACATCGACATGGACTTCGACGAGCGCAGGCGCGGCGAGATGATCCGCTACACCACCGAGAAGTACGGTGAGGACCGGATCGCGCAGATCATCACTTACTCCACGATCAAGGCGAAGGCCGCGATCAAGGACTCGGCGCGCGTGCTCTACGGCCAGCCCGGCTACGCGGTGGCCGACCGCATCTCGAAGGCGATGCCACCCGCGGTGATGGGCAAGGACATCCCGCTGTCGGGCATCTTCGACCCGTCCCACAAGCGCTACGCCGAGGCCGCCGAGGTTCGCGCCCTCTACGAGGCCGACCCGCAGGTCAAGGAGATCATCGACACCGCGCGGGGCCTGGAGGGGCTGAAGCGCCAGTGGGGCGTGCACGCCGCCGGCGTGATCATGTCGAGCAAGCCGCTGATCGACGTCATCCCGATCCAGCGGCGCGAGGCCGACGGCGCCATCATCACGCAGTTCGACATGGGCGCCTGCGAGACGCTCGGGCTGCTGAAGATGGACTTCCTCGGCCTGCGCAACCTCACGATCATCGACGACGCGCTGGCCAACATCGAGCTCAACGGCAAGCCCAAGGTCGAGATCGAGAAGGTCCCGCTCGACGACAAGAAGACCTACGAGCTGCTCGCCCGCGGCGACACGCTCGGGGTGTTCCAGCTCGACGGCGGGCCGATGCGCGACCTGCTGCGCCGCATGGCCCCCACGGAGTTCGACGACATCTCCGCGGTCGGCGCGCTGTACCGGCCGGGCCCGATGGGCGCCAACGCCCACAACGACTACGCCGACCGCAAGAACGGGCGGCAAGAGGTCAAGCCCATCCACCCGGAGCTGGCCGAGCCGCTCAAGGACATCCTCGGCGAGACCTACGGCCTGATCGTCTACCAGGAACAGGTCATGGCGATCGCCCAGAAGCTCGCGGGCTACAGCCTCGGCAAGGCCGACCTGTTGCGCCGGGCGATGGGCAAGAAGAAGAAGGAGATCCTCGACAAGGAGTACGAGGGTTTCGCGAAGGGCATGAAGGAGCACGGCTACTCCGAGGACGCCGTGAAGACCCTCTGGGACATCCTGCTGCCCTTCTCCGACTACGCCTTCAACCGCGCCCACTCCGCCGCGTACGGCGTGGTCTCGTACTGGACGGCCTACCTCAAGGCCAACTATCCGGCCGAGTACATGGCAGCCGTCCTCACCTCCGTCCGCGACGACAAGGACAAGGCGGCGGTCTACCTCGCCGAGTGCCGTCGCATGGGGATCAAGGTGCTGCCCCCGGACGTCAACGACTCGGTGCGCAACTTCGCGCCGGTCGGCGACGACATCCGGTTCGGCCTGGGCGGCATCCGCAACGTCGGGGAGAACGTCGTCGACGCGATCGTGCAGGCGCGCAAGGAGAAGGGGCCGTTCACCGACTTCTCCGACTTCCTGCGCAAGGTCGACGCGGTGGTCTGCAACAAGAAGGTCATCGAATCGCTGATCAAGGCGGGCGCGTTCGACTCGCTCGGCCACCCGCGCAAGGGCCTGCTCCTGGTGCACGCCGACGCCATCGACGCGGTGATGACCACCAAGAAGGCCGCCTCGATGGGACAGTTCGACCTGTTCGGGTCGGTCGACGGCTCCGCCCCGTCGGAGCTCGACGCGGTCTTCGACGTCAAGGTCCCCGACGAGGAGTGGGACACCAAGCACCGGCTCGCGGTCGAGCGGGAGATGCTGGGCCTCTACGTGTCCGGCCACCCGCTGGAGGGCCTGGAGCAGGTGCTGTTGTCGAAGTCGGACATGTCGATCTCGGCGATCCTGGAGGGGGCCGCCGACGGGCGCATCGCCGATGGCCACCAGGTGACCATCGGCGGCATCCTCACCAACGTCAACCGGCGGGTGAACAAGAACGGCGAGCCGTGGGCGTCGGCGCAGCTGGAGGACCTCGCCGGTGGCATCGAGGTGCTGTTCTTCCCCCGCTGCTACCAGGTGGTCGGCGTCGACGTGGCCGAGGACGCGATCGTGCTGGTCAAGGCGAGGGTCAGCAAGCGCGACGACCGGGTGTCGCTGATCGCGAGCGACCTGGCGGTGCCCGACCTGTCGGCGGCCGCGAACGGCGCCGGAGCCCCGGTGAAGGTGAACATCCGTACCGAGCTCGTCACCCCGCAGCGGGTGTCGAAGCTCAAGGAGGTGCTGTCGCACCACCCCGGCACCTCCGAGGTGCACCTGAACCTCATCTACGGCAACAAGACCACCACGTGGAAGCTCGACGACGGGCTCAGGGTCACCAACTCCTCGGCGCTGATGGGCGACCTCAAGGCGCTGCTGGGACCGGGCTGCCTGGGCTGAGCGGCGCGGGCCGGGCCCGGGGGATCAGTCCAGGGCGCCGGTGATCTCCTGCCAGCGCCGCTGGGCGCCGGCGGCCCAGCGGGTGTGCAGGGTGTCGAACAGCGCCGCGGCGCGGGCGCCCGCCCACTCGTCGGGCAGCAGCTCGGGCGGCAGCTTGGGGTCCAGGAACGGGAAGCGGCGCCAGGCGTGCACGAGCAGGATCTGGTGCACGAGCACGTCGTTCGGCTCCACCGGGTTGGCGTCGGCGAACGTCTCGAGGAACTGCTCGTAGGCGGCCTCGACCTCGGCGAGGTCCCACGCCTGCTCCACGATCTGGCGCTCGCTGCCGATCGCGCCGAAGGGGCCGACGAACGAGCTGGTGACGGCGGTCAGCCCCAGCTCGGCGATCACCTCGGCCACCTCGTCCTGCTTGCCGGGGTCCGGGGTGAGCCACACTCCGGGAGCGGGTGAGCCCAGCCCGGCCCACGCCAGGCGCGTGCGCAGCCGGTGCCGCAGCTGGCGGCGGGCCTCCGGCACGCTCACGAGCAGCACGAGCCAGCGCCCGTCCCACGGGGGCACGGCGGCGCCGAAGCCGTAGATCCGAGCGGCGCCGTCGGAGAGCAGCCTGCGGCCCTGGTCGGTGAGCGACCAGCGGACGCGCCGGCCGGCGCGGTCGGACGCGAGGAGGCCCTCCGCGGCCGTGCGGGCGAGCGCCTGCCGGGCCGACTTCGGTTCCACCCCGAGGCCGCCGAGCACGTCGATCAGCACCTGGGTCCACACCGGTTGGTCGCGGGGGAGCACGAACTCGCCGAGCACGGTGAGCAGGAGCGAGCGGGCGCTCGTGGCGCCGAGCTCACGGCGCCGGGAGAGCGCCGGGTGTGCGGTGTCGGCGGCGGTGCTCATGGCGGCCGAGGGTAATGGGCCCGAACGGCCCCACCCGCGCACACCTCGACCAGGGGTCGCCGCACCGGGGGACGCGCACCGACCCACGAACGGGGCAAATCGGGCCACCGATGGTCCGAACGGGCGAGCCGGTGACCAGTATGGATCACACCCGCACAGATGAACATGAATACCGGGTTACGACTGCTCGGCCGAGCGCCGGGCGGGCGGAACCCGGCAGAACGGGCAGCGAAGGAGGGCGTCCCCGATCACCGTGCACCGCCCCTGGCCGTCCCCCGTCGACTGCTCGGAGCCTCGTGGATGACCGCCTCGCCGCCCCACCCCGCCCTCTGCACCGCCGCCCGTCGCCGCGACGTGGTCCGGGCCGACGTCCTCGCCTCGCTCGTCGTCTTCCTCGTCGCGGTCCCGCTCTCGCTGGGCATCGCGCTGGCCTCCGGCGCGCCGCTCATGGCGGGCCTGATCGCCGCGGTCGTCGGCGGCGTCGTCGCCGGCCTGCTCGGCGGGTCCCCGATGCTGGTCAGCGGGCCGGCCGCGGGCCTGACGGTCGTGGTGGCCGAGCTGGTGGCCCGCTTCGGCTGGCAGACCACCTGCCTGGTCACCGCGGGCGCCGGGCTGCTGCAGATCGCCTTCGGCTGCGCCCGCATCGCCCGGTTCAGCCAGGCGATCCCGCCCGCGGTCGTGCACGGGATGCTCGCCGGGATCGGCGTCACGATCGCGGTGGCGCAGCTGCACGTCGTGCTCGGCGGGAGCCCTCCCGCGGGCGCCGTCGACGCGCTGGTCGGGCTCCCGGCCGCGCTCGCGGGGGCCGAGCCGGACGCCGTGCTGGTCGGCGCCGTCACGATCGCGCTGCTGCTCGCGTGGCCGCGCCTGCCCCGAGCGGCCCGGGTGGTCCCGGGCGCGCTCGTCGCGGTCGGCGCCGCGACCGCGCTCGCGCTCGCGCTGCCCGCCGTCGGCCGGGTCGACCTGCCCGGCACCCTGCTGGAGGCGATCTCGCCGCCGACGCTGCTGCCCGACGCGCCCCTGCTGGGGGTCGCGGGCGGCGTGCTCACGATCGCGCTCGTCGCGAGCGTGGAGAGCCTGCTGTCGGCCGTCGCGGTGGACCGCATGCGGCCGGGCACGCGCACCGACGCCGACCGCGAGTTGATCGGCCAGGGGGCGGCGAACGCGCTCTCCGGGGCGCTCGGCGGGCTGCCCGTCACCGGCGTGATCGTGCGCAGCGCCGTCAACGTCGAGGCGGGGGCGCGCACCCGGGCGTCGACGGTGCTGCACGGCGTCTGGGTCGCGGTGTTCGGCGTCGCGCTGGTGGGCGTGGTCGAGCTGATCCCGCTCGCCGCGCTCGCCGGGCTGCTCGTGGTCGTCGGGCTGCAGCTGGTCCGGCCGGTCGACGTGCGGGCCGCCCGCTCCCACGGCGAGCTCGTGGTCTACGTCGGCACGGTCGCGGGCGTGCTCGCGCTGAACCTGCTCGAGGGGGTGGCGATCGGGCTGGTGCTCGCCGGGCTGGTGACGCTGCGCCGCGCGGTGCGGGCCCGGGTCCGGGTCGTGGAACCCGAGGGCGCCGGTCCGTGGCGGGTGGTCGTCGAGGGCACGCTCAGCTTCCTGTCGGTGCCTGCGCTCTCGCGCCGGCTCGCCGCGGTGCCGCCGGGCGCGCCGGTGCGCGTCGAGCTGGTCGTCGACTACCTCGACCACACCGCCTTCGACCACCTCGACGCGTGGACGGCCCTGCAGCGCGCGAGCGGGGCCGAGGTCGTCGTGACCGAGCCGGGTGCGCGCGAGCACGAAGACCGCAGGCGGCACGGGTACGCGACCTGGTCGCAGTGGCAGGAGGTCGACCACACCCCGCACGGGCCGCTGCTCGCGGGGGTCGCGGCGTTCCACTCCGACGCGGCCGAGCTGGTCCGCCCGACGCTCGCCGAGCTCGCCGACGGCCAGGCGCCGAAGGGCCTGCTGCTGTCCTGCGCCGACTCGCGCGTGCAGCCCAGCCTGATCACCCGCAGCGGGCCCGGTGACCTGTTCACCGTGCAGAACGTCGGCAACTTCGCGGCGGGCACGTCGATGCGCGCCGCGCTGCACTACGCCACCGAGGTGCTGCGCGTCCCGCTGGTCGCGGTGTGCGGCCACTCTGGCTGCGGCGCGATGCGCGGGCTGCTCGACGGGGAGCGCCCGCCCGGTGACCCGATCGGCGACTGGCTCGCCTCGGGCGCGCCCAGCCTGGAGGCGCTGCGGGCCGGGCACCCGGTCGGGCTGGCGGCGCGCGCCGCCGGCTACGGCGAGGTGGAGGCCCTCGCCATGGTGAACGTGGCGGTGCAGCTCGCCGTCCTGCGCGCCCAGGGCGTGCCTGCGGCGCTGGTCGGGCTGTTCTTCGACCTGGCGACGGCGCGGGTGCTCGTGCTCGACGAGGAGGCGCAGGAGTTCCGCTGGCCCGGGTGAGCATCACACCGGCGCGCCGGGCGCCCGGCGGCGGGTTACCGTCTGCGCTCGTGACGTCCCCCGAACCCGGCCACCCGCTCGGCTGGCTCGAACCGCATGCCGCCCGCCGGCGCGCCGCGGGCCTGCGCCGCGAGCTGCGGCCCCGCCAGGCGGACGAGCCGCTGCTCGACCTCGCCGGCAACGACTACCTCGGCCTCGCCACCGACCCGCGCGTCGTCGAGGGCGCGGTGCGGGCCGCGCGGACCTGGGGTGCCGGCTCCACCGGGTCGCGCCTCGTCACCGGCTCCACCGCGCTGCACGCCGAGCTGGAGGCGGAGCTCGCCGAGTTCTGCGGCGCGGAGTCCGCGCTCGTGTTCTCCTCCGGCTACACCGCCAACCTCGGCGTGCTCACCGCGCTCGCCGGCCCGGACGCGCTGGTGGTCTCGGACGCGGCCAACCACGCCTCGCTCATCGACGCCTGCCGGCTGTCGAGGTCGCGGGTGCAGGTCGTCGCGCACGACGACGTGGACGCCGTCGACGCCGCGCTGGCCGCGCGCACCGAGCCGCGCGCGCTCGTCGTCACCGAGAGCGTGAACAGCGTGGACGGCGGGCTCGCCCCGCTCGCCCGGCTGCACGCGGTCTGCCGCCGCCACCGGGCGCTGCTCGTCGTGGACGAGGCGCACGGGCTCGGCGTGGTGGGGCCGGGCGGGCGCGGCCTGCTCGCCGAGGCCGGGCTGGCCGGGGCGGACGACGTCGTGGCGACGGTGACGCTGTCGAAGTCGCTCGGCTCACAGGGCGGCGCGGTGCTCGGGCCCGCGGCGGTCACCGCGCACCTGGTGGACACCGCGCGCACGTTCATCTTCGACACCGGGCTCGCGCCCGCCGCGGTCGGTGCGGCGCAGGCCGCGTTGGGCGTGCTCCGCGCGGAACCCGACCGCCCGGGCGCGGTGCTGCGGGTGGCGGCGGCGCTCGCCGCCGCCGCCGGCGTGCCCGCGCCGCCGTCCGCGGTGGTGGCGGTCGTGCTCGGGGAGCCGGACGTCGCCGTCGCCGCTGCCCGCCGCTGCGCCGAGCGCGGGCTGCGCGTCGGGTGCTTCCGGCCGCCGTCGGTGCCCGAGGGCACGAGCAGGCTGCGGCTCACCGCACGCGCCACGGTGACCGACGCCGAGCTCGCGCACGTCCGCGCCGTGCTCGCCGACGTCCTGGCCATGGCGAGCGCATGATCCTCGTCGTCACCGGCACCGGCACCGGGGTCGGCAAGACGATCGTGACGGCGGCGCTCGCCGCGGCCGCCGCGGCCCGCGGGGAGCGGGTGGCCGTGCTCAAGCCCGCGCAGACCGGCGTCGCCGACGGCGAGCCGGGCGACGCCGCCACGGTCGCTCGCCTGGTGCCCGGCACCACCGCCCGCGAACTGGCCCGCTACCCCGACCCGCTGGCGCCCGCCACCGCGGCCCGCCGGGCCGGGGCGAAGCCGGTCGAGCCGGGGGAGGCGGCGGACGCGGCGGCCGCGCTCGCCGCCGACCACGACCTCGTGCTCGTCGAGGGCGCCGGCGGGCTGCTGGTGCGGCTGTCCGACGACGGCACGCTCGCCGACGTCGCGGCGCTCCTCGACGCCCCCGTGCTGGTGGTCGCCGCCGCCGGGCTGGGCACGCTCAACGCCACCGAGCTCACCGTCGAGGCGCTGCGCCGCCGCGGGCTCACCTGCCCGGGGGTCGTGGTCGGCTCCTGGCCCGCCGAGCCCGACCTCGCCGCCCGGTGCAACCTCGCCGACCTGCCCGCCACCAGCGGGGTCCCGCTGCTCGGCGCGCTCCCGGAGGGCGCGGGCGCGCTGGCCCCGGAGCGGTTCGCGGTCATCGCGCGTCACAGTGTCGCTCCCGAACTGGGTGGCGGATGGCAGACTCCCGGACCGTGACGACGACGCAGTTCGCCATCCTCGACACCGCCCGGTCCCAGGTCCTCGGCGAGGGGGTCGGCCTGTCGGAGGAGCAGGTGCTCGACGTCCTGCGGCTCCCCGACGAGGCCCTCGAGCCGCTGCTCGAGCTGGCGCACGAGGTGCGGATGCGCTGGTGCGGGCCGGAGGTCGAGGTCGAGGGGATCATCTCGCTGAAGACCGGCGGCTGCCCCGAGGACTGCCACTTCTGCTCGCAGTCGGGGCTGTTCGACTCGCCGGTGCGCTCGGCGTGGCTGGACATCCCCTCGCTGGTGGAGGCGGCCAAGCAGACGGCCAAGACCGGCGCCACGGAGTTCTGCATCGTCGCCGCGGTGCGCGGGCCGAACGAGCGGCTGATGGCGCAGGTCGCCGCGGGAATCGCCGCGATCAAGGACGCGGTCGACATCAACATCGCCTGCTCGCTCGGCATGCTCACCCCCGAGCAGGTCGAGCAGTTGGCCGCGATGGGCGTGCACCGCTACAACCACAACCTGGAGACCGCGCGCTCGCACTTCCCGAACGTCGTCACCACGCACACGTGGGAGGAGCGCTGGGAGACGCTGCAGCTGGTGCGCGAGGCGGGCATGGAGGTCTGCTGCGGCGGCATCCTCGGCATGGGGGAGTCGCTCGAGCAGCGCGCGGAGTTCGCCGCGCAGCTGGCCGAGCTCACCCCCGACGAGGTCCCGCTGAACTTCCTGAACCCGCGCCCGGGCACCCCGTTCGGCGACCTGGAGCCGCTCGACGCCCGCGACGCGCTGCGGGCCGTGGCCGCGTTCCGGCTCGCGATGCCGCGCACCGTGCTGCGGTTCGCGGGCGGGCGGGAGATCACGCTCGGCGACCTGGGCGCGCGCCAGGGCCTGCTCGGCGGCATCAACGCGGTGATCGTCGGCAACTACCTGACCACCCTCGGTCGCCCGGCGGAAGCCGACATCGACCTGCTCGGCGAGCTGAAGATGCCGATCAAGGCGCTGAACGACACGATCTGAGGCGAGGGTCGAGCGGTGTTCTGCGACCAGTGCGGGAAGCCGGCGGGGGCGCGGGGCGAGCACGCGCGCTGCGTGGAGCGGCGGTTGCTCGAACCGCCCCGGTTCTGCCCGGACTGCGCGCGGCGCATGGTGGTGCAGGTGACGCCGACGGGCTGGACGGCCCGCTGCAGCCGGCACGGCGAGCGGACGAGCGCCTGACGGCGCGGCGATCCTCGCCGGCCTCGCCCGCGTGCGGCGGGACCATCGGGATGCCCGCAGTGCTCGTCGACGCGGTTGGTGTGTGCCCGAGACCATTCCCCGGCGGCGGTTGCGCAACGCCAGCGGCGAGATCATGCGCCGGGTCGAGGCGGGGGAGAGCTTCCCCGACGGGCGCCGCGCCCGCCTGCGTCGGATCCTCGATCAGGACGAGGTGCTCCCGTACGGGGTGGAGGAGGCGAAGTTCCCCGGAGCCCTCGTTCTACGGAGCCCTCGCCTCGTTGGTCAGGGCCGCCGGCCGCAACCCCCGCCCTCGTCGGCTCGACCTGCAGATCGCCGCAACGGCTGCAGCGGCGGGGATGCCCTTGGTGACGTGCATCCCCGCCGACTTCGTCGGCGTCGATTCCCTCGTCGATTCCCTCGTCGACGTCGTGGCGGTGGGGCGAAGACGCGGCCGACTGCCCCGCTTCACCGCCCCCGGCGGCGCCTGCGGTGGTCGGCCACGTGGGTCTGGTTGGCGCACCGGGTGCTGCAGAAGCGGCGCCGCCCGTTGCGCGAGGTGTCGACGAAGACGGTGGCGCAGCCGGGCCGGTCGCACCGGCCGAGCCGGGTGGGGTCGTCGCAGAGGGCGTGGGCGAGCCCGCCCGCGGTGTAGGCCTTGACCCGGTGCACGAGCGGCGCGTCGGGCTCGGCGTAGTGGAAGTGCGGGGGCTTGCCGTCGTGCTGGGAGATGTGGGGCGGGGCGGCGACCTCGGCGAGCAGCTCGTTGACCAGCCGAACCCGCCCGGTCACGTCGGGTTCGGCGAACACGGCACCCAGCCGCTGCGCCCACCGCCCCAGCTCCGCGGCCTGCGCGGGCCCGACGGCGTCGGTCGGGCGGTAGTCGTGTGCGGCGAGGATCGCGTCGAGCCGCCGCGGGACGGGCTCGGGACCGGCGTTGACGAGCGCGGCCGCGAGCTGGGCCGCCGTGCCGCCGTAAGGGTTGAACTGCACTAGACCATTACAGCAGCCTGGCGCGCATGGGAACCAGCGTGCGGCGGTCCTCCGGACGGGTCGCGGGCGTGGCGTGGGCGCTCGGCGCGGCGCTGGCGATGGGGAGCGCGGCCGCGTCGATGAAGGCGCTCGGCGCCGCCGGGGTGGGCGCGGCGACCGCGGTGCAGGGGCGGCTGGTGGTCGCCGCCGCCGCGCTGATGGCCGTCGCGCTCGTGGTGCGCCGCGGCCGCCTGCGGGTGGCGCGCCGGGACTGGTGGGCCGTCGCGGCCTACGGCGTGATCGGGCTGGCCGCGAACCAGCTGGTGTTCATGCTGTCGCTGTCGCGGCTCTCGGTCGGGGTGGCGCTGCTGCTGGAGTACCTGGCACCGGTGCTCGTGGCGCTGTGGGTGCGGTGCGTGCGGCGCGAGCCGGTGTCGCGGCTGGTGTGGGCGGGGATCGCGGCCACGGTGGCCGGCCTCGGCATGGTCGCGCGGGTCTGGGCCGGGTTCGCGCTGGACGCCGTCGGGTTCGGGCTGGGGTTGCTCGCGGCCGCGACGATGGCGAGCCGGTTCGTGCTCGCCGACCGCGGCCTGCGCCGCCACGACCCGCTGGTGGTCGCGGCGTGGGGGACGACCGCGAGCGCCGCCGCGATGCTGGTGACGGCGCCGGTCGCGCCGTTCCGGCCGGACGCGCTCGCCCGTGCCGCGGACCTGGGCGGCGTCGGCGTCCCGCTGGTGGCCCTGGTGGGGTGGGCCGGGGTGGTCGGCACGGCCGGGGGCGTGGTGTTCTCCGTGGCCGCCCAGCGGCTGCTCGCGCCGACCGCGACGAGCCTCGTGGTCTCGCTGGAGGTCGTCGTCGGGGCCGCGCTCGCCTACGCGGTGCTCGGTGAGGCGCTGACGGGCGCCCAGGTCGTGGGCGGCGCGGTGATGCTCGCCGGGATCGCGCTGGCGCAGCTCGCGACCGCACGCGGCTCAGTTGGTGCTGTGGTCGACCGCGTACGTGGTGATCGGGGTGGGCACGGCGCGGAGCTGGGAGAGCAGGCTCGCCTCGCGCGCCAGCAGTGAGCGGACCAGACGCAGCCGCTCGACCGGGGAGGTGAGCTCGAGCAGGCGCTGGCGGTCGCCGAGCGGCAGCAGGCAGTCCGCGACGAGGATGTGCGGCAGCGTGCCGGGCTCGACGTCCGGGTCCGGTTCGGCCCACTCGCCCGCCTTCCAGGCGGCCGTGCAGTAACGGCGGTGGGCGTCCCTGGCCGCGGCGGACAGGACGCGGATGAGCTCGCCCACCGTCTCGTCGTCGGCCGGGTCGTCGGGAAGAGGCTCCACGGAGCCCACGAGGTACGGCTTGGACTCGGTGTCGAGGTCGATCAGCCGGAAGCGGCGCGCGCCCTGCGTGACGATGTCGAACCGCCCGTCCGGCAGCTGGCGGACGTCGCGCAGCACCGCGGTGCAGCCGACCGCGTGCAGGCCGGCGAGGCCGTCGTCGTCGGGGGCCCAGCCCTCCCGGACGGCGACGACGCCGAACTCGCGGTCGGGCACGGCGCCGGTGACGAGGTCGATGGTGAGCTGCCGGTACCGCGGTTCGAAGATGTGCAGTGGCAGCGTGGCTCCGGGGAGTAGCACCGTGCCCAGCGGGAACAGCGGGAGCGTCTCGGCCACGCCGTTACGGTACGTCGCTGCGGGCCGATTCGCCCGATCCGCCGGAGGGCCCGGGAGGGCGCAGAACGGCGAACGCGTCGGTGACGCGCAGGGTGCGCTCGGTGAAGCGGAAGACCGCGGCGGGACGGCCGCCCGCGGGGCCCGGCGGCGCCACCTCGCCGGTGGGTTCGAGGACCTTGCGCCGGGTCAGCACGCGCTGCAGGTTCGTCGCCGACACCGGGTGGCCCAGCGCCGCGGCGTACAGGTCGCGCAGGGCGGAGATCGTGAACTCGCGGGGGGCGAGCGCGAACCCGAGGTTGGTGTAGGACAGCTTCGCGCGCAGCCGGTCGCGGGCGGCGGCGATGATCGCGGCGTGGTCGAACGCGGTCGGCGGGAGCGCGGCGAGCGGGTGCCACGCCGTGTCCGGGGGCACGGCCGGGTCGGCGTCCGACGGCACGATCCCGAGGAACGCGGTGGCGATCCGGCGCACGTCGGGCACCCGGTCGGGCCGGCTGAACACCCCGAGCTGCTCGACGTGGGTGACCTCGCGCAGGTCGACCTTCTCCGCGAGCTGGCGGCGCACCGACTGCTCGACGTCCTCGTCGTCGCCCAGCAGACCGCCGGGCAGCGCCCAGCGCCCGGCGTCCGGCGGGAGGGCGCGTTGCCAGGCGAGCACCTGCAGCGACCCGCAGCGGATCTGCAGCACCGCGGCGAGCACCTCGTGCTCGGTCGGGCGCCCCATGACCCGAGATCGTAGGGTGTCGGCCCCGGCACCGGCCGTGAACGTCGCGTTGCGCCGGGGTGAGTTCCCGGTCACGAGAAGGGGTCGCGCGCCGAGCCCCGCTGCTAGTATCACCCCTGTTTGCGACTGGTAGTCGAAAACCCGGGAGGGGTCATGACCGCAAGCCCGACACCGGCCAGGGCCCGGTCGAGCGCGTCGCTCGAACCCGGCTGGGCCGAGGAGGTGCGTGCACTGGCCCGGCGCCGCGACGCCGTCCTGCTGGCGCACAACTACCAGTTGCCCGAGATCCAGGACGTCGCCGACCACACCGGGGACTCGCTCGCCCTGTCGCGGATCGCGGCCGAGTCCGACGCGTCGACGATCGTGTTCTGCGGCGTCCACTTCATGGCCGAGACCGCGAAGATCCTGAGCCCGGACAAGACGGTGCTCATCCCGGACGCGGCTGCCGGGTGCTCGCTCGCCGACTCGATCACCGTCGACCAGCTGCGGGCGTGGAAGGCCGAGCACCCCGGCGCGGTGGTCGTGAGCTACGTGAACACCACCGCCGCGGTGAAGGCCGAGACCGACGTCTGCTGCACCTCCTCCAACGCCGTCGAGGTGGTCGCCTCGATCCCGGAGGAGAAGGAGGTGCTGTTCCTGCCCGACCAGTTCCTCGGCGCGCACGTGCGGCGCGTGCTGCAGCGGGAGAACATGCACGTCTGGGCGGGGGAGTGCCACGTGCACGCCGGCATCAACGGCGCCACCCTCACCGCGCAGGCCGAGGCGAACCCCGACGCCGAGCTCTTCGTCCACCCGGAGTGCGGCTGCGCCACCTCGGCGCTCTACCTCGCCGGCACCGGCGCGGTGCCCGCCGACCGGGTCAAGATCCTCTCCACCGGCGGGATGCTCGACGCCGCGCGGACGTCGAACGCGAAGTCCGTGCTGGTGGCCACCGAGGTCGGCATGCTGCACCAGCTGCGCCGGGCCGCCCCCGACATCGACTTCCGCGCCGTCAACGACCGCGCGTCCTGCCGCTACATGAAGATGATCACGCCCGAGAAGCTGCTGCGCGCGCTGCGCGAGGGCCGCGACGAGGTGCGCGTCGACCCCGAGCTCGCGGCGCGGGGACGGGCCGCCGTCCAGCGGATGATCGAGATCGGGCAGCCCGGGGGTGGCGAGTGAGCGCGCAGTGGGAGGCCGAGGCCGACCTCGTGGTCGTCGGGTCCGGGGTCGCCGGCCTCACCGCCGCGCTGGACGCCGCCGAGCTCGGCCTGCGGGTCGTGGTCGTGACCAAGGACGCCCCGGACGCCGGGTCCACCGGGTTCGCGCAGGGCGGCATCGCCGTCGTGCTCGGCGACGTGCCGGGCGACAGCGTCGAGGCGCACATCGCCGACACGCTCGAAGCGGGCGCGGGCCTGTCCGACCCGGCCGCGGTGCGCGAGATCCTCACCGACGGGCCGGCCGCGCTCGCGCGGCTGCGCGCCCGCGGCGCCGTGTTCGACTCGGGCCCCGACGGGCGGCTCGCGCGCACCCGGGAGGGTGGGCACTCGGCGTTCCGCGTGGTCCCCGCAGGGGGCGACGCCACCGGGGCCGAGGTGGAGCGGGCGCTGGTGGCGGCCGCGGCCGACCGGCGACTGCCGCTGCTCGCGGGGCACGTCGCGGTCGACGCGCTGCGCGACGAGCGCGGTGCGGTCGCCGGGCTCGCGGTGCTCGACGACGCCGGCCGGGCCGGCGTGCTGCGCGCCCCCGCGGTGCTGCTCGCGAGCGGCGGCTACGGCCAGCTGTACGCGAGCACCACCAACCCGGCCACCGCGACCGGCGACGGGGTCGCGCTCGCGCTGCGGGCCGGCGCGACCGTGGCCGACCTGGAGTTCGTGCAGTTCCACCCCACCGTCCTCTACACCGGGCCCGCGCTGGGCAGGCGGCCGCTGGTCACCGAGGCCGTCCGCGGCGAGGGCGCGGTGCTCCTCGACCGCGCGGGGCGGCGGTTCATGACCGGGGTGCACCCGCTCGCCGACCTGGCCCCGCGCGACGTGGTGGCCGCGGCGATCACCCGCACGCTCGCCGCGACCGGCGCCGACTGCGTGCACCTGGACGCGACCGGCATCCCCGACTTCGCCCGCCGCTTCCCGACCGTCCACGCGGCGTGCCGGGCCGCCGGGATCGACCCGGCGCGCGAGCCCATCCCCGTCACCCCGGCCGCGCACTACGCGTGCGGCGGCGTGGTCACCGACCCGCACGGCCGCACCTCGGTGCCCGGCCTCTACGCCGCGGGGGAGGTGGCCCGCACCGGTCTGCACGGGGCGAACCGGCTCGCGTCCAACTCGCTGCTGGAGGGCCTCGTCGTCGGGGCCCGCGCCGCGCGGGCGGTGGCCGCCGACGCCAGGACGCAGCGGCCGCCCGCGGAGTGCCTCGCACCCTCGCCCGCGGCGCCGCTCGCGCCCCGCGAGGTCGTGCAGCAGGCGATGAGCCTCGCCGCGGGCATCGGGCGCGACGCCGCCGGCCTCGCCGCCGCGTCCGACCGGATCGAGGCCGCCACCGCGGTCGGCGTGCCCGCGGGCCGGGCGGGGGTGGAGGACGCCGCGCTCACCCTGCTCGCGCAGGCCGTGCTCGCCGCGGCGGGCACCCGCACCGAGAGCCGGGGCTGCCACGTGCGAACCGACTTCCCCGAGCGCGACGACCGCTGGCAGCGGGCCAGCCTCGAGATCAGGCTCGACGACCACGGCAGGCCGCTGGTGCAGGCCGGGACGGCGGTGGCGGCATGAGCGGCGGCATGACCGGGGTGCTCGCCGGGCCGGACCCGGCCGACCTGAAGCGCGTGGTCGCGACCGCCCTCGAGGAGGACCTGCGCTACGGCCCGGACGCCACCACGGCGGCCACCGTGCCCGCCGACGCCGTGGCCGTCGCCGCCTTCGCCGCGCGCGAGCCGGGCGTGCTCGCCGGCCTGCCCGCGGTGCGCGCCGTGCTGGACGAGGTCGTCGGCGGCTACGAGGTGATCGAGTCGCGCTCCGACGGCGACCGGCTCGCCGCGGGCGACGTCGCCCTCCTGGTCCGGGCGCCGGTGCGCGGGCTGCTCACCGCCGAGCGCACGGCGCTCAACCTGCTGTGCCACCTGTCGGGCGTCGCGACCGCCACCGCGGCGTGGGTGGACGCGGTCGCCGGCACCGGCGCGCGCATCCGCGACACCCGCAAGACGCTGCCCGGCCTGCGCCTGCTGGAGAAGTACGCCGTGCGCTGCGGCGGCGGGGTGAACCACCGCCTCGGGCTCGGCGACGCGATCCTGATCAAGGACAACCACGTGGCGGCCGCCGGGTCGGTGGGCGCGGCGCTCGCCGCCGCCCGGGCCGCGCGGCCCGACCTGCCCTACGAGGTGGAGGTCGACACCCTCGACCAGCTCGACGAGGTGCTCGCGCTGGGTGCGGAGCTGGTGCTGCTGGACAACTTCGACGTCGAGCGCACCCGCGAGGCCGTCCGCCGCCGGGGCGAGCGGCCCACGAAGCTCGAATCCTCCGGCGGCCTGACGCTCGACACCGCCCGCGCCTACGCCGAGACCGGGGTGGACTACCTGTCGGTCGGCGCGCTCACCCACTCGGTGCGCGCCCTCGACCTTGGCCTGGACCTGCGCCCGGCCTGAGCCCCTCCCGGGTCAGCGCAGGCGCAGCACGCTGCCGTTGAGCAGCCGGGCCTCCTCCGAGACGACCCAGGCGATCACCTCGGCCACCTCCTCGGGGGAGGCCACGTGGGTGTGCTCGCGGCTCGCCGCGACGCCCGCCCGCACCTCGTCGGTGACCCACCCGGTGTCGGTCACCGGCGGGTAGACGATGTTGGCCGTGATGCCGAGGTCGGCGAGCTCGACCGACGCCGACATCGTGTAGTTCTCCTGCGCGGCCTTCGCGGCGCCGTAGGACACCTCGTCGGGGAAGCCGTGCTGCCCGCCGGAGGTGAGCCCGACGATGCGGCCCCACGTCGCGCCGCGGGCCCGGTGGCGGCGCGCGAACTCCGCGATCAGGAGCGCAGGCGCCATCGCGTCGACCGCGAACTGCTGCCGGAACGTCTCCGCGGTGACCGGCTGCATCGGGCGGCCGAACCGGTCGGTCTCGGCGGGGGTGAAGGTGTCCTGCACCCACCCGCTCGCGTTGTTGACCAGGATGTCCACCGGCCCGAGCCGCTCCTCGGCCGCGTCGAACAGCAGCGCGGGGCTGGCCGGGTCGCGCAGGTCGGCCTCCACCGCGTGCGCCCGCCCGCCGCAGCGCTCGATCTGTGCGACGACGTCGGCGGCGTCGCCGCGACGCAGGCGGTTGTACTCGGTGGGCTGGCCCTCGTCGTCGCCCGGGCGGAAGTAGGCCACCAGCACCGACGCGCCGCGGCGCCCGAGCGCGACCGCGGTGGCGGCGCCGATGCCCTGGTTGGCGCCGGTCACGAGCGCCACGTGCGGGGAGGGCGTGTTCGGCATGGCCGCACCATCGCGCACCCGCGGGGTGGTGATCAAACCACTTTCCCGCGGACGAACCGCCCGTCCCGGTCGTTCCGGGCGCCGTCCTCGACGCCGTCGCCGTGAGAGGATCCGCCGGGTGGCCGAGCTGATCGACCGGCACCACGGGGTGCCCGCACCGTCGGCGCTGGACCGGGTCGACGTCACGCGGCTGCACCGGTGGCTCGCCGCGCACCGCGCCGAGCTCGTCGCCGACCTGGTCGCCGTCGCCGAGCGCGAGACCCCCAGCGACGACACGGCGCTGCTCGCCGAGGGGCTCGCGCACCTGGAGGAGTGGGCCACGAGGCGGCTCGGGCCGCCCGCCCGCCGCGCGCTGCACGAGGCGAGTGCGCACGGCTCGGCGCTCACCGTGGAGCACGAGGGGACCGGCCCCCCGCTGACCCTGCTCGCGCACTACGACACGGTCTGGAGCGCGGGCACCCTGCAGGACCGGCCGGTGCGCGTCGAGGGCGACCGCGTGAGCGGCCCCGGCGTGTTCGACATGAAGGCGGGCCTCGTCCAGGCCGTCTGGGCGGTCCGGGCGCTGCGGGCGGCCGGGGTGGCCCACCCGCCGCTGCGGCTGCTGCTCACCGGCGACGAGGAGATCGGCAGCCCCTTCTCCCGCCCGATCATCGAGGCCGCGTGCGCCGACGCCGCGGCGGTGCTGGTGTTCGAGGCGAGCGCCGCGGGCGGCGCGGTGAAGACCGCCCGCAAGGGCGTCGGGCTGTTCGACGTGCACGTGCGGGGCGTGGAGGCGCACGCGGGCCTCGACCCGACCGCGGGCGCGAGCGCGATCGACGAGATCGCCCGCGTCGTCACCACCCTGCACGCCGCCACCGACCACGCCGAGGGCACCACCGTCAACGTCGGGGTGCTGCGCGGCGGCACCCGCCCGAACGTCGTGGCGGGCACCGCGGAGGCCTCGATCGACGTGCGCGTGGCCTCCGTCGCCGCGCAGGAGCGGATCGAGGCGCTGCTCGCGGGCCTGCGCGCGCACGACCCGCGCGCCGAGCTCAGGGTGACCGGCGGGTGGAACCGGCCCGTGATGGAGCGCAGCGAGGGGATCGCCGCCGTGTACGCCCTCGCCCGCGCGGCGGCGGCGCGGCTGGGCGTCGACCTGCCCGAGGCCGCGGTGGGCGGGGCGAGCGACGGCAACTTCGCCGCCGCCCTCGGCCGCCCGGTGCTCGACGGGCTGGGCGCGGTCGGCGGTGGGGCGCACGCCCGCCACGAGCACGTCAGCGTGGACGGGATGGTGGAGCGCGCGGCCGTGGCCGCGGCCGTCGTCGCGGCGTTCGCCGGGTGACGGCGCCGCCCCGGGCCGCCGGGTCCGGCCCCCGCCGGGCGGGCGGGTTCGGTCACGCACCCGCCGGTCCGGTCGCCGCACCGGATTACGCTGGACCCCATGCTCCGGCGTCTCGACCTGCGTGGTGCCCCCCTGCCCCGTACCGCCCACCTGCGCGCGCTCCTGCCGCGCGCCGAGCAGGACGTGGACGCGGCGCTGCACCAGGTGCGGCCGATCGTCGACGCCGTGCGCGAGCGGGGCGTCGAGGCGGCGCTCGAGTTCGCCGAGCGGTTCGAGCGGGTGCGCCCGAGCACGGTGCGCGTGCCCGCCCAGACGCTGCAGGGCGCGCTGGCCGCGCTCGACCCCGCGGTGCGCACGGCGCTGGAGACCTCGATCGAGCGCGCCCGCCGCGTGCACGCCGACCAGCGCCGCAGCGACATCGTCACCCAGGTCGTGCCGGGCGGCACGGTCTCCGAGCGGTTCGTTCCGGTCGGGCGGGTCGGCCTGTACGCGCCCGGCGGGCTCGCGGTCTACCCCTCCAGCGTGGTCATGAACGTGGTGCCGGCCCAGGCCGCGGGCGTCGGCTCGATCGTGCTGGCCTCGCCGCCGCAGGCCGAGCACGGTGGCCTGCCCCACCCCACGGTGCTGGCGGCGGCCGCGCTGCTGGGCGTCGAGGAGGTCTGGGCGGTCGGCGGGGCGCAGGCGGTGGCGCTGCTCGCCTACGGCGGCACCGACACCGACGGCGCCGACCTGGAGCCGGTCGACATGGTCACCGGCCCGGGCAACCTCTACGTCACCGCGGCGAAGCGCCTGCTGCGCGGTTCCATCGGGATCGACGCCGAGGCAGGCACCACCGAGATCGCCGTGCTCGCCGACGACACCGCCGACCCGGTCCACGTCGCGGTCGACCTGATCAGCCAGGCCGAGCACGACCCGGCGGCGGCGTCGGTGCTGGTCACGGAGTCCGAGGCGCTCGTCGACGCCGTCGACCGCGAGCTGGAGCCGCGGGTGGGCGCCACCAAGCACGGCGAGCGCATCCGCACCGCGCTCACCGGACCGCAGTCCGGCGCCGTCCTCGTCGACGACCTCGACGCCGGGATCACCGTCGTCGACGCCTACGCCGCCGAGCACCTGGAGATCCAGACCCGCGACGCGAAACAGGTCGCGCTGCGGGTCCGCAACGCGGGCGCGATCTTCGTCGGCCCGTACGCGCCGGTGTCGCTCGGCGACTACTGCGCCGGCTCCAACCACGTGCTGCCCACCGGCGGCTGCGCCCGGCACTCGGCAGGCCTGTCGGTGCAGACGTTCCTCAAGGGCGTCCACGTGGTCGAGTACACCGAGGACGCGCTGCGCGACGTGGCCGAGCAGGTCGTCTCGCTCGCCGCGGCCGAGGACCTCCCCGCCCACGGGGAGGCGGTCACGGCGAGGTTCGTCCGATGACGGCGGTGCAGAACGCGCTCGGTGGCGACGTCATCGGCGGCGGGGTCACCCTCGACGACCTGCCCCTGCGCGAGGACCTGCGCGGCCGCAGCCCCTACGGGGCGCCGCAGCTGGACGTGCCGGTGCGGCTCAACACCAACGAGAACCCGTACCCGCCGCCGCCCGAGCTCGTCGCCGACATCACCCGCGCCGTGCAGTCCGCGGCCGCGGAGCTGCACCGCTACCCGGACCGCAACGCGGTGGGCCTGCGCACCGACCTCGCCGAGTACCTTTCGGCGTCCACCGGCGTGCCGCTGACGTGGGCGAACGTGTGGGCCGCCAACGGCTCCAACGAGGTGCTGCAGCAGATCATGCAGGCGTTCGGCGGGCCGGGGCGCCTCGCGGTCGGGTTCGAGCCGTCGTACTCGATGCACCCGATCATCGCGGCGGGCACGCGCACCGAGTGGCTGCCCGCCCCGCGCCGGCCGGACTTCTCGCTCGACGTGCGGGAGGCCGCGTCGGTGCTGCGCGAGAACGCCCCCGACCTCACGTTCCTCACCAGCCCCAACAACCCCACCGGGCAGAGCATCGACCCGGACGACCTCGCCGAGCTCGTCGACGCGGCACCCGGGATCGTGGTGGTCGACGAGGCGTACGCGGAGTTCTCCGACCGACCCAGCGCGATCGGCCTGCTCGCCACCCACGGCCACAAGCTCGTGGTGTGCCGCACGATGAGCAAGGCGTTCGCGTTCGCCGGGGGGCGGCTGGGCTACCTCGCCGCGGCGCCCGCGGTCGTCGACGCGCTGCAGCTGGTGCGCCTGCCCTACCACCTGTCCGCGCTCACCCAGGCCGCCGCGCGCGCGGCGCTGCGCCACGCCGAGGCCACCCTCGGCTCCGTCGCGCTGCTGCGGGCCGAGCGCGAGCGCGTGGTGCCGGCGCTCACCGCGGCCGGCTACGACGTCGTGCCGAGCGACGCCAACTACGTGCTGTTCGGCCGCTTCGCCGACGCGCCGCGGGCATGGCGGGCGTTCCTCGACCGCGGGGTGCTGATCCGCGACGTCGGCATCCCCGAGCACCTGCGTGTCACGATCGGCACGCCGGAGGAGAACGACGCGTTCTTGCAGGTCGCCACGGACGTCGCGGACCAGGAGCTGAGCAGGTGAACCGGATCGGCCGCGTGGAGCGGACCACCAAGGAGTCCAAGGTGCTCGTCGAGATCGACCTCGACGGCACCGGCAGCACCGAGATCGAGACGGGGGTGCCCTTCTACGACCACATGCTCGAGTCGTTCGGCAAGCACGGCGCCTTCGACCTCACGGTCCGCGCCTGCGGCGACGTGCACATCGACGTGCACCACACCGTCGAGGACGTCGCGATCGTGCTCGGGCAGGCGGTCCGGCAGGCCCTGGGCGACAAGAAGGGCATCCGCCGCTTCGGCGACGCCTGGATCCCGATGGACGAGGCGCTCGCGCAGGCCGTCGTCGACGTCTCCGGCCGCCCCTACACCGTGCACACCGGCGAGCCGGACGTGATGCAGGGGTTCGTCGTCGGCGGCCACTACCCGACCGTGCTCAACCGGCACGTGTTCGAGTCGCTGGCCTTCCACGGGCACCTGGCCCTGCACGTGCGCGTGCTGGACGGGCGCGACCCGCACCACGTCACCGAGGCCGAGTACAAGGCGATCGCCCGCGCGCTGCGGGCGGCCGTCGAGCCGGACCCGCGCATCACCGGTATCGCATCGACGAAGGGCACGCTCTGACCGCGACACCCGTCTCCGACCTGCCCGGCGACAACCACGTCCACACCGAGTGGTCGTGGGACGCCGTCGAGGGCGCGATGGACGCGACCTGCGCGCGGGCCGCGCAGCTGCGGCTGCCGTCGGTCGCGTTCACCGAGCACGCCGACCTCACCCCGTGGGTCGTGCGCGAGCAGGACCCCATGTCCGACGTGCTGCGCCGCTGGCTGCGCCCCGACGGGCGGATCGCCCCGCGCGGCTTCGACGTCGCGGGCTACCTCGACTGCGTGCGGCGCTGCCGGGAGCGCCACCCGGGCCTGCGGGTGCTGACCGGCGTCGAGCTGTCCGAGCCGCACTGGCACCCGGAGCAGACCGCCGCCTTGCTCGCCGAGGGTGGGTTCCAGCGCGTCCTCGGCTCGGTGCACTCGGTCGGCGGGCCGGACGAGCCGCGGCTCGTCGACCACGCCATGCGCACCCGCCCCGCCACCGAGGTCGTGCGCGAGTACCTGGCGGAGGCCCGCCGGATGGCCGCGTCGGACGCGCCGTTCCAGGTGCTCGCCCACATCGACTACCCGGTGCGGCACTGGCCGGCCGCCGAGGGCCCGTTCAAGCCCGCCGACTTCGAGGACGAGTTCCGCGACGTCCTCGACGTCCTCGCCGCGAGCGGCCGGGCACTCGAGATCAACACCAGGGTCCCGCTCGCCCCCGAGCTGGTGCGGTGGTGGGGCGACGCGGGCGGCGAGGCCGTGTCGTTCGGCAGCGACGCGCACCGGCCGGGGGATCTCGCGCGCGGGTTCGCCGAGGCGGCGGAGATGGCGCGCAGCTGCGGGTTCCGCCCCGGCGACGACCCGGTGGAGCTCTGGCTGCGGCGCCGCTGAGCCGAAGCCACCCCTCGGCCACCCCCTGGGTTTCCCAGCGGCCGGGGGCCGCTCCGCAGACCCTGGCCGCGGAGCGACCGCCGCAGCCGCGATCAGGGCACGTAGCGCAGGATCGCGGCGACGTCCCCACCACCGGGCACGTCGTCCCGCCGCACCGCGAGCACCCTCCCGCCGGTCAGCCACACCCGACGCGCGATCTCGTCGACGATGCCCGGCGCAGCGGGGTCGCCGCGGTCGTCGAAGGTCACCGCGCCCGCGTCGTCCACGTAGCCGGGCACGGACCGGTCGATGTCGACGAAGACGGCGCCGACCGCCCCGGCGGTCGCGAGCCGGGCGACGTCGGCGATGTCGGTCGCCGTCCGCCCCTGCCCGGCGCGCTGCTCGAACAGCTCGTGCAGCTCGCGCAGCTGGGCGGCGTGCAGCCGGTCGAGCTCGCTGCGCGCGCGGGCCACCAGTTCCTCGTCACCGAGCGCCTCCGGGCTGCCCGCGACCGTTCCGGGTGCGAGGTCGGGGTAGCGGCAGACCGACCGGAAGATGCTCGCGAGCGGCTCGGCGGCGGCCAGGACGAGCGCGACGCCGTGCCCCGGCAGGACGCCGCGCAGGGCGTGGTCGACCTGCCGGGCGAACTGGCGCAGCCACACCTTGTGGTGCTCGCGGCCGGGTTGCAGGCGCGCGGCGCGGTCCGGGGGTTCGCCGACGCCGCCGACGGCGCTCTCCAGGTCGGGCGGCATGTCGGGGACCTCCACGCGGTGGGCCGGCAGGTCGGGCACCACCTCGAGCAACCGCACCGAACCCGCGGCCAGCGCGAGGACGAACGCGGTCTGGGGGAAGGTGACCGCGCGCATCAGCGGTTTGACGAAGAAGCGGTCCGCCACCAGCGCCGTCGGCTGCAGCCGGTTCGGTAGCCGGAACGTCGTGAGCGCCGACGGCGTCACGAACAGCGCGAGGGTGCGGGCCTGGAAGCGCCAGAACACCGCGTCCTGCTCGAGGTCGACCAGTTGGTCCTCGACCGCGGTCACCTCGTCCTCGCCGGCACCGGCCGCCCGGAGGCGGTCGACCACCTCCCGCGCCCGGTTCTTCAGCTCGATCCGCTCGGCCTCACCGGGCGAGGCGGGGTCGGTGGGGAGGTAGATCGTCGCGCACCAGCGGGATCTGGTCTGCAGCAGCGCGTCGATCTCGGCTCGGCTCGGGATGTCCGTGTGCAGTCTCATGCGGTGCCTCCCGCCCGCAGGCGAACGTCGGTGGTCAGCGCGGACTACCCTCGCGAGGGTGTCGAGGATCGTCGTGCTGGACTACGGATCGGGCAACCTGCGCTCGGCGGAACGCGCGCTGCGGCGGGTGGGTGCCGACGTCACCGTCACGGCGGATCGACACGCGGCGCTGGAGGCCGACGGGCTCGTCGTCCCCGGCGTGGGCGCCTTCGCGGCGTGCATGGCCGGGCTGGAGAGCGTCGACGGCCCCCGCATCATCGACCAGCGGCTGGCGGGCGGACGCCCGGTGCTGGGCATCTGCGTGGGCATGCAGGTGCTGTTCGACCTGGGTGTCGAGTGGGGCGAGCGCACCCGCGGGTGCGGGCAGTGGCCCGGCACGGTGGAGCGGCTGAAGGCCGACGTGCTGCCGCACATGGGCTGGAACACCGTGCGCGCGCCCGCCGGGTCCACGCTCTTCGCCGGGCTCGACGCCGACACGCGCTTCTACTTCGTGCACTCCTTCGCCGTGCGGCAGTGGCAGATGGAGGAGTCCGACGTCCTGAAGCCGCCGCTGGTCACGTGGGCCCACCACGGCGAGGACTTCGTGGCGGCCGTCGAGAACGGCCCGCTCGCGGCCACCCAGTTCCACCCGGAGAAGTCCGGCGACGCGGGCGCCACCGTCCTGCGGAACTGGCTGCGCGACGTCGTCGGCTGACACCACCGCTCGGCGCGCCGCCGGCGCCGATCGCCGGATGAGCCCCGGCCCGTCCGGTGGCGGCCCGCGCCACGGGGCCGCGGTGGTCTCACCCGGGCACCCGCCCCGCGCAGCGGCTCGTGCTGGCGCGGGTCGGCGCGAGCACGCTGGGTAGGCTCGACGGCGTGAGCTTCACGCTGCTTCCCGCCGTCGACGTCGCCGACGGCCAGGCGGTGCGCCTGGTCCAGGGCGAGGCGGGCACCGAGACCGCGTACGGCGCCCCCCGCGAGGCGGCGCTGCAGTGGCAGCGCGACGGCGCGGAGTGGATCCACCTCGTCGACCTCGACGCCGCGTTCGGTCGCGGCTCCAACGCCGAGCTGCTGGCCGAGGTCGTGGGCGAGCTGGACGTCGACGTGGAGCTGTCCGGTGGCATCCGCGACGACGCCTCGCTGGAGCGCGCCCTGTCCACCGGCTGCGCCCGCGTCAACCTCGGCACGGCCGCGCTGGAGGACCCGGAGTGGTGCGCGCGGGCCATCGCCGAGCACGGCGACCGGATCGCCGTCGGGCTGGACGTGCGCATCGTCGACGGGCAGCACCGGCTCGCCGCGCGCGGCTGGACCCGCGACGGTGGCGACCTGTGGGAGGTCCTGGAGCGGCTCGACCGCGACGGCTGCGCCCGCTACGTCGTCACCGACGTCAGCAAGGACGGCACCCTGCGCGGCCCCAACCTCGACCTGCTGCGCTCCGTCGCCGAGGCCACGAGCGCGCCGGTGATCGCCTCCGGCGGCGTCGCGGAGGTCTCCGACCTGGTGGCGCTCGCCGAGCTGGCCGCCTCCGGGGTCGGGATCGAGGGTTCGATCGTCGGCAAGGCGCTCTACGCGGGGCGGTTCACCCTCCCCGAGGCGCTCGCGGCGGTGCGGGCGGTGCGGCCCGCGGGGCGGGCGGCGGGCTGATGGGCGTCGCCGTCCGCGTCATCCCGTGCCTGGACGTCGACGCCGGGCGCGTGGTCAAGGGCGTCAACTTCACCGACCTGCGCGACGCGGGCGACCCGGTGGAGATGGCCCGCGTCTACGACGCCGAGGGGGCCGACGAGCTGACCTTCCTGGACGTCACCGCCTCGTCCGGCGGCCGGGCCACGATGCTCGACGTCGTGCGCCGCACCGCGGAGCAGGTGTTCATCCCGCTCACCGTCGGCGGCGGCATCCGCACCACCGACGACGTCGACACGCTGCTGCGGGCCGGCGCGGACAAGGTCAGCATCAACACCGCGGCCATCCTGCGCCCCGAGCTGCTGCGCGAGGCGAGCCGCCGCTTCGGCGCCCAGTGCATCGTGCTGTCGGTCGACGCGCGCACGGTGCCCGAGGGCGGCAAGCCCACCCCCTCCGGCTGGGAGGTCACCACGCACGGCGGCCGCCGCGGCACCGGCATCGACGCCCTGGAGTGGGCGCAGCGCGGCCAGGAGCTCGGCGTCGGGGAGATCCTGCTCAACTCCATGGACGCCGACGGCACCCAGGCCGGCTTCGACCTCAAGATGATCAGCGCGGTGCGCGCGGTCGTGGACATCCCGGTGATCGCCAGCGGGGGAGCGGGCGCGGTCGAGCACTTCCCGCCCGCGGTCGCCGCGGGCGCGGACGCGGTGCTCGCCGCGAGCGTGTTCCACTTCGGGCAGCTGCGCATCAAGGACGTCAAGGACGGCCTGCGCGCGGCGGGCGTGGAGGTCCGGTGAGCCGCGTCGGCGACTCGGCGCTCGAGCCCGAGATCGCCGCCCGCCTGAAGCGCAACGCCGACGGCCTGGTCTGCGCGGTCGTGCAGGAGCGCGGCACCGGCGACGTGCTGATGGTGGCGTGGATGGACGACGAAGCGCTGCACCGCACGCTCACCACCGGCCGGGCCACCTACTGGTCGCGCTCCCGCGAGGAGTACTGGGTGAAGGGCGAGACCTCCGGCCACGTCCAGCGCGTGCACGAGGTGCGCCTCGACTGCGACGGCGACGCCCTGCTCGTGGTCGTCGACCAGACCGGCCCGGCCTGCCACACCGGCACCCACAGCTGCTTCGACGCCGACGTCCTGCTCGCCGCGAACGGCTGACGGCGCCGGTCAGGACGGCAGGGCGGCCTCCACGCCGTCGAGGATGATCCGCAGCCCCAGCGCGAACTGCGCGTCGAAGTCGTCGGTCTCGACCTGGGCGTGCGCCGCCAGCGCCGGCGCGTGCTCGCGCAGGTGCTCCTGCACCCGCGCGCGGATCGCGGCGTCCTGGTCCGGGTGGCGGACCGTGCCCCACCAGGTGTTCTCGGCCGCGACGAACCCGTAGGCGTAGAAGTACAGCGCGCCGACCGCGGCCGGCAGCGTCGGGCCGGACAGGCCCGCCTGCGCCAGCGCCGCGTAGAAGCGCTCCGACCCGGCGAGCGCGTTCGGGCCGACCAGGGGCCGGGTGGCCGCGAGGGCCGGCACCCACGGGTGGCGGCGCATGACGGCGCGGGCCCGGGTGAGCTGGCCGGAGAGCGCCTCCCGCCACGGTTCGTCCGGCCCGGCCGGCTCGATCTCGCCGAGCACGGCGTCCAGCGCGAGGTCCAGCACGTCCTCCTTGCCGGCGACGTACTCGTACAGCGACATCGTCCCCGCCCGCAGCCGGGCGGCGAGCGCGCGCATGGAGAACCCCTCGACACCCTCGGCGTCGAGCAGCGCGACGGCCGCCTCGACGATCCGCTCCCGCGAGAGCCGCGGCTTGCGCGGCCGCTCCCCGCGGAACCACACCGACTCCACGCGAACCCCCTTCCGTACGCCGTACGGAAAATCGTACGCATAGCGTCGAGGTCATGACGCACGATCCCGAGTGGCAACGGTCCTTCGCGGAGCTCGCGCTGCGGCTCAACCCCCACCTGGGCGGCGCCGCGCTGCTCTACCACGGCCCGCCGGAGTGGAGCGCGCGCATCGAGGGGGAGGAGCCGCGCCCGGTCGGCGCGCTGGCCGCGGACGCCGCGCGGCTGCTGGAGCGCGACCTCGCGCCCGACCAGCGGGCCACGGTGGGCGCGATGCGGGCGGTGGCCCGGTTCCTCGACGGGCGACTCGGCTTCCGCGACCTCGCGGCGCAGGTCACCGGCCTCGAGCCCCGGTGGGTGCCCGAGTCGGTGTTCGCGCGGGCGCACGACCGGCTCGCCGCCGCCCTCCCGGCGGGTTCCGGCCCGCTCGCCGACCGGTGGCACGCGTGGCAGCGGGCCCACGCGCTGGCCGACACCGGGCGCATCCCCGCGCTCGTGGAGAAGGCGGTCGCCGAGACGCGGGCCCGCACCGCCGCGATCGTCGCGCTCCCGCCCGACGAGGTCGTCGAGTGCACGCTCGTCCCCGAGGCCCACTTCCACTTCGCCGGGCTCTACCGGGGCGGCGTGCGCTCGACGATCTTCGTCAACACGAGCGTCCCGTTCGTCGTGGCCGACCTGCTCTACGCGGTCGCCCACGAGGGGCACCCGGGCCACATCGCCGAGGCGCTGGTGAAGGTGCGCGGTGCCACGCGGACCGACCAACGCGTCCGGTTCCTGTTCTCGCCGCCGTTCGCGCTGGGGGAGGGGCTCGGGCTGTGTGCGGAGGAGATCGTCTTCCCCGGCGACGAGGCACAGCGGTGGCTCGCCGACACCGTCCACCCGGACGTGGGCGTCGAGCGGGACGGCAGCGACCTCGCGGCGATCCACCTCGCCCGCAACGAGCTGTGGGGGGTCTGGGCCAACGCCGCGCTCATGGCCGCCGACGGCCGCCCGGAGCGGGAGCTCGCCGACTACCTCGCCCGCTGGGCCCTGCTCGACGACGCCGAGATCGCGAAGGCGGTGCCGATGGTGCGGCCGTCGCCGATGAGCGCCTACGTCATCGGCTACTTCCACGCGTGGGAGCTGCTGCGACCCTGGCTGCGCGACCGCGCCAACGTCCGCCTGTTGCTCACCGAGCACCTGCTGCCCGGCGACATCCGGTGACGCTGCGAGCGGCCGGGGTTCTAGGGTCGGCGCCGTGACCGAGGAGCTGTTCGCCACCGACGCCTACCTCCGCTCCTTCGAGGCCGCGATCACCGAGGTCGACCGGGAGGGCGGCCGGGTCGCGCTCGCGCGCACCGCGTTCTACCCGGGCGGCGGCGGCCAGCCGCACGACCTGGGGACGCTCGACTGGGGCGCCGGCCCGGTCCCCGTCACGCGGGTGAAGCGGGACGCGGGCCGCATCTGGCACTGGGTGGACGCGCCCGAGCTGCCCGACGCGGGCACCGAGCTGGCTGGGGAGATCGACTGGACCCGCCGGCACCTGCTGATGCGCACCCACACCGCGCTGCACGTGCTGTGCGGGGTGGTCTGGACGGAGTTCCGGATCCCCGTGACCGGCGGCAACATGGAGCCGGGCACCGGCAGGCTCGACTTCCCGCTCGAGTCGATCTCCGCGGAGCTGGGCAAGCGCCTGGAGACCCGGATCAACGAGGAGGTCGCCGCCGCCCGCGCGGTCGTCGTCGAGTTCCTCGGCCGCGACGCCGCCGACGCCGACCCCGCGCTGATCCGCACCGCGGCGAACCTCATCCCGCGCGAGATCGATCCGCTACGGGTGATCGACATCGTCGGGCTGGACAAGCAGGCCGACGGCGGCACGCACGTGTCGAGCACCGCCGAGGTGGGCGCGGTTCGCGTGACGGGGACGGAGTCGAAGGGCAAGGGCAACAAGCGGGTGCGGATCCAGGTGGTCGACCCGCCGGAATGACGGCGGCCCGCCGTCACCCCTCCCGGGCGAGGGCGAGCATTCCGGCCACCGCGAGCGCGAAACCGCCGAGCAGCCCGGTGACCTGGGCGGTGCCGGCCGCCGCGGCGCCGTGGGTGGAGAAGCCGTCGGCCGCCATGCGCACGACGACCGTGTAGAGGCCCCAGGAGAACATCGCGGCGCTGCCCGTCCACGCGGCCGCCACCGCGGCCCAGCGCGCCGCCGGCCGCCCGCGCACCAGCGCCACCACCCCGCACGCGCCGGCGAGCGCGAGCGCGGCGCTGGTGGCCTCGACGCCCAGCGCGACGGCCGACCCGGCGGACAGGCCCACCACCAGGTGCAGCGCCGCGCTCGCCGCGGCCATGGTGACGCCGCCCGCCGTGAGCACCCGCAGCAGCGGGAGCACCTCGGGCAGGGGGTGGGCCGCCGCGACCAGGTGCGACCAGCGCCGCCCCGCGTGCGCGGCGAGGGCGGCGGACAGGAAGACGCCCTGCCAGGCGAACCCGCCGTAGACCACCGGCTGCAGCCACGGCTCGAACCACGTGCCGCCGAGCCCGCCGGTGGCGAGCAGCGCCAGCGTGCCCGGCAGGACCGCGACGACCATCGGCACGAGGAACCCGGTGCCCACCCACGTCGGGAGCAGCACCAGCCAGGGCGGGAGCCGGTCGCCGACCCGGTGGGTCAGCGCGAGCGCGAGCGCGACGACGACGAGGTCGAGCGCGAACGTCACCCAGTTGGCCACGACGATCGTCGGGTCGGCCAGCACCCCCGGCTCGCGGACGCCGAGCGTGCCGCCGGTGAGCCAGTCGAGCTTGATCGCGAGGTACGGGAGGGTGCCCGCGGCGGCGAGCCAGCCCACGACCCGCACGCCCACGGGCGTCGGCCCCGCGGCGGGGGCGGTGGCGGTGGGGGTGGTGGATGCGGTCATGCCGCCAGCCTCGCCCGCGCCGCCCGCGCCCCGGGTCCCGCGCGCGGACGAGATCACCTCCCTCTCGCGGGGGAGCCGCCTGCCGCCGCCGTTCTGCGACGATCGTCCCGTGTTCCGGCGACTCCTGGCCCCGCTGGCCGACGGGCTGACCTATCGCCGGTACGTGCACCTGCTGCTCGGCGCGGTGATCCTGCTGCCGTACGTCGCCCTCGCGGCGCTGATCGTCTCGGCGGCGGGGGACGGCGGGCTCGACGTCGCCGGCACCGTCCTCGTGGCCGTGCCGGCCGCGGCCATCGCCGTCGGGGTCGTCCTCGTGCCCGGCGTCCGGTCGCTCGCGATCACCGCGGCGCGCACCCTGCTCGGGGCCGACGTCCCCGAGCCCGACCCGGCCACGGTCGACTCCTGGGCCGGGCGGCGCCGGGCCGCGTTGTGGGTGCTGGTCAACGCGGCGGCGGGCGGGTTCACCGCGCTCGTCACGCTGGTCGTGTTCCCCGCGACGATCGGGTTCCTGGTCGCGCCGTGGCTGCCGCTCGAGCCGTTCCCGACCGGCGGCGGGGCGTGGTGGCTGCCGCCGGTCGGGCTGGTGCTGCCGGTCCTGCTGCTGCGCGCGGCCGGGGTGCTGGGCGGGGCGCTCGCCCGGCTCGCCCCGCGGGTGCTGGGCCCGACGCCCACCGAGCGGATGACGGCCGAGCTCGCCGCGGCGCACGCCGCCGAGCGCGCGCTCGCCGAGCGCAACCGGCTCGCCCGGGAGCTGCACGACTCGGTGGGCCACGCGCTCACGGTCACGACGCTGCAGGCGGGGGCGGCGGCCCGGGTGCTCGACAGCGACCCGGCTTTCGTCGCGAAGGCGCTCGAGGCGATCGCCGAGGCGGGCCGCACCGCGCTCGCCGACCTCGACCACGTGCTGGGGCTGCTGCGCGAGGGAGGCGAGGGCGCATCCGACCGGCACCCGCAGCCCGACCTCAGCGACCTCGACGCGCTGGTCGACGGCGCCCGGTCGGCCGGGGTGGCGGTGCACCTGGAGCGCAGCGGCACCACCGGCGCCGTGCCGCGGGCGGCGTCGCGGGAGGCGTACCGCATCGTGCAGGAGGGCCTCACCAACGCGCTGCGGCACGCCGGCCCGGTGCCGGTGCGCGTCCGCGTCGCGGTGCGGGCCGACGCCGTGGAGCTGGAGCTGACCAACCCCCTCGGCGCGGGCACCGCGCGGCCCGGCGGCGGGCGCGGCATCGACGGCATGCGCGAGCGGGTCGGCGTGCTGCGCGGGGAGCTCGCCGCCGGCCCGGACGGGGACCGCTGGCGCGTCACCGCCCGTCTGCCGTTCGGACCCGAGAGGATGCCGTCGTGAGCGGTCGGGTGATCCGCGTGCTGCTGGTGGACGACGAGGAGCTGGTGCGGGCGGGCCTGCGGGCGATCCTCGACGCCGAGCCGGACGTGGAGGTGCTCGGCGAGGCCTCCGACGGTTCCGAGGTGCCCGGCCTGGTGCGCAGGCTCGAACCGGACGTCGTGCTGATGGACGTGCGGATGCCCGCGGTCGACGGCATCGTGGCCACCCGCCACCTCGTGTCGACGCGAGGGACGGACGCACCGCGGGTGCTGATCCTCACGACGTTCGGCAACGACGGCTACGTCTACGACGCGCTGCAGGCGGGCGCCACCGGCTTCCTGCTCAAGCGGGCCCGCCCGGCGGAGATCGTGCAGGCGGTGCGCACCGTCGCCGAGGGCGAGTCGCTGCTGTTCCCCGCCGCGGTGCGCGAGCTCGTCGCGACCCGCGGCCGCTGCGGCGGGGACGCGCTGCGCGGCGCCGGGCTCACCGAGCGGGAGGGCCAGGTGCTGCGCCTGATGGCCCGCGGCCTGTCCAACGGCGAGATCGCGCGCGAGCTCGTCGTCGGCGTCGAGACCGTGAAGACGCACGTGGGCGACGTGCTCGCCAAGGTCGGCGCCCGCGACCGCACCCAGGCCGTGGTGGCCGCCTACGAGTCCGGCTTCATCGACCCCCGCCGCCCGGCCTGACGCCGGCTCAGGGCAGGGGGCCGGTGAGGTAGCGCTGCAGGTTCGGCGCCACCAGCGCGACGATCGTCTCGTGGTCGGCCGACGCGAGCGGCTCCACCTTCAGCACGTAGCGGACGATCGCGAGCCCGAGCATCTGCGAGCCGGCGAGCGTGGCGCGCAGCTCGGGCCGGTCCGGCGCCACCTTCGACATGATCCTGCTCACGAGCAGGTGCGCGATGAACTCGCGCAGCATGCTGGCCGCGACCTCGTGGCTCGCGACGCTCTGCAACAGCGTGGCGAGCCGGGCCCCGCCGGTCTCGTCCCACATCCGCAGGATGCGGCCGATGATGCGTTCGGCCATGTGCTCGGGGTCGCCGGGGAGCGCCTCGGCGAGGACGGCGCCGGGGTCGGCCGGCAGGTCGAGCGCGGCGACGAACAGCCCCTCCTTGCCGCCGAACCAGTGGTTGACCATCGCCGCGTCCACGCCGGCGCGTTCGGCGATGGCGCGCACCGTGGCGCCGTCGTAGCCGCGCTCGGCGAACACCGCGCGGGCGGCGTCGAGCAGCGCGGCGCGGGTGTCGCCGCCGCCGCGCCGCCTGCCGCGGCGGCGTGGCGTGCCGTGCGCGAGGTCGGCGCTGTCGTCGGGAAGGGCCACGTGCCCCATCTTCCCGTTCCCGCACCGAGAGCGCCCGCAGGGATCCGGCGGCGGCACCGGCGGGGCGGCGCCGATGGCGGTCGAGATAATGGCGCGCATGACCGTTTCCGCACCGCCCGGTGCCCTCGGAGCGGTCACCCCCAGCCGCGAGGAGTTCCGCGCGCTGGCCGTCGGCCACCGGGTGATCCCGGTGACGCGGCGGCTGCTCGCCGACGACGAGACCCCGCTCGGGGTCTACCGCAAGCTGGCCGGTGACCGGCCCGGCACGTTCCTGTTCGAGTCGGCGGAGAACGGGCGGTCGTGGTCGCGATGGTCGTTCGTGGGGGCGCGCAGCCGGGCCACGCTCACCGCGGTCGACGGCGAGCTGGTGTGGACCGGGGAGGTGCCGGTCGGCCTGCCGACCTCCGGTGACCCGCTCGCCGCGCTGCGCGCCGCGGTGGAGGAGCTGCGCAGCGAACGGCTGCCCGGCCTCCCGCCGCTGACCGGGGGGATGGTCGGCTACCTCGGCTACGACGTGGTGCGGCGGCTGGAGCGGCTGCCCGAGCTGGCCGAGGACGACCTGCGCATCCCCGAGCTGGTGATGCTGCTGGCCACCGACCTCGCCGCGGTCGACCACCACGAGGGCACGGTCACCCTGATCGCGAATGCGATCAACTGGGACGCCACCGACGAGCGGGTGGACGAGGCCTACGACGACGCCGTCGCCCGGCTGGACCGGATGACGGCCGACCTGACCACGCCCGCGCCGAGCACGGTCGCGGTGTTCCGGCCCGCGGAGCCGCGGTTCACCCGCCGCCGCTCGGCGCCCGAGCACCACGCCGCGGTCGAGGAGGCCAAGGAGCAGATCCGCGCGGGCGAGGCGTTCCAGGTCGTGGTGTCGCAGCGGTTCGAGGCGGAGTGCCCGGCCGACCCGCTGGACGTCTACCGCGTGCTGCGGGCGACCAACCCCAGCCCCTACATGTACCTGCTGCGGCTGGAGTCGGCGGCGGGGGAGCGGTTCGACATCGTGGGGTCCAGCCCGGAGGCCCTCGTCACGGTCCGGGACGGCACCGCCACCACGCACCCGATCGCGGGCACCCGCTGGCGCGGCGCCACCGAGGAGGAGGACCTCCTGCTGGAGAAGGAGCTGCGCAGCGACGAGAAGGAGCGCGCCGAGCACGTGATGCTCGTCGACCTCGGCCGCAACGACCTCGGCCGGGTCTGCGAGCCCGGCACGGTGAAGGTGCACAGCTTCTTCTCCGTGGAGCGCTACAGCCACGTGATGCACCTGGTGTCGACGGTGACCGGGCGGCTGCGCGAGGACTGCAACGCCTTCGACGCGGTCACGGCCTGCTTCCCGGCCGGCACGCTGTCGGGGGCGCCGAAGCCGCGGGCGATGGAGATCATCGAGGAGTTGGAGCCGACCCGACGTGGGCTCTACGGCGGGATCGTGGGCTACCTCGACTTCGCGGGCGACGCCGACACCGCGATCGCCATCCGCACGGCGCTCGTCCGCGACGGCGTCGCGTACGTCCAGGCCGGCGGGGGCATCGTCGCCGACTCCGACCCCGCGGCCGAGGACGCCGAGTGCCTCAACAAGGCCAGGGCCGTGCTGTCGGCGGTGGCGACCGCGGCCACGCTGACCGACCCGGGGGCCGAACCGCTCGCCGCGGCGGACCCGGCCGCGACCCAGCCACCCCCCGCGGCGGGGACCTCCGCGTCCACCACCCCGCGGTGACCGACCGCCCGAGCCCGCGCGAGCTGGGGATCGCGTGCCTGGGCCTGGCGTTCTCGGCGCTCCTGCTGTGGGTCGGGTCGACCACGGTCTGGTTCCCGCCGGAGCTCACCGGGGCACAGGTGGCGCCGTGGCTCGGGGGTGTCGCGCTGCTCGCGCTCGCGGGGGTCGCGGGCGTGGTGGCGGCCGGGGGCGTCCTGCGCCGGGCCGTCGGGGCCCTGCTCGCGCTGGCCGGGGCAGGCGTGCTGGTGTTCGGCGTGCGGGTCATCGCCGGCCTGCGCGACCAGCCGCCCGAGGCGACGGTGGCGCCGCTGTGGGCGGTCGCGGGCGCGCTGGTGCTGCTCGCCGCCGGGCTCGCGGTGGTCGTGCGGGAGCGCCGCCTGCCGCGGCTGGGCGCCCGCTACGCCGCGCCGGGGGAGCGTCGGGTCGATCAGGACCCGGACCGCGCCGCGTGGGACGAGCTCGACGAGGGTCGCGACCCCACCCTCGATCCCCCTGCCGACCCCTCTTCCGGGCCGTCGGACGGCAGGGGGGACGATCCTGACGACGGGCCGCGAAGTGCGCCTGTCTAGCATGATTCGCGCCCGGCCCATCCGGAGAGGGGGACAGCTGCCATGACGAACGGCGGAGCGAGTGTCCTCGATTCCATCGTCGCCGGTGTCAGGGCCGATCTCGCCGCGCGTGAGGCGGAGGTCGACTTCGCGGAGATCAAGCGGCGGGCGGCGGCGGCCCCACCCCCGCGGGACGTGATGGCCGCGCTGCGCGCCCCGGGCATCGGCGTGATCGCCGAGGTGAAGCGGCGCAGCCCGTCCAAGGGCGAGCTGGCCGAGATCCCCGATCCGGCGGAGCTGGCCGCCACGTACGCCGAGAACGGCGCGCGCGTGATCAGCGTGCTCACCGAGGGCCGTCGCTTCGGCGGGTCGCTGGCCGACCTGGCCGCGGTCCGCGCGGTGGTGGACGTCCCGGTGCTGCGCAAGGACTTCATCGTCAGCCCCTACCAGGTGCACGAGGCCAGGGCCTACGGCGCGGACCTGGTGCTGCTGATCGTCGCCGCGCTGGAGCAGAACGCGCTGGACGCCCTGCTCGACCGCGTCGAGTCGCTCGGGATGACCGCGCTCGTCGAGGTGCACACCGAGGAGGAGGCCGACCGCGCCCTGGAGGCGGGCGCCAAGGTCATCGGGGTCAACGCCCGCAACCTGCACACGCTCGAGGTCGACCGCACGATCTTCGGGCGGATCGCCCCCGGCCTGCCCACCGACGTGATGCGGGTGGCCGAGTCGGGCGTGCGCGGACCGGGCGACCTGCTCACCTACGCCGGGTGGGGCGCCGACGCGGTGCTGGTCGGCGAGGGCCTCGTCACCAGCGGCGACCCGGGCGGGGCCGTCCGGAGCCTGGTGGCTGCGGGCTTCCACCCGTCGTGTTCCAGAATGGTTCGGTGAGCACGCACAGCAAGCCGAGCGACGGGGTCGCGCACCCGTCCGACCACGACCCGGACGAGCGCGGCCACTTCGGGCGCTACGGGGGCCGGTTCGTCCCCGAGGCGCTGATCGCCGCGCTCGACGAGCTCAGCACCGCTTACGAGAAGGCCCGCGGCGACCGCGACTTCCTCGACGAGCTCGACCGGCTGCACCGCGACTACACCGGCCGGCCGTCCCCGCTGACCGACGTGCCGAAGCTGTCCGAGCACGCGGGCGGGGCCCGGATCCTGCTCAAGCGCGAGGACCTCAACCACACCGGCTCCCACAAGATCAACAACGTGCTGGGCCAGGCGCTGCTCACCAAGCGCATGGGCAAGAAGCGCGTGATCGCCGAGACCGGCGCGGGCCAGCACGGCGTCGCCACCGCCACCGCGTGCGCCCTGCTCGGCCTGGAGTGCGTCGTGTACATGGGCGAGGTCGACACCGAGCGGCAGGCCCTCAACGTCGCCCGGATGCGGCTGCTCGGCGCGAAGGTGGTGCCGGTGAAGACCGGCTCGCGCACCCTCAAGGACGCGATCAACGAGGCGCTGCGCGACTGGGTCACCAACGTCGACGACACGCACTACCTGCTCGGCACGGCCGCGGGCCCGCACCCGTTCCCGACGATCGTGCGCGACCTGCACCGCATCATCGGCCTCGAGGCGCGCGAGCAGGTCCTGGATCGGGTCGGGCGGCTGCCGGACGCGGTGGCCGCCTGCGTCGGTGGCGGCTCCAACGCGATCGGGATCTTCCACGCCTTCATCGACGACCCCGGCGTGCGCCTGGTCGGGTTCGAGCCGGGCGGCGACGGCGTCGCGACCGGGCGGCACGGGGCCACCCTGACCGCCGGCTCGCCCGGCGCCCTGCACGGGGCGCTGTCCTACCTGCTGCAGGACGAGGACGGGCAGACCATCGAGTCGTACTCGATCTCGGCCGGGCTCGACTACCCCGGCGTCGGGCCGGAACACGCCCGGCTCAAGGACGCGGGCCGGGCCGAGTACCGCCCCATCACCGACGCCGAGGCGATGGAGGCGTTCGCGCTGCTGTCGCGGTCGGAGGGGATCATCCCGGCGATCGAGTCGGCGCACGCCGTCGCGGGCGCGCTGCAGCTCGGCCGCGAGCTCGGACCGGACGCGGTGATCCTCGTGAACCTGTCGGGGCGCGGGGACAAGGACGTGGACACGGCGGCCAAGTGGTTCGGCATGATCTCCGACGACGAGAGCGCCGAGGACGCCAGCGGCACCGCGATCGCCGAAGCCAGCCTGACGGAGGGGCCGCCCCGATGAGCGACGTCGAGAAGATCTTCACCGCGGCGCGGGCGGAGGGCAGGGGCGCCCTCGTCGGCTACCTCCCCGCCGGCTACCCCACGGTCGAGCGCTCGGTCGAGCTGCTCACCGCGATGGTCGAGGGCGGCTGCGACCTGCTCGAGGTCGGCATCCCCTACTCGGACCCGGTGATGGACGGGCCGACGATCCAGGCCGCCGCCGACACCGCGCTGCGGGACGGCTTCCGGCTCCGGGACGTGTTCTCGGTCGTCGAGCGGGTCACCGCGGCGGGCGGCCGGGCCGTGGTGATGACCTACTACAACCCGGTGCTGCGCTACGGCGTCGACGCGTTCGCCCGCGACCTCGCCGGCGCGGGCGGGCTCGGGGTGATCACCCCCGATCTGATCCCCGACGAGGCCGAGGAGTGGCTCGCCGCCTCCGACGCGCACGGCCTCGACCGGATCTTCCTGGTCGCACCGTCCTCCACCGAGGAGCGGATCGCCTCGACCGCCGCCGCCACCCGCGGGTTCCTCTACGCCACGTCCACGATGGGCGTCACCGGTGCCCGCGACGCGGTCGCGAGCGCGGCGCCCGCGCTGGTGGCGCGGTGCCGGACGCACACGTCGCTGCCGGTCGCGGTCGGCCTGGGCGTCAAGTCGGCCGCCCAGGCCGCCGAGGTCGCGGGCTTCGCCGACGGTGTGGTCGTCGGCTCGGCGTTCGTCACGGCCGCGGAGAACGGCGGCGCCCACGGCGTGCGCGCGCTGGCGCAGGAGCTGGCGGGCGGCGTCCGCAGCGCCCCGCAACCCGCCTGACCCGCGGGCGCAGCGGGACGCGGCCGGGTGATCGTGTCGCCCGCGCCCCGACCGGTCCTCTCGCGGACGGCCCGTGGCGCTACCGTGGCGGCGTGAGTCCTGCCGTCGTCACCCTGCTGGCGAACATCCCGAGTCCCGACCGCGGCGTCTGGATGCTCGGACCGATCCCGATCCGGGCCTACGCGCTGTGCATCATCGCCGGGATCGTCGTCGCGGTTCTCTGGGGCGAGCGGCGGTTCGTGGCGCGCGGCGGGGAGCAGGGCGTCGTCACCGACGTCGCCGTGTTCGCGGTGCCGTTCGGCCTGGTCGGCGGCCGGCTCTACCACGTGATCACCGACTGGCGCACCTACTTCGGCCCGGGCGGCGACCCGCTGGGCGCCCTGCGGATCTGGGAGGGCGGCCTCGGGATCTGGGGCGCCATCGCGCTCGGCGCGCTCGGGGCCTGGATCGGCTGCAGGCGCCGCGGTGTGCCGCTGGGCTTCTTCGCCGACGCGGTGGCGCCGGGCATCGTCGCCGCCCAGGCCATCGGGCGGCTGGGCAACTGGTTCAACCAGGAGCTCTACGGCGCGCCCACCACGCTGCCGTGGGGGCTGGAGATCTACGAGCGGATCGACCCCGCCACCGGCCTCCCCGACGCCCTCGGCGGCGTCGCGGTCGACCACACGCCCGTGCAGGTCGTGCACCCGACGTTCCTCTACGAGCTGCTGTGGAACCTCGCGGTGGCCGGGCTCGTGGTGTGGGCCGACCGCCGGTTCCGGCTGGGCCACGGGCGCGCGTTCGCCGTCTACGTCGCGGGCTACACCGCGGGGCGGTTCTTCATCGAGCAGATGCGCACCGACCACGCCACCCGGGTGTTCGGCGACATCCGGATCAACGTGGTGGTCGCCGCGGTCGTGTTCGCGGCGGCGGTGCTCTACATCGCGCTCGTCCGCAAGCCGCGGGAGGTCCTCGGCGCCCCGCCCGGCGCCGCCGAACCCGCGGGAGCCGCGAAGGCGGACGCCGACCCCGACGGGAGCAGCGCCGACCGGGGCAGCGCCGACGGGGGCACAGCGGACGGCGCCACCGACCCGGGCGACGGGGCGGCATCCGACAAGGACGCAGCCGAGGTGGGGGATTGCGCACCATGAGCTTCACGGGTTTCGGGGAGGGAGCCGTCGAGTTCTACGACGGGCTCGCCGCCGACAACTCGAAGGCCTACTGGACCGACAACCGGCACGTGTACGAGGCGGACGTCCGCGGCCCGATGCAGGCGCTGCTCGCCGACCTCGAACCCGAGTTCGGGCCCGGCAAGATCTTCCGGCCGTACCGCGACGTCCGGTTCTCCCGCGACAAGACCCCGTACAAGAACCACTGCGGCGCGATCGTCGGCCCGTTCTACGTGCAGATCGGCTCCGACGGGCTGCTGGTCGCGGGCGGGTACTACCGGATGGCGCCCGACCAGCTCACCCGCTACCGCACCGCGGTGGCCGACGACCGTCGCGGCGGCGACCTGGAGAAGCGCATCGCGGCGCTCGCCGGGCTGACGCTCGCCGGGGAGACGCTCAAGACCCGCCCCAAGGGCTTCCCCGCGGACCACCCGCGCATCGACCTGCTCCGGCACAAGGGCATCTACGCCTACCGCACCTGGGAGCCCGACGACGTGCTGCACGAGCCGGGCACCCTGGAACGGGTGGCGAGCACCTGGCGCGAGCTGCGGCCCCTCACCGAGTGGCTCGACGACCACGTCGGGCCGAGCGAGCAGCCGCGGCGCCGGTAGCCGTCACCCGACGGCCACGACCTCCCCGGGCCCCGTGCCGTACCCCGAACCGGCCGCGCCGAGCACCACGGTGTCCCCGACGAGCGCGATGGTGGCGGTGTAGCCGGTGTCGAGGGCGAGGTCGACGCTGAAGCGCTCCTCCCCGGTGTCCGTGGCGTGGGCGAAGAGCGTGAACGTGCCCGGGTCGAACCGGCCGATGCGGACGCCGCCGACGTAGCAGGTGTTGCCCGAGACCACGGGCGGGGTGCCGTACACCGCGGTGGTCAGCAGCGCGCCGCGGGGAAGCTCCCACCGGGGCTCCCCGGTCCGCGCGTCGAGCGCGGAGAGGCCGACGCCGTGGCCGCCGTCGACGTAGACGGTGCCCTCGTGGACCACGGGCTCGCCGTAGCGGTCCGCCACGGTGCGGCGCCACAGCTCCCGCCCGCTCGCCGCCTCGTAGGCGACGAGGGTGGAGTGCGCGGTGGGGGCGCCGCCCGTGGCGTACACGACCGAGCCTTCGGCGACGACGGAGACCAGGTCGGGTACGGGCCGCTCCCACAGTATGGTGCCGTTCGCCGCATCGAGCGTGCGCAGCGCGTGGCTCAGGCCGACGTGCGCGCGCCCGCCCGCCGCGGCCCCGGGGTTGCCGAGGGCGAACACCATCCCGAGGGGGCCGTCGACGGGGGAGTGCCACCGCACCTCGCCGGTGACCGCGTCGAAGGCGGTGACGCGGCGGTCGGCCGCGTCGTCGAGGGTTTCGGCGAGCACGATCCCCGACCCCGCCGCGACCAGGTTCCCCCTCGCCTCCCAGCGCAGCGCACCGGCGGCGTCGAGCGCGTACACGAAGGAGCCGTCGTCGACGACGGCGCCGTCGCCCGCCTCGGTGATCCGACGCGCCCCCGCGCGCAGCGCGTACGTCCAGCGGGCCTGGCCGGTGCCGACGTCGACCGCGTGCACCGCGGCGTCCGCGCCCGCGGCGAGGACGACACCGGCGCCTGCGGCGAGGCCGCGCACCGCCCCGCGGGTGGCGTACCTCCAGCGCGTTCGGGCCGGCCCGGGCGGCGGGGCGGGGGTCGCCGGGGCGGGACCGGAGCGCGCACCGCCGGCCGCGATCAGGCCGGCCCCGCTGACCGCGGCGGCTCCCAGCACCGCGCCGATCCCGGCGAGCAACCCGCGCCGCGACACCCCGCGGGCGGGCGGCGGCGGGACGGGGAACGTGGCCGGGTCGGGCAGGAGCGCGGCCACGGCGGCGGGAGCCAGCCGGGCCCGAACGGGGCGGGCGGGAGGCGATCGGCGAGCTGCGCCGCGGTCGGCCGGGCGGCGGGGTCGCGGCGCAGGCACTCGGCGGGCGAGGTCGCGGACCGGCCCGGTGAGCGCGCCGAGCGCGGGCTCCGCGGTGCGGATCCGGCGCAGCAGCGTGACCGGGCTCCCCTCGCCGAACGGCCCGGTCCCGGTCGCCGCCCACACGAGCAGCGAGGCGAGCGAGAACACGTCCGACGCGGTGGACGGGGTGGCGCCCTCGACCTGCTCCGGCGACATGAACGCGGGCGTGCCGACGGTCATGCCGGTTCGGGTCATGCGGGTGCCGTCGAGGGCGGCCGCGATCCCGAAGTCGATCAGCTTCGCCCGGTCGGCGGTGAGCAGCACGTTCGCGGGCTTCACGTCCCGGTGCACGATGCCCGCCTCGTGGATCGCCGCGAGCGCTCGGGCCAGGTGCGCGGCGAGCGCGGCCACCGCGGGTGGCGGCAGCGGCCCCGCCGCGGTGATCGCCAGGTGCAGCGGGATGCCCGGGACGTACTCGGTCGCGAGCCACGGCGCGGCCGCGTCCGGGTCGGCGCCCACGACGGCGGCCGTCCACACGCTGCGCACCCGCCGCCCGGCCGCCACCTCCCGCTCGAGCCGGGTGCGGAACTCGGGGTCGGTGGCGAGGGCGGGGTGCACGACCTTCACGGCGACGAGGCCGGAGGGCCCGGTGGCGAGGTAGACCTGGCCCATGCCGCCCGCGCCGAGCACACCGAGCACCCGGTAGGGGCCGATGGTGCGGGGGTCGTCGGGGTGCGGGGCCGACACGGCAGCGGGAGCGGCGGGCGCGGTGCTCGAGAGGACCGTCATCCCGTCCCTCCTTCACTCCGGACGGATGGCCGAGATCCGGCCGTCGAACCCGCCGGTGAAGGCGACCCGGTCGGCCGCCGTGATCACCTCGACCGAGCCGGCCCCCGGCGGCGGGTCGTAGACCCACCGCCGGGTCCCGGTCGCGACCTCGAACGCGTAGACGCGGCCGAGCCCGTCGCCGGTGTAGACGAGGCCGCCGGTCGAGTCGCGGACAGCGAACGGCGGGACGGTGGCCGTGCCGCCGCCCTTCGTCCGGTCCGGCAGCGACCAGCGCAGCCTCCCGTCGGTGATCTCGTACGCGTGCAGCTGCTCGTCGCGGCCGCGCACGATCACCGCGTCGTCGACCACCACCGGCCGGTCGGGTTCCGCGCCCGGGAACTCCCCGCCGCCGACCCGCGCCCGCCAGCGGACCGCGCCGGTCGGTGCGTCGAGCGCGACCACGTCGCCGACGTTGACGGTGAGGAACGCGATGCCGTGGGCGACGCCGAGCTCGGTGGCGTTGACGCCCTCGGGCTCGTGGCGCCACACCAGCTCGCCGGTGTCGGCGCGCAGCGCGTCCACGCCGGAGCCGTTGCTGACCAGCACACGGTCACCGTCGATCTCCGGCGACGAGGCGAAGTTGCCGTCGACGTCGTGGCTCCAGCGGGTGTCCCCGGTGGCCGGGTCCAGCGAGTAGAGGGTCGGGCCGTGGGTGAAAGTAGGCGACGCCGGGCCCCGCCATCACCTCGAGCCCGACGAGCGACTGGTAGCCCTCCGTCAGGCGCGACACGCGGCGCCAGCGTTCCCGCCCGCTGGCGGCGTCGAGGGCGATCGCGGCGCCGTTGGTGGCGACGTACACCGTGCCGTCGGCGACGGCGAGCCGCACCCGGGACGGGTCGAACCCGACGCCGCCGGGTGGCGCGGTGTACGCCCAGCGCCTCCGGCCGCTGGCCGCGTCGAGCGCGACGACGGTGCCGTCGCCGCCCGCGTAGACGGTGCGCCCGTCGGTGAGCAGCGCGCTGGTGCTGCTGGGCGGGCCCTGCGCGGTCCAGGCCACCGCCCCGGTGCCCGTTCGTGTGGGTGCGGCGGCGGTCGTGGGGGCCGGCGGGGCCGCGGTCGTGGGCCGCGGGACGGGCGGCAGGGCCTGGACGAGGGCGGAGCGGAGGAGGGCCGTGGCGCCGGTCAACGCCGCGAGCCCGAGCACGCCCGCGGTCCCGACGAGGAGCGCGCGCCTGCCGACGGGCCGGCTCCCGCGGGCCGGGGAGCGGCTCCACCCGCCCGCGACCACGGTGGGGACGTCCGGGGGTGGGGGCAGCAGCGCCGCCACCGCGGGCGGGAGCCACGTGCCGGCGGGCGCCCCGGGTGGCGGCGGCACCGGGCCGAGGGAGGCGGCGAGCGCCGCCGCGGTGGGGCGGGCGTCGGGGTCCTTGGCCAGGCACGCTTCGACCACGCCGCGCAGCGGGCCGGCCAGCCCGGTGAGGTCGGGCTCCTCGTCGACGATGCGCCGCAGCTGCACGAAGGGGTTCGCGTCGCCGAACGGGCCGCGCCCGAGCGCGGCGAAGGCGAGCACCGCCCCGAGGGAGAACACGTCCGACGCCGGGCCGGTCTCGGCCCCGTCGGCCTGCTCGGGGGACATGAACGCGGGCGTGCCGACCAGCGCGCCGGCCGCGCTCAGCTGGGCGGTGTCGGTGGCGCGCGAGATCCCCATGTCGATCAGGCGCGGGCCGTCCCCGGCGAGCAGCACGTTCGCCGGCGTCACGTCGCGGTGCACGAGGCCCGCCGCGTGGACGGCGGCGAGCGCCGCGGCGAGCTCGGCCGCGAGGACGTGCACCGACGGCGGCGGCAGCGGGCCCGCCTCGGCCACCGCCCGGTCGAGTGCAACCCCGTGCACGTACTCGGTGGCGAGCCACGGCACGGGCGCGTCGGGGTCGGCGGCCAGCACGGCGGCCGTCCCCCGGCTGCGCACGCGCATGCTCAGCGCGACCTCGCGGCGGAACCGGTCCCGGAAGGCGGGGTCGGAGGCGAACCGCCGGTGGACCACCTTGACCGCGGCGAGCTCGCGGTACGGCCCGACCCCGAGGTAGACCCGGCCCATCCCACCGACCCCGAGCCCGGCCAGGATCCGGAACGGGCCCACCTGGCCCGGGTCGTCGGTCCCCAAGCGCAACACGGTCGTCCTCCTGCCGCTCGATCTCGTCGATCGGGACGACCGGCGGGAGGCCCGTCCGGTTGGGGTGGCGCGCTACCTGCGGCGCCACCAGCGCCGGCGTGCGCGCGGCGCGGGCGGCGGCTGTGGCGGCGGGAGCGACCGGGCCGCCCGCCACTCCCGCACGACCGCCTCCGGATCGACCTTGCGGACGGGGATGGCCGGCCCGGTCGGCGCGCGCACCCACTCCGCGATCCGCCGGTTGAGGTCGCGGACCACGTCCCGCACGGCCTCCTCGGTGGGCAGGTCACGCACCGTCTCGGGCAGCCGCTCGATCTCCCGGCGCAGCTGCAGCGGGGTGGGCAGCAGCGCCTCGGACGGCACACCCTCGCGCTCGATCCAGCCCTTGATCCACCAGTTCTCGTCGTAGGGCCCGTCCAGGCCGGGCAGCGGCTTGCCCTTGCCGGGCAGGTTCGCGAAGGCGCCGCGTTCCTCGGCCTCGCGGATCTGCTTCTCGATCACGGACTCGTAGCGCGCCCAGTACGCCTCGTTCGCCACGTCTTCCCTCCCCCAGCCGCGACGGTACCCGCGCGGGGGCGAAGAATCGCCCGCGTGCCCAGACTGATCGAGACGCCCAGCCGCATCACCGCGGCCGGCGAGCCGCCCAAGACGATCGACGAGTACGTGGGCCGGGTGAACACCGGCGAGCAGCGGCTGTCGGTGGCCCACATGCGCAGCCCGTCGGGCTGGTCGGAGCCGGGGCAGCGACCGGAGTTCGACGAGTTCACGGTCGTGCTGCGCGGCGCGCTGCGCGTGGAGCACGAGGGCGGCGAGCTCACCGTGGAAGCGGGGCAGGCCGTCCACACGGCGGCGGGGGAGTGGGTGCGCTACAGCTCACCGGGGCCCGAGGGCGCCGAGTACGTCGCCGTGTGCCTGCCCGCCTTCAGCCCGGAGACCGTGCACCGCGACGCCTGATCACCGGCTCCCGACGACCACCGTCGCGTCCAGCTCCGCGTCCCGCACCACCCGCGCGGTGAGGCCCGCGGCCGCGATCGCCGCGGCCGTGTGCGGGGCCTGGCGCTGGCTGGTCTCGATGAGCAGCCGACCGGTCGGGGCGAGCCAGCGCGGCGCCGCGGCCGCCACGCGGCGCTGGACGTCGAGCCCGTCGGGGCCGCCGTCGAGGGCGACCCGCGGCTCGTGCAGCCGGGCCTCGGGCGGCATCAGCCCCACCGCATCGGTCGGCACGTACGGCGCGTTGGCGACGAGCAGGTCCACCCGGCCGGCGAGGCGGGTGGGCAGCGGGGCGTCGAGGTCGCCCTCGTAGACGCGCCCGCCCACCGCGGCGACGTTGCGGCGTGCGCAGCGCACCGCGGCGGGGTCGACGTCGGCGGCGTGCAGCTCGACCCCGGGCACGGCGGCGGCCACGGCGACCCCCACCGCCCCGCAGCCGCAGCACAGGTCGACGACGACGGACCCCGGCCGGGCGAGCGCCGCCGCCTCCCGCGCGAGCAGCTCGGTGCGCCGCCGCGGGACGAAGACGCCCTCGGCGACCGCGAGCCGCCTGCCGGCGAACTCGACCCAGCCGAGCACGTGCTCGAGCGGCAGTCCCGCCACCCGCCGCTCGACCATCTCGGCGAGCTCGGCGGGGGTGCGGGCGGCCTCCAGCAGCAGCCGGGCCTCCTCCTCGGCGAACACGCAGCCGGCGGCCCTGAGGCGGGCGGCGATGCCGTCGATCGAGGCGGGCAGCGGGGTGGCGGTCACGGTGCGGCCCACGATAGCGCCGGCGGGCGGGGGCGCTCGGGGACCGCGGTACGGTCACCGGATGCTCGCCCGCGCATGGGGAATCGCGCGCTCGCTGGTGATCTACCACGGGCAGCCGGCCAAGCACCGCCGCGCGCTGCGGCTCTACGGTGAGTTCCTCGGCCCCGGCGACCTCGCGTTCGACATCGGCGCCCACGTCGGCGGCCGGGTGCGCACCTGGCGGCGCCTGGGCGCGCGCGTGGTCGCCGTCGAGCCCCAGCCGGACTGCCTGCGCGTGCTGCGGCTGCTGTTCGGGCGCGACCGGCAGGTGACGATCGACCCGCGCGCGGTCGGCGCGGAGCCGGGGCGTGCCCGGCTGGGCGTGTCGACCGCGACGCCGACGGTCTCGTCGATGTCGCAGGACTGGCGGGAGTCGGTGGTCGCCGACCGCAGCTTCGCGAAGGTGCGGTGGGACCGCTCCGTCGAGGTGGAGGTGACCACCCTCGACGCGCTGATCGCGGCGCACGGCGTCCCCGCGTTCTGCAAGATCGACGTCGAGGGCTTCGAGTCCGAGGTGCTCGCCGGGGTCTCCCAGCCGCTGCCGGCCCTGTCGTTCGAGTACCTGCCGCCCACGCACGACCGCGCTCTCGCCGTGCTGGAGCGGGTGCGCGAGCTCGGCGACTACCGCTTCAACTACTCGCCGGTCGAGACGATGCGGTTCGCCTCCGAGCGGTGGCTGGACGCGGGCGACCTCGTCCGGCTGCTCGACCGCGTCCGGCCGCTGGGCCGCTCCGGTGACGTCTACGCCCGCCTCGAGCCCGGGAATCGGTGATCATCGCCTCCGCCGAGCGCCGCTCGTGGGCCCCCGGAGGGGGTAAGGTCACACCTTCGGCCGACGGGAACTCAACGGCGAGCGGGGCAACCGGGGGATGGTGACGATCACGGTGGGGCGCACCGGTGCGGCCGGTGTGCTGACGGTGAGCGGCGAGATCGACTTCACCTCGGGCCCGCTCCTGCGAGCGGCGCTCGACGAGGTCATCGACGATCCCGCCGCCACGACCCTCGAGGCGGTCGTCGTCGACCTGAGCGCGGTGACGTTCCTCGGCTCGGCCGGGCTCGCGGTGCTCGTCGACGCCCACGACCACGCCACCCGCCGTGGCCTCGCGCTGCGCGTCGTGATCGACGGGCCGGGCTCGGCGGTCGCCCGTGCGTTCCAGGCGGCCGCCATCCACGAGCACCTCGACCTGCGCCACGAGCTCGGCGACGCCCTGCGGGGCGGCGACCGCCGCCCCGCCCCCTGACCGTCACCTCGTGGCGCGCAGCGGCGTGGGGCCCGCCTCGGCGATGTCGACGTCCTTGAGCTCAGGGGTGGCGGCGAACGCGATCAGCGAGACCACGCAGAGGGCGGCGACGTACCCCGCGACCACCCACGGGGCCCCGCCCGCCGCGGCGACCAGCGCGGCGGCGATGAGCGGGGTGAACCCGGCGAGCGCCGCGCCGATCTCGCGGGAGGTGGCGAAGCCGCTGTAGCGCACCCGCGCCCCGAACAGCTCCGCGTAGAACGCGGGCTGCACCGCGATCACCGGGGCCCAGCCGAGCGCCGTGGCGATCACCAGCGCGAGCACGACGAGCACCGGCTGCTGGGTCTCGAGCAGCAGGAAGAACGGCCAGATGAACACGGCCGTGAAGATCATCGAGAACAGGTTGAGCGGCTTGCGGCCGATGCGGTCCGACAGGGCCCCGTACACCGGCTGCAGGGCGATCACGACGACCCCGAAGACGATCACGCCCGTGAGCACGGTGCCGCGCGAGATGCCCAGCGTGCTGGTGGCGTAGGAGACGGTGAACGTGGCGTACAGGTAGGCGCAGGCGGTGTCGGCGATGTGGGCGCCGACGCCGATGAGCAGGTTGCGCGGGTAGCTGCGCAGCGTCTCGAGCACCGGCAGCTTGATCACCTGCTGCTCGGCGAGCATCCGCTGGAAGACCGGCGACTCCTCGACCCGCAGCCGCACGTACAGCGCCACCCCGATCATCAGGAAGCTCACCAGGAACGGGATCCGCCAGCCCCACGCCTGCAGCTGTTCGTCGTCGAGCAGGCCGACCAGGAGGAACGAGACCGTGGCGAGCACGAGGCCGACCTGCACCCCGGTCTGGGCGTACGAGCAGTAGTAGCCGCGCCGGTGCGCGGGCGCGTGCTCGGCGAGCAGGGTGGACGCGCCGCCGAACTCGGCGCCCGCGCCGAGGCCCTGCAGCACGCGCAGCAGCACGAGCAGCACGGGCGCCCAAATGCCGATCGTCCCGTAGGTCGGCAGCAGCCCGATGAAGCCCGTCGACAGGCCCATGACCAGCGTGGTCAGGATCAGCGTCGCCCGGCGCCCGATGCGGTCGCCGATGTGCCCGAACAGGATGCCGCCGAGGGGGCGGAAGACGAACCCGACGCCGAACGTGGCGAACGCGGTGATCGTGCCGATGGTCGGGTCGCTCTCCGGGAAGAAGAGCGCGTTGAACACGAGCGCCGCGGCCGTGCCGTAGATGAAGAAGTCGTACCACTCCAGGGCGGTGCCCACGAGCGCCCCGAAGACGACGCGCCGCAGCTCGCGCGGTTCGGTCGGTCCGCCGGCGCTCCCCGCAGAACCGGTGGATCGAGTCGGCATGTCGGCTCCTCGTCGAGCTTTGATTCCGCGTAGCGGAATGACATTTCCGATTCCGAACCAGACCATACGCCCGAACGGCGGATCCCGCGAGCGGACGGAGGATCTTGCCGATCGTCAGATAACAGAAGGGAGCATCGTGCGGATCTTGTCGCCCGATCTGCCGTATGTTGTCACCGGCTTGTGGTCGGCCACGGCTCCCCGCGGCCGTCGCGAGTCTCCCCCAACCTGATCGTCACCCAACGAACGCCAGAGCTTCCGCACCGACCGCACCTCCGTCCCGATCCTGCTGGCCGCGCCGCCGGGTACCCGTCGGCGGCGCGGCCCGAGCGGGCGAGCGTCACGTCGTGCGGTGGGCAGCAAAGGACTGATCCATGCGACGACCTGCAAGACGCCTCCGTACCGCCCTCACGGCCTTCACCGTTGCGGCTCTGCTCGCCGGATGCGGCGCGTTCGGCGACGCCCCGACGCAGGACGCGGGCGAGCCGAGGCCGGAGGGCCAGGCCATCCGCGTGGGCCTGCCGACCGGTGTCACGAGCTTCGCCAACTCCGACCTCGCCGTGGCGATCGAGAAGGGCTTCCTCGCCGAGGAGGGGCTGACCGTCGAGGCGCAGAACCTGCGCTCCGGCGTGTCGGTGGTGCAGGGCGTGGTGGGCGGAGCGCTGGAGATCGGCGCCGCCAGCATCGAGCCGGTGGTCAACGCCGCGGCGGGCGGCGGGGACGTGGTCATCATCGGCGCCTACACCGACAAGCTCACGGTCTCCTCCGTCGCGCCCGCCGAGGTGCAAACGCCCGCCGACCTGCGCGGCCGCCAGGTCGGCGTGCAGGAGGTCGGGGCCTTCCGCGAGGTGATGACCCGCATGGTCCTCAACTCGGTCGGCCTCACCCAGGACGACGTGGAGTACATCCCCGTCGACGCGCAGTCCTACAACGCGGCGTTGGTCGACGGGCGGATCCAGAACGCCATCCTGCAGACCGAGCAGGCCATCGCCGTGCAGCGCGACCACCCGGGCATGCACACGATCGCCGAGCTCGACACGATCGTCCCCGAGTACCACTACGGCACCTACTTCGTGTCCCGCGCGTGGCTCGAGGCCAACCAGGAAACCGCGGTCAAGTTCCTCCGGGCGATCACCCGCGCGCACCGGTTCATGTACGAGAACAAGCAGGAGACGGTGCAGATCGTCGCCCGGACCACCGAGTTCGACGAGGACGTCATCTCGCAGGCCTACGACATCCTGCTCGGTCAGAAGGGCGTGTTCCCGGTGAACACCGGGATCGACAAGGCCCGCATCAAGCAGACGATCAACCGCATGCGCGAGCTGGCCATCCTCGAGAACGAGCCGCCCGTCTACGAGGAGCTCGTCAACCCCAACCCGATCATCGCCGCGGTCGACTCGCTGGGCGTGCAGACCGGGGACGCCCGCTGGCGCTGACCCCCACCACCGGGTGCGGCCGTCGCCCCGTCTCCCGCCCGGGGCGGCGGCCGCGGCCCGACGGGGAGAAGCTGGTCACAGATCGTCGCGCCCCGGCGATCATCCTGCATGATCCTGGGCGGAATGCCGCGCCCGCCGAGCCGCGCGAGCCGGACGGTGTCGATCAGCGACCCGCGGCGAAACTGCGACCCCGAGGAGTGACATGACCGCCGACGTCCAGGCAGCCTCCCCCGCCCGGCGCCCGATCCCGGACACCATGCGCGCCGCCGTGCTGTTCGGCCCGGGGGACATGCGCGTGGTCGACAAGCCGGTGCCGCAGCCCGGCCCGCACCAGGTGCTGGTCGAGGTCGCGATGTGCGGAACCTGCGGCACCGACCTGAAGATCTTCGACGGCCACTTCCCGCAGACGCCGCCGTTCGGCGAGTTCACGCCCGGTCACGAGTGGGCGGGCACCGTGGTGGCCCTCGGCGAGTCGGTCGACGAGTTCGCCGTGGGCGACCGGGTGGCGATCGAGGTGCACGCCGGCTGCGGCCGCTGCGACAACTGCATCATCGGCAAGTACACGGCCTGCCTGAACTACGCCAAGCCCGGCAAGGGACAGCGGGCCAGCGGCATCACCGTCGACGGCGGGTTCGCCCAGTACGCCGTGCACGACGTCAAGGCGCTCTACAAGATGCCGGACAACATCTCGTTCGCCGACGCCGTGCTCGTGACGACCGCGGGTACCGGCCTCTACGGCATCGACGTGGCCGGCGGGTACATGGCGGGCCAGGACGTCGTGGTGGTCGGCCCCGGCCCGATCGGGCTCATGACCGTGCAGCTGTGCCGCCAGCTCGCCGCCCGCACCGTCACGCTGGTCGGCACGCGGGAGTCGCGGCTGGAGCTCGGCGCGCGCCTCGGCGCCACCGAGGTCATCAACGCCCGCGAGACCGACCCGGTGGCCCGGGTGCGTGAGCTGACCGGGGGCGACGGCGCCGACTGGGTGATCGAGACCTCCGGCGGCCCCGACGTGCCCGACCAGTGCATCGCGATGACCAAGCGCGCCGGGAAGATCGTCTTCGTGGCGTTCTACCCCGGCCCGGTGACGCTCGACCTGTCCGCGGCCGTGCGCAGCGACATCTCGATGTACACCTCGCGCGGCGAGGGCGGCAACAACGTCAAGCGCGCGATGGCGATGGCCGCCTCCGGCGGCCTGCGCGGGGAGGAGCTGGTCACCCACCGGTTCCCGCTGGAGGACATCGCCGAGGCGTTCCGCGTGGTGCGCGAGCGCGACGGCGACCCGATGAAGGTCGTCATCGTCCCCTGACCGCCGCGGCGCGAAGGCCCGCGTAGAGCTCCAGGTGCGCCGCCGCCGCGGCGTCCCAGGTGTGCCGCGCGGCGAGCGCCCGCCCGGCCGCCGCGCGCGCGGGGTCCGGCCGTCCCGCCGCCGCGAGCAGCTGCGCGGCGAGGTCGGCGGGCCCGGTGGCGAACGCCGCGGCGCCGTCGAACACCTCCCGCAGCACCGGCAGGTCGCGGGTCACCACCGGCACCCCGGCGGCGAGCGCCTCCATGGCGGCGAGCCCGAAGCCCTCCTTGGTGGAGGGGAAGGCCAGCACGTCGGCGGCGGCGACCAGCGGCGGCAGCTCCGCGTGGTCGACCGGGCCGAGCACCACGGGCGCGACGCCGAGCGCGGCCGCCCGCTCCTCGACGCGCGCCCGGTAGGCGCGGTAGTCGAACAGGGTCTCCCCGCCCGCGATCACGAGCGCGAGGTCCGGGCGCTCGCGGCGGAGCAGCGCCATCGCCTCGACCAGGTCCAGCGTGCCCTTGCGGGGCTCGATCCCGCCGACGGCGAGCACGTAGCGGCCGAGCCGGCGGCGCCACCGCGCCCGCGCGGTCGCGCCGTCCGGGCCCGCGGCCGCGGCGAAGCGCGCCGCGTCGACGCCGTTGGGGATGACGGTGGCGCGCCGCCCCCATCCGCGTTCGACATCGGCGGCCACCGCGGCGGACACGCACACGAGCGCTCGCGGCCGCCGGATCGCGCGGTCGTGGCAGTCGGCGAGGGCGGGCGTGGTGAACGCGTCGAGGTGGTGCACCGTGCGCACGCAGTCGGGCACGGCGTTGGCGCTGATGCAGTCCTGCGCGTGCACGACGTCGTAGGCCTCGCCGCCGTCGGCGAAGGCGGCGCCGAGCACGGCGATGGAGCGCAGGATGCGCTCGCCGACGCCCTCGCCGGGCACGTCGGGGAACGGCACCAGCCGCACGCGCACCGCGGGGTCGACGGGCCGGAAGAACGCGGCGTCGCCGCCCCGGCCGAGCGACCAGACGGTGACGTCCTGCCCGACCCGGGCCAGGGCCTCGGCGAGCGCGAGGGTGTGCACGACACCGCCGCGCGGCTTCGTCGAGTACGTCAGCAGCGCGATCCGCACCGCGCCCCCTTCAGAGGTAGGTCTCCGGTCGGCGCTCGGCGAGGTGCGACAGCACGGAGCGGGCGCGGGCGACCTCGGCCGCCACGTCGAGCTCGGCGAGCGCGAGCCCGGCCTTCGCCCACGTGCGGGCGAGCACCTCGCCGCCGGGCCCGACCACCTTCGACCGGCCGAGGAACCGCAGCCTGCCCATCGTCCCGGTCTGGTTCGCCGACACCCATACGACCTGGTTCTCCGCGGCGCGGGCGCAGTCGTAGAGGTCGAACAGGCGGGTCTGGCGGTCCTGCACCAGCCGGGGCGCGCGGTTGGTGAGGCTCGCGGGCCACGCCGAGAGGCACGCGATCACGAGCGCGCCGTCCGCGGCGAGCGTGCGGGCCGCCTCGGGGAAGGTCTTGTCGTAGTCGATGAGCATGCCCAGCCGCCCGACGGGCGTGTCGAACGCGGTGAACCCCGAGCCCGCCCGGTACACGGTGGCCTCGCCGACCGGCTGGTGCACCTTGCGGTGCCTGCCGAGGACGCCGTCGCCGGTGAGGCACACCGAGGAGTTGTAGGGCAGGTCCTGGGCGAACTCGCGGTAGCCGAGGCACACGACCATGTCGCCGGCCGCGGCGGCCACCCGCTTGAGCTCGGGGCAGTCCTCTGTGAGCACCGGTGGCAGCCCGGTCTCGTCGGTGCCCGCGAACGTGCCGAGGTAGCCGCCGATCGTCGCGTCCGGGAACACGAGGAGGTCGACGCCCTGGCCCGCCGCGGCCCCGATGATCATTTCGATCTTGGTCAGGCACTGCTCGACGTCGCGGCCGAAGTGCGCCGCCACCGCCGCGATCTTCATCCCGCCGCCGCCAGCGCGGGCTGCGACGCCGTCGCGATGTGCTCGGCCAGGTGCTCGGCGTCGCGCCCGACCCCGGAGAAGCGGCCGGAGCCCCACGTGTGCAGCCAGGGGAGCCCGAGCACGGACAGGCCGGGCACGGTGGTCACGCCCCGGTGGTGGGTGGGGTAGCCGCGGCCGTCGAAGGCGGGCACCCGCACCCAGCCCCAGTCGCTGCGGAAGCCGGTGCACCACACGACGGCGGCGATGCGGTCGAGGTCGAGCGCGCGCGGGTGGTCGGGGCCGGGCGCCCACACCGGCGCGTAGCGCGGCTCGGCGGGGGCGTCGATCCCGGCCTGTGCGATGTGCCGGTCGACGAGGTCCTTGGCGTTCTCGCTGACCCGGTCGGCCGCGTCGAGGTTCGCGGCGAGGTCGTCGGCGAAGGTGAGTGCGCCCCCGCGCAGCCCGGTGAGCCGGCCGTAGAGCCGCATCCCCTCGAGCGCGAACGCCCGCAGGTCGATGTCGCGCCCGCCGTCGCGGCCGGTGACGTAGTGGTTGGTGCCCAGCCGCGCCGCCTCGCCGTCGCGGTGCTGGTCGACCGGCATGTCGTAGTGGCCCATGTCGTGCAGCCAGGCCACCATGTCGCGGCCGCGGTAGAAGCGGGCGATCCGCGGCGCGCGCCCCACCGCGAGGTGCACGGTGCGGCCGGCGAGGTGCAGGTCCTCGGCGATCTGGGCCCCGGACTGCCCGCTGCCCACGACGAGCACCTCGCCCGGTGGCAGCTGCTGCGGGTTGCGGTAGCGCGCCGAGTGCACCTGCACGATCCGCGCGGGCAGCGCCTCGGCCCACCCGGGCACCGCGGGGCGGTGGTAGCCGCCGGTGGCGAGCACGACCTGGTCGGCGGTGAGCGTACCGGCCGGGGTGGCGAGCGCGAACCCACCGCCGGGGCGGGCGTCCAGCCGCTCGACCGGGGTGTGCTCGATGACCGGCGGGTCGAACGAGGCCGCGTAACCGCGGACGTAGGCCGCGATCTCGTCGCGGACCATGAAGCCGTCCGGGTCGTCGCCCCGGTAGGGCCACCCCGGCAGCCGGCACTGCCAGTTCGGGGTGACCAGGCAGAAGCTGTCCCAGCGGGCGTCGGACCACTCGTGGCCCACGGTGTCGCGCTCCAGCACGACGTGCTCGACGCCCCGGCGGCGCAGGCACCACGACATCGCAAGGCCCGCCTGCCCGCCGCCGACGACGGCGACGGGGACGTGGGAGGGGAACGGCACGCGGGGCGTGCCCCACGAGGTCTCAGACACCGGTCGGAACTCCGTAGGTCTCGGGTCGGCGGTCGCGCAGGTGCGCCATGGCGCGGCGGGCGCCCGCGAGCGCGGCGGGCACGTCGACGTCGGCCACCGCCATGCCGGGCGCGACGCCGGTGGTGGCGAGCACCTCGCCGCCCGGGCCGACGACCTTCGCGCTGCACACGAACCGCAGCGACCCGAAGGTGCCGGACTGGTTGGACGCCACCCACACCACCTGGTTCTCCAGCGCCCGGGCGCGGTCGAACAGGTCGAAGCGGTGGGTCCAGCGGTCCTGGGCGAGGTCGGGGCTCGGGGCGGTGCGCGACGCGGGCCACGCCGAGACGCAGACGATGATCTCGGCGCCGTCGAGGGCGAGCGCGCGCGCGGCCTCGGGGAAGGCCTTGTCGTAGCAGATCAGCATGCCCATCCGGCCGACCGGCGAGTCGAACGCGCGGAACGAGTCGCCCGCGGCGTAGCTGTTGGACTCACCGAGCGGCTGGTGCACCTTGCGGTGCACGCCCAGCACCCCGTCGCCGGTGACCGCGACGACCGTGTTGTAGCGCGCGTTCCCGTCGGACTCGCAGAAGCCCGCGGTGACGACCACGTCGCCCGCCATGCGGGCGAGCCGGGCGATCTCGGGCCCGTCGAGGTCCAGCGGCGGGGGCTGGGCGTGCCGGGGCAGCACCCGGTGCACGCCGTGCTCGCCCAGGTCGGCGAGGTAGCCGCCGAGCGCGGCCTCGGGCAGCGCCAGCAGGTGCACCCCACGGGCGCGGGCCTCGGCGAGCAGGCGCTCGATCCGGGCGAAGCAGGCGTCGAGGTCGCGCCCGAACGGGGCGGCGACGGCGGCGAGCGTGGTCATGGGGCGTCTCCTGTCGCGGGGCCCAGCCCGGTGACCGGGCCGGTCAGCGCGGGGGTGAGCGAGCCGTCCGGCCAGCGCAGCGACACGAGCTCCGCGGCCCCGTCGGCCGGCACGAGCTCGCCGCAGGTGGCGGTGGTGGCCGGGCCGGCGGGCGCGACCGGGCGCTCCGGCACGTCGGCGGTGAGGAAGGCCGAGCCGGGGAAGCAGGTGAACCAGTCCCCGGTGCTCGCGCCGTCCGGGCGGGGCACCGCGGCGACGTCGAGGACGGCCGCGCACCCGCTCGCCTCGGCCAGCATGCCGAGCGTGCCGACGAGCCCGGCCATGCTGACGTCCTTGGCCGCCGCGGGCGCGGTGCGGGCCACGGCCGAGCCGATGAGCCGCAGCTCCTCGGTGGTCCGCGACGTCGTGGAGTCCCACTGCCTGCCGGTGTGACCGCGCCGCCAGCCACCGCCGAGGTCGGCGGTGAGGCGGACGGCGTGCCCCGGCCGCCCGCCTCCCGCAGGCACCGGGCGGTCGGTGCGGCCCAGCGCGGTGACCGACAGGGCCGCGGGCGTGCCGAGCTGGGTGTGCCCGCCCAGCACCGGCACGCCCCACGCGGCGCTCGCCGCACGTAGCCCGGACAGCACCCGCGAGGTGAACGAGGCGTCCCGCCCGGCCACGGCGTCGAGCAGGCCGAGCGGGCCGGCGCCCATCGCGGACAGGTCGTTGACGTTCACGAGCACGCCGCACCAGCCAGCCCACTCGGGGTCGCGTTCGACCATCGACGGCAGGATCGCGTCGCAGGCCGCGACGACGTCGGTGCCGGGCACCGGGGCGCCGTCGTCGCCGACGAACCCGGCCCCGCCGGGGCGCAGCCCGGCGAGCAGTCCGCCGAGCGGCCCCTTCGTGGTGCTCGCGAGCGCGGCGAGCCGCCCGATCGGCCACGTCATCTCCACGTGCGGGCGCCCACCCAGCGCGGTGGTGCCGGTGCGGCGCCAGCCGAGCCGGGTGAACAGCCGCTCGTAGCGGTCCTGCACGGTGGCGTCGAACCGCAGCGCGCCGGCCTCCTCCGCCGTCGCGCACGCGGCCCGCACCAGCGCGGGTCCCACGCCCGGGGGCGCCCCGGGCGCCGCCACCAGCCGCGAGCCGGTCCACCAGCCGACGTCGGCGCCGCCCGGGTCGGCCGGGCCGAGCCGGACCCCGCCGAGCACCGCGCCGTCCGCGCCCCGGGCGACGAGCACCCGGGTGCGCGGGTCCTCGTCGGCCGCGTCGCGGTCGCCGCCGGGGAACAGCCCCTGCTCGACGACGAACGCCCGGTGCCGCAGCTGGTCGTGCGCCCGCCGCCCCGCCGCGTCGGCCTCCTCGATCCGCCACGCCGGTGCCCGCGGCGCGACGCGGTGGTCGACGAGCAGCACGTTGCGCACCAGCGACGCGGTGTCGGCCCGGCCCGCGCCGAGCAGGTCGTGGCTCCTCATGCCCCGGCTGCCTGCAACGCGCTGCACGCCCCGCAGGCCGCGCAGCCGGCGCCCTGGTCGGCGCCGAACATGCCGCGGGCCCGCAGGCCGGCCGCCACCCGCCGGGTGACGTCCTCCAGCACCCCAGGGTCGGGCGGCCCGACGCCGTCGGCCATCGCGAGCGTGCCCGCGAGCGGCCGGTAGGGCACCACGAACGGGTAGACGCCGCGGTCGGCCAGCCGCAGCGCGCCCGCGACGAGGTCGTCCGGGTCCTCGCCCAGGCCGACCAGGAGGTAGGTCGACACCCGGTTGGCGCCGAACACCCGCACCGCCTCGTCCCAGGCGGCCTCGTACTGCGCGAGCGGCACGGTGGCCTTGCCCGGCATCCAGCGGCGGCGCACGGCGTCGTCGAGCGACTCGACGTGGATGCCGATCGCCGTGGCGCCGGCGTCGCGCAGCTCGCGGATCACGGCGAGGTCCTCCGGGGCGGGTGGCTCGCACTGCACCTGGATCGGCAGCCCCGGCACCGCGGCGGCCACCGCCCGCACGCAGCGGGCGAGGTGGCGGGCGCCCCGGTCGCGGCCGTTGGTCGTGCCGGTGGTCATCACCATCTGGCGCACGCCGTCCAGCCGGACCGCGGCCTCGGCGACCTCGGCGAGCTGGGCCGGGGTCTTCACCGCGGTGGTGGCACCCGCCTGCAGGGACGCCTCGATCGCGCAGAACCGGCACCGCTGGTCCTCGGCGTAGCGGATGCAGGTCTGCACGACCGTGGTGGCGAGCACGTCGCGGCCGTGCAGGCGGGCGAGCTCGGCGTAGGGCACCCCGTCGGTCGTGGTCAGGTCGTAGAACCGCGGCCGCTGCACCGGCTGTGCCGAAAGCCCCAGGTCCGCCCCGTCCAGCAGCAGCCTGCCGCCGCTGATCGAGTACGGGCTGGTGGGGTCGATGGGCAGGGCGGCGGGGCGGCCGCCCAGCAGCACGTGGCCGTCGTCGCTGGGGCCTGCCCCGGCGCGGCGGGAGACGGGGGCGTCCACCCGGACGCCCCGGATCGCGACGTCCACGCGGGTGGACGGTCGGGTGCGGATGCCCGTCACGGCCGGCTCAGAGGTTGTAGGTCGAGTTGATGATGGCGCCCTTGCGCGCGTAGTGGATCAGCGCGTCCTGGACGTCGAGCGGGTGGCACGGGATGCACCCGGCGATCAGGTCCTCCTCGCGCAGGCCGTGCAGCGAGAGCCCGAACCGGCAGACGTAGACGGTGCCGCCCTCGGCGATGAACCGCTCGATCTGGGTGTTGATGTTGTGCTCGCCGGGGAACGCGGAGTCGCCGGTCGTCGGGAAGCCGCGGGTGGCCATCGCGTTCATCGCGCCGGGGCCGTAGAAGTACAGCACCGACTCGAAGCCCTTCCGCAGCGCGCGCAGCGCCTGCAGGATCGCCACGAAGCTCACCGAGGACTCGTGGGCGATGCCGTGGACGAGGGTGAAGTAGCACTCGCCCTCGCCGGCCTGGTAGTCGGGGAAGATCTTGGTGGAGCCGTAGAGGTTGGTGCCCGCGGGCAGCGACGGGTGCGGGATCTCGGCCAGGCTGGCCTGCTGGTTGGCCTTGAGCTCCTCGTCGGGGATCAGCGGCGTGCCGGTGGTGGCGGGGGCGGTCTGGGTCATGGCGGTTCCTCTCATCGGGTGGTGTCAACCGAGGCCGTGCAGGGCCTCGAAGTTTCCGGAGAAGGCGAGCGCGGCGAGCTCGCCGTCGCCGAACGCGGCGGCGAGGCGGGCGTGCTCGCCTGCGAAGTCGCCCCACGGCTGGTCGGAGGCGAACAGCACGCGGTCGGCGCCGATGCCGCGGCGTTCGATCTCGGCGGCGAGCCATCGGGGTGCGAACCCGACCGCCCAGCTGGTGTCGGTGTAGACGCGCTTGCCGGCGGCGATCCAGTCGAAGAACCGGTGGCCGATCAGCTTGATGTGGCCGCTCACCCCGCCGCCGAGGTGCACCAGGTGCAGCGGCACCTCGTCGGCGTAGCGCTCGACCAGGAGCGCGATCTCGTCGACGTCGCTGGCCGCGCCGGGGCTGGTGTGCACGTGCACGACGAGCCCGTGGGTGCGGGCCGCCGCGAAGATCGCGTCGAGCTGCGGGCGGCACGCCTCGTCGCCCGCGCGGCCGCCGAGCAGGAACGACACCTTGAGCGCGGCCACCCCGCGCTCGCCGGCGAGGGCGAGCGCTTTGTCGGTGGCGGCGGCGTCCTGTGGCCGCGGCGAGGTCCACAGCCCGGCCAGCACGCGGTCGTCGCGCTGCGCGGCCTCGATCACGAGGTCGTTGAGCGCGAACGACGTGCTCGGGTCCGGCACGCCGTAGTTCGGCAGCACCAGCGCCCGTTCGGTGCCCTCGCGGTCGAGGTCGGCGAGGAGCTCGTCGATGGTGGCGCGCGCCGTGGTGTCGGGGTTGACCGGCGGCCCGCCGTAGAACGGGTGCGCGGGCAGCACCCCGAGGTGCCGGTGCGCGTCGTGCACCCGCAGCGGGCTCCGCGTCGTCATGGTCGAAGCGTCGGGTGCGGGTGTGTCCTCGTGGTGACGTTCGGAACGAGTTCGTGTTGCCGGCGACGCCGCTGCGTTGCAACGCAGTTGCCCACGGTTACCGCGCAGGCACACGACCACCGCGTGGCTCCTGACGATCGCGCGACGGCCGTTGCGGCGCTGTCGCAGATATGCTGCCTGCGTGAAAGCGCGCTCGCTCGTGTTCGACCTGTTCGGCGACTACCTGCGCTACCGGGGCGGCGAGGTGCGGCTGCGGGCGCTGGTCGCGCTCATGGCCTGCTTCGACGTGCCGGAGCCCACGGTGCGGGTGGTGGCGGCCCGGTTGCGCAAGGAGGGCTGGCTCGACAGCCGCCGCGACGGGCGCGAGACCGTCTACGTGCTCACCGACACCGCGTGGCGGCTGCTCGACGAGGGCCGCTCGCGGATCTTCGACCGCGTCACCGGACCGTGGGACGGGGTGTGGCACACGGTGATCTACCAGGTGCCCGAGACCGAGCGCGCGCTGCGCGAGGGGCTGCGCAAGCAGCTCGCGTGGCTCGGCTTCGGCCCGCTCGCGCCCTCGGTCTGGATCAGCCCGCACGACCGGACGGCCGCCGTGCGCAGCCACGTGGACGGGCACGCCTCGGTGCGGCTGGACATCCTGCGGTCGCGCTCGGAAGGGCCGGCCGCGGACCGGGACATGGCGGGTCGCGCCTGGGATCTCGCCGGGCTCGACCGCGACTACGCCGCGCTGCTCGGCACCTACCGGCCCCGGCTCGAGGCCTACCGCCGCGGGCTGCCGGGCCGGGAGGCGCTCGTCGAGCGGATGCGGCTCGTGCACGACTACCGGCGCTTCCCGTTCCGCGACCCCGACCTGCCGCCCGAGCTGCTGCCCGAGGGTTGGTCCGGCCGGGCGGCGCACGAGGTGTTCCTGGAGGCCCACGGCCTGCTGCGGGCGCCCGCCGAGGCGTTCGTCGACGGGGTGCTGGCCGACCTCGCCCAGGTGTCGTGAGCTGCTAAGCGTTACGAAATCTAGACGGCCGTCGGCGCGCTGTTGTACCGTTCGGGCGCGCCGCCGACGGGGGCGGCGCTCGACGTCCCGGAGGTGCGTGCCCGTGAGCGTCCCGCCGCCCCGATCGGGGCTCGCCGTCGTCGCCATCTGCTTCCTCACGATCGTCAGCGACGGCTACGACCTGATCGTCTACGGCTCGGTGCTGCCGAGCCTGCTCGCCGAACCCGGGTGGGACCTCGGCCCGGCCGAGGCCGGTGCGATCGGCAGCTACGCGCTCGCCGGCATGCTGATCGGCGCGCTCGTCGCCGGCGCGGTCACCGACGCCGTCGGCCGTCGCCGCATCGTGTTGGTGGGGATCGCGTGGTTCTCCCTGGCCATGGCGCTGTGCGCGCTCGCGCCGTCGCCCGGGCTGCTCGGCCTGTTCCGCTTCCTCGCCGGGCTCGGCCTCGGCGGGGTGCTGCCGAGCGCGATCGCCCTCACCGTCGAGTACGCCCCGCGCGGGCGGCGGCAGCTGTACAACGCCGTGATGTTCGCCGGCTACTCGGTGGGCGGTGTGCTCGCCGCCGTGCTGGCGCTCGCGCTCGTGACCGGCCACGGTTGGCGGATCATGTTCTGGATCGGCGTCGTCCCGCTCGTGCTCGTGCTGCCGCTCGCGGTGCGCTACCTGCCGGAATCGGCGGGCTACCTGCTGGCGAGGGGGCGGCGGGCCGAGGCGGAGGCGCTCGCCGCCCGCTACGGCGTCGAGCTCGACGAGCCGCCCGCCGAGCGGGCCGGCCCGCGGGTGCTGTTCACCCCCGCCTACCGCACCGCCACCCTGCTGTTCGGGGCAGCGAGCTTCTGCGGGCTGCTGCTGGTCTACGGGCTCAACACCTGGCTGCCGCAGATCATGCGCCAGGCCGGCTACCCGCTCGGGTCGGCGCTGCAGTTCCTGCTCGTGCTCAACCTCGGCGCGATCGCGGGCGCGGTCGGCGCCTCGGCGCTCGCCGACCGGTTCGGGCCCAAGCCGGTCACCGTGTCGGCGTTCCTCGCCGCCACCGGGTGCCTGCTGCTGCTGTCGCTGCGGCTCGACACCGCGGTGCTGCTCTTCGCCGTCGCGATCGCCGGCCTGGGCAGCGTCGGCACGCAGATCCTCGTCAACGGCTACGTCGCCGTGCACTACCCGGCCGCGGTCCGGGCGACGGCGCTGGGCTGGGCGCTCGGCGTCGGCCGCGCGGGCGCGATCGTCGGCCCGCTGTTCGGCGGCTGGGTCGCCGGCTCCGGCCTCGGGTTCGAGTGGAACTTCTACGGCTTCGCACTCCCCGCCCTCGCCGGCCTGGTGTTCATCGCGCTGGTGCCCCGGCCGGCGCGGGTGCGCGCGGGGGCGGTCGCGGGGGAGGTGGCCGCCTGATGCGCGTCGCCGTCGCGGGCGGGGGACCGGGCGGGCTGTTCCTGGCCTCGCTGATCCGCAAGCGGGACCCGTCGATCGAGGTCACGGTGTTCGAGCGCAACCGCGCCGACGACACGTTCGGGTTCGGCGTGGTGTTCTCCGACCGCACGCTCGCCGCGATCCACGAGGCCGACCCGGTGCTGCGCGAGGCCCTCGACGCGCACGGCAGGCACTGGGACGCCATCGAGGTGCGGCTCAAGGGCGAGCGGATCCGCTGCGGCGGCAACGGCATGGCCGCGATCGTGCGCCGCACGCTGCTCGGGCTGCTGCAGGAGCGCGCCCGCGGGCTCGGCGCCGACCTGCGGTTCTCCACCGAGGTCGGCCTCGCCGACCTGCGGGGCTACGACCTCGTGGTGGCCGCCGACGGCACCGGCTCGCGCATCCGCACGGCGCTGGAGCCCGCGTTCGGCTCCACGGTCGACACCGCGACGGCGAAGTTCATCTGGTTCGGCACCGACTACCTGTTCGACGGCCTCACGTTCGTGCACGAGCGCGGCCCGCACGGGGTGTTCGCGGTGCACGGCTACCCGATCAGCCGGGAGGTCTCCACGTTCATCGTCGAGACCGATGAGGCGTCGTGGCGGGCGGCCGGGCTGGACGAGTTCGACGTGACCGCCCCGCCCGGGTCGAGCGACGAGAAGACCCGCGCCTACCTGGAGGAGGTCTTCGCCGAGCAGATCGAGGGCCACAAGCTCCTGGTCAACAACTCCCGCTGGGCCAACTTCCGCACCCGGCGCACCGCCCGCTGGACGACCCTCGAACCGCAGCCGGTCGTGCTGCTCGGCGACGCGGCCCACACCGCCCACTTCTCGGTCGGCTCCGGAACGAAGATGGCGATGGAGGACGCGATCGCGCTCGCGGGCGCCCTCGCCGCCCACCCCGGCGACCTGCCCGCCGCGCTCGCCGCCTACGAGGCCGCCGCGCGGCCGTCGGTCGACGCGATCCAGGCGTCGGCGCGCCCGTCGCTGTCGTGGTGGGAGCACTTCGGGCGCTACCACGACGCGTTCGAACCCTGGCAGTTCGCCTACCACTTCCTGTCCCGCAGCATCACCGACGCCCGCCTCGCCCGCCGCGACCCCGCCTTCGTCGCCGCCACCCACCGCGCGTGGGTGCAGCGGTACGGGGCCGAGCCCCTCGACACCCCGCTCGAGGTCGGCGGCACGACGCTTCCGAACCGGCGGCCGGAGCGGGTCCCGGACGGGGCCGCGTGGGTGGAGGCGCCTGCCGACGAGTCCGGCCTGCCCGCCGCCACCGCGCGGGTGCGGGAGGCGGTCGAGGGCGGGGCGCAGCTGGTCGCGGTCCACGGCGGCGCCGCGTTCACCCGCACCCTGCTCTGCGAGGAGGTGCGCCTGGTGCACGGGCGCACGGCGGTCCTGGTCGACCCGCAGGCCGACGCGCTCACGGTGGTCCTCTCCGGACGGGCCGACCTGGTGGTCGCCGGGTGAGCGCGCCGAGCAGCACCGCCCCCGTCGCGGGCGACGGCCGCGCGGTGCCCGCTGCGCTGTTCGACCCGCGGGGCATCGCCGTCGTCGGGGCGTCGCGGGAGCCGGCCAAGCTCGGCGCCGTCATGGCGCGCTCGCTCGCCGCGTTCCCCGGCCCGGTCGCGCTCGTCAACCCCCGCGACGGCGCGATGGCCCCGTCGGTCGCGGCCGCCGCCGGCGAGCACGGGCCGATCGACCTCGCCGTGCTGTGCGTGCCCGCCGCCGCCACCGCGGGCGCGCTCGCCGACGCGGCGGCCGGGGGCGTGCGCGCCGCCGTGGTGTGCGGGGGCGGGTTCGCCGAGGCCGGGCCGGAGGGGGAACGCCACCAGCGGGCCCTCGCCCGCACCGCCGCGGAGACCGGCGTCCGCGTGCTCGGCCCGAACACCTCGGGGTTCCTCGCCCCCGGCCGAGGGCTCACCGCGAGCTTCGTGCCGGGCGCCGCGGCCGTGCCCGCGGGTCGGATCGCGGTCGTGGCCGCCTCCGGCGGGGTCAACCACGCGCTCGCCTTCCTGCTGGCCGAGGCCGGGCACGGGGTGAGCCTCGCGGTCGGGCTGGGCAACGCCATCGACGTCGATGCCCCCGACGTGCTCGACCACCTCGCCCGCGACCCGGACACGACGGCGGTCGCGCTGCACGTCGAGTCGGTCGCCGACGGGCCCCGGCTCACCGCGGCGGTGGCCCGGCTGGCCGCCCGCAAGCCGGTGGTCGCGCTCGTGGTCGGCCGGCACGACGTCGGCGCGTTCGCCCGCTCGCACACCGGTGCGCTCGCCACCTCGTGGCGCACCACCCGGGCCGCGCTGCGCCAGGCCGGCGCCGTGCTCGTCGACTCGGAGCGGGAGCTGGTCGACGCCGTCGCCGCGCTGTCGCTCGTGCGGCTGCCCCCGGGCGCATCCGGTGTCGGGGTGCTCACCGCGCAGGCCGGCCCCGGCCTGCTGCTGCTCGACGACCTGCGCGGCCGCGGCGTCGACGTCCCCGAGCTCACGCCCACGACCCAGGCGGCCGTCGCCGAGCTGCTGCCGCCGCTGACCTACCAGCGCAACCCGGTCGACACCGGCCGCCCCGGCCCGGAGTTCGCAGCGGTGCTGCGGGCGGTGGCCGCCGACCCCGGCGTGGACGTCGTCGCGGCGTACGCGCTGCACGAGCCCGACGCGGTCGACCTCGCCGCCGCGGTCGATGCCGCCCGGCCGGGCGTGCCGCTGGTCGTCGGCGTCGGCGGCACCGGCCCGCAGGTGCAGGCGGCGCGGCGCGCGCTGCTGGCCCGCGGCATCCCGGCGCTCGCCGACCCGACCGGCGTCGCCGCGGCGGTGCACGCCCTGCTGTCGGATGCCCGGCGTCGGGACGGCGGCCCTGCGGCACCGGGATCGCTGGACGGCCACCTTCGGACCATCTCCCTCGGGCCCGGGCCGTGGGACGAGGACGCCGCCAAGGCCGTCGTCGCCGCGCTCGGGGTCGCGGTTCCGGACCGGCGGGTGTGCGCCGACCGCGCCGCCGCGCACCGGGCGCTCGCCGAGCTCGGCGGCCCGGTCGCGGTGAAGCTGCTCGACCCGGCCGTGCTGCACAAGACCGAGGTCGGCGGCGTGCGGCTCGGGGTGCGTACCCCCGCCGAGCTGGACGAGGCGCTGTCGGCCATCGGGGCCGAGCGGGTGCTCGTCGAGGCGATGGCCGCGCCCGGGGTGGACCTCGTCGTCGGCGCCCGCCGCGACCCCGTGTTCGGCCCCGTGGTGCTCGTCGGCCTCGGCGGCACGGTCGCCGAGGCGCTCGCCGACGTCGCGGTCCGCGTCGCCCCGGTCGACGAGCGCGCCGCGGCCGTGATGGTCGACGAGCTGGCCGGGCGCGCCCTGCTCGACGGCTGGCGCGGCGGCCCGGTCCTCGACCGCGCCGCGCTCGGCCGGTTCGTCGCCGCCCTCGGGGCGCTGCTCTCGGCCCACCCGCACCTGCAGGACGTCGAGGTCAACCCGCTGCGTGTCACCGCGGACGGGTTGGTCGCGCTCGATGCCGTGATCACCGCCGATACGGAGGACTCGTGATGGTCCGCGAAGGTGTCGTCCCCTGGCCCGAGGAGTTCGCGGCGCGCTACGTCGCGGCCGGCTACTGGCAGGGCCGCGCGCTCGGCGAGCTGCTGCGCGAGGCGGCCGAGGCGAACCCGGACGCCGTCGCGCTCGTCGACGGGCCGCTGCGGCTCACCCACGCCGAGCTGGCCGGCCGTGCCGACGCGATGGCCGCCCGCCTGGTCGGCCTCGGCCTCGCGCCCGGCGACCGGGTCGTCGTGCAGCTGCCCAACACCTGGGAGTTCGTCGTCCTCACCCTCGCCTGCCTGCGCGCGGGGATCGTCCCGGTGATGGCGCTGCCCGCCCACCGGCGCACCGAGCTCGCCCACCTCGCCGGGCACGCCGAGGCGGCCGCGATCGCGGTGCCCGACCGGCTGCGCGACTTCGACCACCAGGCGCTCGCCGCCGAGCTCGTCGACGAGGTGCCCCCGCTTCGGCACGTCCTCGTCGCGGGCGACACCGTCGCGCCGGACCACCACGACCTGCGCGCGCTCGGCGCACCGGGGCCCGCCTTCGCCGGGCCGCACCCCGACAGCCGGGACGTCGCGGTGTTCCTGCTCTCCGGCGGGACGACCGGGCTGCCGAAGCTGATCGCCCGCACCCACGACGACTACGCCTACAACGCGCGCGCCAGCGCCGAGGTCGCCGGCCTCGGCCCGGACACCGTCTACCTGGTGAGCCTGCCCGCAGGCCACAACTTCCCGCTGGCCTGCCCCGGCATCCTCGGCACCCTGCTCGCGCGCGGCCGCGTCGTGATGCTGCCCTCGCCCGAGCCGGCCAGGGCGTTCGCGACGATCGCGGCCGAGGGCGTCACGCACACGGCCGTGGTGCCCGCCGTCGCGGGCCGGTGGCTGGAGCACGCCGCCGGGCACGGGCCGCTCCCGTCGCTGCGCGTGTTGCAGGTGGGCGGCGCCCGGCTGGCCGACGAGCTGGCCCGCCGCGTCCGCCCGGTGCTGGGGGCGACGCTGCAGCAGGTCTTCGGCATGGCCGAGGGCCTGCTCAACTACACCCGCCTCGACGACCCCGAGGAGATCATCTGCACCACCCAGGGCCGCCCGCTGTCGCCGGACGACGAGGTGCGGCTGGTCGACGAGGCCGGTGAGGACGTGCCCGACGGCGAGCCGGGGGCGTTGCTCACCCGCGGCCCCTACACCCCGCGCGGCTACTACCGGGCCCCCGAGCAGAACGCGCGCGCGTTCACCCCCGACGGCTGGTACCGCTCCGGCGACATCTGCCGCCGCACCCCGGAGGGCTACCTCGTCGTCGAGGGCCGGGACAAGGACATGATCAACCGCGGCGGGGAGAAGATCTCGGCCGAGGAGGTGGAGAACCTCGTCTACCAGCTGCCCGCCGTGAGCCAGGTCGCCGCGGTCGCGATGCCCGACCCCCAGCTGGGGGAGCGGGTCTGCGTCTACGTCGTCCCGCGCCCCGGGGCCACGCTCACCCTCGACGAGGTGCGGGAGTCGATGGACGCGGCCGGCGTGGCGCGGTTCAAGCTCCCCGAGCGCCTCGAGCTGGTCGGCGAGCTCCCGACCACGAAGGTCGGCAAGATCGACAAGAAGGCCCTGCGCGCCGACGTCGCCGCCCGCGTGTCCGCCGTCCCGCGCTGACCCGGAAGGGCTCGGGTGCTCAGCCCTCGAGGTTGGGGGCGATCCGGTCGGCCAGGGCGCCCAGGTCGACCTCGTGCACGCTGTCCTTGCCCACGAGGTCGAGCACGTGCGCGGCGGCGAACCCCTCGGCGCCGCACGGGCCCATGACCCGCACGCTCGACAGCGCCGCCGCGTCGCCGTCGATGCAGCGGCCCGCGACGAGGAGGTTGTGCACCAGCGGCGGGGTCATCGCGCGCAGCGGCACGTAGTGGACGTGGTCGGGGCCGAACGTCTCCCACACGTACCCCTCGGGGGCGTCGTGCAGCTCGATCGGCCACGCCGTGCGGGCGACGGCGTCGGGGAAGCGGGTGCCCGCCCGGACCTCGTCGACGGTGAGCTGGTGGGCCGCGGCGACCCACCGGGTCTGCCTGCGGCCGGGGAAGCCGTAGCTGCGCACCCGCGCCCGGCCGAACACCTCGGGGAACTCCGCGCGCAGCAGGGCGACGGCGCGGTCGGCCTGCTCCTTGCCGCGGATCTGCGCGTCGGCGGCGGCGATCGGGTCCAGCGGCGCCTCGATGTGGGTCATGTTGAGCACGGCGGTGCCGCGGCCCGGGAAGAAGAAGGCCAGCCCGTCGTGTCGCACCAGGCCGAACGCGGCGGCCTTCGCGCCGATCCGCGCGGCCAGCTCGCCGGGATCGGGGCGGCGGTCCTCGTCGACGTCCTCCACGACGACCTGCTGGCTGCCGTAGATCTCCCGCTCGGGCAGCCGGCACGGCAGCCCCGCCTCCCAGGCCAGCGCCGCGTCGCCGCTCGCGTCGACGAACCCGGTGGCGGTGACCTCGAGGTCGCCGTAGCGGGTGGCGAAGCGGACCGCGTCGATCCGGTCCGCCGAGCGGGTCACGCCGACGATCACCGCCCCCGTCACCGCCTGGATGCCGTGCTCCGCCACGGTCTGCTCGACCCACCGGCCCAGGCGCACCTCGTCGTAGCCCACGGTGATGGTGTGGCCGCGCCGGTAGAACAGGTCGCCGGTGGAGCCGAGGTCGGCGAAGATGTCGTCGAACAGCCCGTGGGTGAGCTGGCGGTAGTCCGGGGCGTTGCCGAAGACCCCGCAGAACAGCCCGATCAGCGAGTTGACCATCTGCCCGCCGAGCACCGGCAGCGCGTCGACCAGCACCACCGAGCGGCCCAGCCTGGCCGACTCGACCGCCGCGGACAGGCCCGCGATGCCCGCGCCGACGACGCAGACGTCGGCGCTGACCCGGTGCCTCGCGCTCCCCGGGGGCCGGGTGACCGTGCGGACCGGGAGGTCGGTGAGCGGGTGCGGCATGGGCCACACGGTAGGGATCACCGCCGTGGGTGCGGAAATAGCGATTCCGTCTGCCCGCCATCAGCCGGACGGATGGTCGCGGTTGCACGGCGGCAGGGCCGTGCCCCCGTTCGGGGGCTCGCGCGCGTCCCGCCCGACCTGGATCGTGGTGAGCCCGACCGAGGAGATGGCCATGGCCGCGTGGACCCAGCAGGCCCTGCGCCGCAAGCCGGTCGAGCTCATGGCGGCGGAGACCGGGCTCGACGGCCACGGCGGCGGGCAGCTCGCCCGCACCATCGGGCTGTTCCCGCTCACGATGATCGGGGTCGGCGCGACGATCGGGACGGGGATCTTCTTCATCCTGAGCGAGGCGGTCCCGGTCGCCGGGCCCGCGGTGGTCTGGTCGTTCGCCATCGCGGGTGCCGTCGCGGGCCTCACCGCGCTCTGCTACGCCGAGCTGGCCGGCGCGGTCCCCGTGTCCGGGTCGTCGTACTCCTACGCCTACGCGACGCTCGGGGAGGTCGTCGCCATGGGCGTGGCCGCCTGCCTGCTGCTCGAGTACGGCGTGTCCGGTGCGGCGGTGGCGGTGGGGTGGTCGCAGTACCTCAACCAGCTGCTCGACAACGTCCTCGGCGTCCGCATCCCGGACGTGCTGGCGCAGTCGCCGGAGGGCGGCGGGTTGATCAACCTGCCCGCCGTGGTGCTCATCGCGCTGTGCGCGCTGCTGCTCATCCGGGGGGCGAGCGAGTCGGCCACGGTCAACGCGATCATGGTGGTGATCAAGGTCGCCGTGCTGGTGATGTTCGTGATCATCGGCATCACCGGCTGGAACACCGACAACCTCGCCGACTTCGCGCCGTTCGGCCTCGCCGGCGTCACCGGGGCGGCCGGGATCATCTTCTTCGCCTACGTGGGCCTCGACGCCGTGTCGACGGCGGGGGAGGAGGTGAAGAACCCGCGCCGGAACATGCCGCTGGCGATCATGCTGGCCCTGGTCACCGTCACGACCGTCTACGTCGCGGTCGCGCTCGTCGCGGTCGCCGCCCAGCCGCAGGGCATGTTCGCCGGCCAGGAGGCGGGCCTCGCCGCGATCCTGCAGGACGTGGTCGGTGCCAGCTGGCCCGGCACGGTCCTCGCCGCCGGGGCCATCGTGTCGATCTTCAGCGTCACCCTCGTGGTGCTCTACGGCCAGACCCGCATCCTGTTCGCCATCGGCCGCGACGGGATGCTCCCGGCCTTCTTCGAGCGGGTCCACGCCCGCACCAGGACGCCGGTGAACAACACGGTGGTCGTCGCGGTCGCGATCGCGCTGCTCGCCGGGTTCCTGCCGATCGACTTCCTGGCTGAGATGACGAGCATCGGCACGCTCGTCGCCTTCCTCGTGGTGTCCATCGGCGTGATCGTCCTGCGCCGGACCGCGCCCGACCTGCCGCGCGGGTTCACCGTCCCCGGCTACCCGGTCACGCCGATCCTGTCGGTGCTCGGCTGCCTCTGGATCATCAAGGACCTGCGGCCGGTCACGATCGGGGTCTTCGCAGTCTGGGTCGTCGCCGTGCTCATCTGGTACTTCACCTACGGGATCCGGCACTCGCGGCTGCGCGAGCAGGCGGCGGGGGCCTAGCGATGACGATCCTCGTCGGCCTGCCCCGCGACGAGCGCGCGCGGACCGCGATCCACCTGGGGGTGATGCTCGCCCGCTCGCTCGACGAGGACCTCCTCGTGTGCACCGTGGTGCCGCCGCCGTGGCCGCCCGGGATGGCGCGGATCGACGCGGAGTACCAGGCCTACCTCGACCGCAGCGCGCAGGAGGCGATCGACGAGGCCCGCACGGTGGTGCCGGACGACAGGCCCGCCTCGTTCGCCGTCCGGAGGGCGGGGTCGACCGCGGCCGGCCTGCTGGACGTGGCCGCCGAGCACGGGGCCCGGCTGCTCGTGCTCGGCTCGTCCACCGCCGGGGTGCTCGGCCGCGTCGCGTTCGGCAGCGTCGCCGACCGGCTGCTGCACAGCTCGCCGATACCGGTGGTGCTCGGGCCCCGCGGGTTCCGCTGCCGCGACGGCGCCGTCGTCCGCCGGGTGACGGTCGCGTACGGCGCCACGGAGGGGGCCGACGAGCTCGTCGTCGCCGTCGCCGGGGTGGCCGCGCGGGCCGGGGCGGCGCTGCGGGTGGCGTCGTTCGCGGTGCGCCCGCGCCCCCCGCTCACCGCCGGGGTCGGCTCGCGGGCCGAGGACGCCGTGGCCGGCGCGTGGCTCGCGGACGTCGGGCGGGCCCAGCGGGCCGTCCTCGGCCAGGTCGAGCGCCTGCCGCAGCGCCCGCCCGAGATCACCGCGGCGGTGGGGCACGGCACCGACTGGGCGGCGGCGATCGAGGACATCGGCTGGACCGACGGCGACCTGCTCGCCGTCGGCTCCAGCACGGCGGGACCGCTCGAGCGGGTGTTCATCGGGTCGCGCTCGTCGCGGATCACCCGGCACGCGCCGGTGCCGGTCGTCGTGGTGCCGCGTGGCGCGGCTCACGCGCTCGCGGAGCGCGCGGAGCGACCGGCGTAGGTTGAGCGCATGACGATCTCCGTTGGTGACCGCATCCCCGACGCCGAGCTGCGCACGATGACCCCGGAGGGTCCGAAGGTCGTCAAGAGCGGGGAGGTGCTCGGCAGCGGCAAGGTCGTGCTGTTCGCCGTGCCGGGCGCGTTCACGCCCGGGTGCTCCAACGTCCACCTGCCCGGCTTCGTCGAGCGGGCGGGGGAGCTCAAGGCCAAGGGCGTCACGACGATCGCCTGCGTCGCGGTCAACGACCCGTTCGTGATGGACGCGTGGGGCAAGGCCCACGGCGTCGGCGACGACATCCTGCTGCTCTCCGACGGCAACTGCGAGTTCACCGCGGCCATGGGCCTGGAGATGGACGGCAGCGGCTTCGGGCTCGGGACGCGCTCGAAGCGCTACGCGGCGATCATCGAGGACGGCGTGGTGACCAGCCTCGACGTCGACGAGAAGGGCATCGAGCTGTCGACCTGCTCGAACGTGCTGCTCAAGCTCTGAGCGCGGGCGCGCTCTACAGGCCGAACGCCTGACGCAGCTGCGACGCGTGCCGGCGCGAGACCGGCACCGTCTCGCGCGTGCGGGCGTCGGTGGCCAGGAAGAGCGCGCCCTTGAACCCCTGCTCGACCTCCCGCACCCGCCCGAGGTTCACCAGGAACCGGCGGTGGACGCGCAGGAAGCCCTTGTCCTCGAGCTGCTGCTCGAGCCGGTCGAGCCCCCGCGTCGCGGCCACCATGCGCCCCTGGTCCGTGGTCAGCCACACGGTGTTGTGGTCGGCCTCCGCGTACCGGATCTCGCGGGGGTCGAGCAGCACCCAGCGGTCGTCGCGCATCCCGACGACCCGGTTCGGCAACGGGCCCGACGTCGTGGTGGGGACGAGGTAGCCCGCCGGCTGGTTGCAGCCGTGGTCGCCCTTGGCCGAGCCGAACGCGAGCAGCATGCCGATCAGCTGGCTCCCGGTGAACACCGGCCGGACCACCAGCGGGACGGTGAGGTCGAGGAACGGCACGTAGACCTGCGTCGACCCGGTCCAGTCGGGATCCTTGCGCGCCCGCTCGACCGCCCGCCGCACGAGCACCGGCAACGCCGGGACCTGCGGCTGGTAGCGGTGCGCGGGTGAGTAGGCGGGCTGGTCGGCGGGCGTGCCCAGCAGCACGGCGGCCTCGCTGTTGGCCAGCACGACGTTCCCGGCGAGGTCGACTGCGGCCAGGCCGGTCTCGGGCGCCACGCGCAGGTCGCGCAGCGCCGCCGCGAGCAGCACCCCGCCCTGGTGGGCCCGCTGCCGCAGCTTGGCCTCGGTGGACGCGGCGACCTTGCCCAGCCAGGGCACCACCTCCGGGGAGAGGTCGGACTTCCAGCAGGAGACGTTGAGCACCGCCAGCGGCTCCTGGGTGACGACGTCGCGGACCGCGACGCCCGCGCACACCCAGTTGTGGAAGCCCTGGCACCAGTGCTCGGGACCGCGCACCAGCACCGGGCGGTGGCTCTCCAGGGCGGTGCCCATGCCGTTGGTGCCGCTCGCCCACTCCGACCAGGTCGACCACGGGGCGAGGTTGCTGTCGGCGGCCTGGTGCAGGAGCCGCCTGCTGCCCCACGTCGCGAGGATCCGCCCCCCGCCGTCGGCCACCGTGACGATGCCGTCGAGGCCATCCACCTCGCGGGCCGCCGAGGCCGCCATCCCACCCAGCTCGGCGTACACGACGTCGTGGTCGATCGAGTGCGTGGTCACCTCGGCCGCGGGTGGTGCGCGGTCCAGGCGCGGGTCCACCTCGTACTCCTCGCGGCAGCGGTACCAGGACATGAGGATCTCGGGGCGCACCCCGTCGACCGACTCGGCCCCGGTGGCGAAGCGTTCCCAGGCCTGGGTGGTGGCCCGGAGGTCGTCCTCGGCGAGTGCCACGCCGCTCGTTGCGGCGAGCGCCCCGTTCGTTGGGCTCTTGGCGCCGTTCATCCCACCTCCCTGTCGGTGACCGACCAGGCGCTCCAGGATCGGAGATCACCAGGCGCACCGTGGGAGGCCGACCTGATGAACGCCGCCCGGATGCCCGCCGCCACACCGAGGCAGAACCCAGGCTAACGAGCGAGTGGCCTCGCTCACAGGTCTGAACGCACGAACGACGGCCACGACAGGGTGAGGGGTCCGTATGCGGGCAGTCGTGTACCGGAAACCCTTCGACGTCGCCGTCGAAGAGGTTCCGGACCCGCGCATCGAGCACCCGAACGACGTGGTCGTGCGCATCACGTCGACCGGCATCTCCGGTTCCGACCTGCACGTCTACGAGGGCCGCAGCCCGGCCGAGCCGGGCACCGTCTTCGGGCACGAGGTCGTCGGCGTCGTCGAGGACGTCGGCAGCGCCGTCACCGGCCTCGAGCTGGGCGACCGGGTGGTGGTGCCGTGCACGATCGCCTGCGGCTTCTGCAAGAACTGCGTCGCGGGCACGAGCGGGTTCTGCCTCACGACGAACCCGCACGGCGTCGCGCTCGGCGTGTGCGGCAACTCCGCGATCGGGCCGCACCCCGGCGGCCAGGCCGAGTACGTGCGGGTGCCGTACGCGGACTACAACTGCGTGCTCCTGCCGCGGGGGCTCGACCACGAGGCGGACTACGCGCTGCTCGCCGAGGTCTTCCCCACCGGCTACCACGGGTGCGAGCTCGCGGGTGTGTCGCCGGGCGAGACCGTCGCCGTGTTCGGCGCCGGACCGCTCGGGCTCATGGCGTCCTACTCCGCCCTGCTGCGCGGCGCCTCCCGGGTCCTCGTGCTCGACCGCGTCCCCGACCGGCTCACCGTGGCGGAGCGGATCGGCGCGGTCGGGATCGACATCGCCGACGGCGACCCGGTCGAGCAGGTCATGGACCTCACCGGCGGCGAGGGCGCCGACCGGGGGATCGACGGGACCGGCCACCGCCTCGCCGGAGGACCGACCACCAACGAGGCGCTGAACCTGCTCGTGCAGGTCGTGCGCCCCACGGGCACCATCGGCGTGCCCTGCCACTGCGCCCCACCGGACCTCGGCCGGTTGCCGCTGCCGTTCGACGTGCTGTTCGAGAAGGGCCTGCGCGTGGCGTGCGGGCAGGCGAGCGTCAAGCGCTACGACCGCCAGCTGCGCGACCTGATCACCCAGGGCAGGGCGAGCCCCGGGTTCCTCGTCTCCCACGAGCTTCCCCTCGCCAAGGCACCCGACGCCTACGACAGCGTCGAGCGGCAGGCCGAGGGCTACCTGAAGGTCCTGCTCAAACCCGAGGACCCATGACCGCCGCCGCGGCGAGCGACGTCGACGAAGTGTTCCTACGAGGAGGTGGAGCCGGTGACGAGTACAGCGCAGGAGCGATCAGCCCTGCTCAGCAAGCTCGGCCTGGACGGCCAGAACAAGGCCGCGCTGGGTCGGGTGCTGGCGACGGGAAACATCGCCCAGGCGACCGAGCGGTCCGACGGCACGATGGAGGCGACCGTCCGGATCAATCCCGACGAGCTGTGCTGGGACCCGTCGGTCCTGGTCATGCCGCACGGCGGTGATCTCGAGCTGACGCTCATCAACGACGACAGGAACACGCACTGCGCGCTCCTGCCCAGCAACGGCGACCGCAAGTTCATCTGGTTGGTCAACCACTCCAGGGGACGCGCGAAGCTCAACCTGGACGGTCCCGGCTACTACTGGTTCAGCTCGCCGACCGGCAACGACGAGGGGCGAGGGCTCACCGGGGCGATCGTCGTGCTCGGCGAGGTACCCCCGGAGGCCAAGCTCGACCGACCCGAGCAGCCGCGGCCGTAGGGAGGAGGACAGGACATGACGACAGCCGATTACGCCGACGCGGGCGAGGCCATCGACCAGGGCCTGCTCAACTACAAGACCCCCGGCGCCGATGTCGCCCCTCCCGTTGTGGAAGGGGTCACCTACGAGCGCATCCTGAGGGCCCGTGAGGACGAGCCGCACAACTGGCTCACCTACTACGGCGCCTACGACGGCAAGCGCTACAGCCCGCTCGACCAGATCAACACCGACAACGTCAAGCGCCTCACCCCGGCCTGGGTGTTCCAGGCCGGCACCACCGGCCTGATCGCGGGGGCGTCGACCTACTCGTTCGAGGCCACGCCGATCGTCGTCGACGGGGTCATGTTCTGCTCCGGCTGGGACGGCTGGATGTGGGCCATCGACGCGAAGACGGGCCGGGAGATCTGGCGCTACAAGCACGCCATCCCGTTCGACGTGTCCCTGTGCTGCGGGAACGTCAACCGCGGGGTCGCCGTGGCGAAGGGGAAGGTCTTCTTCGTCACCGCCAACGCCCACGTGCTGGCGCTGGACGCCACCAACGGCAGGAAGGTGTGGGACAAGACCTACGGGGATGTGCGGGCAGGCGAGAGCGCCACGGTCGCCCCGCTGGTCGTGAAGAACATGGTCATCGTCGGCAGCTCCGGCGGTGAGTTCGGGGTGCGCGGCCACATGGACGCGTTCGACGTCGACACCGGCGAGCACCATTGGCGCTGCTACATGGTGCCCAAGCCGGGTGAGCCGGGCTCGGAGACCTGGCCCGCCGACGGCGAGGCGTGGGCGCGCGGTGGCGCGAACTGCTGGCTGACCAGCACGTTCGACCCGGAGACGAACCTGCTGTACGTGGGCACCGGCAACCCGGCGCCCGACTTCGACGGCGAGGTGCGCCCCGGCGACAACCTCTTCACCGACAGCATCGTCGCCGTCGACGTCGACAGCGGGCAGATCCGCTGGCACTACCAGTGCACCCCGCACGACGTGTGGGACTACGACAGCATCTCCGAGTGCATCCTGTTCGAGTCGCAGGGGCGCAAGCTGCTCGGCCACTTCGACAAGAACGGGTACTTCTTCGTCCTCGACCGCACCAACGGCGAGCGGGTCAGCATCACCCCGTTCGTGGACCGCATCACCTGGGGTGCGATCACCCGCGACGGCCAGGTGACGCCGAAGATCTACCCGGACAAGGAGGGCGAGCCGGTCCACTTCTACCCGGGCCCGGCCGGGGCGAAGGAATGGACCCACGCGTCCTACAGCCCGAGGACGGAGCTGTTCTACGTGCCGGTGCAGGACACCGGGGCGACCGCGACGCGCCGCCGTCGCGAGTTCAAGGAGAGCATCCCGTACTGGGGCGCGGGCGTTCAGGTCGACATCGAGGACATGCGGGGGTCGATCAGCGCGTTCGACGCGAGCGGCGACGAGAAGTGGCGCTACCGCAACGACCTGCCGATGTGCGCGTCGACGCTCGCCACCGGCGGCGACCTCGTGTTCGCGGGCAAGCCGACCGGCGAGTTCGTGGCGCTCGACGCGCGCTCCGGCGAGGAGCTGTGGTCGTTCCAGTGCGGCAGCGGCCACCACAGCAGCCCCTCGACCTACAGCGTGGACGGGCGGCAGTACGTCGCCGTCCCCGTCGGCTGGGGCGGCTGGGCCGAGGGCTTCCTGCCCGGGATGCTCGGCGCCGGCCACGGCAGCGCGCTGATCGCCTTCGCACTCCCGGAGTGAGTCGGCGCCACCCGCGATCCAGCGACGGAAGGAGGTGACACCCGTGGAGCTCACCGAATGGGAGACCCCTGAGTTCGAAGAGTTCGCGTGCGCGCCCGAGGTGACGATGTACGTCGCCCGGATGGACGACTGACATCGGGCAACGGGGGGCGCCGTCCGCGGCGCCCCCCGGTGGGAGGGGAGCACGACGTGTGGATCCGCGTGCTGGGGTCGGCGGCGGGTGGCGGGTTCCCGCAGTGGAACTGCGACTGTCCGTGCTGCCGGGCGGTGCGGGACGGCAGCAGGCCGTGCCGGCCCCGCACGCAGTCGTCGGTGGCGGTGAGCGCCGACCGGCGGCACTGGTTCCTGCTCAACGCATCGCCCGACGTCCTGACCCAGATCGAGGCGTTCCCCGCGCTGCGCCCGCGCGCGGGGCGCACCACGCCGCTGCAGGGCGTGCTGCTCACCGACGCCGAGCTCGACCACACGCTGGGCCTGCTGCTCCTGCGGGAGGGCCGTGGCGTCGACGTGCACTGCACCGAGGCCGTGCGTTCCACGCTCGCCGACGGCACGGCGATCCTGCGCACGCTCGAGGCCTACTGCCCGGTGCGCTGGCACCCGGTGGTCCCCGACGCGGAGGCCACGCTGACCGACGGCCTGTCGTTCCGGGCCTTCGACGTGCCGACGAGCAAGCCGGCGCGGTTCGGCTCCAGCACCGAGAAGGGCCGGGTCGTCGGCTACCGACTGACCGACGAGCGCACCGGGCGGACGGCCGTCCACCTGCCGGTCGTGCAGGCCCTCACCCCCGTGCGCGACCAGCTGGAGGGCTGCTCCTGCCTGCTCGTCGACGGCACCTGCTGGAGCGACGACGAGCTGATCGCGCTCGGCCTGGCGCAGAAGACCTCGCGCGACATGGGGCACCTGCCCATCGACGGCCCCAGCGGGAGCCTCGTGCAGCTCGCCCCGCTGCCGATCCCGCGCAAGATCTACATCCACGTCAACAACACCAACCCGGTCCTCCTCGACGACTCGCGGGAGCGGCGCATCGTCGAGGACCACGGCATGGAGGTGGCCGTGGACGGCATGGAGATCCAGATATGACGGCAGCCCTCGCCGCCGACGAGTTCGTGGCCTCGCTGCGCGCCCAGTCCGAGCGATACCACTCGCTGCACCCGTTCCACCGGCGGATGAACGAGGGGTCGCTGCGCCCCGAGCAGCTGCGGGGCTGGGTGGCCAACCGCTTCTACTACCAGGCCAACATCCCGCGCAAGGACTCGGCGATCCTGTCCAACTGCCCGCTGCCGCACGTGCGCCGCCGCTGGATCCGCCGCATCGTCGACCACGACGGCGCGGCCGAGGGGGAGGGCGGGATCGAGGCCTGGCTGCGCCTCGCCGAGGCCGTCGGGCTCACCCGGGAGGAGGTCCTGGACGAACGGCACGTCGTGCCGGGCGTGCGGTTCGCCGTCGACGCCTACGTGACGTTCGCCCGCACCCGGCCGTGGGTCGAGGCGGTCGCGTCGTCGCTGACCGAGCTGTTCGCACCGGACCTCATGGCGCAGCGGCTCGCGGCGTTCGAGAAGCACTACACGTGGATCGACCCGTCCGGGCTCGCCTACTTCCGGGCGCGGCTCACCCAGGCGCCCCGTGACGCCGAGCACGCGCTGGAGATCGTGACCGAGCACTGCCGCACCCCGGCCGAGCAGGCCGCCGCGGTGGCCGCGCTCGCGTTCAAGAACGACGTCCTGTGGAGCGTGCTGGATGCCATCGACCGTGCCTACCCGGATTGACGCGGGCGACCGGCCGCGCCTGGCCCGCGGGGTCCGCCTCACCTTCGACCGGGCCAGGCAGCGGCACGTCCTGCTGTCACCGGAGACCGTCGTCGTGCTGAACGCGACCGGCACGGCGATCGTCGAGCTGTGCGACGGTGAGCGCACCGTGGCCGACATCGTGGCCGACCTGGGCTCCCGCTACTCGAAGGTCGTCGACGCCGACGTGCGGGAGTTCCTCGCGGGCCTGGTCGGCCGGCGCTGCGTGGAGGTCGAGCGCGATGACCGTTGACGGGCCGTTCGCCCTGCTCGCCGAGCTCACCTACGACTGCCCGCTGCACTGCGCGTACTGCTCCAACCCGATCGAGCTCGCCCACTACCGGGACGAGCTGTCCACCGGGGAGTGGCAGCGGGTGTTCACCGAGGCCCGCGACCTCGGCGCGCTGCAGCTGCACCTGTCCGGCGGTGAGCCGCTGCGCCGCCGCGACGTCGTCGAGCTGGTGCGGACCGGCCGCGATCTGGGGATGTACTCGAACCTCGTCACCAGCGGGCTCGGCCTCTCGGCCGCCCGCGCCGAGCAGCTGCGCGACGCCGGCCTCGACCACGTCCAGATCAGCGTGCAGGCCGACGAGCCGGTCCGGTCCGACGAGCTCGCCGGCACGCCCTCCTTCGAGCGCAAGCTCGCCGCGGCGCGCACGGTCAAGGAGATGGGCTGGCCGCTGACGGTGAACGTGGTGCTGCACCGGCAGAACCTCGACCGCATCCACGGGATACTCCGCCTCGTCGAGGAGATGGGCGCCGACCGCGTCGAGCTGGCCAACACCCAGTACTACGGGTGGGCGTGGCGCAACCGGGAGGCCCTCCTGCCGAGCCGGGCGCAGCTGGAGCGCGCCGAGGCGGTGGTGCGGGCCGCGCGGGAGCGCCTGCGGGATCGGATGCAGATCCTGTGGATCCTCCCCGACTACTACGAGCGCTACCCGAAGCCGTGCATGGGCGGGTGGGCGAGCCGCCAGCTCGTCGTCACGCCCAACGGCGACGCGCTGCCGTGCCTCGCCGCCCACGAGCTGCCCCTGCCCCGCGCGAACGTGCGCGAGCACGCGGTGAGGTGGATCTGGGAGTCCTCGCCGCTGTTCACCCGGTTCCGCGGAACCGACTGGATGCCCGAACCGTGCCGCAGCTGCGAGCGCCGCGAGGTCGACTTCGGCGGCTGCCGCTGCCAGGCGTTCCTGCTCACCGGCGACCCGGCGCACACCGACCCGGTCTGCCACCTCTCCCCGGACCACGGGCTCGTCGAGGCCGCGGTGCGCGCCGCCAACGATCCGGAGCGGCCGGGCGAGCTCGCGCTCACGCCCCGGCCGGATCCGCGGTCGGGGGCGCGGGGGGCGGTGGCGCCGGCTTCCGCAGAACCCGGCGCCTGACCTCACCGGCCGAGGTGCATGCCGCCGCTGACGTGCAGCACCTGGCCGGTGATGTGGGAGGCCCGCGGTGAGGCCACGAACGCGACGAGGGCGGCGACCTCCTCGGCCCGGCCGAGCCTGCCGTCGGCGCTGCGGCTCTCGGCGAACGCGCGCCGCGCGGGAGGGAAGTCGGCACCGCCGAAGAAGCCGGTGCCCTCGGTCGGGCCGGGGGAGACGACGTTCGCCGTGATGCCCCGCTTCCCGAGCTGGAACGCCAGCTCGCTGGTCCAGGGTTCGAGGGCGGCCTTGACGGCGCCGTAGCTGCCGCCGCCCGCGCGCGCGGTCACCGAGCCGAGGTTGACGATCCGGCCGCCGTCGGCGATCCGCGGCAGCAGGGCGGTCGTCACGAGCACCGCGGTGAGCACGTTCGCCTCGAAGTTGGCCAGCCACGATGCGCGGGTCGCTTCGAGCTCGTCCGCCGGCCGGTCGGCCGCTCCCAGGTCGGTGTTGGCGCCCGCGGCGTTGACCAGCACGTCGACGCGTTCGGGCAGCCGCGGCAGCGCGGCCGCGACGGCGGCGGGGTCGGCGGCGTCGAACGGCACCGCCTCCGCGCCGATCTCGGCCGCCGTCGCCGCGAGGACGTCGCGCCTGCGCCCGACGATCGTGACCGCGGCGCCGTCCTTGACGAGCTCGGCGGCGACCGCGCGCCCGATCCCCGTCGCACCGCCGGTCACCACTGCGGTCCGTGCCATGACGTCTCCTCTTTAGGTCTAAAGACTGGGACGCCACGACGGTAGCAAAGTCTTTAGAGCTAAAGTTCGTGGCGTGGGCCACGACGAGCGCGACGCGGTGGACGAGATCGCCGACCAGTGGGCGCGCGAGCGCCCGGACGTGCCCACGTCGGCGATCGGGGTGGTGGCGCGCGTCCTGCGCATCGCGAAGGCATTCGCCGACCACCGCAGGCGCACCCTCGCGGCGCTCGGCATCGACAGCGCCACGTTCGACCTGCTCGCCACGCTGCGTCGGACGGGGGCGCCGTTCCGGTTGAGCCCGGCCGAGCTCGCGCAGGCGTGCCTCGTCACGGGCGGCGCGATCAGCCAGCGGGTGGCCCGGGCCGAGGCCGCCGGGTTCGTGCAGACCCGGCGCACCTCGGGCGGGCACACCACGGCCGTCGAGCTCACGCCCGCGGGCCGGGAGCGGATCGACCGCGACATCGCCGAGTTCCTCGCGGCCGAGGAGCGGCTCGTCGCCCACCTGTCGCCGGGCGACCGCGCCGAGCTCGCCCGGCTGCTGCGGGCGCTCGGCGCCGGTCTCTAGGCCGTCAGTCGACGCTGCGGGCGAACTCCACGATCGCGGCGCTGACCTCCTCGGGGCGTTCCTGCTGGGTCCAGTGGCCGCAGTCCGGCAGGATCGTGGCGCCGCGCAGGTCCGGGAGACCGGCGCGCAGCGCGTCGAGGAGCGCGTCGCGGGGGATGCCGGCGATCACGAGGTCGTGCTCGCCCGCGAGGAACAGGGCGGGCCGGGTGATCGGCGTCTCGTACCACGCGCCGGTGAGCTCCCAGTTGCGGTCGAGGTTGCGGTACCAGTTGAGCCCGCCGGTGAACCCGCGGTCGCGGTACTCGTCGACGTAGGTGTCGATGTCCTGCTCGGTCAGCCAGGCCGGGAGGGCATCCGGCTCCGGCAGGAAGCCGAGGAAACCGCCGCCGGGTTCGACGACGGGCCGCGGCGGGGCGGTGCCGCCCGACGTGGCCGCGAGCAGCCGCCGGAACGTGGTGCGGGGGTCGGCCGCCAGCTCGGCGTCGGCGACCCCGGGGGTCTGGAAGTACAGCATGTAGTAGCCGGGGCCGAAGCGGCTGGCGAACACCTCGGTGGGGCGCGCCGGGCCGCGGGGGCGGGGCGGCACCGACAGGCCGACGACCCCGCGCACGCGGTCGGGCCGCAGCAGCGCGGTGTGCCAGGCGACGGGGGCGCCCCAGTCGTGCCCGACGACGATCGCCCGCTCGGCCCCGAGGGCGTCCAGCAGTCCGACCACGTCGCCCACCAGGTGGAGGATCGTGTAGTCCTCGATCGCGGCGGGCGCGTCGGTGCGCGCGTAGCCGCGCTGGTCGGGGGCCACCGCGTGGAAGCCGGCCGATGCGAGGGCCCCCAGTTGGTGGCGCCACGAGTACCAGCACTCGGGGAACCCGTGCAGCAGCAGCACGACGGGCCCGTCGTCCGGACCGGCCTCGGCCACGTGCATCCGCAGGCCGTGCGCGTCGACGAACCGATGCCTGATCGCGGTGGCGTCCATGGTGGACGAACCTAGAGCGGCGCTAGCGTGAGCGGGTGGACGCCACACCGGGAGCGCCGCGGGTCCTGATCATCGGCCTCGACCCCTACCGCGTGCCGGGGCCGTGGGACCCCGCCCCGGTGGCCCGGGCGATCGACGCCGAGATGGCGCGGTTCGCCGACGCCGGCATCGCGGCCGAGAGCTGCCTGGTCGGCCTCGACGGGAGCGACGACGTCGCGGCGGTCGTCGCCGCGGCGCTCGACCGCGGGCCGTGGGACGTGGTGCTGGTCGGCGGCGGCATACGCAAGGACGAGGACCAGCTGGAGCTGTTCGAGGACGTCGTCAACCTCGTGCACCGCCGCGTCCCCGGCGCCGCGATCGCCTTCAACAGCACGCCGGGGGACACCTTCGCCGCCGTACAGCGCGGGCTCGACCGGTCAGGAATCGTGAAGCGCAGGTCGACCGCGTGGCCCTAGCGTGGCTCGTGGTGCGGGGCGGTCGCACGCAACCGACCCGCTGGAGCGACCGTGGCTGTGCAGGTGAGCGTCATCCTGCGCGGCGTCTCGGACGGCGACCGCGCCGGGAAGTTCTCCGTGGACGGCCTCGGCTGCGTGGTCGAGCAGGACTATCCCGGTTTCGTGTCCGGTGCACGTTCGGCGACGGACGGCTACTCCAGCGACCCCGACGGCTACCTGTGGAAGGTGACGACCTCGGCGTGACCGGGCGCGAACACGCCGAAGGCCCGGCCCCGGACCGTCCGAGGACGGAACCGGAGCCGGGCCTCCACCCGACGATCAGACGTCGTAGTAGAGCGCGAACTCGTACGGGTGCGGGCGCAGCCGCAGCGGGTCGATCTCGTTCTCCCGCTTGTAGGAGATCCACGTCTCGATCAGGTCGGGGGTGAACACGCCACCCTCGAGCAGGTAGTCGTGGTCGGCCTCGAGCCGGTCGATGACCTCGGAGAGGCTGGAGGGCACCTGCGGGATGTCCTTGGCCTCCTCCGGCGGCAGCTCGTAGAGGTCCTTGTCGACCGGGGCCGGCGGCTCGATCTTGTTCTTGATCCCGTCGAGGCCGGCCATGACCATCGCGGAGAACGCGAGGTACGGGTTGCCGGACGAGTCGGGGCAGCGGAACTCGATGCGCTTGGCCTTCGGGCTGCTGCCGGAGATCGGCACCCGGATGCAGGCCGAGCGGTTGCGGGCCGAGTAGACCAGGTTCACCGGGGCCTCGAAGCCCGGCACCAGGCGGTGGTAGGAGTTCACCGTCGGGTTGGTGAAGGCCAGCAGGCTCGGCGCGTGGTGCAGCAGGCCGCCGATGTAGTAGCGGGCGGTGTCGGACAGGCCGCCGTAGCCGGACTCGTCGTGGAAGAGCGGCTCCCCGTCCTTCCACAGCGACTGGTGCACGTGCATGCCCGAGCCGTTGTCGCCGAACAGCGGCTTCGGCATGAACGTCGCGGTCTTGCCGTGCTCCCACGCCGTGTTCTTGACGATGTACTTGAACAGCATGATGTCGTCGGCGGCGTGGAGCAGGGTGTTGAACTTGTAGTTGATCTCCGCCTGGCCCGCGGTGCCGACCTCGTGGTGCTCCCGCTCGACGGTGAAGCCCATCCTGGTCATGTTGGTGACGATGTCGGCGCGCAGGTCGGCGTAGTGGTCGACCGGCGGCACCGGGAAGTAGCCACCCTTGTAGTTGACCTTGTAGCCGAGGTTGCCACCCGGCTCCTCGCGGCCGGTGTTCCACCAGCCCTCGACGGAGTCGATGTGGTGGAAGGTCTCCTGCGGGTTGGAGCCGAAGCGGATCGAGTCGAAGATGTAGAACTCGGCCTCGGGTCCCACGTAGGCGGTGTCGGCGATGCCGGAGGCGCGCAGGTACTGCTCGGCCTTGCGGGCGACGTTGCGCGGGTCGCGGCTGTAGGGCTCACCCGTGATCGGGTCGTGCACGAAGAAGTTGATGTTCAACGTCTTGTGCTTGCGGAACGGGTCGAGCCGGGCGGTCGCCGGGTCCGGGAACAGCGCCATGTCGGACTCGTTGATGGCCTGGAAGCCGCGCACGGACGATCCGTCGAAGGCCACGCCGTTCTCGAGCATGTCAGCGGCGTTGGCGACGGGGACGGTGAGGTGCTGCATCACTCCAGGGAGGTCGCAGAACCTGATGTCGATGTACTCGACACCCTCGTCCGAGATGTACTTCAGGACCTCTTCGGAGTTGCTGAACACCCAGGTACTCCTTCATGACATGCCTGGTGGGGCCGTTCTGGCTTCGTCGACGGCGAACCTATGGGGGCGTTGTTGCCCAGCGGTCACTCGTTCGTTTCGCAGACGTTAACGGCGTCGCCGGCCGCACGGGTCCTCGTCACACCGCATAGGCTGGGCCTATGGCCCGCTGGATCGAGTCCTGGCTGCCCGGCGCCGCGGCGCAGGAGGGCGGGCGGTACCCGGGGGAGCGGCTGGGGCTGCCGGCCGAGGGAGCCAGCTCGGTGGCGGGGATGGGCCGCCGGTTCGCGGCGCTCGCCGTCGACTGGCTGCTGGCGTACGGGATCGCGGCGCTGGTCACCGGGCCGAACGCGCTCGGCGACCCCGACCTCGGCTGGTGGGTGCTCGGGGTCTGGTACCTGCTCACGGCGGTGCCGGTGGCCGTGTTCGGCGCCAGCGCGGGGATGACGGCGCTCGGCATCCGGGTGGCGTCGCTGGACTCCGCCGCGGTGATCGGGGTGCCCCGTGCGCTGCTGCGGACGGCCCTCATCGCGCTCGTGCTGCCCGCGCTGGCCCGGGACGAGGACGGCCGCGGCTGGCACGACCGCGCGACCCGCACGGTCGTGGTCCGCAGCCGCGCCTAGCGCGGCACCGGGCACCGGACAGCGGATCGTCAGCGGAGCGGACCGTCAGCGGCGGCGGACGGTGCGCTGGACGCTGCGCATCTTCGCGCCGGTGGGCAGGGGGCCCTTCGGCATGGCCGCGGCGCGGTTGCCGAGCGCGGACAGGCGCGTCTCCAGCTGGTCCATCTCCTGGCGGCTGATGTTGCGCGGCAGCTTCATGAGGTAGCGCTGCAGCTTGTGCAGCGGCACCTGGCCCTCGTCGTTGCCGACGATCACGTCGTAGATCGGCGTGGTGCCCGCGACGCGCGCGGTGCGCTTCTTCTCCTGCGCGAGCAGGCCGCGCACCCGGTGCGGGGCGCCCTCGGCGACGAGGATGATGCCCGGCCGGCCGATGACCCGGTGGACGGCGTCGAGGTGGGTGGTGCCCGCGACGCCGGGGGTGACCCGCCACTGGCCGCGCAGGTTGTCCAGCGCCCAGCCGGCGGCGCCCGGTTGCCCCTCGGCCTTGCTGAAGACGTTGCGCTGGACGCGCCGCCCGAAGATGCTGACCGCCACCAGCACGCCGACGGCGATGCCGAGCGGCAGCAGGATCCAGTGCAGGTCGAAGATCAGCCCGATCCCGAAGAAGACCGCGATCGACACCAGCAGCGCGCCGATCATCAGCGGCAGCAGCGCCTTGTCCTCGCGGCGCTGCATCTGGAACGCCTGCCAGATCTGCTTGTAGCGCGCCCTGGACGCCTCGCGCCGCGCGCGCTTGGCGGCCTTCTTCGCTTCCTTGTCGGGCTTCCCACCGGCCATGGCGTCGAGGATACGGGGTGGGAGCCGGACGGCTCAGCGCGCCAGCAGCGAGCTCGCCTCCTGCGCGGCCGGGCCCTCCGCCGCGAGGTGGGCGAGCTGGGGCGGCAGCTCCTCGCCGCGGTGGGCGATGGTCTGCGCGTAGAGCCGCCCCGCCCGGTAGGACGAGCGCACGAGCGGCCCCGCCATCACGCCCGCGAAGCCCATCTCCTCGGCCGCCTTGGCGTGCTCGACGAACTCCTCCGGCTTGACCCAGCGCTCGACGGGGTGGTGGCGCACCGACGGGCGCAGGTACTGGGTGATCGTGACGATCTCGCAGCCGGCGTCGTGCAGGTCGCGCAGCGCGGCGGTGACCTCGTCGGGCGTCTCGCCCATGCCGAGGATGAGGTTGGACTTGGTGACCAGGCCTGCGGCCCGCGCCTTGGTGATCACCTCGAGCGAGCGCTCGTAGCGGAACGCGGGGCGGATCCGTTTGAAGATCCGCGGCACGGTCTCCAGGTTGTGCGCGAGCACCTCGGGCCGGGAGCCGAACACCTCGGCCAGCTGGTCGTCGCGGGAGTTGAAGTCGGGGATCAGGAGCTCGACGCCGGTGCCCGGGTTGAGCGCGTGGATCTGGCGCACGGTCTCGGCGTACAGCCATGCCCCGCCGTCGGGCAGGTCGTCGCGGGCCACCCCGGTGACCGTGGAGTAGCGCAGCCCCATGGCGCGCACCGACTCGGCGACGCGGCGCGGCTCGTCGCGGTCGAGCTCGGCCGGCTTGCCGGTGTCGATTTGGCAGAAGTCGCAGCGGCGGGTGCACTGCTCACCGCCGATGAGGAAGGTCGCCTCCCGGTCCTCCCAGCACTCGTAGATGTTGGGGCAGCCGGCCTCCTCGCACACCGTGTGCAGCCCGCCCGAGCGCACCAGCGACTTGAGCTCGGTGTACTGCGGGCCGGTGCGGGCCTTCGTGCGGATCCAGGACGGCTTGCGCTCGATCGGGGTCTGGCTGTTGCGGACCTCGAGGCGCAGGAGCTTGCGGCCCTCCGGTGCGATCGTCACGGCCCCAGGCTACGCCCCGTCGGCGAGGGGCTCAGGGGTTGCACCGCAGCTGCACGCCGGGCGGCGTAGGTTCGCGGCGTGGACCTGAGGATCTTCATCGAGCCCCAGCAGGGGGCCAGCTACGACGACCAGCTGCGCGTCGCGACGACCGCCGAGGCGGCGGGCTACGACGCGTTCTTCCGGTCCGACCACTTCCTGGCGATGGGCGGGGCGTCCGGTGAGCCCGGACCGACGGACTCGTGGCTGACGATCGCCGGGCTGGCGCGCGAGACGTCGCGGATCCGGTTGGGCACGCTCGTGAACTCGGCCACGTTCCGGCTGCCGGGGCCGCTCGCCATCGCGGTGGCCCAGGCCGACCAGATGTCCGGTGGCCGGGTGGAGCTGGGGCTGGGCGCCGGGTGGTTCGAGGCGGAGCACGCCGCTTACGGCATCCCGTTCCCCGACGTGCGCGAGCGGTTCGACCGGCTCACCGAGCAGCTCGAGATCGTCACCGGGCTGTGGAGCACGCCGCCGGGGGAGCGGTACTCGTTCGCCGGGCAGCACTACACCGTCACCGACTCGCCCGCCCTGCCCAAGCCGGTGCAGCGGCCGCACCCGCCGGTGATCGTCGGTGGGCACGGCAAGAAGCGCACGCCCGAGCTCGCGGCCCGCTTCGCCGCCGAGTTCAACGTGGGCTTCTCGCCGATGGACGTGGTGGCGGCGCAGTTCGCGCGCGTCGACGCCGCGTGCCACGCGATCGGCCGCGACCCGGCCGAGGTCGTCCGCTCGGTCGCGCTCGTGATCGCCGTCGGCCGCGACGACGCCGAGGTGGCCCGCCGGGCGGGCGCGATCGGCCGCGAGGTCGACGAGCTGCGCGCCAACGGGATCGCGGGCACCACGGCCGAGGTCGTCGACCGGCTGGGGGAGTGGCGGGAGAAGACCGGTATCACCCGGATCTACCTCCAGCTGCTCGACCTCACCGACCTCGACCAGGTCGAGCTGATCGCCTCGGACGTGGTGCCCCAGCTGGATCGATGACCGGCTAGCGCAGCTGGCCCGCCACGTCGGACGCGGCGGTGAGCAGCACCAGCGCGGGCACGACGGCGCGGGCGTCCACCCGGTACGACCCGCGGCCGTCCTGCTCGACCAGCCCGCAGTGGGTGAGCGCGCGCAGGTGGTGGTAGAGCTGGCCGGTCGAGGCCAGCCCTGCCGCCTCCTGCAGCGCGGAGGTGCCGCTCGGCCCGCGGGCCAGCAGGAGGCGCACGAGCCGCGCGCGGACCGGGTGGCCGAGCGCGGCCAGCACGGCCACGCGCGGCTCGTCGGGCAGGTCGAGCGCCGCGGCGGGGTCGACGGCGATCTCCCACGTCACGTCGCCGTGCAGGTGCACGTCGCCGGCGTAGCGGACCGTGCCCGCTCCCCGGCCGGCGGGGGCCGGGGCCTTCCCCCCTTCCAACGCCGCGACCCGGCGCTCGAGGTCGGCCAGCCGCTCCAGCACGCCCAGCTCGTCGGTCATGCGATCAGCATGCCAGGTCTGCAGATTTTCCGTAATTACGGAAATCCGGTACCGTGGCGGGATGGCGAACACCAGGTGGATCGACGCGAGCTCGATGGCGATCGGGCTGCCGATCGGGGTCGCGATCGGCCTCCTGCTCGGCAACGTCGCCTTCGGCATCCCGATCGGGCTGATCTTCGCGATGGCGCTCGCGTGGGAGAAGGGCAGCGGCCCGGCCCGCGAGGACGGCGCCCCGGAGGACGACCGCGGCGCCTAGTGCAGGGCCGGGTGCAGGCGCAGGTCCAGCCCGGCCGGCGCGGCCCGCCGCGGGACGGGGTGCTCGACCACCGGCAGGGCGCCGTCGAGCACCGCCTCGACGGTCTCGGCCACGGCGTCGATGACCTCCGCCACCGGCACCGAGCGGCCCAGCTCGGCCGCGAGCGACGTGACGCCCGCGTCCTTGATGCCGCACGGCACGATCCGGTCGAACGCGGTGAGGTCCGGCTCGCAGTTGAGGGCGAACCCGTGCAGGGTCACCCCGCCCTGCACCCGCACGCCGATGGCGGCGATCTTGCGTTCGGGGCGGTGGTCGTCGGCGGGCAGCCACACGCCGCTTCGCCCCTCGACACGGCCCGCGGTCGGGATCCCGGCGTCGTGCACGACGCGGATGAGGGCCTCCTCGAGGCGCCGCACGAAGTCGACGACGTCCAGCGGCTCGGCCAGCCCGATGATCGGGTAGCCGACCAGCTGGCCCGGCCCGTGCCAGGTGATCCGGCCGCCGCGGTCGACGTCCACCACCGGGGTGCCGTCGGTGGGCCGGTCCTCGGGCTGGGTGCGCTTGCCCGCGGTGTAGACGGAGGGGTGCTCCAGGAGCATCAGCACGTCCGGGCCGGCGCCGGCGCGGCGGGCGTCGGCGTTGGCGCGCTGGACGTCCCAGGCGGTGAGGTACTCGACGGTGCCGAGACGGTCGATCCGCAGGGGCTCGGTGCTGGCGCGGCAGGAGCGGGTCACCATGCCGTTCACGCTACCTCGGCCGGGGCGCGGGTCGGAGCGCCCGAACCACCGCACGTCTCAGGGGCGCTCGACGGCCGCCTGGAGCGCGTCGCGGATGGTGGTGTGCCGGAAGGGGTAGCCGTGCTTCTGCAGCACGGCGGGGACCGCGTACGGCCCGGTGAGCACGAGCTCCTCGGCGAGCTGCCCGAGCACCTTGCGCAGCACGGCCGCGGGCACCACGAACGGCGCGGGGCGGTGCAGCACCTCGGCGAGCGCAGAGGTGAACTGGGCGTTCGACGCCGGCTCGGGGCCCGCGAGGTTCACCGGCCCGGCGACCGCGTCGTTCTCGAGCAGGAACCGCATCGCCCCGACCTCGTCATCGAGCGAGATCCACGGGAACGCCTGTTCGCCGGAGCCGATGCGGCCGCCGAGCATCAGGGAGAACAGCGGGCGCAGCCTGCCCAGCAGCCCGCCGTGCGGGGCGAGCACGCCGGCCGAGCGCATCAGCACGACGCGGGCGCCGGCCTCGGCGGCGGGGGCGGTGGCCGCCTCCCAGTCGCGGCAGACCTCGGCGAGGAAGCCGGTGCCCGCCGGGGCGGTCTCGTCCACGACGCGGGTGCCGGTGTCGCCGTAGAAGTGGATGCCCGACGCGCTGAGCAGCGTGGGGATCCCGTGCCGCGCGACCGCGGTCGCCAGCACCTCGGTGGGCACGTTGCGGCTGTCGCGCAGCAGCTGCTTGCGGGCCCCGCTCCACGGCCGGTCCCCGATGCCCGCACCACCGAGGTTGATCACGGCGTCGACGGCGTCGAACGTCCCGTCGTCGATGCGCCCGGCGGGCGGGTCCCAGCCGCGTTCGTCGGGGGCGGCGGGCGCTCGCCGCACGAGCCGCAGGACCTCGTGGCCCGCGTGCCGCAGGTCGGCGACGAGGGCGGTACCGATCAGGCCGGACGAGCCGGCGACGACGACGCGCACAGGTCAGATCTTCTCCGAACCGGGCCCGTCCCGCGAGTCCGGGCCCGGGTGGGTGCGGACGCCGCCCGCACCCACCCGCGGCGGACTACAGGCCCAGGTCGGCCTCGAAGGCGCCTTCCTCGAGCCGGGCCTTGATCGCGCTCACGAACCGGCCGGCGTCGGCGCCGTCGATGATCCGGTGGTCGTAGGTGAGCGGCAGGTAGCAGACCGAGCGGATGGCGATCACGTCGTCCCCGTCGGGGCCGGTGACCACCGTGGGCTGCTTGGTGATCTTGCCGGTGCCGAGGATGGCGACCTGCGGCTGGTTGATGATCGGCGTGTCGAACAGCGCGCCGGCGCTGCCGATGTTGGTGATCGTGAACGTGCCGCCGGACAGCTCGTCCGGGCCGATCTTGTTGTCCCGCGTGCGCTGCGCGACGTCGGCGATGCGGCGGGCGAGGCCCGCGATGTTCAGGTCCTCGGCGTTCTTGATCACCGGCACGACCAGGCCGCGCGGGGTGTCCACGGCGATCGCCAGGTGCACGGCGCCGTGGTAGGTGACCTCCTTGGTCTCCTCGTTGATCGACGCGTTGACCTGCGGGAACGCCTTGAGGGCCTCGATGGTGGCCTTCGCGAAGAACGGCAGGAACGTGAGCTTCACGCCCTCGCGCCGCTCGAACTCGGCCTTGGCGCGGGCCCGCAGCGCGGCGATCCGCGTGACGTCGACCTCCTGCACCGTGGTGAGCTGCGCGGAGATCCGCAGCGACTCGGTCATGCGCTGGGCGATGACCTGGCGCAGGCGCGGCATCTTCACCGTGGTGCCCGGCTCCGGGGCGCCCGGAGCCGGCCGCGGCACCGCCTGCGGGGCGGCGGGAGCCGACGCCGCCGCCGGGGCCGCCGCCGGGGCGGCCGCAGCCGGGGCCTCGGCGGGCGCCGCGGCGGGCGCCGAGGCGGCCTTCTTCGCCTCGGCCGCGGCCAGCACGTCCTGCTTGCGGATGCGGCCGCCGACGCCGGTGCCCTTGATCGTCGACAGGTCCACGCCGTGCTCGGCGGCGAGCTTGCGCACCAGCGGCGTGACGTACGGGGCACGGGTGCCGTCCTCCCCGCCCGCGGGCTGTGCCGCTGCGGGCTGTGCCGCTGCCGGCTGTGCCGCTGCGGGCTGGGGGGCCGGCTCGGGCTCCGGCTGTGGGGCGGGCTCCGGGGCCGGTGCGGCGGCGGCCGGCGCCGCGGCGCCGTCGCCGGACGGCTCCTCCTTCGCCTCCGGCTGCGGGGCCGGCTCGGGCGCCGGGGCGGGGGCCTGGGCCTGGCCGCCGCCCGCCGACGGCTCGCCGATGACGGCGAGCTGCGCGCCCACGTCGACCGTCTCGTCCTCGTTCACCGAGATCTCGAGCAGGGTGCCGGCCACGGGGGAGGGGATCTCGGTGTCGACCTTGTCGGTGGACACCTCGAGCAGCGGCTCGTCGACCTCGACCCGGTCGCCGACCTGCTTGAGCCAGCGGGTGACGGTGCCCTCGGTGACGCTCTCGCCGAGCTCGGGCATCCGCACCGGGGTGCCCTGGGCGGCGGGTGCGGCGGCGGCCTGAGGCGCCTCGGCGGGCTCCTCCGCGGCCGGAGCCGCGGCGGGCTCGGGCGCGGGCTCGGGCTCGGCCGCGGCGACCTCCTCCGCGGGTTCGGCGGTGGGCTCGGCGGTGGGCTCGGCGGTCCGGGTGTCGCCGCCGGAACCGCCGCCCTCCACCTCGTCGGCGTCGGCGATCACGGCCAGCTCGGCGCCCACCTCGACGGTCTCGTCCTCGGCCGCGACGATCCGCTGCAGGATGCCTGCGGCGGGCGAGGGGATCTCGGTGTCGACCTTGTCGGTGGACACCTCGAGCAGCGGCTCGTCGACTTCGACCCGGTCGCCCTCCTGCTTGAGCCACCGGGTGACGGTGCCCTCGGTGACACTCTCACCGAGGGCGGGCATCTGGACGGAGAAGGCCATTTCGGGTCGGAGCTCCTCTTCCTGCGGGTTCGGGGTTCTTCTGGGCCGGGCCGGTTCAGCTGTGGCTGTGGAGCGGCTTGCCGGCGAGCGCGAGGTGCGCTTCCCCGAACGCCTCGTTCTGGGTGGGGTGAGCGTGCACGAGTGCGGCGACGTCCTCTGCCTGGGCGTCCCAGTTGTAGACGAGTTGGGCCTCGCCGATGAGCTCGCCGACGCGGGCGCCGACCATGTGGATGCCGACGACCGGGCCCGGCGTGCCCTCGGCGCCCGCCTTGACGAGCTTGATGGCGCCCTGGGTCTGGAGGATCTGGCTCTTGCCGTTGCCCGCGAGGTCGTACACGAGCGTCTGGACGTCGCCGTGCTTCTCCCGCGCCTGCGCCTCGGTGAGGCCGACCGAGGCGACCTCCGGCTCGCAGTAGGTGACGCGCGGGATGCCCGCCTCGTCGATCGGCGCGGGGGACAGCCCCGCGATCTCCTCGGCCACGAAGATGCCCTGCTGGAACCCGCGGTGGGCCAGCTGCAGGCCGGGGACGATGTCGCCGAGGGCGTACACGTTCGGCAGGTTGGTGCGCAGCCGCTCGTCGACGAGCACGAACCCGCGCTCCATCGTGATGCCCGCCTCCTCGTAGCCGTGGCCCGCGGTGTTGGGGCCGCGGCCGACGGCGACCAGCAGGAGGTCCGCCTCGATCTCCTCGCCGGACTCGAGCGAGACGGTGACCGACTCGTCGGTCTGCTTCGCGCCGGTGAACTTCACCCCGGTCTTGAACGCGATCTTGCGGCGGCGGAACGCGCGCTCGAGCTGCTTGGAGGAGAACTCGTCCTCGGCGGGGACCAGGCGCGGCAGCGCCTCGACGATGGTGACCTCCGCCCCGAAGCTGCGGAACACCGACGCGAACTCGACGCCGATCACCCCGCCGCCGAGCACGACGACCTTCTCGGGCACGGACTCGAGGTGGATGGCCTCGTTGCTGGTGATGATCCGGCCGCCGATGTCGAGGCCGGGCAGCGACTTGGCGTAGCTGCCGGTGGCGAGCACGACGTTGCGGCCGGTGTAACGATCATCACCGACGACCACGGCGTTCGGGGCCTCGAACCGCCCGGTGCCCTCCACCACGGTGATCTTGCGCGACTTCACGAGCCCTTGCAGGCCCTTGTACAGCCGGGCGATGACGCCGTCCTTGTAGCTGTTGACCCCGGCCATGTCGATGCCCTCGAGCGAGGTCTTGACGCCGATCTTGTCGCCCTCGCGCGCGGCGTCGGCCACCTCGGCGGCGTGCAGCAGCGCCTTCGTGGGGATGCAGCCGTAGTGCAGACAGGTGCCGCCCAGCTTGTCGCGCTCCACCAGCACGACGGACATGCCCAGTTCGGCGGCGCGCAGCGCGGCGGCGTAGCCGCCGGAACCCCCGCCGAGAACGACCAGGTCCGCGTTGTGCTCGGGCACGTGAGTACTCCCCTACCGATCGGCTGCCACCACTGTGGACGCGGCATGTCGCGCCGCCGGAGCCATCTTGTCATCCGCGGGCTCCGGGCGCGGCGCCTGGTGGTCCGGGAGACAATCACCGCCCTCGTGCGTTGAGGCGGGGGGGAGGTGGGTGGATGGGCCTGCTCGCGAGATTGACGAGAGGACGGTTCGGCGCGCGCAGATCGGCCCGCGACGACGGGCTGGAGCACCTGCGCGCGTGGGCGGCGTCGCACGAAGGGGTGGAGGGGTTCGTGGAGCCGCGGACCACGGTCACCGAGACGACGCTGCTCCTGGTCGACAAGGACGGTGCGTGGACGCGGCGGCGCATCTCGGGCCCGGCCGCGGCGCGCAAGTTCGCCCGGTCGTTGGCGATGCCCGTGTACGACGTGCAGCTGGTCGGCTATCCGCAGCGGATGCGCGACTACGACGCCCGCCAACGCATCCTGCGCAAACGGGCCCGCGAGGCCGACCTCGACCGCTGACCGGGCCGGGCTCGCGGGCGCCGCGGCGCGGGTCAGCCGTTGCGCGCGATGTCGGCGAGCAGGGCGTGCAGGGTGCGCACCGGAACCCCGGTGCCGCCCTTGGTCACGTAGCCGTACGGGGAACCGGTGTGGAAGCTCGGGCCCGCGATGTCGATGTGGGCCCAGGGAAGGCCGTTCGGCACGAACTCGCGCAGGAACGTGCCGGCCACGAGCATGCCGCCCCAGCGGCTGCCGGTGACGTTGGCGATGTCGGCGATGCGGGAGTCGAGCTCGGAGCGCATGTGCTCGGGCAGGGGCATGGCCCAGCCGTCCTCGCCGGTGGCCCGGGCGTGGGCGGCCACCCGGTCGCGGAAGTCGTCGCTGCCCATCACGCCCGCCGTGCGCATGCCGAGCGCCACCTGCTGGGCGCCGGTGAGCGTCGAGGTCTCCACCAGGTAGTCCGGCTCGTCCTCGGCGGCGCGCACGATCGCGTCGGCGAGGATGAGCCTGCCCTCGGCGTCGGTGTTGAGCACCTCGACGGTCTTGCCGCCGTAGATCCGCAGCACGTCGCCCGGCCGGTAGGCGGTGGCGCTGGGCATGTTCTCGGCCATGGGCACGGTGGCGGTGACGGCCACCGGCAGCTGCAGCTGCGCCGCGAGCACCGTGGTGGCGATCACGGCGGCGGCGCCGCTCATGTCCGAGGTCATGTGGTCCATGTTCGCGGCGGGCTTGATCGAGATGCCGCCGGTGTCGAACGTGATGCCCTTGCCCACGAGCGCGACCTTCGCCCGCGGGTTCGACCCGCCCGCGTAGCGCAGCCGCACGAGGCGGGGCTTGCGCGACGAGCCGCCCCCGACGCCCAGCACGCCCCCGTAGCCGCCCGCGGCGAGCGCCTCGTCGTCGAGCACCTCGACCTCGACGCCCGCGGCCTCGGCGAGCTCCTTCGCCCGGGCGGCGAACGTCTCCGGGTACAGGTCGTTGGGCGGGGTGTTGACCAGGTCGCGGGCCGTGCGCACGGCGCCCGCCACCGTGACGGCGGTGCGCAGGACCTCCTCCTGGCCGTCCTCGGCGAGCAGCCCGACGCTGCCGACCGGGGCCTTGCCGTTGCCGTTGGAGCGGTAGGCGGTGAACGTGTAGGCGCCCAGCAGGGTGCCCTCGGCCGCCGCGCCGAGGTCGAGCCGCCCGAGCGTGCTGACCGCGCGCCCCTTGCCCGCGAGCGCGCGAGCCGCCGCCCCGGAGGCGCGCCGCACCTGCTCGGCGGTCGGCTCCCCGCCCTCGTCGGGCGCGCCGAGCCCGGTGGCGACCAGCAGCGGTGCCGTGATCGCCCCGCGGGTGGGCAGCTTCACCACGTCGTCGGCCTTGCCGGTGGCCCCGAGCACCCCGAGCAGCTCGGCGAGCTCCGCCTCGCCGCCGAAGGCCTCGGCGATCTCCGTGGCACCCGGTGCGAGGCGCGGGCGATCCTCGCCCTCGCCCGCGGGCAGCAGGCCGATGACCACGGCGTCGACGTCGGCGGTGACGGGCGAGCCGTCGGCGAGGTGCAAGTCGGTGGACACGCGTCGGGTCCTCTCGGGAGTACTGGGGCTTGAGACCGCTTCGAGATGCTAATGACACCCACGTGGCGTCGGCCCGGGCAGGCCCGGGTGCAAAGGTGAACGCCGTGTCCTCGAGCCTGCAGCGCCGCCTGGGTACGGCCGACGCCACGGTGCTCGGACTGGCCGCGATGCTCGGCACCGGGGTGTTCGCGGTGTGGGCGCCCGCCGCGTCCGCCGCCGGACCGTGGCTGCTCGTCGCCGTCCTGCTCGCCGCCGTCGTCGCGACCTGCAACGCCGCCTCCACCGCCGACCTCGCCGTCGCCCACCCCGAAAGCGGCGGCGGCTACGTCTACGGCCGGGAACGGCTCGCCCCGGCGGCCGGGCGGCTCGCCGGTGTCGCGTTCCTGGTCGGCAAGACCTCGTCGGCGGCCGCGGCGGCGGGCGTGTTCGGCGAGTACGTGCTGCCGTCGCAGCCGCTGCCCGCGGCGATCCTGGTGATCGCCGCGGGCACCGCGCTCAACACCGCGGGCGTGCGCTGGACCGCGCGCGGGGCGTACGCGCTCGTGGGCGGCACGCTCGCCGTGCTCGTGGTCGTCGTGGTGATCGGGTTGCTCGGGCCGGACCCGGCCGCGCCGGGCACGGCGGCGGCCCCGGACGCCGAGGCGGTGCCCGCCCCCGGCGGCGGGCTCGGCGTGCTGACGGCGGCCGGGCTCGTGTTCTTCGCCTTCGCCGGGTATGCGCGCATCGCGACGCTCGGCGAGGAGGTGCGCGATCCCCGGCGCACCATCCGCCGCGCCGTCGCGCTCGCGCTGGGCATCACGCTGTTGACCTACCTGCTCGTGGCCGCCGCGCTCATGGTCGGGCTGGGCACCGACCGGCTCGCCACCGAGGCCACGCCGCTGGTCACGGTGGTCGACGCGGGGGAGGCGAGCGCGCTGGGCGTGCTCGTCCGCGCCGGGGCCGCGGTGGCCGCCGGCTCGGCGCTGCTGTCGGTGCTGGTCGGGGTGAGCCGCACGGCGCTCGCGATGGCCCGGCGCGGGGAGCTGCCGCGCGGGCTCGCCGCGATCTGCGCGCGCGGCACCCCGCGGCGCGCCGACATCGCGGGCGGCCTCGTCGCGATCGGCATCGCGGTGCTGGCCGGGCCGGTTGCGGCGATCGCGCTCTCGGCCTGCTGCGTGCTGGTCTACTACGCCGTGATCAACCTGGCCGCGCTGCGGCTCCCGGCGGCGGAGCGCAGCTGGCCGGCCTGGACCTCCGGCCTCGGCCTGCTGCTGTGCGTCGTGTTCGCCGCGCTGCTGCCGACCCGGCAGGTGGTGATCACCGCGGTGGCGCTCGCCGTCGGCTGGACGCTGTGCACGCTGCTGGGCCGCGCGGCTGCATCCGGCGAGAGGGCATCCGGGTAGGTTCGCCGCCGTGGCCGATCTCCTCACCAGCCCGCTGCACGACAGGCACACCGCGCTCGGCGCCACCCTCGGGGCGTTCGGGGGTTGGTCGATGCCGATCTCCTACCCCGCGGGGACGGTGGCCGAGCACACGAGCGTCCGCGAGGCCGTCGGCGTGTTCGACGTCAGCCACCTGGGCAAGCTCGCGATCACCGGGTCCGGCGCCGCCGATTTCGTCAACCGCTGCTTCACCGCCGACCTGTCCCGGATCGGGCCGGGGCAGGCGCAGTACACGCTGTGCTGCAGCGAGTCCGGCGGCGTGATCGACGACATCATCGTGTACCTGGTCGGCCCGGACGAGGTGCTCGCCGTGCCCAACGCCGCCAACGCGGCGCGTGTCGCCGAGCTGTTGCGCGCCGCGGCGCCGGAGGGGGTGCGCATCACCGACCGGCACCGCGAGCTCGCGGTGCTCGCCGTCCAGGGGCCGAAGTCCGCCGAGGCGCTGGCCGCCGTCGTGCCCGCATCCGAGGTCGAGGGGCTGGACTACATGGCCTTCGCCGACGTCGCCGGCCTGCGGGTGTGCCGCACCGGCTACACCGGCGAGCGCGGGTACGAGCTGCTGGTGCCCGCCGACGACGCGCCGCGCGTGTGGGACGCCCTGCTCGCCGCGGCCGAGCCGCTCGGCGGCGGCCCCGCCGGGCTCGGCGCCCGCGACACCCTGCGCACCGAGATGGGCTACCCGCTGCACGGCCAGGACCTGTCGGAGGACATCACGCCGGTGCAGGCGGGCAGCGGGTGGGCCGTCGGCTGGTCCAAGCCCGAATTCTGGGGCCGCGAGGCGCTGCTCGCGGAGAAGGAGGCCGGCCCGGCGCGGCGGCTGCGCGGGCTGCGGGCCACCGGCCGCGGCGTGCCGCGTCCCGGCATGGCCGTGCTCGTGGACGGCGAGCGGGTCGGCACCACCACGTCCGGCACGTTCTCCCCGACGCTGCGCACCGGCATCGCGCTCGCGCTCATCGACACCGGCTCCGGGGTCGGCCTCGACGACACGGTGGTGATCGACGTGCGCGGGCGCCCGCTGGAGTGCACGGTGGTCAAGCCGCCGTTCGTGCCCTCGCGGGTCCGCTGACGCGAAGGGACAGTCGGACGTCCGACCGTTGTGGCGCCTAGTACCGTCTGCGTTATGAGCGAGCCGTTCTCCCGCACCCCCAACCCCTCCCCGGTGCCGGCAGCCCGGCGGGCGGAGATGGTCGCTGATCCGGGGTTCGGCCGGTACTTCACCGACCACATGGTCACCATCAAGTGGACGGCCGGGGTGGGGTGGCACGACCCGGCGGTGGTGCCGTACGGCCCGCTCAGCTTCGACCCGGCCACGATGGTGCTGCACTACGGCCAGGAGATCTTCGAGGGCCTCAAGGCCTACCGGCAGCCCGACGGGTCGATCGCCAGCTTCCGCCCGGAGGCCAACGCGGCTCGCTTCCGGGCCTCCGCGGCGCGGATGGCGATGGCCGAGCTGCCCGACGAGCTGTTCCTCGCCTCGCTCGAGGAGCTCGTGAGCATCGACCGCGAGTGGGTGCCCCCGGCGGGCGGCGAGGAGTCGCTGTACCTGCGCCCGTTCATGATCGCCACCGAGGTCGGGCTCGGCGTGCGCCCGTCGGCGGAGTACCTCTACGCCGTCATCGCCTCGCCCGCGGGCCCCTACTTCCCCGGTGGCATCAAGCCGGTGGACGTCTGGCTGTCCACCGACTACACCCGCGCCGCGCTCGGCGGTACCGGCACCGCCAAGTGCGGCGGGAACTACGCGGCCTCGCTGCTGCCGCAGGTGCAGGGCGCCGAGCACGGGTGCGCCCAGGTCGCCTACCTCGACGCCGAGGAGCGCCGCTGGGTCGACGAGATGGGGTCGAACAACCTGTTCTTCGTGTTCGGCTCGGGCGACGACGCCGAGCTCGTCACGCCGTCGCTGACCGGCAGCATCCTCGCCGGCATCACCCGCGACTCGCTGCTCGTGCTGGCCAAGGAGATCGGCTGCCAGGTCACCGAGCGCCGGATCTCCGCCCAGGAGTGGCTCGAGGGCGCCGCCGACGGGCGGATCACCGAGGTGTTCGGCTGCGGCACCGCCGCGGTCATCACGCCGATCGGGCGGGTCAAGCACAACGAGGGCGAGGTCGTGATCGGCGGCGGCGAGCCCGGCCCGATCACGCTGAAGCTGCGCAAGCTGCTCACCGACATCCAGCGCGGCGTGGCTGCGGACACGCACAGCTGGATGCGGACGCTGGTCCCGGCCTCCTAGCCCGTCTCAGCCGGTCGCCACCGCGAGCAGCACCGCGGTCACGGCGAGCTCGTTCGCCGCGCCCAGCACGTCACCGGTCATGCCGCCGAACCGGCGCGCCGTGTGCGCCGACAGGGCGACGACGAGCGCGGCCCCGAGCGCCACGCCGACCGCGGCGCGCGGGCCGATCACGAGCCCGGCCGCGGCCAGCGCCGCCCACCACGCCACGGGCACCCACCACGACTGCGAGCCCGCCACGAGCGCGCCGAGGCCGCCGGGCCGCGCCGGGGGCACCCCGCGGCGGGCCACCCAGCCGAACCCGGCCCTGCCGGTCGCCGCGGCCAGCGCGACGGCGGCCACCGCCCACGGCCCGGCGCCCGCCAGCGCGCCGAGCGCCACGGCCTGCACCCCGAGCACCACCACCAGCGCCGACACCGCGAACGCGCCGACCCCGCCGTCGCGCATCACGGCGAGCGCCCGCTCCGGCGGGCCGTAGCAGCCCAGCCCGTCCGCGGTGTCGGCGAGGCCGTCGACGTGCAGGCCGCGGGTGGCGAGCGCGAGGAACCCGACGCCGAGCAGCCCCGCGGCGAGCGTGGGCACCCCGAGCGCGGCCAGCCCGACGAGCAGCCCGCCCGCGAGCGCCCCCAGCGCGGCCCCGACGACAGGGGCCCAGCGCAGGGCCCCCGCCCCGAGCCGCGGGGTCGGGGCGGGCGATCGCACCGGCAGCACGGTCAGCAGGGCGAGCGCGAACGCGAGCGACCTCACCCGGTCTCGGCCATGAGTCGCGCCGCCATCTGCAGCAGGGGGACGGCGGCCACCGCGCCGGTGCCGTCGCCGAGGCGGACGCCGAGGTCGAGCACGGGCGACAGCGACAGGTGCTGCTCGACGACGGCCATCGCCGGGTCGGGCGAGCGCTGGGCGTAGAGCCACCAGTCCCGGGCCCCCTTCGCGAGCTGGTCGGCGACGAGCGCCGCCGCCCCAACCACGAGCCCGTCGAGCAGGACCGGGGTGCGCCGCAGGGCGGCCTGCACGCACAGCCCGGTGAGCGCGGCGATGTCGGCGCCGCCCGCGACGCGCAGCAGGGCGAGCGGGTCGCGCACGTGCGGGCGGGCCCGGCGCAGCGCGTCGCGCACGGCGGCCGCCTTGCGCATCCACCCCGCGTCGTCGATCCCGCTCCCGCGCCCGATCACGGCGACCGGCTCGGTGCCGGTGAGGGCGGCCACGAGCGTCGCCGCCGGGGTGGTGGCGCCCACCCCGAGCGAGGCGGGGACCAACAGGTCGGCACCCGCATCCACCTCCTCGTCGGCGAGCGCCCTGCCGACGGCGAACGCCTTCTCGACCTCGTCGGCGCTCAACGCGTCCTCGCGGTCGATGCGGCCGCTGCCCCGCCGGACGCGGTGGCGGCCCGGGTCGACGGCGCCCTCCTCGGCGTCCAGCGCGACGTCGACGACCCGCACCGACACGCCCGCGACCGAGGCGAGGACGCCGACCGGTGCGGTGTGCTCGCGCACCGCGGCCACCTGCCGCGCGGTGTCGCCGGGCGGGTGCGCCGACACCCCGGCCGCGGCGATCCCGTGGTCGCCCGCGACCACCACCACGCGGGGCCGGGCCAGCGGGCGGGGCGGGCAGGTCCCCTGGGCCGCGGCGAGCCAGACGCCCAGCTCGGCGAGCGTGCCGAGGGCAGCGTCGGGCACGTCCATCTCGGCGTGGCGGGCGACCGCGGCCCGCCGGGCGTCGACATCGGGGGCGGTGACCGGAGGCAGATCCACGGGGAGTTCTTACCGCCCCCGGTTCACTTCAGCCGCAGCGGGAGGCCCGCGACCAGCAGCACGACCTCGTCGCACACGGCGGCGAGCGCGGCGTTGAGCGCACCCAGCTCGTCGCGGAACAGCCGACCGGCCCTGGTCGCGGGCACGACGCCGAGGCCCACCTCGGCCGAGACGAGCACCACGCGCCCCGGCGCCCGCTCGATCGCCGTCACCAGCTCGTCGACCGCGGCGCCGACGGCGGGCGGGACGGAGGGCGCCTCCCACGCGCCCGCGTCGTCGAGCACGCCGGTGAGCCAGGTGGCGAGGTCGTCGACCAGCAGCGGCCCGCCGCCCGCGCGCACCACCGCGGCCACGTCGACGCCCTCGAGCGTGGACCAGGCCGCGGGGCGGCGGGCGCGGTGCGCGTCGATGCGGGCCGACCACTCGGGGTCGTCGGCCCGCGCGCGGGCGGTGGCGACGTAGCGCACCGGCTCGTCGGCGGGCAGGAGGTCCTCCGCGTGCCGCGACTTGCCCGAGCGGGTGCCGCCGAGCACCAGCGTGCGGGTCGGCATCGGGCGCGCGTTCCGGCTAGACGTCGGCGCCCCGCGCGACCCGCGGCTTCGGGATGCGCAGCCGCCGCAGCTGGCTCGCCCGGGTGAAGGCGTACCAGCCGGTGGAGAAGGCGCCGATCTTCTCGTCGGGGAACTTCGCCCGCGCCTTCCGCGTGACCGACGCGCCGAGGAAGATGCCCTCGATGATCATCGTCGTGAGCGCGACGAGGCTGAACAGGCTCAGGTACTGCTGCACGGCGGGCACCGGGATCAGCAGCGAGAGCACCACGAGGATCGCGAGCGGCATGAACAGGCCCATGATGTGCGGGCGCGAGTCGACCACGTCGCGGATGTAGGCCCGGACCGGGCCGCGGTCGCGGGGCAGCAGGTAGCGATCGTCGCCCGCGGCCATCCGCGCGCGCCGCTCCTCGGCCAGCCGGCGCCGTTCCTCCTTGCTCGGGCGGTTCATCTTCGCCAGGCGAGCGGCCTCCCGCTGCGTGCGCGGCGGGGGCGGCGCCGGACCCCGCCTGCGGCGCTCGACGTCGCGGCGCTTCGGGGTGGGACGGCCCTTGCCCCCGGTCCGCTTGGCCTCGGCCTGCGCGGCCTGCTCCGACTCGGTGGGCGCGGACGCCGCGGACTCGGACGAGTCGGCGCCGACCTTCGACGGCGTGGAACGGCGCAAGAACCTCACACATCTCACCTTACGGGCGATAGCGTGCGGCCCATGCGAGTGGTCGTGGCACCTGATTCGTTCGGCGGGACCCTGAGCGCTACGGCGGCCGCCGAGGCGATCGCGGCGGGGTGGCGCCGCACCGCCCCGGACGACGAGCTGCGCCTGCTGCCGCTGGCCGACGGCGGCACGGGGTTCGTCGAAGTGCTGCACGCGGCCCTCGGCGGCGAGTGGCACGAGCTCGAGGTCACCGGCCCGTTCGGGGACCCGGTGGCGGCGCGCTGGCTGCGCATCGGCGACACCGCCTACCTCGAATCCGCCGCGGCGTGCGGGCTGCACTTCGTACCGCGGGAGCGGCGGGTGCCCGAGGTGGCGCGCACCGTCACCTCCCGCGGGGTCGGCGAGCTGGTCGCCGACGCGCGGGACGCGGGCGTCGCCGAGGTCGTGATCGGCCTGGGCGGCTCGGCCACCACCGACGGCGGCGCGGGCATGCTCGCGGCACTGGGCGCCGTGCCCGTCGACGACGCCGGCGCGCCGCTGCCCGACGGCGGCGCCGCGCTGGCCCGCTGCGCCCGGCTCGAGGGCACCGTGCAGCTCGGCGGGGTCCGGCTGGTGGCCGCGGCCGACGTGGACAACCCGCTGCTCGGGCGGCACGGGGCGGCCGCGGTGTTCGGGCCGCAGAAGGGCGCCGACGACGCGGCCGTCGCGGAGCTGGACGCCGCGCTCGCCCGCTTCGCCGACGCGCTGGCCGCCGCCTTCGGGGTCGACGTCCGCGACGAGCCGGGGGCGGGCGCCGCGGGTGGGCTCGGGGCCGCGCTGCTCGCGTGCGGGGCGAAGCGCGTGTCCGGCGCGGGTCTGGTGCGCGAGCTGGTGGGGCTGGACGCCGAGCTCGACAAGGCCCAGCTCGCCATCACCGGCGAGGGCAGCTTCGACTGGCAGTCGCTGCGCGGCAAGCTCATCACGGCCGTCGCCAGGGGCGCCGCCGACCGCGGGCTGCCGTGCGTCGTGCTCGCGGGGCAGGTGTCGGTGGGGCGGCGCGAGGCCGCCGCGGTGGGCGTCGACGCCGCCTACGGGGTGGCCGAGCACGCGGGCGGGGTCGAGGCGTCGATGGCCGACCCGGCGGGCACCCTCGCCGCCCTCGCCGAGCACGTGGCCCAGAAGTGGAGCACGAAGCGGTGACGGTGCTCGACCACGCGGCGCAGCCGCAGGTGGCGCCCGTCACGCGCGTGCCGGTCCCCGGGCGGGAACGGGTACCGGAGGTACGCTGGGAACAGGAACGCGCCGCACGCTGTTGGGGAGAACCATGACTGTCGAGAACACCGCCGTCGAGAACAAGACGCACGGCGTCGAGCTCACCGACGCCGCCGCCCTCAAGGCGAAGGCGCTGCTCGAACAGGAGGGCCGCGACGACATGCACCTGCGCATCGCGGTCCAGCCCGGTGGCTGCGCCGGCCTGCGCTACCAGCTGTTCTTCGACGACCGCGAGCTCGACGGCGACCTGTTCCGCGAGTTCCACGGGCTGCGGGTGGGCGTCGACCGGATGTCGGCCCCGTACCTCGAGGGCGCGGTCATCGACTTCGTCGACAGCATCGAGAAGCAGGGCTTCACGATCGACAACCCGAACGCGGGCGGCTCGTGCGCCTGCGGCGACTCGTTCCACTGAGCGCCGTCCACCACCAGGGCCTCGCGCCCGAGCGCGCCTGAGGCGAGCGCGGCATCCCACCGACCCCGGCCGGACCTTCGGCCGGGGTCGGTTGCGTCTGTAGGGTGACTGTCCGTGCCTATCGCCGTGACCGGGTCCATCGCGACCGACCAGCTGATGCACTTCCCGGGTCGGTTCGCCGACCAGCTCGTCCTCGACCAGCTCGACCGGCTGTCGCTCAGCTTCCTGGTCGACGACATGGTGATCCGCCCCGGCGGCGTCGCGGGCAACATCGCCTACGCGCTCGGCGTGCTCGGCCGCAAGCCGCTGCTGATCGGCGCGGTCGGGGCGGACTTCGGCGAGTACCGGGCCCGCCTCGAGGCCAACGGGGTGGACTGCTCGGCGGTGCTGGTCTGCCCGGACGTCAACACGGGCCGCTTCGTGTGCACCACCGACGACGACATGCGCCAGATCGCGTCGTTCTACACCGGCGCGATGGCCCGCTCCCGGGAGATCTCGCTGCGCCCGCTCGCCGACCGGATCGAGCTCGTGCTCGTCGGCGCCAACGACCCCGAGGCGATGCTGCGCCACACCGACGAGGCGCGCGAGCTGGGCATCCCGTTCGCGGCCGACCCGTCCCAGCAGCTCGCCCGCATGGAGGGCCCGGAGATCCGCAGGCTCGTCTCCGGGGCCCGTTACCTGCTCACCAACGACTACGAGTGGGAGCTGTTGCTCAAGAAGACCGGCTGGACCGAGGCGCAGGTCGCCGACGAGGTCGAGATCCGGATCACGACGCACGGCGAGAACGGCGTGGAGATCCACGGGCCGCAGACGCTGAAGGTCGGCGTGGTCCCCGAGACCGGCAAGGTCGACCCGACCGGCGTCGGCGACGCGTTCCGCGCGGGCTTCCTCGCGGCCGTGACGGGCGGCCTGTCGCTGGAGCGCGCGGCCCAGCTGGGCTCCCTGATCGCCGTGCAGGTGCTCGAGACCGACGGGCCCCAGGAGTGGACCTGGGACCGGGTGACGGCCCTCACCCGGCTGCGGGACGCCTACGGGCCCGAGGCGGCCGCGGAGATCGAGGCCGTCCTCCCCGCTTGAGGGGCCGACCCGGGCCGGTCCCCGGCGGATTGCTCGGCTAGTCTCTACGCGTGGTCGAAGTCGGCCGGTTTGACGCAGGCGACAAGGCAGGAGGGCGGCGAGCAGTGGGCCGAGCACAGCGCGGGGGAGACCGCCGCTCAGCGACGAGGCGGGTTCCGGTGAGGCGCGCGGGCAAGCTGGCCGGTCTGGCGCTGCTGGTCGTTCCGCTCACCACCGGTTGCTCGGTGGAGGAGGTCCTGCGCTTCGGGTGGCCGGAGGGCGTCACGCCGCAGGCCGAGTCCATGCGCCAGCTGTGGACCTGGTCGGCGGTCGCGGCCCTGGTCGTCGGCGCCGTCACCTGGGGCGCGATGTTCTGGGCGGTGATCTTCCACCGCAAGCGCAAGGGCGACGACAGCCTGCCGCGGCAGACGCAGTACAACCTGCCGCTCGAGATCACCTTCACGGTGATCCCCACGATCATCGTGGCGGTGCTGTTCGCGGGCACCGTGGCCGTGCAGAACTACGTCGACACCGACGGCGCGGAGCCCGACGTGCGGGTGGACGTCACGGCGTTCCAGTGGAACTGGGAGTTCGAGTACCCCGACGCCACCACTCCGGACGGGCGCCCGGTGAGCACGCTCGGCACCAGCGACACGATCCCGCTGCTCGTGCTGCCGACCAACCGGCGCATCGAGTTCACGCAGGTCTCCAACGACGTCATCCACAGCTTCTTCGTGCCGGAGTTCCTGTTCAAGCGCGACGTCTTCCCGATGCCGGAGACGAACGACCAGGACAACGTCTGGCAGATCGACTCGATCGACCGCGAGGGCGCGTTCGTCGGCCGGTGCGCCGAGCTCTGCGGCACCTACCACGCGATGATGAACTTCGAGGTCAGGGCGATCTCGCCGGAGCTGTTCGACCAGTGGCTCGCGCTGCGCCAGCAGGTGAACCCGGACACCGGCGCCCCGTACACCGCGGGTGAGGCCCTGCAGCAGCTCGGCTGCGGGCAGCTGTGCACGCCGGAGGCCTACACCACCTATCCGTTCAACACCGACCGGACCCTCCGCTCGGCGTCGCAGCCGGTCACCGCGGGGAGCTGAGGCACGCCATGAAGATCGAGTCCCGCATCTTCGAGATCATCACCGCGTTCTTCTTCCTCGCGGCGATCGTCTACACCGTCCTGGCCCAGGAGCCCGTCGGCATCGCGGTGCTGTTCCTCACCGGTGGCCTGTCGCTGATCATCGGCACGTACTTCCGGTTCATCTCCCGGCGGCTCGAGCAGCCGCGACCGGAGGACAACCCCGAGGCCGAGGTCTCCGACGGGGCGGGCGAGGTCGGTTTCTTCTCGCCGGGCAGCTACTGGCCGATCGGGGTGGCCGCCTCCGCCGCGCTCTGCGGCGTCGCGCTCGCCTTCTGGCACGTGTGGCTGCTGGTGATCGGCGGCGTGGTGCTGCTGCTCGCCGTCGCCGGGCTGGTCTTCGAGTACCACATCCGGCCCGCGGAGCATTAGCCTCACCCCCGTGCCGGAGGGGGATCAGCAGTCGGCGCTGCGCGTCGAGGAGAACGGTATCAACGTCATCTCCGACGCCGAGCGCCACGGACGGCCGAGCCAGCTGTTCTGGCCGTGGTTCGCCGCGAACGTCTCGGTGCTCGGGCTGAGCTACGGGGCGTTCGCGCTCGGCTTCGGGATCTCGTTCCCGCAGGCGCTCGCCGCCGGGATCGTCGGCATCGTGTTCTCGTTCCTGCTCGTCGGGTTCGTCGCGATCGCAGGCAAGCGGGGCTCGGCGCCGACGATGGTGATGAGCCGGGCGGCGTTCGGCGTGCGGGGCAACCGGCTGCCCTCGGCGATCTCGTGGCTGCTCACCGTGGGCTGGGAGACCGTCCTCACCACGCTCGCCACGCTCGCGACGGCCACCGTGTTCTCCCGGCTCGGCTGGGGCGGGGGCACCGGGACGCTGGTGGTGGCGCTGGTCGTGGTCGCCGCCCTCACCGTGGCGGCGGGCGTGCTCGGCTTCCAGCTGATCATGCGCCTGCAGACGGTGATCACGGTCGTGACGGGCGTGCTCACCGTGATCTACGTCCTGCTCGCCCTCGACGACGTCGACTTCGCCGCCGTGGCGGCGCTGCCGAGCGGGTCGGCCCAGGAGGTCCTCGGCGCCCTGGTGATGCTGATGACCGGGTTCGGCCTCGGCTGGGTCAACGCCGCCGCCGACTACTCCCGCTACCTGCCGCGCTCGGCGTCCACGCGGGGCGTCGTGGTGTGGACGACGGTGGGGTCGGCGTCCGCGCCGCTGCTGCTCTTCGCGTTCGGGCTGCTGCTCGCCGGCTCGTCCGCCGAGCTGTCGGAGGCGATCGCCGCGGACCCGATCGGCGCGCTCACGGGGACGCTGCCCACGTGGTTCCTCATCCCGTTCGCGCTGGTCGCCGTGCTCGGCCTGGTCGGCGGCGCGGTGCTGGACATCTACTCGTCCGGCCTCGCGATGCTCGCCATGGGCGTGCGCATCCCGCGCTACGCCGCCGCGGCCATCGACGGCGTGATCATGATCCTCGGCACCACCTACGTGGTGTTCTTCGGCGGTGAGTTCCTCGGCCAGTTCCAGGGCTTCCTCATCACGCTCGGGGTGCCCGTCGCGGCCTGGTGCGGGGTGATGCTCGCCGACATCGCGCTGCGCCGCCGCGACTACGACGAGGCCGCGCTGTTCGACCCACGCGGGCGCTACGGCGACGTGCGCCCGTTCCCGATCGCCGTCGTGGTCGTCTGCACGGTGATCGGGTGGGGTCTCGTCGTCAACACGTACGCGGAGTGGCTCGCCTGGCAGGGCTACCTGCTCGGCCCGCTCGGCGGGCGCGAGGGGCCGTGGGCGTACGCCAACCTCGGCGTGCTGGTGGCGCTGGCGCTCGCGTTCGTCGCCACCCTGATCGGCACCAGGTCGGCCGTGCGCGCGCAGGAAGGGCGGACCGCGCCGACGGGGGCGTGACGCGGGCCGCAGGCAGTACCTACTGTGGTGGTCGGCCTGTGACGTGCGCAACCAAAGGCGGTTCGCCATGACGGATGTACAGCGGAGCCCGCAGACCGCCGTCGACGAGCGCAGCGGAGGCGGGCTCGGCCTGCCGGCCCCGGCCGCCCCCCGCGGCAACCTGCAGCGGCCCGCGCGCAACCGCGACTGGTGGCCCAACCAGCTCGACCTGAGCATCCTGCGCAAGAACGCGCCCTCGTCCGACCCGATGGGCCCGGACTTCGACTACGCCGCCGAGTTCGCGACCCTCGACCTCGACGAGCTGGCCCGCGACGTCGACGAGGTGCTGACCACCTCGCAGGACTGGTGGCCCGCCGACTTCGGCCACTACGGGCCGCTCGTGATCCGGATGACCTGGCACTGCGCCGGCACCTACCGGGTGGGTGACGGCCGCGGCGGCCCCAGCTCGGCGATGCAGCGCTTCGCGCCGCTCAACAGCTGGCCCGACAACCGCAACCTGGACAAGGCGCGCCGGCTGCTGTGGCCGGTGAAGCAGAAGTACGGCCGCAAGATCTCCTGGGCCGACCTCATGGTCTTCGCGGGCAACCGGGCGCTGGAGTCGATGGGCTTCACGACCTTCGGCTTCGCCGGCGGCCGCGAGGACGTGTGGGAGCCCGAGGACGCCTACTGGGGCCCGGAGAACGCCTGGCTCGGCGACGAACGCCACGCCGGGGTCCGCGACCTCGAGGAGCCCCTCGCCGCCGACCAGATGGGCCTGATCTACGTCAACCCGGAGGGCCCGAACACCGTGCCGGACCCGATCACGTCGGCGCGCGACATGCGCGAGACGTTCCGGCGGATGGGGTTCAACGACACCGAGACCGTCGCCCTGATCGCGGGCGGGCACACCTTCGGCAAGACCCACGGCGCCGCCGACCCGGAGAAGCACCTGGGCCTGGAGCCGGAGGCGGCCCCGCTCGAGCAGCAGGGCCTCGGCTGGACGAGCAGCTACGGCAGCGGCAAGGGGTCCGACACCATCTCCAGCGGCCTCGAGGGGACCTGGACCCCCACCCCGACGACGTGGGACTCGAGCTTCCTCGAGACCGTGTTCAACTACGAGTGGGACGTCGAGCTGTCCCCGGGCGGGCTGTGGCAGTGGATCCCGCGGGGCGGCGCGGGCGAGGGCACCGTGCCCGACGCGCACGACCCGTCGAAGCGCCACCACCCGACGATCCTGACCACGGACCTCGCGCTGCGCTACGACCCGGACTACGAGAAGATCGCGCGCCGGTTCCTCGAGCACCCCGAGCAGCTCGCGGACGCGTTCGCCCGCGCCTGGTACAAGCTCACCCACATCGACATGGGCCCGAAGCAGCGCTACCTCGGTCCGCTGGTGCCCGAGGAGACGCTGATCTGGCAGGACCCGGTGCCGGAGGTCGACCACGAGCTCGTCGACGCCGACGACGTCGCCGCGCTCAAGCGGCAGATCCTCGCCACCGGGCTGCCGATCTCGCGGCTGGTCGCCACCGCGTGGGCCTCCGCCTCGACGTTCCGCATCAGCGACAAGCGCGGTGGGGCGAACGGGGCCCGCATCCGGCTCGAGCCGCAGCGCAGCTGGGAGGTCAACGAGCCGGAGGAGCTCGCGCGGGTCCTCGAGGTGCTGGAGGCCGTCCAGGAGGCGTTCCACGGCGCCCAGACCGGGGGCAAGCGGGTCTCGCTCGCCGACCTGATCGTGCTCGGCGGGTGCGCTGCCGTGGAGGAGGCGGCCCGCCGTGCCGGCCACGCCGTCGAGGTGCCCTTCACCCCCGGCCGCACCGACGCCACGCAGGACCAGACCGACGTCGAGTGGTTCGCCCCGCTCGAACCGCGCGCCGACGGGTTCCGCAACTACCGCGGCCCGCGGGCGGGCCGGATGCCGTCGGAGTTCCTGCTGGTCGACCGGGCGGACCTGCTCGACCTCTCCGTCCCGGAGATGACCGTGCTGGTCGGCGGGCTGCGGGTGCTGGGCGCCAACCACCGGCAGTCGCCGCTGGGCGTGCTCACCGACCGGCCGGGCGTGCTCACGAACGACTTCTTCGTGAACCTGCTCGACATGCGCACCGCCTGGGAGCCCACGGCGAAGGGCGCGGAGACCTACGAGGGCCGCGACCGCGCCACCGGCGAGCTCAGGTGGACCGCGAGCCGCGTCGACCTGGTCTTCGGGGCCAACTCGGAGCTGCGCGCGGTGGCCGAGGTCTACGGGTGCCGCGACGCGGGGGAGAAGTTCGTGCACGACTTCGTGGCGGCGTGGGACAAGGTCATGAACCTCGACCGCTACGACGTCAGGGGCCCGCTCAGCCGCGAGCGGCGTCACCCAGCGACTGTCGGGCGATGATCACCTGCTGGATCTGGCTGGTGCCCTCGTAGATGCGGAACAGCCGCGCGTCCCGGTAGAACCGCTCGACCGCGACGCCGCGGATGTAGCCCGCGCCGCCGTGCACCTGCACCGCCCGGTCGGCCACCCGGCCCACCATCTCGCTGCAGAAGTACTTGGCGACCGAGGGGCCCCGCACCCGGTCGGTGCCCTCGTCGTAGGCGCGGGCGACGTCGAGCACGAGGGCCCGGCCCGCCATGTGGTCGGTCACCGAGTCGGCGATCAGGCCCTGCACCAGCTGGAACGAGGCGATCGGGCGTCCGCCCTGCTCGCGGGTGCGGGCGAACTCGATCGACTCGTGCACGAGCCTGCCCGCCATCCCGACGCAGAGCGCCGCGATGTGGGCGCGGCCGTGGGCGAGGCACTTCGCCGCGGTCTGGAAACCGCGGTCCACCCCGTCCGCGCCGCCGACCAGCGCCTCGGCGGGCACCCGCACCTCGTCGAGGTACACGTCGGCGGTCCACGCGCCGAACTGGCCCATCTTGCGGTCCTTCGGGCCGATCGTGACGCCCTTCGCGTCCGTGGGGACGAGGAACGTCGAGATGCCCCGGTTGCCCGCCGCGTCCGGGTTGGTCCGCGCGAACACCATGATCACGTCGGCGACGGGGGCATTGGTGATGTAGCGCTTCGACCCGTTGAGCACCCAGTCCGAGCCGTCTCGGCGCGCGGAGGTGGTGAGCCCGGCCGGGTCGGAGCCCGCGTCGGCCTCCGTGAGCCCGAACGAGGCGGTGACCTCGCCGGAGGCCAGCCGCGGCAGCCACTCCGCCTTCTGCTCGTCGGTGCCCCCGACCAGCAGCACCTGCCCGGCGATGCCGTTGTTGGTGCCGAAGAGCGACCGCAGGGCGGGGGTGGTCCAGCCCAGCTCGAACGCGAGCTGCGCCTCCTCGGTGAGGTTCATGCCCAGCCCGCCGTACTCCTGCGGGATCGCGAACCCGTAGAGGCCCATGTCCTTGCACGCGGCGATCACGTGCTCCGGGATCGCGTCCTCTTCGTCGATCTGCTCCTCGAGCGGCACGACCTCCTTGCGGACGAAGTCGCGCACCGCGGACAGGATGTCGGCGAGGTCGGAGGGGTCCATGGTGGGGACGCTACCTCCGGACGTGATCAGGACGCGACCGCCGATGGCGATCAGCTCACGCGGGCCAGCAGGAAGCCGTCGTAGCCCTTGCTGCCCACGGTCTGCACGACCGTCGCCTCGACCCGCGGCTCGGCGCCGGCCAGCTCGACGACCGCGCGCGTGCCGCGGACGTCCGGGTCGGCGTCGTCGGGGTCGGTGACCCGCCCGCTGCGGACCACGTTGTCGACCACGATCAGCCCGCCCGGGCGGGACATGCGCAGCGCGTGCCGGAAGTAGTCGGGGTTCGAGCGCTTGTCGGCGTCGATGAACGCCAGGTCGAAGGGGCCGTCGAGGGTGGCGAGGGTCTCGAGGGCGGGCCCGACCCGCACGTCGACCACCCCCTCCAGCCCGGCTCGCGCGATGTTCGCGCGCGCCACCTCGGCGTGCTTCGGGTTGATCTCGCAGGTCACGAGCTCGCCGTCGGCCGGGAGCGCGCGGGCAAGCCAGATCGTGGAGTAGCCGCCGAGCGTGCCGACCTCCAGGATCCGGCGGGCGCCGACGGAGCGGGCGAGCAGGTGCAGCAGCTTGCCCTGGGCCGGGCTCACGTCGATCGCGGGCAGCCCGGCGACCGCGTTCGCCTCGGTCACCGCGTCGAGGACCGGGTCGGGGCCGAGGAGATGGCCGGTGAAGTAGGCGTCGACCCGCTCCCACGTGCGAGGTTCCATGGTGATCAGCCTATGCGGGCCGGGTTCGGGTTGGCCCTACCCTCGTCACGGAGGTGCTCCGGCTGGGTGGGGGTGCCCGGGGCGACGAGAGTGGGGGCATGACCGGACACGTGCCCGTTGCGGTGCTCGGCGGGCCGCTCACCGCATCCCAGCGGTTCTGGCGCGGCTACGGCTACCTGCTCGGAGGGCTTCCCCTGGCGATCGTCGCCCTCGTGGTCGCGGTCGTCGGCTTCGCCGCGGGCGTCGGCACGCTCGTGGTGTGGCTCGGCCTGCCGATCCTCGCCGGCACGCTGCGGGCATGCCGCGGCATGGCGGGCGTCGAGCGGCGGGGAGCCGAGTGGGCCACCGGCCGTGCGCTGCCCCCGCACCACTACCGGGAGCCGCGCGGGCGGGGGATCGGGCGGCTGTTCAGCATGCTGGCCGACCCGCAGTCGTGGCGCGACCTGCTGCACTGTGTGATCGCGTTCCCGGTGCGGGTCGCGATGTTCGTCATCACCGTGGTGTGGACGGTCGGCGGGCTCGGCTCGGCGCTGTCGGTCACCTGGCAGTGGGCGATCCCGCGGGACGACGGCGGCGGGCTGTACTGGCTGCTCACCGGTAACCAGTCGCTCTCCGGCGAGGTCGCGGTGAGCACCCTGCTCGGGATGTTCATGCTGGCCACGGCGCCGCTGGTGATCCGGGGGCTGGTCGCCACCCGCGCCGGCCTGGCCCGCGGCCTGCTCACCAACCAGACCGCGGCGCTGCGGGCCCGCGCCGCCCAGCTGGAGTCGAGCAGGCGCGCGGCCGTCCAGGCCGAGGCGCAGACCCTCCGCCGGCTCGAACGCGACATCCACGACGGCCCGCAGCAGCGGCTCGTCCGGCTCAACATGGACCTCGAGGCGGTCGCCCGGCGGCTCGACGACGATCCGGAGAAGGCGCGCCCGCTGGTGGCGGAGGCGCTCGCGCAGAGCCGCGAGGCGCTCGAGGAGCTGCGCGCCCTGTCCCGCGGCATCGCCCCGCCGATCCTCGCCGACCGCGGCCTCGGCCCCGCCCTCGCCGCCGCTGCGGCCCGCTGCCCGGTGGAGGTCTCCCTCGACGTCGCGCTGCCGCAGGGGCAGCGGCTCGCCGCCGCCGTCGAGAACACCGCGTACTTCGTGGTCACCGAGGCGCTCACCAACGTCGCGAAGCACTCCGGCGCCACCCTGTGCACAGTGGTCGTCACCGCCGACGCCGATCGCGTGCTCGTGCAGGTGCGCGACGACGGCCGCGGCGGCGCCCACCCCGGCAAGGGCCACGGGCTCGCCGGCCTCGCCGATCGCCTCGCCACCGTCGAGGGCGAACTGGACGTGGCGAGCCCACCCGGTGGCCCGACCGTCCTGACCGCCGAGATCCCGCTGCGCGGTGTGGGGGATGATCGGTAGATGCGCGTCGTGCTGGCCGAGGACTCGCTCCTGCTGCGGGAGGGGCTCGTCCGGCTCCTCGACGAGGCCGGGGCGAGTGTCGTCGCGGCCGTCGGGGACGGCGACGGGCTCGTCGCCGCCGTGCAGGAGCACCGCCCCGACGTGGCCGTGGTCGACGTGCGGATGCCGCCGACCTTCACCGACGAGGGCCTGCGCGCCGCGCTCGAGGTGCGCCAGACCGTGCCGGGCACCGCGATCCTGGTGCTCTCGCAGTACGTCGAGGAGTCGTACGCCTCCGACCTGCTCGCCGCCGGCGGGGGAGTGGGCTACCTGCTCAAGGACCGCGTCTCCCGCCTCGCCGACCTGTCGGACGCCCTGCAGCGTGTCGTCGACGGCGGCACCGTCCTCGACCCCGAGGTCGTCTCCGCCCTGTTCTCCCACCGCCGCCGCCGCGACCCCCTCGCCGACCTCTCGCCGCGCGAGCGCGAGGTCATGGCCCTGATGGCCGAGGGCCGCACCAACACGGCCATCGGCCGCGCCCTGGTGATCAGCCAGGGGGCGGTGGAGAAGCACATCTCGTCGATCTTCACCAAGCTCGGCCTCCCGCCGTCGGGCGACGACCACCGGCGGGTGAAAGCGGTGCTGACCTGGCTGGGTGTTTAGGTTCCGCGGAACCTGCTTTTCACGCGGCCGCTGGGATCCGCTTCGGTAGCAGGAGCAGGCCGAGGACGTAGTCGATGTCGAGGTTGTCACCCTGCCATTTCGAGCTGATCGTCTTGTGGTTGATGTGCAGGCCGGCGCGGGTGTGCATCTCCACCAGGCTTTCTGCTTTCCCGCTCAGTGGCTCGGCCGCCTCGGGCACGAGGGTTCCGGGGCGCTGGAACTCGCACCGACCGTCCACGCGGTGGATCCGGTAGCCGTGGTCGTGCACGACCGTGTGGTGGAACGAACAGATCATGATCAGGTTGTCGACATCGGTCGTACCACCCAGCTCCCACGGGATGATGTGGTGGGCGTTCAGGTAGCGGGTGTGCGGGCAGCCCGGGAATTGGCACCGTTCTCCATCCCGCGCGGTGAGCGCCCGGACCTGAGCATCGGAGGCGAGGCGGTGGGAGCGGCCGAGGTACATGCGGTTGCCTGACCGGTCGTCGAGCAGCAGTTGCACCTTCGCATCACAGGCAGCCGGGCGGCCGTGGCGGGGGCGAGCGCCGGCCCGCCGTCGAGGCGGGCCGTGCCGGTGGAGGCGTCGACGTGGATGATCACCTCGGCGTTGCCCCGCTCGACCACCTTTCCGTCTTCGGTGTGGCCGGTGACCAACGTCATGAGCGCGTCGGCCCGGCGGGCGGCGATGCCATCCGCTACGAGGCCCGGTTCCTGTTCGCGGGCCCGCTCGACCAGGTCCGCCGGCTGGGGTGCGGGGTCGGGGGTGGGCGGTGTGCGTTTCGGTACCTGTGCGGAGGAACCGGCATTGGGCGGCGGTGATGTGACCGGCGATCCCGAGCAGCCCGGTTTCGACCTGGTGATCGCTCAGCGCGTGGAACTGGGTGGGGAACGGGACGATGGCGCCGGGCATCGGGGATTCCTCCGCACCGGGTGTGTGGGGTGAGGATCCCACCCGGGTCCGACGATTTCGGGGCCCGCATTCGGGTTCCGCGGAACCCGAGGTGAGACCGCCTCCTGGTGGCGCCGCGGGCGAATCCGGGCAGGCCCGCGGCCTGCCCGGCGAAGCCTGCCCGAACAGGGGCCGCAGAGGCTCACCGGTCAAGGGTCGCGATAGCGATCCCGAAGGGACACGCGGCGCCCTGACCGGTGAGGAGCGGCCCCGCACCGCGCGGCGCCATCCCGGCGGAGTCAGGTCCCGCGGAACCCAGGAGGCGACCCGCCTACCCCCTCCCCACGAACACCCCCGCCCCCGCAGCCCGAGCGGCATCGGTCGCGCACCGCACCGCGAGCGCGTCGTCGGCGCCCCGCCCCATCAGCAGGATCTCGTGGTAGATCGGTGCGGTCGCGGCGACGAGCAGCCGCCGCGCGTCGGTCCCCGCCGGCGCCTCGCCCCGCTCGATCGCCCGCTCGACCACCACCTCGCAGCGCCGGTACCGGTCCTCGAGGAAGTCCCGCAGGGCCGCTGCGGCGGCGGAGGACCGGTACGACGCCAGGATCAGCGCCCGGCTGACCGGGCGGGGGCCCGCGAGGTGCTCGACGACCTCCCGGTTGAGCGCGACCAGGTCCGCGGTGAGCGAGCCGTGGTCGCCGGGCCGCCAGTCGTCCTCCCGGCCCGCGACGAGCGCGTCGGCGAGCAGGCCACCGACGTCGCGCCACCGCCGGTACACCGTCGCCCGGTGCACGCCTGAGCGCTCGGCGACGGCGTCTACGGTGAGCCGGTCGACGCCGTGCTCGAGCAGCTCGGCCTCCACGGCGGCGAGCACCGCGGCCCGGGTGCGGGCGGTGCGGCCCCCTGGTCGGCGCGTGGTCGGCACGCCCCCTATCCTCCTATTGCGACAACTGTCGCGTCTAGGAGGTCACGTGATCACTCGAACCGCCGTCGGTGCACCCGGCGCCGGCCCGTACGCCGTGGCCGTCGACGCGTCCGGCGTCGCGTGGATCACGCTCGTCCACGCGGGCCAGGTGGCCGGCCTGCCCCGCGGCGGGGAGGCCACGCTCCACGACCTCGGCAACCCCGCCTGCCGCCCGTCGCTCCTCGCGGTCGGGCCGGACGGAGCGGTGTGGGTCACCCGCGGCGGCGACGACCGCATCGACCGCATCGACCCCGACGGCGCGCGGCGCAGCTTCCCGGTGACCGGCGGGCCGTACGGGATCGCGGCGGGGCCGGACGGGACGGTGTGGTTCACCGCGATCGGCGCCGACGCCGTCGGCCGGCTCGCGCCGGACGGGCAGGCCACGCTCACGCCGGTGCCCGAGGCCGGCGGCATGCCCGCGATGATCACGGCGGGCCCCGACGGTGCGATGTGGTTCACCCTCAACCGGGCCGCCGCGCTCGGCCGGGTCGACGCGACCGGTGAGATCACCCTCCACCCGCTGCCCGACCCCGCGTGCGGTCCGGTCGGCATCGCCGCCGACGGCGAGGCGCTGTGGTTCGCCGAGATCGGGGCCGGGCGGGTCGGGCGGCTGGTGCCGGGGGAGCCGCCGCAGGAGTTCGACCTGCCCGACCGCGCGGCCCGGCCGCACGCCGTCGCCCCCGACGGGGCGGGCGGCTGCTGGGTCACGCTCTGGGCCGCCGGCGCGCTCGCCCACCTCGACGCGCACGGCACCGTCACCGCGGTGCACGACCTCGGCGAGGGCACCGAACCGCACGGGGTGGCCGTCGCCGCCGACGGCGCGGTGCTCGTCGCCCTGGAGACCGGCCACGTGGTCACCCTGGCCCCGGCGACCGCGCCGTGACCCCGCACCTCCACCGCCGGGCGGTCCTCCGCGCGGCGCTGCTGCTGCCGCTCGCCGGCTGCGCCGCCGCGCCCGCTGCGCCGCCCCCGAGCGAGCCCACGCCCGAGCCGCCACCCGCCACCCCGGCCCCCGCCGCGACCGACCGGCTGGCCGAGCTGGAGCGGCGCTTCGACGCCCGCCTCGGGCTGTACGCGGTCGACACCGGCTCCGGCCGGGAGCTCGCCCACCGCGCCGACGAGCGCTTCGCCATGTGCTCGGTCTTCAAGGCGCTCGCCGCGGCCGCCGTGCTGCACCACCACCCGCCCGAGGACCTGGACCGGCGCATCCGCTTCGACGCGGCCGACCTCGTCGACCCCTCGCCGATCGCGCGGCGGCACGTCGGCGGCGGCATGACGGTCCGCGAGATCTGCGACGCCGCCGTCCGCCACAGCGACAACACCGCGGGCAACCTGTTGCTCGCCGAGCTGGGCGGGCCGACCGCGATCACGGAGTTCGCCCGCTCCGTGGGCGACGACGTCACCCGGCTCGACCGCACCGAGCCCGCCCTGAACGCCGCCGTCCCCGGCGACGAGCGCGACACCACGACCCCGCGTGCGATCGCGGGCACGTTCCGCGCGCTCGTGCTCGGCGACCACCTCGACCCGGCCGACCGCGCCCTGTTCACCGAGTGGCTGGTCGGCAACACGACCGGCGACGAGCGCATCCGCGCCGGCCTGCCGCCCGGCTGGCGGGTCGGCGACAAGACCGGGACCGGCGCCTACGGCACGGCCAACGATGTGGCGGTCGCCTGGCCGCCCGGCGGGGCGCCGATCGTGCTCGCGGTGCTGACCTCCCGAGCGACGGAGGACGCACCGTGGGACGCGGCGCTGATCGCCGAGGCGGCGGCGGTGGTGGCGCAGGAGCTGGCCTGATCACCACCGCCGGTTTTCGGTAGTTTCGAGCTGGTGTCCACCGCCCGCGACGCTCGGACGAGGGATGCGCTGATCGGCGTGCTCATGGCCGCCGTGTCCGGGGCCGCGGCCGCGCTGGGGGTGCTCGGCGCCGCCGGGCAGGTGGTCGAGCGGGTCGCCGGGCGGCCGGTCGCGATCGTCGCCGAGATGCCCGGGGCGGAGTCCGGCCCGCCGTGCCCGCTCGACGACCGCTACGTCGACGAGCCCCCCGAGCGCCTGCCGCCCGACACGCTCGCCGCCTGGGAGCGGCTGCGGGCCGCGGCGAGCGAGCACGGCGTGCACCTGTGCCTGAACGACGGCAAGCGCAGCCGCGAGCAGCAGGCCCGCCAGTTCGCCGAGGCCGTGCAGCGGTTCGGCACCGCCGAGCTCGCCTCCCGGTACGTGCTGCAGCCCGACGAGTCGATGCACGTCGTCGGGATCGCCGTCGACATCCAGCCGCTCGCCTCCGCGGCGTGGGTCGAGCGCAACGGCGCCGGCTACGGGTGGTGCCGCCGCTACGAGAACGAGCCGTGGCACTTCGAGTACGACCCCGCGCACGCGACGTCCGGGTGCCCGCCGCTGCTGCCGAGCGCCACCGGCTACTGAGACCGGTGCACCGCCCGCAGATCCAGCACGAGCTCGCCCGGGGCGCCGTCGACCAGGCGCACCGGGATGCCCCAGTCCTGCTGGTAGCGGTGGCAGGCGGCGAACGCGCCGTCGCCGTCGTCGCAGGCCGCGGCGGCCACGCTCACCTGCAGCACGCCTTCTCGCGGCGCGTCCGGGGCGAAGCGCAGCGTGCGGGCGAGCCCCGGCGCGGTGCCCGCGCCCTCGGCCAGCAGCTCCGGCGGGGAGGCGGCCACGGTGAGCGAGGTCGGGTCGCCGAAGCGGGTGTCGAGGTGCTGGCCGGTGGGCGGGGTGAAGTCGATGCGCAGCTCCAGCTTGTCGCGGGCCAGGTCGGTGCGCGCTCGCCGCACGCGGTGCGCGCCCGCGTCCACCTGCGTGCTCGCCGGGATCGCGAGCCGGACGAGCCGGTGCGCGGCGGACTCGACCACGACGAGCGTGTCGCCGTCGACGATCAGGTCGCTCGGCTCGCGCAGGTCCCTGGCCAGGGTGCTCACGGTGCGGGTGGCCGGGTCGTAGCGGCGGACGGCGCCGTTGTAGGTGTCGGCGACCGCCACGGAGCCGTCGGGGAGCACGGCCACCCCGAGCGGGTGCTGCATGAGCGCCTCGTCGGCGTCCCCGTCGCGGAAGCCGAAGTCGAACAGCCCCGTCCCGACCGCGGTCGACACCTGCGACCCCACCGCGGGCGCCGCCTGCACCGACCGCAGCGCGGACACCTCGGAGTCGGCCACCCACAGCGTGCCGTCGGGGCCGGTCGCGAGCCCGGACGGCTGGGCGAAGAACGCCTCGTCCGGGGAGCCGTCGCGCAGGCCCTCGTTGGTGGTGCCCGCGAGCACCTGCACCGCGCCGGACGCCGGGTCGAACGACCACAGCTGGTGGCTGCCCGCCATCGCGACGACCACGCGGCCCTCCCACCAGGCGAGGTCCCACGGCGACGACAGGGCGGCCGCGGTGGCGCCGACCTCCACCCGGGTGCGCAGCTGCTCGCCGGTGCCCGCGAGCGTGGTGACCGCGCCGTCGGACAGCCGCACCCCGCGCAGGGCGTGGTTGACGGTGTCGGCCACCACGACGTCGTAGCCCGCCACCGGCTCCGGCAGCAGCAGGAGGCCCTGCGGCTCGGCGAAGCGGGCGGGGGAGTCGGTGAACCCGCGCTCGCCGGTGCCGATCCGCCGCCGCTCGGTGACCAGGTCGGCCTCGAGCTCGACGAGTTGGTGGTGCGCGGTGTCGGAGACGAGGAAGGTGCCGCCGGGCAGCGCGATCACCTTGCCGGGGAAGCGCAGCGCCGTGGCCGGCGCGGGCGGCGGGACGTACGGGCCGTCGCCGCGGTGCAGGGTGCCCGCCGCCTCGTGCTCGGCGACCAGCTCCTCGATCAGCACACCGAGCCCGTGCGCGTGCCCCTCGCCGGCCAGGTGCGCGACGACGTAGCCCTCGGGATCGACGACCACCAGCGTCGGCCACGCCCGCGCCGCGTAGGCGTCCCAGGTGACGAGCTCGGGGTCGTCGAGCACCGGGTGGTGCACCGCATACCGCTCGACGGCGGCCTCCACCGCGTCCGGGTCGGCCTCGTGCACGAACTTCGGCGAGTGCACGCCGATCGTGACGAGCACGTCGGCGTAGCGCTCCTCCAGCTCCCGCAGCTCGTCGAGGACGTGCAGGCAGTTGATGCAGCAGAACGTCCAGAAGTCCAGCAGCACGATCTTGCCGCGCAGGGCCCCGAGCGTGAGCTCCTCGCCCCCCGTGTTCAGCCAGCGGCGCCCGCGCAGCTCCGGCGCCCGCACGCGTGATCGACCCACGTCGGGGATTCAACCGAACCGCGGGCGCCGGTGTTCCGGGGCGTCAGCGCTTGTCGCCGTGCCGCTCCCGTTCGCAGATGGACACCAGCATGAACACGATCGTGCAGAGCACGATGATGCCCACCAGGTCGAGCCAGCCCATGGAGACCACTTCCCGGGGGCCGCTGATCGGATCGCCTGCCACCCCGAGCGGGGGCGGCCGCGCGCGGCCCACGTGGTGTTCTCGCTCACACGGCGCGCGGGGTTACGCGGGTGCGCCGGCGGCTGCGGACCACCACGCAGACCGCGAGCCACGCCCCGCCGACGAGCCAGCCGGCGAGCACATCGCTGAGCCAGTGCACGCCCAGGTAGATGCGGGTGAGGCCGACGGCGCCCACCCACAGCGCCGCCGCGGCCACCAGCGCGGCCCGCGTGGCGGCGGTGCGGCCGGGCCAGGCCAGCACGACGAGCGCGCCGATCACGACGACCGCCGTGGTGGCGTGGCCCGACGGCAGCGACTCGCTCACCACCGGCACCAGGTGCCCGTCCGCCGGCGGCCGCGGCCGGGCCAGCAGCAGCTTGAGGCCCCGGAACACGAGGTTGGCGCCCGCCATGGCGGCGAGCACGAACACGGCGTCGCCGGGCCGGCCCGTACGCCACAGCCGGATGCCGACCGCCACGGCGAGGACCGCCATCGCGGCCGTGCTCCCGAGGTGGGTGACGGCGACCGCGAGCACCGTGAGCGGGTCGGTGCGGGACGCGACCGACTCGGCGAGCACGGCGGCGTCGAGCCGGGCCGGGCCGAACCCCGCGGCCGCGGCCCAGAGCCCGGCGAGCGCTGCGAGCCCGAGGAGGACGGCGACGACGCCGGCGCCCCGGCGCGGGCCCGGCAGCGGCACCGGCTCCCGCAGCCCGGCCGGGTGGTCCTCCGGCGGTCGGGCCATCCCTCGCCCTCCGGGGTCAGGCGGGGCGACCCCGCATCTCCCGGTAGCGGCGCACCAGCGCCGCGGTCGACGCGTCGAGCCCCGCGGTGTCGGCCCGTTCGGCCGCGAGCACGGGGGCGAGCTGCTTGGCGAGCACCTTGCCCAGCTCCACACCCCACTGGTCGAACGAGTCGATGCCCCAGATGGTGCCCTCGACGAACGTGACGTGCTCGTAGAAGGCGATGATCTGGCCGAGCGTGGACGGGGTGAGCTTCGGCGCGAGGATCGTCGACGAGGGCCGGTTGCCCGGCATCACCTTGTGCGGCACCAGGTGCTCCGGCGTGCCCTCGGCCGCGATCTCCTCGGCGGTCTTGCCGAAGGCGAGCGCCTGGGTCTGGGCGAACAGGTTGGACATGAACAGGTCGTGCATGTCCCCGCCGCCGGTTCCGTCGGCGCCGCTACCGTCCACGGCGATCTCGTGGTTGGGCTGGGCGAAGCCGATGAAGTCGGCGGGCACGAGCCGCGTGCCCTGGTGCAGCAGCTGGTAGAAGGCGTGCTGGCCGTTGGTGCCCGGCTCGCCCCAGAAGATCTCGCCGGTGACCGTGGTGACCGGGGCGCCGTCGCCGCGGACGGACTTGCCGTTGCTCTCCATCGTCAGCTGCTGCAGGTAGGCGGGCAAACGGTGCAGGTACTGGCTGTAGGGGAGCACCGCGTGGGTCTCGGCGCCGAAGAAGTTGGCGTACCAGACGTTGAGCAGCCCCTGGATGACCGGGAGGTTCTCCTCCAGCGGCGCCGTGCGGAAGTGGGTGTCCATCGCGTACATGCCGGCGAGGAACTCGGCGAACCGCTCCTTGCCGATCGCGACCATGAGCGAGAGCCCGATCGCGGAGTCGACGGAGTAGCGGCCGCCCACCCAGTCCCAGAAGCCGAACATGTTGGCCTCGTCGATGCCGAACGCGCGGACCTCCTTCGCGTTCGTCGACACGGCCACGAAGTGCTTCGCCACCGCCGACTCGTCCCCGCCGAGGCCGTCGAGGAGCCAACGGCGGGCGACCTTGGCGTTGGTGAGCGTCTCGAGCGTGGTGAACGTCTTCGACGAGACGATGAACAGGGTGGTCGCGGGGTCGAGGTCGCGGGTGGCCTCGGCGATGTCGGTGGGGTCGATGTTCGAGACGAACCGCATCGTGAACGAGCGGTCGGCGTAGGCCCGCAGCGCCTCGTAGGCCATCACCGGGCCGAGGTCGGAGCCGCCGATGCCGATGTTGACCACGGCGCGGATCCGCTCACCGGTGTGGCCGGTCCACGCCCCGGACCGCACGGCGTCGGTGAACTCGCCCATCCGGCCGAGCACCCGGTGCACGTCGGCGGGCACGTCCTGGCCGTCGACGGCCAGCGCGGTGGCCCGCGGGGCGCGCAGCGCGGTGTGCAGCACCGCGCGGTCCTCGCTGGTGTTGATGTGCTCACCGGCGAACATCGCCTCGGTGCGCTCCGGCAGCCCCGCGGCGCGGGCGAGCGCGGTGAGCAGCGGCAGCGTGTCGCGGGTGATGCGGTGCTTGGAGTAGTCGAGCACGAGGTCGGCGCCGGTCGCGGTCAGCGCGGCGGCGCGCTCGGGGTCCTCGGCGAACAGCTCACGCAGGTGCTTGCCGGAGATGGCGGCGTGGTGCTCGGCGAGTGCCTTCCATTCCGGGGTGGCGGTGATGTCGGTGGCGGACACCCCGCCAATACTGCCGGGTCCTCAACTCGCCGCGCCGGTCGGGACGCGTGGACGATCACCCGTCCGCTCCCACAGCGCGATGCCGCCCAGCAACCCGGAGATGTTCGGCACGATCGTCCGGTTCGGCCCGATGGTGTCCGGGTCGAGCTTCTTGGCGTTGCCGCCGCCGATGTAGAGGTGGTCGGGCAGCACCATGGCCTCGAACGCGTCGAGCGCCTCGAGCACCCGCTTGCGCCACTTCTCCTTGCCGATCTTCTGGCGCTCGTTGTCGCCGCAGGCCACCTCGATCGAGGTGCCGCCGAACGTGCCGTGCGACAGCTCCATGTGCGGCAGCAGCACGCCGTCGTAGAACACCGCGGTGCCGACGCCCGTGCCGAGGGTGATGACGAGCTCCATCCCCCGTCCCGAGATGACCGCGCAGCCCTGGACGTCGGCGTCGTTGGCCACGCGGGTCGGCTTGGCGAACCGCTCGGCGAGCGCGGTCTCCAGCTCGAAGCCGGCCCACATGGCGACCAGCTTCGGGTCCGGCGGCTTGCCCGGCCCGCGCCGGGAGAACGCGGGCACCTCGCGGACGCGGCCGTTGCGGATGGCGCCCGGGAACCCGACGGAGACGCGGTCGTGCTCGGGCTGGGTGGCCGCGAGCGCCGAGAGCTCGTCCAGCAGCACCTGCGGCGTGCAGGGGTACGGCGTCTCGCGGCGGGTGCGCTCGGAGGCCATCTCGCCGTCGTGGGTCAGCACGATCGCCTTCAGCCCGGACCCGCCGATGTCGATCGCCAACGTGCGCGGTCCGTCCATGGGTGCGTCCTCCTCGTGCTCCGCGCCGCGCGGCGCGGGTCTGTCACAGCAGCGCCCTATTGTGGCCCGCGTGCCGTGGAGCGTGGAGGACGTGCGCGCTCTCGCGCCGGATCCGACGTCCGCGGCCGCCGGCCGCGCGCAGGCGCAGGCCGACAGGTGGACGGGCCTGGGCGCCTCCGACGCCGCGGTGTGGGGCGCCTGCCGCGGCCGCGGCGAGGCGGAGTACCTGACCTGCGTCGAGCCGGCCGGGCCCGCGTTCCGGTGCTCGTGCCCGAGCCGCAAGGTGCCCTGCAAGCACGCGCTGGGCCTTGCGTTCCTGTGGGCCGACGGCGCGGTGCCCGCCGGCGAGGAACCGCAGTGGGTCGCGGCGTGGCGCGCCGGACGGGGCGAGCGGCGCAGGGGGCGGCCCCCGGGGCCGCCGCGCGACCCGGAGGCCGCGGCGCGTCGGGCCGAGCGGCGCGGAGAACGCGTCGCCGCCGGGGCGGCCGAGCTGCGGGAATGGCTGGCCGACCGGATCCGCGGCGGGCTGGCGGGCGCGGCGGCCGACGAGGTGCACGGCGTCGCCGCCCGCATGGTCGACGCCCAGGCGCCCGGCCTCGCGAGCGGGTTGCGCCGCGCCGCGGCCCTGATCGGGCAGGGCCGCGACTGGCCCGGCCTGCTGCTGACCGAGCTCGCCCTGCTGCACGTGCTCGCCGAGGCGGCCACCCGGCTGCCCGAGCTGCCCGACGACCTCGCCGCCACCGTCCGGGCCCGGCTGGGTTTCCCGGTCGACACTGCCGAGGTGCTCGCCACCGGGGAGCGGGTCACCGACGAGTGGCTGGTCGCCGCCGTCACCGACGAGGTCGGCGAGCGGCTCACCACCCGCCGCACCTGGCTGCGCGGGCGGACGAGCGGCCGCCCCGCGCTGGTGCTGGCGTTCGCCCCGTTCGGCCGGCCGCTGCCCCGCACGTTCCCCGCGGGCCACGCCGTCCGGGGCACGCTCGCGTTCTACCCGGGCGCGGCGCCGCTGCGGGCGCTGGTCGCCGACGCCGACGAGCCCGTCCGCGCCGGCCGGCCCGCGGGCGACCCGGTGGGCACGGCGCTCGCGCGGTACGCCGACGCGCTGGGCGCCGACCCGTGGCTGGAGCGCTGGCCGGTGCTGCTCGCCGACGTCGCCCCGGTGGCCGAGGAGGAGGGCTGGGTGCTCGTCGACCCCGAGGGCGCCGCCCTCCCGCTGGCCGACCGCGTGGACCCGTGGCCGCTGCTCGCGGTGTCGGCGGGCGCGCCCGTCACCGTCGCCGGCGAGTGGAGCACCGCCGGGCTGCGCCCGCTGACCTGCTGGGACGGCGACCGGGTGGTGCGGCTGTGAGCGCGTGGGACGACCTGGTCGGCGCCGCCCTGCTCGGCACCCAGCGCCGCCGCCCCGACCCGACCCGGCTGCCCGCGGCGGTGCGCCCGCTCGTGGCCGCGGCACCGGAGGAGGCCCTGCTCACCGCGGCCGCGGCCCTGGCGAACTACCGGCGCGCCGGGTACGTGCCGGCCCGCCCGGCCCAGCGGTCGCCCGTGGCCGAGCCGGACGGGCGCCCGCTCGTCCCGCCCGCGGCCCGGCGGCGGCTGCACCGCGTGCCGCCCGACCTGCTCGGCGAGTGGCTGGAGGCCGTGCACGCGCGCGGGATGCGGGTGCCGCCGGAGCACCTGCCCGCGCTCGCCGAGGCCGCGCGCACCCGGCCGGCGCTGCGCCCGCTGCTCGCGGCCGTCGCGGGCCCGGCCGGCAGCTGGCTGGGGGAGCGCAACCCGGACTGGTCGTTCCTCGTCGCGGTGCCCGAGCCCGAGGCGTGGGAACGCGGCGGCCCGCTGCAGCGGCGCGCGTGGCTGCGCCGCAGCCTCGCCACCGACCCGGGCGCCGCCCGCGACGCGCTGAGGGCGACCTGGTCGCGGGAGCAGGCGGGCGACCGGGCCGACTTCCTCGCCCTCCTGCGCCCGCACGTCGCACCCGCCGACGAGCCGTTCCTCGAGGCGGCCCTCGACGACCGCGCCGGCCCGGTGCGCGAGGCCGCGGCGGACCTGCTCGCCCGGCTGCCGGGTTCGCGGCTCGCGGCCCGGATGCGCGAGCGCGCCGCCCGGGTCGTGCGGCCGGACGGTGACCGGCTGGTCGTCGAGCCGCCCGACCCGGGGGACGCCGCGCTGCGGCGCGACGCCGGGGGCGCCCGCGACCCGCGGCAGCTGCTGCGGTGCGTCGTCGGCGCCACCCCGCTCGACCACTGGTCGGCCTGGGGCCGCCCGGAGCAGCTGGTCGACCGCGCCGGCGCGCCGCGGGCCGGCTGGACGCTCGCCGCGGGCAGGCAGCGGGACGCGCTCTGGGGTGCCGCCCTGCTCGCCACCGCCGACCCCGCCGAGGTGGACGGCGCGTTCGCGGAGATGGTCGGCGGGCTGCCCGCCCGGCTGCACAGACCCGCGGTCGCGGTGCTCGCCGAGAGGCTCCCGCCGCAGGCGATGACCTCCCTCGTGGGCCTGCTGCCCGTGCCGTGGACGCCCGAGCTCGGCACCGCCGTGCTCGACTGGCTCGCCGCCCACGCCGGCAACCGGGGCCTCGGCGCGGCCGCCCGCACCGCGGGCCGGACCGCCCCCACCCGCTGCCTGCGCCACCCGGTCGCCACGGCGGCGCTGCCGGTCGGGGCCGCGCCCTGGTACCGGGAGCTGGCGGCCACCCTGACCTTCCGCCGCGAGATGCACGAGGAGCTGTCGAGATGACCGAGGCGATGAACGGGGCCGGGGCCGTCCTGCGCCCGCACGCGGAGCAGGAGCACGCCGCCGAGCTCGCGGCGCTCGCCGCCGCCGACGACCGCCCGCGCCCGCCGTCGTGGCGGCTCTCGCCGTGGGCGGTGGTCACCTACCTGCTCGGCGGCACCCTGCCGGACGGCACCGAGATCACGCCCAAGTACGTCGGGCCGCGGCGGCTGGTCGAGGTCGCGGTGGCCACCCTCGCCACCGACCGCGCGCTGCTGCTGCTCGGCGTGCCCGGCACGGCCAAGACGTGGGTCTCCGAGCACCTCGCGGCCGCGATCAGCGGCGACTCCACGCTGCTCGTGCAGGGCACGGCGGGCACCGCGGAGGAGGCCATCCGCTACGGCTGGAACTACGCGCGCCTGATCGCCGAGGGTCCGAGCCCGGCCGCGCTCGTGGAGAGCCCGGTGCTGCGCGCCATGCGCGACGGCAAGATCGCCCGGCTCGAGGAGCTCACCCGCATCGCCGCGGACGTGCAGGACTCGCTGATCACGATCCTGTCCGAGAAGACGATGCCGATCCCGGAGCTGGGCGCGGAGGTCCAGGCGCGGCCCGGCTTCAACCTCATCGCCACCGCCAACAACCGCGACCGGGGCGTCAACGAGCTGTCCAGCGCGCTGCGCCGCCGGTTCAACACCGTGGTGCTCCCGCTGCCGGACTCGGCCGAGGCCGAGGTCGAGATCGTCGCCCGGCGGGTGGCGCAGCTCGGCGCCTCGCTGCAGCTGCCGTCCGACGTCGCGGCGCTGGCCGAGATCCGCCGCGTCGTCACGGTGTTCCGCGAGCTGCGGTCGGGGCGCACGGAGGACGGGCGAACCGCGGTGAAGTCGCCGTCGGGCACCCTGTCGACGGCCGAGGCGATCAGCGTGCTCACCGGCGGCCTCGCGCTCGCCGCCCACTTCGGCGACGGCGTGCTGCGGCCGCACGACGTGGCGGCGGGCATCGTCGGGGCGGTCGTGAAGGACCCGGTGGCCGACCGCGCCGTGTGGGTGGAGTACCTGGAGACGGTGGTGCGCGAGCGCGAGGGGTGGGCCGACTTCTACCGGGCGGGCCTGGAGGTCACCGGGTGACCACCCGCCTGTTCGGGATCCGCCACCACGGGCCGGGCTCGGCGCGGGCGCTCGACGGCGAGCTCGCCGCGTTCCGCCCGGACATCGTGCTGATCGAGGGCCCGCCGGAGGCCGACGCCGTGGTCGCGACGGCGGCCGACCCCCGCCTGGAACCGCCGGTGGCGCTGCTCGCCTACGCCGTCGACGACGTGTCGAGGGCCGCGTTCTGGCCGTTCGCCGCGTTCAGCCCGGAGTGGCGGGCCATCCGCTACGCCGTGGACGCCTGCGTGCCCGTCCGCTTCTGCGACCTGCCCGCGGCGCACCAGCTCGCCCTCGCCGGCCGCGCGGGCGGCTCCGGCGACCCGCTGGCCCGCCTCGCGGCCGTCGCCGGCTACGACGACCCCGAGCGCTGGTGGGACGACGTGATCGAGCACCGCCGCGGCGGCGAGCCCGCGTTCGACGTGATCGCCGAGGCGATGGCGGCGCTGCGGGCCGACGAGCCGGTCGGCGACCACGGCGATCTGCACGACGCGCGGCGCGAGGCCCACATGCGCACCGTGCTGCGCCGCACCCGCAAGGACGGCTTCGCGCGCATCGCCGTGGTCTGCGGGGCGTGGCACGTCCCGGCGCTCGCCGACCCGCTGCCGCCCGCGTCGCGCGACCAGGCCCTGCTGCGCGGGCTGCCGAGGCGGAAGGTCGCCTGCGCGTGGGTGCCGTGGACGCACGGGCGGCTCGCGACCTCCAGCGGCTACGGCGCGGGCGTGACCTCTCCCGGCTGGTACCACCACCTGTTCACCACCGACGCCGACGTCACCGCGCGGTGGCTCACCGCCGTGGCGGGCGTGCTGCGCGCCGAGGACCTGCCGGTCTCCACCGCGCACGTGATCGAGGCGGTGCGCCTCGCCGAGACGCTCGCCGCGTTGCGCGACCGCGGGTCGCCCGGGCTCGCCGAGGTCACCGAGGCCACCCTCGCGGTGCTGTGCGGCGGCGACGAGGTGCTGCTCGACCTCGTCACCCGGCGGCTGGTGGTGGGGGAGCGGATGGGCTCGGTGCCCGACGACGCCCCGCTCACCCCGCTCGCGGCCGACCTCGCCGCCACCGCTCGGCGGCTGCGCCTCAAGCGCGACCCGGCGCCGAAGGAGCTCGACCTGGACCTGCGCACCCCCGGCGGGCTGGACCGCTCCCGCCTGCTGCACCGGCTGCGCGTGCTCGGCATCCCGTGGGGGCGGCCCGCCGCGAGCGCCCGGCGCAGCACCGGCACCTTCCGGGAGACCTGGCACCTGGCCTGGCACCCGGAGTTCGAGGTGGACCTGGTGGCGGCGGGCGTCCACGGCACCACCGTCGCCGGGGCCGCGGCCGCGCGCCTGCGGGCGGTCGTGTCCCCGGACAGCGGGGAAGCTCCCGCGCTCGCCGACGTCAGCGCCGCCGTCGAGCGTTGCCTGCTCGCCGACCTGCCCGACGCCCTACCGGACGTGCTCGCCGCGCTCGACGCCCGCGCCGCGGGGGACGCCGACGTCGCCCACCTCATGGCGGCCTTCCCGGCGCTCGCCCGCGCCACCCGCTACGGCGACGTGCGCGGCACCGACACCGGCGCGCTGCGCGCCGTGGCCGAGCGGGTGCTCGCCCGCATCTGCGCGGGCCTGCCACCCGCGGCGCACGGGATCGACGACGACGAGGCGGCCCGGCTGTCCGGGCTGGTCGACGGCGTGCACGCGGTCACCGGCCTGCTCGGCGAGGAGGCCACCGAGCGCTGGCTCTCTGCGCTGGCGCGCCTCGCGGAGCGCCCGGCGCTGCCCCCGCTGCTCGCCGGCCGGCTGGCCCGGCTGCTCGCCGACACCGACCGGATGGCCCCCGACGAGGTCGAGCGGCGGCTCGCACGGGCGCTCACGCCCGGCACGCCCGCGGCGCACGCCGGCGCGTACGTCGAGGGCTTCTTCGCCGGCGGCGCGCTGCTGCTCGTGCACGACGAGCGGCTGCTGCGCATCGTCGACCGCTGGCTCGCCGAGGTGGCCCCCGACCAGTTCGACGAGGCGCTGCCCCTGCTGCGGCGCACGTTCGGCGCGTTCGCCGAGCCCGAGCGGCGCGCGATCGGGGAGCGGGCCGCCGCGCTCGCCGCGGCGGGCCCGACCGCCGGGGAGACCGACGCGGTCGACATCGAACGGGCCGAGCGGGCGGTCGGCGTGTTCGCCCGGCTGCTGGGGGTGGGCGGGTGAGCGACGACGAACGGCTGCGGCGCTGGCGGCTCGTCCTGGGCGCGGGCCCGGACGGCACCGCGGACGGCACCGGCGTCCGGCTCGGCCCCGACGACCGCCGCCTCGACGCCGCCCTGTCCGCCCTTTACGACGCCGCCGCGGGCGAGCGGAGCGGCCCCCGGACCGGCGGGCTGGGCGGGTCCGCGCCGCAGGTGGCGCGCTGGCTGGGCGACATCCGCCGGTACTTCCCGACGCCGGTGGTGCAGGTGGTGCAGCGCGACGCCGTCGAGCGGCTGGGCCTCACGCAGATGCTGCTGGAGCCCGAGCTGCTCGCGGCCGTGGAGCCGGATGTGCACCTGGTCGGCACGCTGCTGTCGCTCAAGGGCGTGCTGCCGCAGGAGACGGTGGAGACCGCGCGGGAGGTCGTGCGCACGGTGGTGGCCGAGCTGCAGCGCCGCCTCGTCGACCGCACCCGCGCCGCCGTCACCGGCGCGCTGGACCGCTCCGCCCGCACGCGCCGCCCGCGCCCCGCCGACGTCGACCTGGCCCGCACCATCCGGGCCAACCTGCAGCACTTCTCCCCGGACCTGGGCACGATCGTCCCGGAGCGGCTGATCGGGCACGGGCGGCGGCGCCGCAGCGTGCAACGCGACGTCGTCCTCGCCGTCGACCAGTCCGGCTCGATGGCCGAGTCGGTCGTCCACGCGGGCCTGTTCGGGGCGGTGCTCGCGTCGATGCCCTCGCTGCGCACCCGGTTCGTCGCCTTCGACACGGCCGTCGCCGACCTGACCGACGAGCTGGGCGACCCCGTCGAGCTGCTGTTCGGCACGCAGCTGGGCGGCGGCACCGACATCAACCGGGCGATCGCCTACTGCCAGTCGCTCGTCACCCGGCCGACCGAGACGCTGCTGGTGCTGATCAGCGACCTGTACGAGGGCGGGTCGCGGGCCGAGTTGCTGCGCCGGATCGGGGCGCTGGTGGCGGCGGGCGTGCAGGTGGTGGTGCTGCTCGCGCTCTCCGACTCCGGCGCGCCCGCCTACGACCACGACAACGCGGCCGCGCTCGCCGCGCTGGGCGTGCCCGCGTTCGCCTGCACGCCGGACCTCTTCCCCGACCTGATGGCGGCCGCGATCCGGGGCGAGGACGTCGGGCGGTGGGCCGCCGCGGCCGGCGCCGGTCTGGCTTAGCCTGCGTCCATGCGGGCCCTCGTCCTGGACGACTTCTGGAAGCTCTCCGTCGGCGACATCCCGGAGCCGGAGCCCGGCCCGGCCGACGCCCTGGTCGAGATCGTCGCCACCGGGATCTGCGGGTCCGACCTCCACGGCTACACCGGCGAGAACGGCCGTCGGGTCCGCGGGCAGGTCATGGGGCACGAGACCGTCGGGCGGGTGCTCGCGGTCGGGCCCGAGGCCGGGGTCGACTACACCGTCGGCACCCCGGTCGCCATCAACCCCGTGCTCTGGTGCGGGGAGTGCCGGCAGTGCGCGGTGGGGCGCGAGCAGGCCTGCCCGAACAAGAAGGTCGTCGGCGTGACGCCGGAGCTGCGGTCGGCGTTCGCCGAGCGGATGGCCGTGCCGGCGCGCAACCTCGTCGAGCTCCCCGCCGGCATGCCGGTCGAGCACGGCGCGCTGGTCGAGCCGCTCGCCGTCGGCTACCACGCGCTGGTCCGCGGCGGCTGCTCACCGGGCGAGGCCGTCCTCGTCCTCGGCGGCGGGCCGATCGGGCAGGCGTGCGCGCTCGCGGCGCGCCGCCTGGGCGCCGACCGCGTCGCCGTCTCCGAGCCCGCCCCGCACCGGCGGGAGCTCAACGCCCGGCTCGGCGCCGCCGTCGTCGACCCGTCGGCCACCGACGACCTCCCCGCCGCCGTGCGCGCCGCGCTGGACGGCGAGCCGACGCTGGTCGTCGACGCGGTCGGCAGCCCCGAGACGCTCGCGGCGGCGTTCGCCTGCGCGCCGATCGGCGCCACCGTCGTGCTGGTCGGGATGGCCGCGCCCACGCTCGACGTCGCCGCGTACGAGATCTCCACCAAGGAACGCTCGGTCGTCGGCAGCTTCTGCTACAGCGCCGCCGAGTTCCGCGACACCGCGCAGTGGGCGGCGACCGTGCCCGACGCCCTCGACGCCCTGATCGAGGGCCGCACCGACCTCGACGGCGGGCCCGCCTCCTTCGAGGCCCTCGCGCGCGGCACCGCGCAGGCGAGCAAGATCCTCGTCTTCCCGCACGGCTGGACCCCCGCATGAAGATCGTCGGGTACGAGCTGTTCCCGGTCGCACCCCGGTGGCTGTTCCTGCGCCTCGACACCGACGAGGGCGTGAGCGGCTGGGGCGAGCCCATCGTCGAGGGCAGGGCGGCCACCACGGCCCGCGCCGTCGAGGAGGCCATGGAGTACCTGGTCGGCCAGGACGCCACCCGCATCGAGGACCACTGGCAGGTGCTCACCAAGGGTGGCTTCTACCGCGGCGGGCCGGTGATCAACTCGGCGGTCGCGGGCATCGACCAGGCGCTGTGGGACATCGCGGGCCGCGCGCTCGGCGTCCCGGTGCACCGGCTGCTCGGCGGCGCGGTGCGCGAGCGGGCCCGCGTGTACGGCTGGGTGCGCGGCGGCGAGCCCGCCGAGCTCGCCGACTCCGCGCAGGCCCAGGTCGAGAAGGGGCTCACGGCGGTGAAGATGACCCCGTCCGAGCTGCTCGCGCCGCTCGACACCCCGGCCGCGATCCAGCGCGTGGTCGACCGGGTGAGCGCGGTCCGCGACGCCGTCGGCCCGGACGTCGACGTCGCCCTCGACTGCCACGGCCGCTTCTCCACCGCGATGTCGCGGCGGGTCCTGCCGCTGCTGGAGCCGCTGCGGCCGCTGTTCGTCGAGGAGCCGGTGCTGCCCGAGCACACCCGCGACCTGGGCGCCGTGGTGGCGGCGACGACGATCCCGATCGCCACCGGCGAGCGGCTGTACTCCCGCTGGGACTTCCGGCCGGCGTTCGAGGCCGGGATCGCCGTCGCCCAGCCCGACGTCAGCCACGCGGGCGGCATCTCGGAGACCCGCCGGATCGCGGCCATGGCCGAGACCCACGACGCGCTGCTCGCCCCGCACTGCCCGCTCGGCCCGATCGCGCTCGCCGCCTGCCTGCAGGTCGACTTCGCCGTGCCGAACTTCCTCATCCAGGAGCAGTCGCTCGGCATCGGCTACGGCGACGACTCCGGCCTGCTGGGCTACCTGGTCGACACCGCCCCCTTCACGTTCGTCGACGGCGGCATCGCGCGGCCCACCGGCCCCGGGCTCGGCATCGAGGTCGACGAGGCCGAGGTCCGGCGGGCGGCCGAGCGCGGCCACGACTGGCGCACGCCGCTGTGGCGGCACGCCGACGGCTCGCTCGCGTCCTGGTGACGGCGCGGCGGGGTGGAGGGTGAGCCCATGCCGACGACCCCGACCGCAGGCTGGTTCCGCACCCCGGACGGCGTCACGATCGGGGTCGAGCAGTTCGGCGACCCCGCGGCCCCGCTGGTGATGCTGGCGGGCGCGCCGACGCTGCTGTCCTGGCCCGACGCCCTGTGCGCGGCGCTCGCGCGCGAGATCCCCGGCGCGCGGCTGCTCGTCCTGGAGCGGGCCGGCACCGCGATCCCCGAGGCCGCCGTCGACGAGGTCGCCGCCGCGATGCTCGCGCTCCAGCCCGGCTACCGCGGCAGCGCCGACCGCTCCCACGAGCCGTTCGAGTCCAGCACGAGCAGCTCGTCGTGGAACCGGCGCAGCGAGCTGCGGTGCCCGACGCTCACGATGACCAGGTCGGGCAGCTCCTCGCGCAGCAGCGTGTAGAGGCTCTGCTCGAGGCCCTCGTCGAGCGCCGAGGTGGCCTCGTCGAGGAACACCACCTTGGGCTGGACGACCAGGACCCGGGCGAAGCCGAGGCGCTGCTGCTCGCCCGGGGACAGCCGGCGGGCCCAGTCGTCGACCTCGTCGAGCCGGTCGATCAGCTGGGGGAGCTGCACCTTGCGCAGCAGCTCGGCCGCGCGGGCGTCGTCCATCTCCGAGCCGGGCCCGGGGTAGGCGAGCGCGTCGCGCAGCGTACCCAGCGGCAGGTAGGGCTGCTGGGGCAGGAAGAGCGACCCGTCGTCGACCGGGCGGCGCACCGAACCGGCGGTGTACGGCCACAGCTGCGCGATGCTGCGCAGCAGCGTGGTCTTCCCGCCCCCGGACGGCCCGGTGACCAGCAGCGACGATCCGGCGGCCAGCTCGAGGCCCAGGTCGTCGACGAGCACCCCGTCGTCCGGGCGGCGCACGGTGAGGTCGCGGATCTGCAGGTCGCCGTCCTCGACCTCGGCGGCGGGCAGCGCGCGGGCGGCGGCGTTGGCGTCGAGCAGGCCGGTGAGGCGGTCGAGGATCGCACGGTAGCTCGCGAAGTCGTCGTAGGCGTTGCGGAAGAACGACAGCGCGTCGTGCACCTCGCCGAAGGCGGTGGCGGTCTGGTTCAGGTCGCCGAGCGTGATCTGCTGGGAGAAGAACCGCGGGGCCTGGATGATGTAGGGGAACACCACGGAGACCTGGCTCACGCCGAGGTTGAAGCCCTGGAACTTCAGGCTCCGGAACACGATCGCCCACGCGTTGCTGATCACGTCTCGGAAGCGGGTGCCGAGGATCCCGCTCTCCACCCGCTCACCGCGCTGGAAGGCGACGTTCTCCGAGTTCTCCCGCAGGCGCACCAGCGCGTAGCGGAAGGTCGCGTTGAAGCGCTCCTGGAGGAAGTTGAGCAGGATCAGCGGGCGCCCGATCCGGAACGCGATCACCGACGCGACGATCACGAAGATGTAGGCGAGGAACGTCATCGCCCGCGGGATCTCGATGCCGAACACGCTCAGCGGCCCGGACAGCGCCCAGAGGATGAGCGTGAACGACACCAGCGACACGAGCGAGCTGACCGCGCCCACGGCGAGCGTCACCGACACCTGCGGGAACGAGGCGGTGTCCTCCTGGATGCGTTGGTCGGGGTTGTCGACCGCGGCGTCGGTGTAGCGGCCCTTGTGGTAGGCGCGCCCGTCGAGCCAGTCACCGATCAGCCGGTTGGTGGTCCACACCCGCCACCGGATGACGAGCGCCTGCTGGACGTAGAACTCGACCAGAACCCGGGTGACGTGGATCGTGGCGAGGATGGCGAAGATGCCGATGTAGAACCAGAACGACGGGGCGTCGAGGTTCTGCAGCGCGGTGAGCATGCCGTTGCCCTGGTAGGACAGCAGCACGTTCAGGCGCACCGACGCGATCGCCAGGAGCAGCACCAGCAGCACGCTGATCAGCGGGCGCCAGCCCTCCGGCCCGCGTGGGGAGAAGTAGGGGAAGGCCAGGCGGCGGAACTGCCGGCCCCACACGGTGTAGCGCGACAGCAGGGCGACGAGGACGGCGCATCCGAGTGCCGTCGCGGTGAACACGCCGACGATCCACAGGGCGCTGGTGAGCCACTCGGTCGACCAGTCCAACTCAGTGCCCACGGGGCCTCCCGCTTCTCCCGATCCACCTGCGGGATCTACAGGGCGGGCAGCCTATCCGGCGCTGTCACGGGCGGTCGTGAGGACCGGGCGGGGACGCATTCCCGTAACACACGGGCCGTAACGGCTTGATCACGATGAGCGGTCAGTCGCGCGGGGTGACTGACCGAGCACGTGCAGTTGCACGTTCAGTTCGTCAGCGGGGGTTCAGCTCGTCGCGAGGATCCGTTCGGCCGCCGCCGCCATGGGCCGACAGGGCGTGTGCACACGGCTCCGTCGGGTTAACTGCGATCACTCCTTGAGGTAATTCGATCACAGACCGTATGGAGGCACCTGTTGAACCGCCCGCTTCCCGCCCCAGCTCGTGACTGGGCCCTGCTGTTCACCCGCGTGATCATCGGCGTCGTGATGTTCGCCCACGGCTACCAGAAGATGGTGATCAACGGCATCGGCCGCACGACGGAGGGCTTCGAGAACCTGAGCATCCCGCTCGCGATCGTGTCCGCGTCGTTCGTCACGGTCGTCGAGTTCGTGGGCAGCGCGCTGCTGATCCTGGGCGCCCTCACCCCGCTGATGTGCGGGCTGCAGCTGATCATCATGACCGGCGCCTTCGTCTTCGTGCACGGCGCCAACGGCATCTTCATCGCCAACGGCGGGTGGGAGCTCGTCGGCGTGATCGGCGCAGGTCTCGTGGCCCTCGCGGCGGTCGGCCCCGGCCGCTACAGCATCGACCACCTCGTGCGCGGGCGGCAGGCGCAGCACCGCCGCGAGATCGAGCGGTTCCACGCACCGCAGCCGATGATGGCCCAGCAGGTGTCGCACGTGGGGATCCACCGCCGCTGACGGAGGCGGGCATGACGCGGGGTCGCTCGGGGAGAGCGGCCCCACGCGGTGCGAGGATGATCCGGTGCTCCGCCACGTCACGGCCACCCGATACGTCACGCCGCTGCGTGAGGGCGGGTCGCTGCCCGGGCTGATGGAGGCCGACGACCTCGGTACCTACGTCGTCAAGTACACCGGCGCGGGGCAGGGCCGGAAGGTGCTCGTCGCGGAGGTCGTCACCGGCGAGCTCGCCCGAGGCCTGGGGCTGCCGGTCCCGGAGCTGGTCACCGTCCAGCTCGACCCGGCGCTCGGGGCCGCCGAGCCCGACCAGGAGGTTCAGCAGCTGCTCCGCGCGAGCCCGGGGCTCAACCTCGGGATCGACTTCCTCCCCGGCGCCCTCGACCTCGACCCGGCGGCGTTCCCGGTCGACCCCGGCTTCGCCGGGCGGGTCGTGTGGTTCGACGCGCTCGTCGGCAACGTCGACCGGTCGTGGCGCAACTCCAACATGCTCTACTGGCACGGCAGCCCGTACTTGATCGACCACGGGGCCACGCTGACCTTCCAGCACGCCTGGTCCGCGGCGGCTGCGTGGGTGGAGCGGGCCTACGACGCCGCCGACCACGTGCTGCTGGGCTGCGCGCCCGACCTGGAGGCCGCCGACGCCGCGCTGGCCGAGAAGATCACACCGGAGCTGGTGCGGGCGGCGGTGCGGTCCGTGCCCGAGCCGTGGCTCGCCGACGAGCCCGGCTTCGCCGGCGTCGACGAGGTGCGCGAGGCGTTCGTCGCCCAGCTGGTCGCGCGCCGCGACGCCCGCGCCGCCTGGCTGCCCGGGGTCAGGGCGGCGATCGAGGAACGGGCCGCCGCGGGTGCGCCGCCGCAGACCCGCGGACCGGGCACGCCGTTCTGGGCGGAGCGGTGATGCACCCGTTCGAGTACGCGGTGCTGCGCGTCGTGCCCCGGATCGAGCGCGGCGAGTGCCTCAACGCCGGGGTCGTCCTCTACAGCCGCCCGCTCGACTACCTCGGCGCCCGGGTGCACCTCGACGTGCAGCGCCTGCACGCGCTCGACCCGACCGCCGACGCCGAGCGGATCGCGGCCGCGCTCGAGGCCGTGCGCGCCCACTGCGCGCAGGAGCGTGTCGAGGCGCGGCACGCCTCACCCGCGGGCCGGGAGGACCGCGGCAGGCGCTTCCGCAGGCTCACCGCGCCCCGCAGCACGATCGTGCAGGCCGGGCCGGTGCACACCGGCCTCACCGCCGACCCGGAGGCGGAGCTGGAGCACCTGTTCGCGACCCTGGTCCTGCCGCTGCGCCAGTAGGGTGGGGCGCGCCATGGACGACGCCGTCGCGCCCGGTCCCCTCACCGATTGGCTGCGCCGCGAGGTGCCGCAGGTGGCCGTCGGCGACGGTCCGGTGGCGGTCGAACCCATCTCCGGTGGCCACTCCAACCTCACCTACCGGCTCACCGACGCGGTGGGCCGCCGGTTCGCGCTGCGCCGTCCACCCACCGGGATGGTGCTCGCCACCGCGCACGACATGGGTCGGGAGTGGCGGTTCATCACCGCGCTCGCGCCCACCGCGGTGCCGGTGCCCCCGCCGGTCGCGTTCTGCGCCGATCCGGACGTGATCGGCGCGCCGTTCTACCTCACCGCGTACATCGACGGCGACGTGCTCGGCGACGTGGCGGCGGGCCACCGGCTCGCGCCCGCGGCGCGCCGCGCGGCGGGCCTGCACCTGATCGACGTCCTGGCGGACCTGCACGCCGTCGACCCGGACGCGGCGGGCCTCGCCGACCTGCGCCGCCCGGGCCGCTACCTGGAGCGCCAGCTGCGCCGCTGGCACCGGCAGGTGCACGCCTCGGCCGTGCCGGACCTCTCGGTGATCGACGCCGCGCACGCCCGGCTCGTCGAACGCGTCCGCGAGCTGCCCGAGCCGGGGGAGGGCATCACCCACGGCGACTACCGGCCCGGCAACCTCGCCTTCGGCCCCGACGGCCGGGTCCGCGCCGTGTTCGACTGGGAGCTCGCCGCCATCGGGGACCCGCTCGCCGACCTCGGCTGGCTGCTCGCCTCGTGGGGCCGCCCGGGCGACGAGGTGCCGCCCACCATCCCGGGGCCCAGCCTCGTCGAGGGCTACCCGGACCGCGGCGAGCTCGTCGCGCGCTACGCCGAGCGCTCGGGCCGCGATCTCGCGGCGCTGGCCGAGGAGCTCGAGGTCTACATCGCCTTCGCCCGGTGGCGGTCGGCGTGCATCAGCGCGGGCGTCTACACCCGCTACGCCGCCGGCGTGATGGGCGGCCGGGGCGAGGCCGACGGCGGCGCCGCCCGCCTCGCCTCCCTGCAGGCCCAGGCCGAGGCCGCCCTCGCCGCGCTGGGCGGCTGACTAGGACGAGACCGTGGCGGGGGACAGGCGTACCGGCATCGACGCGTAGCCGCGCAGCACCCGGGTGGGGCGCCGCCGCGGCGGGCCGGCGAGCGCGAGGTCGGGGAAGCGGTCGAACAGGGCCCGAAGGCCGACCTCGCCCTCCATCCGCGCGAGCGCGGCGCCCAGGCAGAAGTGCGGCCCGCTGGAGAAGGCGAGGTGGTCGCCCGCGTTGGCGCGGGTGACGTCGAACCGATCCGGGTCGGGGAAGACGGCCGGGTCGCGGTTGGCGCCGCCGAGCAGCAGGACGACGAACTGGCCCGCGCGGAACCGTTCCCCGGCCGCCTCGGTGTCGCGCTGGGCGATCCGGCCCGTGCGCTGGACGGGGGAGTCGTAGCGCAGGATCTCGTCGACCGCGCGCGGCCACAGCTGCGGCTCGGCGCGCAGCGCGGCGAGCTGGTCGGGGTGGGCGGTGAGCAGCCCGACGCCGTTGCCGATGAGGTTCACCGTGGTCTCGAAGCCCGCGGCGAGCAGGAGCATCGCGATGTTGATCAGCTCGTCCTCGGTGAGCTTGCCCTCGTCGGCGTGGGCGTGCACGAGCGCGGAGAGGATGTTGTCACCCGGGTTGCGCCGCAGGTGGTCGAGGTGGTTCTCCATCCAGTTCTGCAGGGCCGCGAGGTCCCGCTCGGACCGGCGGAACTGGGCGAAGCTCAGGCCGGCGTCCAGCGACAGCGCCGCCCCTTCGCCCCAGTGCAGGAACTGCCTGCGCATCTCGACCGGGGCGCCGAGCATCTCGGCGATGACGGTGGCGGGCAGCAGGCTCGCGTAGTCCTCGATCACGTCCGCGGACGGGCCCTTCGCCGCCATCGCGTCGAGCAGCTCGGTGGCGATCTCCTCGGTGCGCGACCGCAGCCCGGCCACCGCCTTCGCGCTGAACGCCCTGGCGACGAGCTTGCGGTAGCGGGTGTGGTCGGGCGGGTCGGTGGCCAGCATGGACGGCGGCTCCACCGGTCCGTGCGGCCCGCGGCCACCCGCGGCCACCGCGAGGCGCAGGAACGCCGGGGCGCGCCCGCTCGGGCCGCCGACCACCCCGAAGTCGGGGCTGCGCAGGATCGCCGTGGCGAGGTCGTGGTGGGCGGTGTTGAGCACCACCCCGTTGTCGACCAGGCGGCCCATCGCGCGGACCGTGGCGTAGGCCGGGAACGGGTCGGCGACGTAGTCGGCGTCGAGCACCAGACGGGCCGTCACGTCGCCCGCCTCGCGGCGCTTGCCCAGCGTCCGCCGGACGAACCCGTGCCGCACGCCCCACCGGATCGCCTGGCGCACCGGCGCCACGGCGTCCACCAGGGTGTTCCGCACGGTGTTGACCACGGTGTCGACCACGGTGCTCACCACGACCTCCCGCTCGTCGCCCCGCGACCGAAGTTACCGCCGGTAAGTCGATCCTGGCCACCCTGATCGGCGTCGGGTACGACTGTGGGGGTGAGCGATCCCCGGCTCGTGGCCGTCAGCGACCTGCACGTGCGCTACCCCGACAACCGCGCGGTCGTCGAGTCGTTGCGCCCGACCGGCGACGGGGACTGGCTGATCGTGGCGGGCGACGTCGCCGAGCGGGTGGAGGACGTCACCTGGGCGCTCGGCCTGCTGCGGGAGCGGTTCGCCCGGGTGCTGTGGGTGCCGGGCAACCACGAGCTGTGGACGCGCGGGAAGGATCCGGTGCAGCTGCGCGGCGTGCAGCGCTACGAGGCGCTCGTCCGGGCCTGCCGCGAGCTCGACGTGCTCACCCCGGAGGACCCGTTCCCGGTCTGGGACGGCCCGGGCGGCCCGGCCACGGTCGCGCCGCTGTTCGTGCTCTACGACTACTCGTTCCTCCCGGCGGGCACCACGACCAGCCAGGAGGGCCTCGCCGCCGCGTACGCCGCCGGCGTGGTGTGCACCGACGAGCACCTGCTGCACCCGGACCCGTACCCGGACCGGGCGGCGTGGTGCGCGGCCCGGATCGAGGAGTCGCAGCGCAGGCTCGACGCCTGCGACCCGGACCTGCCGACCGTGCTCGTCAACCACTGGCCGCTCACCCGCCACCCGACCCGGGTGCTGCGCCGCCCCGAGTTCGCGCTCTGGTGCGGCACGACGCGCACCGCCGACTGGCACGTGCGCTACCGCGCGGCCGCCGTCGTGTACGGGCACCTGCACATCCCGCGGGTGACCTGGGAGGACGGCGTGCGCTTCGTCGAGGCGTCGCTGGGCTACCCGCGCGAGTGGCAGCCGCGCGACGCCCGCAACGGCACGGTCGTCACGCAGCTGCTGCCGCGCCAGGTGCTCCCCGCGCCGTAGCTCAGGCGCGGGTGCGGCCGCCGTAGCGGCGGCGGAACTTCTCCACCTGACCGGCCGAGTCCAGCACGCGCTGGGCGCCTGACCAGTACGGGTGCGAGTAGGCCGTGACGTCCATCCGGACCAGCGGGTAGGTGTTGCCGTCCGCCCAGGTGATCGTCTCGTTGGACGTCGCCGTGGAACGGGTGAGGAACGCCTGCCCGGTGGACCGGTCCTGGTAGACGACGGGCCCGTAGGCGGGGTGGATGTCGCGACGCATGGCGACCTCCTGCATCGGCTGTGCTTCTCGGACCCCTGCCAAACGACAACGATTGTCGTTGTATTCCGGTGGTCGGGGGGTGGGGGACCGCCGACGGCGCGCGGGGTGCCGCCGAGCGACTGCGGCGGCGCTTCCCGGCACACCGGCGCGACCGTGACGCAGGATCGGGCCCCGTGACGCGTTCCGCCCTGTTCCGGATGATCTTCGGCCTGCTCTGCGGGCTCGTCCTGGTCGGTGCCACCGCCTGCGGCGGTGCAGAGCCGGAGTCGGCCGCCGATCCCTCGCCCGCCCCGTCCGCGGCGGCCGACGGCCCCGACGGCGGGCACGACGGCGGGCACGGTGGTGCGCACGGCAGCGGGCACGGCGGCCACGGCGGCCCGGCGCCTGCGCTCTTCGCCGTGCAGACCGGACCGCTCGGCGTCGTCGTCACCGACGGGTCGGGTCGGCTCGTGTACCGCTCGGACGCCGACAGCGCCGACCCGCCCACGTCGAACTGCGTCGACGAGTGCGCGCAGACCTGGATCCCCGTCACCGCCCCCGCGGACCAGGAGCTGGAGCTCGCGGGCGTCAAACGGGACCTCGTCGGCCGGCTGCAGCGCCCGGACGGCAGCTCCCAGCTCACGCTGGCCGGATGGCCGCTCTACTACCACCGCGACGACGACGGCACGCTCACCGACGCCGGGCACAACGGCGAGGGCGGCACGTGGTTCGTCGTCACGCCGAAGGGGGAGAAGGCGAGCCCGGCCTAGCGGTCGGTCTCCGGCGCCCCGGCGCGCAGCCCGGCGAGGTGGATCCGGGCGAAGCGGCGCCAGGCGTCCGGTTCGCTCTCCGCGGTGGCGCCGACGACCGCGCGGATCGCGACGATGAGCGCCTCGACGTCCCGGCCGGTCGTGCCGGGGGCGAGGACGCCCGCCTCGACGGCCCTGCGGGTGAGCCGCTCGACCTTCTCCATGATCCGCCGGCTCACCTCCTCGCTGGTGACGCGTTCGGTGAGGGCGGCCGCGTAGCGCCGCTTCTCGGCGTTGAAGGCCCCGACGAAGTCGATGAAGCGGTCCAGGCCGCGGGCGGGGTCGGGGTCGGCGAGCGCGTCCGCGGCCGCCGCGTCCATCTCCTCGACGAACAGCCGGGCGATGGCGTCGAGGAGGTCCTCCTTGCCCGCGAACCTGCGGTAGATCGTGCCGACGCCGAGCCCGGCGCGGGCCGCGATCGACTCCATGCTCGCCTGTGGCCCCTGTTCGGCGAAGACCGCGCGTGCCGCGTCGATGATGATCGCGTCGTTGCGCAGCGCGTCCCGTCGTGGACGGCGGGTGGTGCCGGAGGCGGGCGGCGACATGATCCCAGGGTACCGAAGCGGAACCTGCATTCACTTTCGGTGCTAAGGTGAATCCATATTCCGCTTCGACGAGAGGATCTCCCGTGAGGACCACCACCGGTTGGCAGAGCCTGGAGCCCGGGTCCACGAACCTGACGCGCGTCGGCATCGAGCGGCGGGACCTGCGTCCCGACGACGTCGCCGTGCGGGTCGACCACTGCGGTGTGTGCCACAGCGACTTGCGCCGTCTCCAGGGGCTGCTCGGAGAGACGCACCTCGTCCCCGGGCACGAGGCGACCGGCGTCGTGACCGCCGTCGGCCCCGCGGTCACCCGGCTCGCCGTCGGGGACCGGGTCGCCATCGGCACGATCGTCGACTCCTGCGGCGAGTGCGCCATGTGCCGGGTCGGCCAGGAGAACTACTGCTACGAGCGTCCGACCAGCACCTACGGCGGCACCGACCGCGTCGACGGGTCGACGACGCTCGGCGCCTACAGCCGCGAGTACGTGCTCCGCGAGGCGTTCGCGTTCCCCCTGCCCGACGGGCTCGACCCGGCCGCGGCGGCGCCGCTCATGTGCGCCGGGGTCAGCGTCTGGGAGCCGCTGCGCGCCGCGGGCGTCGGCCCCGGCAGCCGGGTCGCCGTGGCCGGGCTGGGCGGCCTGGGGCACCTCGCGGTGAAGTTCGCGGCCGCGTTGGGGGCCGAGGTCACCGTGCTCACCCGCAGCCCTGCGAAGGAACGGGACGCCCTCGCCCTCGGCGCCACCGACGTCCTCGTCACCACCGACGACGCCCAGGTGGCCGCGGCGCGGGGTTGCTTCGACCTCATCGCCGACACCATCCCCGACGACCACGACCTGACCCCGCTGCTCGGGATGCTCGGCCTCGACGGCACCCTGTCCGTCCTGGGCAACCCGGTGCAGGCGGGGCCCCCGGTGATGACCCTCACCGCGGGGCGCAAGAAGCTCAGCTCCTCCGGTACCGGGGGCCGGCGCCACACCGTCGAGATGCTCGGGTTCTGCGCCGAGCGCGGCATCACCGCCGATGTCGAGGTGCTGCCCTCGAGCGAGGTCGGCACTGCGCTGAAACGGCTCGCCGCGGGGGACGTCCGCTACCGGTTCGTGCTCGACCTGTCCGACCTCGACGCGCCGGCCGCGTGACCTCGTCCCGGTTGCAGTTGCGCGCACATGTGCCGCTGAGATATGCAGATGCGGACTGATTCGCGGTGGCTACGCCGCGGATGCGGATCTGTGTCGGGTGTGAGGGAGGCCGGTGGTGGGGACGCGACTGCGGGTGCTGCTCGCCGGCGTGGGGGTGGCGCTGCTGGCCGGGTGCGGCGCGGACGGGGGTGCGCCGCGGGTACTGAACGTCTTCGCGGCCGCGTCGCTCACCGACGCGTTCACGGCGGTGGGGGCGCGGTTCGAGGCGGACAACCCGGGCGTGGAGGTGCGGTTGAACTCGGCCGGGTCGTCCGATCTGGCGCAGCAGATCGTGAACGGTGCGCCGGCGGACGTGTTCGCGGCCGCGAACGAGTCGACGATGAAGACGGTCGCGGACGCGGGCCTGGTCGACGGGCAGCCGACGGTGTTCGCCACGAACGTGCTGCAGATCGCGACCCCGCCCGGGAACCCGAAGGGGGTGGCGTCGTTCGCCGACCTGGCCCGCCCGGACGTGGCGGTGGTGGTGTGCGCGCCGCAGGTGCCGTGCGGGGCGGCCACCGAGCGGATCGAGCAGGCGACCGGGGTGGCGTTGTCGCCGGTGAGCGAGGAGCCGGACGTGCGGTCGGTGCTCGGGAAGGTCTCGACCGGCGACGCGGACGCGGGCCTGGTGTACGTCACCGACGTGCGGTCGGCGCGCGGTTCGGTCGAGGGGGTGAGCTTCCCCGAGTCGGACCGGGCGGTGAACAGCTACCCGATCGCGGCGTTGACCGACGCACCGGAGCCGGAGCTCGCGCGGTCGTTCGTCGAGCTGGTGACCGGGGAGTTCGGCCGGGAGGCCCTCGAGGACGCCGGTTTCGGCGCGCCGTGATCAGCGCGGTGGTGGGCGATACTGGGATTGAACCAGTGACCTCTTCCGTGTCAAGGAAGCGCTCTCCCACTGAGCTAATCGCCCGAGGTCTCCGCGAGCGGACGACGGGACTCGAACCCGCGACCCTCACCTTGGCAAGGTGATGCGCTACCAACTGCGCTACGTCCGCGTGTGCAGCCTTCCGCTGCGACGGGTGCAGTTTACCCGGTCGCCGTGTGGGTCAAGATCGCGGGTCGGCGAGGCCGGGTCACTCGTGACGGGCGAGGCACCGCGGGCGGGGGGTCCCTAGCGTCGAGCGCCACCGTTCCGAGGAGGAGAGGTGGCACCGTGTCCAACGACCCCACGCCCGCCACGGTGGCGGCCAACCGCGCCGTCCGGGAGTACTTGCCCTTCGCCGACGACGCGGACTTCGCGCAGGCCGAGCGGGGGCTGATCGGGACCGAGGCGCACCTGGCGGTGAGGGACGGGAACGGCGGCGTCGTGTGGGACCTCGACCGGTGGGCCTTCCTCACCGGTGACGCGCCGGACTCGGTCAACCCGAGCCTGTGGCGGCAGGCGCGGCTCAACGCGATCCACGGGCTGTTCCGGGTCGTCGACGGCGTGTACCAGGTGCGCGGCTACGACCTGTCGGTGATGTCGGTGATCGAGGGCGACACCGGCTACATCGTCGTGGACCCGTTGATCTCGGCCGAGACCGCGGCGGCGGCGATGGCGCTGGTGCGCGAGCTCCTCGGTGACCGGCCGGTCGTCGCCGTGGTGCACACCCACAGCCACGTCGACCACTACGGCGGGGTGCGGGGCGTGGTCGCCGACGAGGACGCGGGCGAGGTTCGCATCGTCGTGCCGCACGGGTTCTTCGAGCACGCGATCAGCGAGAACGTGATGGCGGGCACCGCGATGTCGCGCCGCGCCAGCTACATGTACGGCAACCTGCTGCCGAAGGACCCGACGGGAACGGTGGGCGGCGGGCTGGGCAAGGGCACCTCGGCGGGCAGCATCGGGCTGCTCCCGCCCACCGACGTCATCCGCGAGACCGGCGAGACCCTGACGGTCGACGGCGTCGAGCTCGTCTTCCAGGACACGCCCGGTGCCGAGGCACCGGCCGAGTTCTGCTTCTACCTGCCCCGCTACACGGCCCTGTGCATGGCCGAGATCGCCTCGCACACGCTGCACAACTGCTACACGCTGCGCGGCGCCGAGGTCCGCAACGCGCTGCTGTGGTCGAAGTACCTCGGCCAGGCGGTCGAGCTGTTCGGGGACGATGCCGAGGTCGTGTTCGCCAGCCACCACTGGCCGACCTGGGGCAACGCCGAGGTCCGGGAGTACCTCACCTCGCAGCGGGACCTGTACCGCTACATCCACGACGAGACCCTCCGGCTGGCCAACCACGGCTACGTGTCGGAGGAGATCGCCGAGATGGTGCGGCTGCCGGATTCACTGGCCACGCAGTTCGCCAACCGCGGCTACTACGGCACGCTCAGCCACAACGTGAAGGCCCAGTACCAGCTCTACCTCGGCTGGTTCGACGGCAACCCGGCCAACCTCGAGCCGCTGCCCCCCGTGGAAACCGCGACCCGCCGGGTCGCCTACATGGGCGGCGCCGACGCCGTGCTCGAACGGGCCCGCGCCGACTTCGACCGCGGCGACTACCGTTGGGTCGCCCAGGTCGTCAACGACGTCGTCTTCGCCGACCCCGACAACACCGTGGCCCGCGAACTGCAGGCCGACGCCCTCGAACAGCTCGGCTACCAGGCCGAGTCGGGGCCGTGGCGCAACTTCTACCTGTCCGGCGCGCAGGAGCTGCGCCACGGCGTGCGGCCGCTGCCCACACCCGTGACCGCCTCACCCGACACCGTTCGCGGGATGTCGCTGGAGATGTACTTCGACTACCTCGCGGTGCGCCTCAACGGGCCGGCGGCCGCGGACGAGGAGCTGCGGTTCACCGCGACGTTCAGCGACCTCGACGTCACCTACGACCTCGTCGTGGCCAACGGCGTGCTCAACCACGCGAAGGGCCGCGGCGACCCGGGCGCGGACGCCGTGCTGACGCTCACGCGCACCGCGCTCGACGACGTCACGCTCGGCGTGGCCACGCTCGACGAGAAGGTCGACAAGGGCGAGATCGCGATCGACGGTGACCGGGCCGCGTTCACCCGCTTCCTCGGCCTCCTCGACACGTTCGAGTTCTGGTTCGACATCGTCACGCCCTGACCCGAGTGGAGAAGACGCCATGAGCACGACCCGCCCCCAGCCCGCCGACCGCACCTCGGCCGCGGTGTCCGGTCCGTGGGTGACCGGGCTCGCCCTGTTCGCCGGGATCCTGATGGTGGTGCTCGGGATCTACCACGCGCTCGGCGGCATCGCCGCGATCATCGGGGACCGGCTCTACGTCACCACGCCCGACTACACCTACACGCTCGACATCACCGGCTGGGGCTGGATCCACCTGGTGCTCGGCGTGCTCATCGCCGTCGTCGGCGGTGGCGTCGTGACCGGTCGGGCGTGGGGTCGGGCCGTCGGGGTCCTCGTCGCGGCCCTCAGCATGGTCGCGAACTTCATGTTCATCCCGTACTACCCGATCTGGTCGGTCGTGATGATCGCGCTCTGCGTGGCGGTCATCTGGGCGCTGGCGGTGTGGGACCCCTCCTCCTCCTGAGCTCCGCACCCGAGCACGCGCGACTCACCCGGTGGATCGGTTGCCCTCGACCGGCTTCGCGTACGGGAACCCGCGTCGGGGTGGGGGCGTCGGCCGCGGGTCGTCGTCGGGCGCCTCCGGGGCCCCCATGGTCACCAGCGACGTCATCCACCGCGTGTGCGGGTCGATGTCGAGCAGCAGCGCCTTCGTGAGCAGGGTCAGCGGGATGGCCAGCAACGCGCCGAGCGGACCGATGATCCACGCCCAGATCACCAACGACAGGAACGTCAGCGTCAGCGACATGTCCACGGCGTCCCCGACGAACTTCGGTTGGATCACCGACTGGATCACGAAGTTGATGACGATGTAGACCACGATCACCAGCAGCATCAGGCGCGGGCCGCCCTCGAGCAGTGCGAGCAGGGCCGGTGGCACCAGCCCGATGACGAAGCCGATGTTCGGGATGTAGTTGGTGATGAAGGCCAGCAGCCCCCACAGCACCGCGAGCGGGATGCCCATCCACCACAGTGCGATCCCGTCGAACACCGCGACGATCAGGCCGAAGACCGTCGATACGACCAGGTAGCTGCGGGTGCCGCGCGCGAAGGAGGAGAACGCCGCGGCGACGTCCGGGCGTGCCCATCCGACCGCGCGCATGCGCGCGGGGAAGCTCGCAGCGTCCAACCCCATGAACAGCAGGACGGCGAGGATGAACACGAGGTTGGAGAACGCGCCTGCCAGGCCGAGCAGCGCTTCGGCGAGCATCCCCGCGACCGCTGAGAAGTCGACCCGGCCGAGGGCGGTGCGCACCTGGTCGGCCCCGACGCCCAGCCCGCCCAGCCACGCCACGAGGTCCTGGACCAGGCCCGCGAACCGGTCCTGGTAGCTGGGCAGCAGCGTCGCCAGCTGCGCGATCGACAGCGCCAGCGACGCGGCGAGCCCCAGCACGATCACGAAGACGGACAGCAGCGACACCGTCACCGCCGCCCACCTCGGCGCGCCGGCGCGGTGCAGCCGGTTCGTCAAGGGGTGGACGGCCACGGTCAGCATCAGCGCGAGGAAGACCGGCCCGAGGATCTCGGCGAACGCGCGCAACCCGGCGATGACGACGACCATCGCGGCGAGCGCGAGCAGCACGATCAGGCCGCGGGGCAGGGGCCAGCGGGGAGCCGGCGGTGCGGCGGCGGCCGGCTCGGTCGAGGTGGTCACGGTCGCATGCTCCGCGCCCGTGGCGGTCCGGCACGTCATCCCCCGCAGATGACGCAGCCCGCCGTGCGGCGGCGCGTCGGCGGCGGGCGTCCCGGCCCGGACCGTGGGAGCGGGACGGTCGCGGGGCGGCCTCCCCCGTCGCGGGGGATGTGGCGTTCCCACCGCTCTCGCCGGCCTCGGGCCGACGACGCGGGCGGCGGGTTCACCGCCGTTCCCGGCTGCGTGCGGACCTCGTGGGAGGGCCGGGCGCCAACGGTCGACGACGCCCGCCGCGTCACCCCCGACGGGGGAGGTGAGGGGCGGTCCCCGCCGGGGAGGCTCGCGACCGTGACCGCGGCGGAGGCGGGCGTGACGGGCGCCGACGTCGACCGGATGGCCGGCCGGCTCTTCGTCGAGACCCCCGGGCAGCGCTCGGCGTTCTGGGTGCTGCTCGTGCTGGCGGCGGTCATCGCGGGTGCGGGGGTGGTGGCCGATTCGACGGCCACCGTGATCGGCGCGATGATCGTGGCCCCGCTGATGACCCCGATCCTCGGCGCCGCGTTCGCGCTCGTGCTCGCCGACGCGCGCCGGGTGACCACGAGCACCCTGCTCGTCGTCGGCGGCGCCGTCGCCGTCGTCGCGATCGGGTACGCGCTCGGCCTGCTCGTCCCCGAACCGCTGGTCGCAGAGACGAACTCGCAGATCGCCGGGCGGGTCGCGCCCAGGTTGATCGACCTCGTCGCCGCCCTCGCCACGGGCGTGGTGGGAGCGTTCGCCCTGGTGCGCTCCGACGTCTCCGACACCCTGCCCGGGGTGGCGATCGCGATCTCGCTGGTCCCGCCGCTGGCGGTGGTCGGGCTGACCCTGGAGTCGGGGGCGCCCGGCCAGGCCGCGGGCGCGCTGCTGCTGTTCGCCACGAACGTCACCGCGATCATCGCCACCGGCACGGTCGTCCTGATCGGCTACCGGGTGCGCGCCGCCGCCATCGCCGCGGGCCGGCCCGTCGGGCAGCTGCGCGCCCGGACCGTGGCCGTCGTCGGGTCGCTCGTCCTCGTCGTGGCGGTGCCGCTCGGGATCGGCAGCTACCGGGTCTTCCGCGACCACGTGATCGTCGCGACCGCCCGGCCCGTGGCGGAGGGGTGGGCCGCGAGCCGGTCGTGGGCCGTCGTCGGGGTGACGCTCCAGGAAGGGGTCCTGCAGGTGACCGCCACCGGGCCGCCGCCGGACGCGGACGGTGCGGCGCTGCGCCGAGCGCTGGACGAGGCGGGGCTCGAGGACCTGCCGGTACGCCTCTCCTCGGTCTTCGGGGGGTCGCACGACCTCCCGGTGCAGCAGCCCGGATAGCCGGGTCATCTGCGAGGGGTGACGCGGGGGCGGCCGAACGGCGGACACGCTCGGGTCACCTGATGGACATCGGAGGAGATGACATGGCCACCCTGAGCGTCTGGAAGTTCGACAGCGAGACCGGCGCCGACGATGCCGTCCGGACGCTGGAGGACCTCGCGAGGCAAGAGCTGATCACGATCCACGACGCGGCGACGGTGTCCTGGGCGTCCGACGCCAGGAAGCCGAAGACACGGCAGCTCCACAACCTCGCCGGCGCCGGCGCGCTCGGCGGCATGTTCTGGGGCCTGCTGTTCGGGCTCATCTTCTTCGTCCCGCTGCTCGGCGCCGCGGTGGGCGCCGCCACCGGCGCCCTCAGCGGTGCCCTCACCGACGTCGGCATCGACGACGACTTCATCAAACAGACCCGCGACCAGGTCACCCCGGGCACGTCCGCCCTGTTCCTCATGTCGTCGGGCGCGGTCATGGACAAGGTCCAGGACGCCTTCGCCGGGCAGGCCAAGCCCCAGCTGATCTCGACCAACCTGTCCCACGACCAGGAGGAGGCGCTGCGCTCGACGTTCGCCGAGTGAGATCCGGACCGCCGGGTGCCGGACCGCGTTCGCCCCGCTCAGCGGTAGGTGATCCGGCCCCCGGACCGGCCCGCGACTACGGCCGTGCCGCCCGTTCGGCCCCCGGCGCCGCCCCGTCCGTCGCGCCGGCCGCCGCCGCGGCGGCGCCGTGGCGCCCGACCACGAGCCCCCGGACCACGAGGACGACGCCGACCACGACCAGCACGGTCCCGAACAGCCAGGTCAGGACGATCAGGCTGGTGCCGGGGTAGACGAGCACGACGGCCCCGCCGATCACCGACAGTACCCCGGCGGCGATCCCCCAGCCGCGCGCCGCACCCCGCTCCGAGCTCGCCGCGTCCACCACCCCGGCGATACCCTGCAGAACCCACAACGCCCCGATCATCAGCCCCAGCACGAGGGCCGTCTGCAGCGTCGCCCGCAGGCACAACAACCCGACCAGGACCGACAGCGCCCCGAGCAGCACCGACAGCACGCGCCCCCCGCCTCCCCGGCCCGCCCCGAACGCCGACACCAGCTGCAGCACCCCGGCGACGATCAGTTGCACGGCGAACAGCCACGCGATGACCGCGACCGTCGCGCCCGGCCACGCGAGGACGAGTACGCCGATGAGGACGCTCAGCGCGCCGCCGCCGAGCTGCAGGGCCGGTGACTCGGCGAACCCCGCGAGGTCCCGCACCCCGGCCGGCGCGTCGGACGGGTCTGCGCCCATGGCTCCTCCTGGATCAGTCGGTTCCCCGAGCCGGCGAGCGTCCTCCACGGCGCGGGTGCCCGCCTCGCCCGCGCCGGATGACCTCGGACCCCAGGGCCGGCCGGGTGCGGGCGTCACGGACGGGCGGTGGTCGCGAGCAGGCCGTTCTCGTAGGCCGCGCGCACCGCCAGCCGCCTGCTGCTGACGCCGAGCTTGGTGTAGATCGACCGCACGTGGGTCTTGACGGTGTGCACCGAGACCATGAGGTCGTCGGCGATCTCATCCAGTGACAGCATCGACGGGAGCAACCCGAGCACGGTGAGCTCCCGTTCGCTGAGCATCGCCTGCCGCTGCTGCATGCCACGCCCCGCGGTGAGCGCGTGCTCGGCGAACCCGTTCGAGGCGCCGAAGGTGCCCAGCTGGTGCACCAGCAGCTCCCGGACCCCCGAGCCGGCGTACGCGAAGGGCCGAACCGCTTCGAGCGGCTCCGCGAGGCGGAGCGAGCACCGCACCGCCCGGCGGGCGGCGGGCCGGTCCCCGTGCCCGACGGCGAGCGAGGCTTCGAGGAGCCACGCGTCGACGGGGGTGTGCGGGACGACGGCTGCCACCTCGTCGCCCAGTACCGGTCGAAGGACCGACCGAGCCTGCTCGAGCCGCCCGCTCGCTGCGATCAGCCACGCCTGCATCACCAGGAGCTCCGCGTTCTCGCCGGCGCGGTCGGCGAACCACCCGCAGACCGTTCGCGCCGCCGTGGAGTGACCGAGTAGCAGCGCCGCGCGGAACTCGAGCATCGCGAGCGCACCGGCTTGTCGCGCTGTCGACGGGTGATCGCCGAGGTCGGTTCGCGTCTGCTGCAGTTCCGCGAGGCCGTCGGCCCGGTCACCGCGGTCGAACGCGGCGGCGCCGCGGATGCCGCGCAGCATGCAGGACAGCTGGGGGGACGACCCCGCGGCGCGGAGGTCCAGCCCTTCCGATGCGAGGCGTTCGGCAGCGGCGGTCTCCGCGCGCATCAGCGCGGCATAGGCCAGCATCGCCGTGGCAGCGCCGGACCACGACGTGTCCGTCCACCCGTGCTCGGCCGCGGCCGCTCGGGCCCGGTGGCTCGTGGTCCGCATGGTCTGCAGGTCGCCCGCCACACCCGCGACGGCGGCCAGGAGGCTGAGGCTCTGCATCGTCAGGTACTCGAAGCCGTGGGACCGGCTCAGCTCCAACGCGGCTTCGAGCTCGTCGCGCGCTCCGTCGAGGTCGTCCTGGGCCAGTCGGGCCGTGCCGCGACTCAGGTGCGCGAGGGCCTCCAGCTCGGGCTCGGCGGGCAGTTCGTGGGGTTCGTCGTCACCCGAGACGTCGAACGAGGCGGCGGCCGGGACGTCGGGGGCGGACGGGAGCGGGGCGTCCGCCGTGGCGCTGAACTGCTCGGCCACCGCGCGCAGCACCGCGAGGCCCGCTTCGTCGTGGGCGGGCCAGGACCGCCGAGCGCGGCCCAGGGCCTCACGAGCGACGACGTGCTCACCGGCCTCGAGGTGGGTGAGCGCCGACGTCAGGGCGAGCCACGGGTCGGCGTCGACGGCTGGGGTGCCGGCGGCGGCGAGCGCACGTCGCAGCGGCCCGTGGTCCCCGGCGACGATCAGCGCAACCGAGAACCGGTGCAACAGCTCCGGCAGCAGGTCGGGATCCTCGCCCTGCGCCGCGTGCTCGAGCGCGGGAACGGGTTCGGCCCTACCGGCCCACCACCTGGCGGCGGTCTGGTGCAGCTCGGCCTCCCGTTCCGCGCCGTGCCTGCGCAGATCCGCCCGCAGGTACGTCCGCAGCAGCTGCTGGAGGCGGTAGGAGTCGCGGGGGCCGCCGCACGACGAGAGCAGGGCGGAGCTGTGCTCGAGCTGGTCGAGCAGGTGGCCGGCGTCCTGCCGGCCGGACAGCTCGGCAGCGAGCTGGGTGGGGACGGGCTGGCTGATGCTGATCACCCGCAGGAAGTCCTGCACGTCGTCGGGGAGCCCGGAGAGAACCTCGTCCACGAGGTAGTCGGCGACGCTGCGCTCGTCGCCGGAGAAGCGGTCGACGAAGCCCTCCGGATCGGGGGAGGCCATGGCGCCGGACGCGGCCAGGCGCAGACCGGCCGCCCACCCCCCGGTCTGCCGGTGCAGGGCGTCGACCGCGGCGCGCGTGAGGTGGAGCCCCGACCCCTCCAGGAGCGCCTGCGTCTCCGAACGCGTGAACCGCAGCTGCGCCGCCCGCAGTTCGCACAACCGGCCGGCGAGGCGCAGCCGCGGGAGCGACAGGGGAGGGTCGGAGCGGCTGGAGAGCACGAGCTGCACGCCGGGGCAGCGGTTGCGGATGAGGATCTGCAGGCCGTGCAGCACGTCGGGGTCGGTCAGCTCGTGGACGTCGTCGAGCACCAGCCGGATCGGTCGGGGGAGCGCCATGAGCGCGTCCACGAGCTCGCCGAGGAATTCCGGCTGGGCGTCGGGTCGCCAGGCCCGGGGCTGGGGCAGGCGGCCGGTGCTCGGGACCTCCGCGCGCGCCGCCACCGAGCCGACGACCGACGCCCACAGCCGCCTCGGGTCGTTGTCGTCGCGGTCGAGGCTCACCCAGGCCGTGTCGGTCGAGGTGTCGGTCCGTGCCCAGTCCGACAGCAGCGAGGTCTTGCCGTACCCGGCCGGGGCGCAGACCAGCACGACCTCGGCGGGACGGGCCGCCCGGAGGTGCCCGATCAATTCGGTCCGCGCGACGAGATCGGGCGTATTCGGAGGAATTCCGATCTTGGCGTTCGAAACGAACGTCACGGCGATCGCCTCCCGGTCGGGGCCTCGTGTCGACACGATCACCGCGTTCGCCGTCCGACAGATCTTGAAAACGGTCGACCGAGGCGTGATCGCTCCGTGGTGGCGCGAACACGACAGGGTATCGATGCTGGTAGCGGGTGTCCACCGGAGCAGAAACCGGGCGGAGGTGGGAGCCGTGTGATCGTCGCGCGCTGCTCATTCCGGGTGCGGTGCAACCGGGGGAAGGAATGCGTGCTCAAGCAATTGGTATTTGATGCGGCATCCGCCGACGGAATCGGTCGTTCGCCACGTCGGGGCGGTCGTCTCGCTCGCGGGGGTGAGGTGGCCGCCGTTCGCGACCAGCGGTGGCCGGGTGGCGCTGGTCGCAACGGGGGACGGCCGGGGAGGGGACGTCACGGACGCCGAGCAGGCGGACCTGCCCCGCCCGTGCGGTGGGGCAGCCGTTGCACGGAGACCACCTGCAACCCCAGGGCGTCGCAGAGCGCGAGCAGATCACGCAGTCCGGACGGCTCCGACACCTCCCCGAACACGATCGTCTGCGGCGGGACGGAGCGGACGTCCATCGGGCGGAGGGCGCTTCGGGCTCGCTCGGAGAGGTGGCCGTTCAGCCGGACCTCGTAGCGCGCAGGATCCATGGTCGACCTCGCCTCCTCCCGCTCCACCGGGGCCGGCCGGGAAGTCAAGCGCCGCCCGTCGAAGCGGGCATCGCTCCGCGCAGGTGAACTCGTCGGGGTGCTCACTCCGGGATGGGGTGCGCCGACACGACGGTGACCCCGAGCGCCTGGAGCTGGACGATGATGCCGTGCAGGTGCGACTCGTCGACCACTTCGCCGTCGAGGACGGTCTCCGGTGGGACCTCGGTGATCCGCATCGCCCCGATGGCGGTCCTGGCCTCCTGCGTCAACCGGCCTTCTACTCGGAACTCGTAGCGCGTCATCCTCGGACCTCTTCCGTGTCGAGGCGGTGCGTCCGCGCGCGGGCACGACCGGTGGGCAGGGCGACGCTCCCGGGAGGGCCGGTGGCGGGCATCACCCGTGATGGACGAGCGGCCGGAGGGCTCCCGGGAGCGCGGAGACGGCGGGCCGGATCGAGCACGAAAAAAAAGATCAGCCCCGGCGTCGGCCGGGGCTGATCTCGTTCACTCCAGTGGTGGGCGATACTGGGATTGAACCAGTGACCTCTTCCGTGTCAAGGAAGCGCTCTCCCACTGAGCTAATCGCCCGAGGCGGAGGCGGGAATCGAACCCGCGTACAGGGCTTTGCAGGCCCTTGCCTAAGCCACTCGGCCACTCCGCCGGAGCCTGGATCCTCGTCCTGGAGAGGTCCGTGGATTTCGATCCTTGGAGGTCCGACGGGACCCGTGGTTCCTCCGAGCGGACGACGGGACTCGAACCCGCGACCCTCACCTTGGCAAGGTGATGCGCTACCAACTGCGCTACGTCCGCGTGTGCAGCGTTTCCGCTGCGGTGATGAGAGAACCTTAGCGCAGGCCCCGAGGGGGGTTCAAACCACCCCCCTCGTTCCGCGCGGAGGGCCTCTGACCTGCGGTTTCAGTCGCGCGCGGGGTCGTTGAGGAGATCGGCCAGCGCCACGTCGAAGTCGAGCCAGTCGTACTCCCGCCCGGCCGGCACGGCGTGGTAGGTCCGCTGCAGGAAGTCGCCCAGCGTCTGCGCGCAGGTCGTGAAGACGGCGTGCCCGGACGGCGAGGACAGCTCGAGCTGGACCTTGCCCGGGTGCAGCGGCATCGGCCGCACCTGGACGTCACCCGTCCCCGCGGGGGCGATCAGTCCGTCGTGGAGGAGATCGCGGGCGAAGACCCACTCGACGGCGGTCGTGGAACCGGTCCGGAACGAGGCCTTGACGGCGTAGGGGTCCCGGCTGCTGTAGGTCAGTTCGACGTTGACGGGCACCGCCGGGGCGTCCGGACCGATCAGTTCGAACACCGCCGGTGAGCAGATGACCGTGTGCTCGTCGCGCATCGTGCGTCCTCTTTCTGGTCCCGCGTGGTTCGTCATGCGGGAAAACGACCGTCCGTGGATGGCGTGACGGGTGCGTGGTCCAAGTCCCCTCGACGCGGGCCATCGGTCACCCTGACGGCGCAGTCAGCCACGATGAGCGGTCCCGCTCGTGCGATCTGCGGTACGGCGACGGCACGGAGAGTGCGAACCGGGGTGAACGTCGCCTGAACGGCGGAACGCGGCCCTCCGCGGTCCCCGTCCCGCGTCGGGCCGCGGCGGTACTCTGGGCCCGCAGACGTGACGAGCATCGCGTGGCGTTCCAGCCGCGTGCCCGCGAGAGATGAGTGGCGATCTGAGCAGCACCGAGAGCGAGGAACAGCAGGTCGGCGGCCTCCGCAAGGCCGTGGACCGGCTGGTGGCCGGATACAAGCGGTTCCGCTCCGGGATCGCCCGCAACCCGGTCACCGACCTGACCTACCGCGCCGTCGTCGGCGTCGTCGGCGTCGCGATCGTGATCTTCGGCATCATCGCGCTGCCCGCCCCCGGCCCCGGTTGGGCGATCATCTTCCTCGGTCTCGGCGTCCTCGCCGCCGAGTTCGAGGGCGCGCGGCGGTTCCTGGTCTGGGTTCGGGCGAAGTACCAGGCGTGGGCCGACTGGCTCGCGCGCCAGCGGCGGGTCGTCCAGCTGCTCGTGCTGACCGGCATCCTGCTCCTCGTCGCCGTCTGCGCCTGGTTCGTGGGCGCGTTCGCGCTGGTCGGCGCGTTCCTGCACCTCGAGTGGAGCTGGCTGAGCTCGCCGGTCTCCACCTACTTCGGCCTCTAGGCCCGTGATGATCATCACGCGGCTGGTCTTCGCCCGACGCCGGCCAGGTCAGGGGCCTGCCGGGGTGTGCAGGGGAGAGGGCGGGGTGGTTGCTCGCGGCCGACGGGGGCCATGTAAAGTGCTTCCCAGCAAGGGCGATTAGCTCAGGGGGAGAGCGCTTCGTTCACACCGAAGAGGTCACTGGTTCGATCCCAGTATCGCCCACTCGCACGAGACCCCCTCTGACCCACACGGGCAGAGGGGGTCTCGCGTTTCGCGGGGCAGTGGGGGAGCGCCGGATCGGGCTCCGGTGCCCGACGTGGCGCCCGCGTCCGCAGCGGGTCGGGCAGCACGGTTTTCAGGTGTCTTCTTCCTGCTGCTCCCAGTCCTCCGGCAGTTCCCAGATGTCGGCGACCAGTGGGAAGCCGGCGGGGTCGAGGTAGGCGCCGTCGTGCACGATGCGGCTGTGGGCGTGGCCGAGCGTGTGCAGGTTGAAGGCTGCCTGCACCGCGTTCCACTGGCCCTGGATCTCCAAGGTCTGGTTCACGGCCTTCTTGGCCATCTTCAGCCCGGCGGTGGGGCGGGCTGCGATCCGCTCGGCGAGCGCCAGCGTCGTCGACTCCAGGTCCGCCCGGGGGACGACCCGGCTGACCATGCCCAGCCCCGCGGCCTCCTGGGCCGTGAGGGTCTCGCCGGTGAACAGCAGTTCCTTCGCTCGGCGGGCACCGAACTCCCAGGGGTGCATGAACAGCTCGACGGCGCCGATGCCGAACGCGGTGACCGGGTCGGCGAAGCGCGCGTCCTCGCTGGCCACGATCAGGTCGGCCGGCCACATGATCATCATGCCGCCGGCGAAGACCCGCCCCTGGACCGCGGCGATGGTCGGCTTGGGGAAGTTGCGCCAGCGCCAGTGCAGCTGCAGGAAGATCTCGTTCTCCCAGGCCATGTCGCCCTCGACGCCGCCGAGGCCGAGGCCGCCCTCGAGCGTGACCTGGTCCATCCCGTCGGTGCTGAACAGCGTCTCGACGTCGTGCCCGATCGAGAAGTCGTCGCCCTCGGCGGCGAGCACGAACACGGAGATCGAGTCGTCGGCCGCGGCGCGCCGGTAGGCGGCGTCGAGCTGGTAGAGGAGGTGGACGTCCTGCAGGTTGCCCTTCTCGGGCCGGGTGAGCGTCGCGCGGGCGACCCGGGCGACGGGCACGTCGTAGGTCACGCGGCCACCGAGGTCTACCGGCTGGGGCGGGGTGTTGTCGGTCATCGTCGTTCGTCCCTTCGGACAGTTGTGGGTACAGCGCTTGTCGGATGTGGCCGTGGCGTCGTCCTCGGTGGGGGCGCGCGCAGAGCGCGGTCTCGTGGAGGTCGCCGAAGACGGGGTCAGGCGGCCGGTGTCGTCCTGGTGCCGGTGGCGCGGGCCCGCAGGAGGTCCGCCACGTCGGTGAGGCCCATCTCGATGCGCCCGTGCACGCGGGGGTTGAGCAGCAGCGTGCCGTCGAAGTCCCCGGCGGACGCGAAGATCGCGACGGGCACGGTCAACGCCTGGAAGAAGGCGAACAGGGGCCGCAGGGCGTGGTCCAGGACGAGCGCGTGGTGGTCGCCCCCGCCCGTCGCCGCCAGGAGGACCGGCTTGTTGGCGAGCGCGTACTGCTCGACGAGGTCGAAGAAGTGCTTGAACATGCCGGGGTAGGACCCGCGGAACACCGGGGTCGCCGCGATCAGCAGGTCGGCCTGTTCGGCGAGCCGGAGCGCGGCCTCGACCTCCGGCGTGACGTCGTCGCGCTCGAGCGCCCCGGTGAACCCCGGGCCGAGGCCGTACACGTCGATCCGGGAGCTCTCCACGGGGAGCATCCCCGCGAGCGTCTCGAGGATGACGTCGACGAGACCCATGGTCCTGGACGGCCGGCTGGGGCTGCCGTTGACGACGACGACCCGCAGCGCGGGTCCGGCATCGACGACCGGCGCGGTGGCGGTCATGCCGCGCCCCGTCCACGCGCGGCGATCTCGCGGCGCACGACCGGCGCCACCTCGGTGCCGAGCCGCTCGATGCCCTCGAGGTGCTCGGTCTGCGGCATCCCGCCGAACCCCGTGTGGAACAGGGCGCGGGTCAGGCCGTACAGCTCGTGGTAGGTGAGGAGTTTGTCGATGATCTCCTGCGGGCTGCCCACCAGCAGGCCCGCCCCCGGCGAGGTCTGTGCCTCGAACGCAGCCCTGGGCAGCGGGAAACCCCGGCCGCGCTGGTGGTTGTTGTCGAACATGCCCTTGGCGAAGTAGGGGTACATGGCGTCCCTGGCCTGCTGGCTGGTGCGCCCGACGTGGCCGTGCGCGTTGATGCTGATCTGCAGGCCGTCCACGTCGTGCCCCGCCTTCGCGGCGGCGTCCCGGTAGAGCGCCACGGTCTGCTCGTGCGAGGTGATCGGGCCCATCAGCAGGGCCATCGCCATGGGCAGGCCGAGGCGGCCGGTGCTGATGGCCGACGCGGGCGACCCGCCGACCCCCACCCAGATCGGGATCGTGGCGCCGTCGGCGCGGGGCGCGATGTCGGCGTCGACCAGCGGGCTGCGGAAGCGTCCCTCCCAGGTGAGCGGGTTCTGCTCGCGGATCCTGAGGAGCAGGTCGAGCTTCTCCCGGAAGAGGTCGGCGTAGTCGCGTAGGTCGTACCCGAACAGGGGGAAGGACTCCGTGTACGAGCCGCGACCGGCGATGATCTCGGCCCGGCCGGCCGAGAGCAGGTCGATCGTCGCGAACTGCTCCCACACCCGGACCGGGTCGTCCGAGCTGAGCACGGTGACCGAGCTCGTCAGCTTGATGCGCTTCGTGCGTTCCGCGGCGGCGGCCAGCAGGATCGCAGGCGCTGACCCGACGAAGTCGCTGCGGTGGTGCTCACCCACGCCGAACACGTCGAGTCCCACCTCGTCGGCGGCCTGCGCGAGCTCGATCGTCTCGCGTGCGCGCTGCCGCGGGGTCGGCAGGATCCCGGTGACCGGGTCCTGGGTGATCTCACCGAAGGTGATGACGCCGATCTCGAATGCCATTTCCGGTCCTCTCCGACGTCGGTGGCCCACGCCTCCGACGGCTGGTCGGCCCCCTGGTCCGCCGGCCGCCCGACGGTCGGCCCCAGGCAGGGTACGACCGCAAAAACCTGTCTGCGCAGACAGATATTCCGCGCCCTGACCAGTGTGGTCGGTCACGTCGGAGGCCGTGCCGGATGCCTGCGCAGACAGGTGTCGGCCGTGGTCGTGGTGGAGCGGTCCGGTTACCGTGCGCCCATGGCGACCGACGACCTGCGAGACCTCGAGAACGAGGCGTGGAGCGGGTTCCTGTACACCCACGATCGGCTCTGGCGCACGCTGGAGGCGGGGCTCGCCGAGTTGAACGTCAGCATGGGCGAGTACAGCGTGATGGCGCTGCTGTACGCCGCCGGCCCGAAGGGCATGCGGATGACCGACCTCGCCAAGCGCCGCGTCATGTCCACGGGTGGGTTCACCCGGCTCGCCGACCGGCTCGAGCGACGCGGGTTGATCGAGCGCAGACCGTCGGCCGTCGACGGCCGGAGTTTCGAAGCGACCTTGACCCCCAAGGGGCGGGCGCTCATGCGCAAGGCGCGGCGCCGGCATCACAGCGATCTGCGTGCGCTCTTCTTCGACCGCCTCGACGACGACCAGCTCCGTTGCCTGACCAGGATCTGGGCCGACCTCGACCCGTCCGCCGACACCAGCCGTGGTGAGGACGCAAGGGCGGACGTGGAGCAGCGCTGCGGCCCTGAGCAGGACGGACGCGCGGCGTCCCGGCCCGGCTGCCCGTAGGCCTGCACCGAGCCGGGGTGATGCGGCCGGCGGATGATCGGGCGAGGAGACTGGGGCCCGTGCCCGCACGCCGCAACCATGGTGAGGAGACCCGTCCCCGCATCCGCGATGGCCGCCCGCGGGGACGCGGCCCGATCGGCGGCGCGCTGCGGATCTCGCGGCCGAACGCGCGGTTCCAGCAGTGGGAGGCGCTGCTGCGGAGCCGGAACAAGCGGCAGCGGGCGGGCGAGTTCCTGGTGCAGGGCGTCCGGCCGATCACCATGGCGGTGGAGCGCGGCTGGCCGGTGCGGGCGCTGATCCACGACGCCGACCGACCGCTGTCGCGGTGGGCCGTCGGGATCCTGGCGAGCGCCCGCGGCGAACGCGTCGCCATGGCCCCCGAACTGCTGCGCGAGCTGAGCGGCAAGGACGAGGAGGTCCCCGAGCTGCTGGCGGTGCTCGAGCTGCCGCCCGACGAGCTGTCCCGCATCCCGGTCGCGCCGTCGTTCCTCGGAGTGGTCTTCGACCGGCCGACCAGCCCGGGCAACATCGGCACGATCGTGCGGTCGGTGGACGCCTTCGGCGGTGCCGGTCTCGTCGTCACCGGGCACGCCGCCGATCCCTACGACCCCAAGGCCGTGCGCGCCTCCACCGGGTCGCTGATGGCGGTGCCGGTGGTCCGGGTCCCGTCCCACCGCGAGGTGCTGGAGTGGGTCGAACGGGAGCGGGCGGCCGGCCGGCCGCTGACGATCGTCGGCACCGACGAGAACGGCGCCGCCGACATCGCCGACGTCGACCTGACCGGGCCCACGCTGCTGGTGATCGGCAACGAGACCGCCGGGTTGAGCGCGGGCTGGAGGCAGAGCTGCGACACGATCGCGCGGATCCCGATCGGCGGTGCGGCGAGCTCGCTCAACGCCGCCACCGCCGCCACCGTCGCCCTGTACGAGGCCACCCGCCAACGCGGCGGCCCGCCGTAGTGGCGCGTCCGCTCCCGGCGATCACGATCACCCCGGGAGTCGGGCCCCACCGGTGGAGGTGGTGCCGGGCACCGGCCGCGGGCCGACCCGTGATCACAACGGTCAGCAACTGACCGGTAGGCCGGTCAGGGTGGGTTCATGGACAGCGAGATCCTGCTCCCTCACCACTCCGTCCCCGGCGGGGTCGCCGTGCTCAACCCGTTCGTGGTCGTCGACGACGCCGCCGGCCTGATCACCTTCGTGTCCGAGGTCTTCGGCGTCGCCGAGACGACCGAGGCCAGAACGCCCATGCCGGACGGCAAGCTGATCCACGCCGAGCTCAAGCTCGGCACCGTCGCCCTGATGGTGGCCGACCGCCTCGACGGGTGGCCGTCGCGACCCGCACTGCTGCAGGTGTGGGTGCGCGACGTGGCGACGGTGCTGGAGCGGGCCACCGCCCGCGGCGCCACCACGATCACCGAACCGACGCCGTTCTACGGCGAGACGACGCTCGGCCGCATCCTCGACCCCTGGCAGAACATCTGGTGGCTGTGGGCACCCGCGCCTGGGCAGCCGGACCCGACGCCCCACTGGGACGGCGGTTCGGACGTGATCTTCTCCACGCTGGACCGGGCGCTGCGGTCGCTGGCGACGCGCAGCTGACCACCCCGCTACCGACCTGACGCGAGCACGATCGGGTTCGTCAGCGCCGCCACCGAGCCGTGCTGGTCTCGAACGGCGGCTCGGACGAACCCGGCTTCGTCCGAGGGGGTCTCCCAGGCCACGGTGCCGGCCCCGCCCGGCGGAAGCGCCGCGGGGTGAACGGTCCCGCGCTCGGTGTGGAAGCTGACCCGCCCCGAGGGAACCCCGCGGACACTCGCTGTCACCGTGGCCCTCTCCGCGCGGAGCCCGCGAGCACGGCGGCCGGGGTGAGCGCGTCGGCGAGGACGACGGTGTGCTGCGTGCCGAGCTGACCCTTCAGGTGGGCGTCGCTGTTGCCGACGGCTGGGAGCCATCGTCCGGACGCGGCGCCGCCGCCAACCCGCGACCCCATTCGGCCAGGGCCGCCTCGTTGCCCGCCTGCCACGGCAGGGTCGAGGTCCACCGGCCGTTCCAGACCTCGACGGCGTCGAAGAGCTCGAACGGGTATCCGAGCTGGCCACCCGGATACGGGGCGTGGGGGTGCGCGGCGACGCAGAGCCCGCTGGCCGCCCGGACCCGGTCGAGCTGGGCGGTCAACCCGCCGTCGCGCACGCCGTACCGCCAGTCGATCACACCCGCCTCGAGTCCCAGGGCCAGCCGGTGCCCGGTTCGGGTGGTCACCTCCTGGTCCAGGATCACCAGCAGGTCGTTGCCGTGGGGTGCCCAGTCCGCATGGCCGTCGACGGTGTTGTGCTCGGTGGAGGCGATGAGATCGAGACCCGAGTGCAGCGCGGAACGCACGATCTCATCGACGGTGAGGTCCGCATTGTTCGAGCGCACGCCGTGGACGTGGCAGTCGCCCCGGAACCATTCCGGCATCCGCTCCCGTCCTCCCGCGCTCGACGCGCCATACTCTGCCAGGCGGCGGAGGCGGCTGAGGCGAGCGGCGGCATGGCGTGGTTGCAGGTGGCACACGAAGCGACGGCGGGTCCGCCGGACGGTTCCGATGTCGGTGAGATCCTCCGCTGGTACCGCAAGCGGGAGAACCTCACGCAACAGGACGTCGCGGCGCTTCTGAACACGACGCAATCGCGCGTTTCCAAACTGGAGAGAGGAACACAGGCGCTCCGCGACGTCACCGAGCTGCGCCAGATCGCGCGGACGCTCGGCATCCCCCCGGAACGGCTCGGCGTTCTCCCCGACAACTCGCCGGACGCGACCCCGTCCCCGGTGCACGTGAGCGACCGGCCGGGACCGGTCCGCGACAGCCAGCAGCTGTGGCGGCGCGTGCGACGGGAGCTGAACACCCACCGCGCTCCCCTCGGCGACCTCGCGGCCGAGCTGTACCCCGAGGACTGGCGGCTGCCTGGCACGACGGTGCTCGCGCCACCGAGCTGGCTCCCGCACGGTCCGGTGGACCTCACGGACATCACGTTGGCCTGGCTCCCCGGGGCGCCGACGCCGACGGTCGACGGCAGGGCGCCCGAGTCCGCCGGGGCCCGGCCGCTGATGGCGAGCGGCGCGCGCTACGACCGGTACTCCCGCGCTCTGCGGGATCTGGCGCGGCCACGGCTGTTCGACAACCGCGTCAGCTACCGCCTGCTGAGCGTCGACTGGGCCGAAGGCCGCGGGCGCCTCGGGTTCAACTACACGAGCTACTTCGACGCGCTCGACGTCGGCGAGGCCCTCGGGCACGAGTTCGCGCAGGCGTGGCTGAGCGCGGGACGGAAGCGGCCCAGCCCCGCCTCCCTGCCGTTCCGGAGGAGCATCGACGACCCGTTCGACCTCGCGGCACGCCCCATGCTGCCCAGCATCAACACCCTGACGATCCGGCGCGACGCCATCGACGGTCACCGCATGTTCCTGCACCGGCGCGACGCGAGGTCCGTGGCGGCCGCGGGCGGGATGTACCACGTCGTACCCGCGGGGGTCTTCCAGCCCGCGGCGCTCGCGCCCGGCCACCAGCGCAACGACTTCTCCCTGTGGCGGAACGTGCAACGCGAGTACTCCGAGGAGTTCCTCGGCACCGCCGAGCACGACGGCAACAGCACCGACCCGATCGCCTACGACACCGACGAGCCGTTCGCCTCGTTCGAATGTGCCCGCCGGGCGGGGGACTTCCAGGTCTACGCCTGCGCGGTCGTGCTCGAACCGCTGACCTTGTGGGTGGAGCTGCTCACCGTCGCCGTCATCGCGGCGCCGGCGTTCGACCGCCTCTTCGCCGACATGGTCGCGGTCAACGAGGAAGGCGCCGCCCTCAGCACGGCGTCCGACCGGTCGACGATCGGCGTCCCCTTCACGAGCGAGGCGCGCGAGCGCCTCCGCCAGGAGCCCTTGTCACCGATCTCCCGCGCGTGCATCGAGCTCGCGTGGCGGTACCGGCACGAGCTGCTGGGGCGATGAGGGTTCTCGTCACCGGCGCCAGCGGGTTCGTCGGGTACGCGGTCGCGGCGGCTCTCACCGAGCGCGGCCACACCGTGGTCGGGTTGACCCGGTCCACCACGTCGGCCCTGCCCGAGGGCGTGCGGCGGGCGCACGGAGACCTCAGCCCGGACTGCCTCCGTGACGCTCTCGCCGACGTCGACGGCGTGTGCCACCTCGCGGCGCGCACGCGGGCGCGCGACTCCCGCGCCGACCCGCTCGGCTACTGGCGGACCAACGTCGGTGGGACGCTCGCCCTGCTGGAGGCGATGACCGCGACCGGCGCCCGCCGGTTGGTCCTCGCATCGACCTGCATCGTGTACGGCGAGCGGGACACCCGGCCCATCGACGAGACCGCCGTCACCGCACCGACCAGCCCGTACGGCACCAGCAAGCTCGCCGCCGACAACGCGGCCATGGACCTCGCCGCTACCGGCGCCATCGGCGCGATCAGCCTGCGCGCTTTCAACATCGCGGGCGCCCTACCGGGCCACCCGGATCCGGACGAGACCCGGCTCATCCCTCGCGCGATGGCGGTCCAACGCGGCACGGCACCGGAGTTGGTCGTCAACGGCGACGGCGGCGCGATCCGCGACTTCGTGCACGTCGTCGACGTGGCCGACGCGTTCGCCCGCGCCCTGGAGGCCTGCGAGCCGGGCACCGCCCGCGTCTACAACATCGGCAGCGGCCGACCGACCCGCGTGCGTGACGTCATCGACGTGGTCGAACAGGTGACGGGCCGACCGGTCGCCCGCCGGCACGTTCCCCCGGCCGGGGAACCGCAAGTGCTGCTCGCGGACAGCAAGGCGATCCGAGCGGACCTCGGGTGGGATCCGCGACGATCCGATCTGCGGGTCATCGTGGAGGACGCCTGGACCGCGGTGTGCGACAGGTAGTCGCCCAGCGAATATTCCGGTTCGCGATATTCCGACAACGCGTGCCGATCGCCTGTCGAGCAGCGGGCGGTGCGTGTTGCATGACAGGTCGTGAGCGGCTCTGACACGCGCGACGTGAACAGCGGTGACCGGACCATTCCGAGCGAGCCGCCATCGGTCGGACGCGGCGTGCAACTGATCGGGGCACGCGTCGACCTGGGCATGCCGCTCACGTCGACGTCACCGGTTGTCGGAAGCCAGCACTTCCGCATCGTCGTTCACCTGAACCACGGCGTCCGACTGGTTCTGGACGTGGCCGGTGCGGACGTGCCGTCCGTTCGCCGCTGCGCCACCGTCCTCCTGCGGATCGCGTCCGTCGGCGGCCTCCCCGCGGCCGGCGGCCTGTGCTGGTGCGAGGTCTGGGCCCCCGACGAGACGGGCGAATTCCTCGATTCGGCCCAGGTCGACGAGACCACCGGGGGCATCGAGTGGGAGTCCGACCCGGACTCCGGGACGCGGCCCTGATGGTGGCGGAGCCCGGCTCCCCGTCCCGAGGACCGCTGCGGCTCCTCGCTTCCTGGGGCGCCTCGCAGGAGGAGAATCCGCCGCCGCCTCGCTCGCGGGCGACTGATCGGCGCCAAACCGATGGCGTCCCGGTCCCCGCCCCGGGCAAGGTGATGACCGTGAGCGCCAAGCCGACGTTGCACATCACGGTCGGCCTGCCCGGGGTCGGCAAGACGACGCTCGCCCGCGAGCTGGAGCGGACCCGCGGTGCCCTGCGGCTCACGCCCGACGAGTGGCTGCTGCCGCTGCTCGGCGTGCGGTGGACCTACTTCGGCGACAAGCGCGACGTGCTGGAGGGCCGGCTCATCTGGGTCGCCCACCAGGTGCTGCGGGCGGGCGGGTCGGTCGTCCTCGACTTCGGTTTCTGGTCCCGCGAGGAGCGCTACGCGATGCACGCGATCGCCGACCTCGCCGGTGCCGACTTCGCGCTGCACCACGTCACCCTCCCCGAGGACGAGCGGAGGAGGCGGGCGACGGAGCGGTGGCGCCGGGCCCCGCACGAGACGTTCGCGATGACCCCCGAGGACCACGAGCGGTTCCGCGCCATGTTCACCCCGCCCGACGCCGAGGAGCTCGAGGGCCGCCCGCCCCCACCGCCGCCCGCGCCGTACGAGAGCTGGCCCGCCTGGGCCGCCGACCGGTGGCCCACGCTCCCGCGCCTGGACGCCTGAGCGGCACCCTCCGGTATTTCTATCCCGGCCCCGTGCTAGCGTGCCGGTATAGAAATACCGGATACGGGGGGGACTCGTGATCGAGCTCAAGACACCCGGCGAGATCGCCCGGATGCGGGTGACGGGGCGGTTCGTCGCCGAGGTGCTCGCCGAGGTCGGGCGGATCGCCGACGTCGGCGTGAACCTGCTGGAGTTGGAACACCACGTGCGCGGGCTGATCTCGCGGCGCGGGGCGGAGTCGTGCTACTGGGACTACGCGCCCTCGTTCGGTGAGGGGCCGTTCCGCAACGTCATCTGCCTGTCGGTCAACGACGCGGTCCTGCACGGCCTGCCGCACGACTACACCCTGCGCGACGGGGACGTCCTCAGCGCCGACCTCGCGGTGGGCATCGACGGCTGGGTGGCCGACGCGGCGCGCACGTTCGTCGTCGGTACGCCCGCCGAGGAGGACCTGCGGCTCGTGCACGCCACCGAGCAGGCGCTGGCGGCGGCGATCGACGCGGCTCGGCCGGGCAACCGCCTCGGTGACGTCTCGGCGGCGATCGGGGCGGTGGCGCGCGAGCACGGCTACCCGGTCAACACCGAGTTCGGCGGCCACGGGATCGGCCGCACCATGCACGAGGACCCGCACGTGCCCAACACCGGCCGCGCGGGGCGCGGCCTCGAGCTGCGGCCCGGGCTCACGCTCGCGCTCGAGCCGTGGTTCGCGCGCACGACCGGCCGCATCGTCTACGACCCCGACGGCTGGACGATCCGGTCGGCCGACGGCTCGCGCACGGCGCACTCCGAGCACACCGTGGCGATCACCGAGGGCGAGGCCCTCGTGCTCACCCGGGGCGAGGACGAACCCGAATAGCGTGCAGCAGCCGCCTGGCCCTGCGGGCCGCGGTGGCGACCGGCCCGGGCCGGACGTGCAGCGCGTCCGGCGGCAGCCGCCGCGCGCGCAGGGCCGCCCGCGTCGCCGCGGCGTCGTACGGCTCGGCGAAGAAGCGCACTCGGGCGTGGTCGAGGTCGAGCAGGGCGAACCGGGCGAGCGGCACGCGTTCGCGCTCGCGGGACTGGCCGACCGACCCCGGGTTGACCAGCTGCCGCTCGTGGCGCGGGAGTGCGAACTCGGCCGAGCCCGGCGCCGCGCCGGGGGAGGGGAACAGCGTCCGCGCGCCGTAGAGCCACGGGTGGTGGGTGTGGCCGAGCACGAGCACCCGCCCCGGTGGGAGACCGGCCAGCAGCTCGGCGGCCCGCGCCTCGGAGCGGACGTACTCCTGTGGGTCGACGGGCGAGCCGTGCGCGAGGTCGACGCCGGCGACGCTCGCCGTCCGGGGCAGCGCCGCGAGGTGGGCGCGGACGTCGGGCCGCACGACCTCGCGGGTCCAGGCGAGGGTGCGGCGGGCGAGCCGGCCCGCCCGCGCGTCCGGCAGCGCCCCGACCAGCATCAGGTCGTGGTTTCCCGCCACGCAGGTCGCGCCGAGCTCGGCGATCGTCTCGACGCACTCGTCGGGGTGCGGGCCGTAGCCGACGAGGTCGCCCGCGCACAGGAACGCGTCGACCCCCTCGCCGCGGAGCCGGGCGATCGCCGCCCGCAGCGCGGGCAGGTTGGCGTGGACGTCGCTCAGCAGGCCGATCCGCACGCGATCACTCCTCGCTGCCGCTCGTCCTGCGCAGCACGGCGTCCCGCGCCCGGACCGCGGCCATGCCGAGCAGCGGCCCCGGATCGTCCCACTTCCACACGCCGGTGACCGGGTGCGCGCGGGCGAGCCACGACACCCACCGCGCCACCGGGATCCCGTGGGCGCGGGCGGCGAGCACGTCCTTCGGGTGCACCCAGTCGACGCGGCGCCGGACGTTCGCGCCGGTGGGCCGGGGCCGGCCGGTGAGGTCGGCGTGCACGAGCGCGGGGAGGTTGACCCCCGCCCGCGCGCCCGGGTGCGCCCACAGCGTGAGCCGCGCGTTGATCTCGAACAGGTGGAGCCGCCCGTCGGGCCCGTACTTGAAATCGATCTTCGCGACGCCGCGGAGGCCGAGCACGCGGCAGACGTGCCTGCCCAGCCGGGCCACCTCGTCGTCGTCGGTGATCGACAACGCGCTGGTGTGGCCGTACTCGGCCGGGATGGTCCGGATCTTGCGCCCGGTGAACTCGCCCGCGATCCCGCCGTGCTCGTCGACGTAGACGTGGTAGCTGACCACCGCGGTCTCGGGGCCGGGCACGCTCTGCTGCGCGATCGCGGGCTTGCTCAGCTCGCGCAGGCGCGGCCAGAACCGCCGCAGCTCGTCCTCCGTTCCGATCCGCACCGCCTTGGCCGAGCCGCCCACCGCCGCGACCCAGCTGCGGTCCCGGGCCGTCGGTTTCACGATCACCGGCAGGCCGAGGGCGCGCAGCTCGTCGGGGGGTTCGGGCGAGCGGCCGTCGACGACGACGGTCGGCGGCACCGGCAGCGCGTGCGCCGCGGCGAGGGCGGCGAACCGCGCCTTGTCCTCCATGGCCTCGACCAGGCATGCGTCCGGGAGGACGAAGCGGAACCCCTCGGCGAGCCGGTCGCGGTGACGGGAGACGAAGAGCATCGACTGGTCCGAGCACCACAACAGCACGGGCGGGGTGGCCTGCCGGTGGGCGAAGCGCACGAGCCGGTCGGCCAGCGCCGCGTCGTGCCGCTCGGCGGACAGCATCCAGTCCCACGTCAGCACGGTGCGCGCGCACCGCGACCACCGGGCCGGGTCGCCGGTCGGGGCGACCACGCCGACCGGGACACCGTCCATCGCGAGCGCCCGCACCACCTCGATGACGCGCGCGCCGAGCACCAGCGCGAGCGGCTTCCCGCTCACCCGCCGGGTCCTTCGAAGGCCGCCTCGCCGGTGACGCCGGACGCGCTCGAGGTGCACGGGTTCCACCGGCGCACCTTCTCCGCGGAGGCCGGACCGATCACGCCGACGCGCGGGGCGTGGCGCGTGATCGCCCGATCGGGCCACCCGCGCCGCTGCTCGCTTCAGGAAAGCCACATTCATGAACGTGGGCTTCGTGAATGTGGCTTTGCTGAAGTTCCGCGGCGGCCGCAACCGCCCGTAGGCTGCCCGGCATGGCGCGGGTGCACGACGTCGGCGGGCAGACCGGCTTCGGGCCGGTTCCCCCCGTCGAGGAGGACGAGCCGCCGTTCCACGCCGACTGGGAGGCGCGGGTCTACGCGCTCAACGTCGCGATGCTGCGGCGGGGGGTGTACAACCTCGACCAGTTCCGCGACGCCATCGAGCGGATGCCGCCCGCCGAGTACCTCGCGGCGTCGTACTACGAGCGCTGGCTGCACGCGGTCGAGACGCTCACCGCAGACAAGGCCGGCGATGGGTGAGCCGCGGTTCGCGGTCGGCGACCGCGTGCGCACGAGCACCGTCGACCCGCCCCACCACACGCGGCTGCCCCGCTACGCCAGGGGCCAGGTCGGCGAGGTGGTCGAGGTGCAGGGTTGCTGGCCGCTCGCCGACGACCGGGCGCGGGGGCTGTCCGACCCGCGGGTGGAGCCGGTGTACACCGTCCGCTTCCCGGCCGAGGCCCTGTGGGGGCCGCCGGGCGGGCACTGGGTGCAGGTCGAGCTGTGGGAGTCCTACCTGGAGGGGGCGACGTGAGCGGGCAGCACACCAACTCCGAGATCGCGGTCCGGGTGCGCAGGCTGGAGGAGCGGCTGATCGGTGCCGGGCTGACCAGCGACGACGAGCTCGACGCCATCATCGGGCAGGTCACGTCCGGCTCGCCCGCGAACGGGGCCCGCGTCGTCGCGCGCGCCTGGGTCGACCCGGGCTACCGCGAGCGGCTCCTCGCCGACGGCAACGCCGCGCTCGCCGAGCTCGGCTTCTCGATGAGCACCGGTCCGCAGCCGCAGCGGTTCACCGTCGTGGAGAACACCCCCACCCGGCACAACGTGCTGGTGTGCACCCTGTGCTCGTGCTACCCGATCGCTCTGCTCGGGCCCTCGCCGTCCTGGTACAAGAGCGAGGCCTACCGGGCGCGCGTCGTCCGCGAGCCGCGCGCGGTGCTCGCCGAGTTCGGGCTGGAGCTGCCCGCGGACACCGAGATCGTCGTGCACGACACGAGCGCCGAGAGCAGGCACATGGTGCTGCCCATGCGCCCGGCGGGTACGGAGGGGCTGAGCGAGGAGGAGCTGGCCCGGCTGGTCACCCGGGAAGGCCTGATCGGCACCGCCGCGGTGTGAGCGCGCGGGCCGCCGGCGGAGACCACGACGCGTAACGCCGGCGTAACCGCTCGGGGCAGGTCGCGCCTCTACAGTCTGGCCATTCTCGACATCGTTGACCCGTTCATCGGGACCGCCGCGACCAGCCTCCCACCCGCGAGCGGTCTCGCCGCCACGTGGTGGTGGCCGAAACCGCAGGTGGGCAACACCCACCCCGGGGCGACCTCGCCGCTGGGGATGGTCTCGGCCTGCGCCTACTCCGGCGCCTACCCCACCGGGTACGGCCGCTACGCCAAGAACACCGAGGGCGTGCCGGAGGAGATGTACCCGGCGCTGCAGGCGTCCGGCTTCACGCACTTCCAGCAGTCCGGCACCGGGGCGATCCGCAAGTACTACAACTACGTGCGCGTCACGCCGATGGTGCAGCCCCTCGACGACCTCGGCGAGGCGTGGGCCCTGCACGACGAGGCCGCGTCGCCCGGCTACTACGCCACCACCCTCGACACCGGCATCCACTGCGAGATCACGGTGGGGGAGAAGGTCGCGGTCCACCGCTACACGTTCCCGGAGAGCCGCAGCGCCCGCGTGGTGGTGGACCTGTCCTGCGGCGGCCTGGACATCGAGCTCGGCCGCACGGTCCCGCTGCGGGCCCACGTCGAGAGCACGGGGCGCGGCCGCGCGCAGGGCACCGTGGTGCTCGAGGGCGTGCCGCTGTCGGTGCACGTCGAGGTCCTGGGCCTCGGCTGGCGGCAGATGCTCTGGCACGACCGCCGCCTCATCGAGGGCGGCACCCGGCTCGACTTCGACAGCATCCGCCAGACCACGCTCCGCCCGTTCGGGCTGCTGTTCATGGGCCCGGTCCGCGCGGGCGACGTCGTGGAGGTGCGGCTGGGCTTCTCGCTGCGCGGCTGCGACCAGGCCCGCGAGAACCTCGGACGCGAGTGCGGCGGCCCCGAGCCGGCCTTCGACGTGGTCCGGGCCCGCACCGCGGACCGCTGGGCCGAGCACATCGGCCGGGTCCGGGTGGAGGGCGGGACGCCCGCGCGGCGGCAGGTGCTGGCCACGGCGCTCTACCACTCGCTGATCAAGCCGTGCTTCGCCGACGACGAGAGCCCGTTCTGGCCGGCGCCGGGGCCCTACGTGTTCGACATCTGCACGATGTGGGACCTCTACAAGACCCAGATCCCGCTGCTGATGACGATCGCGCCGGCGCGGGCGACCGACCTCCTGGAGTCGCTGATCCGGGTCTGCGAGGAGGAGGGCAACTTCCCGATCGGCTACCGGATGGCCCGCGGGGCGGACCGCTTCTTCCGGCAGGCCAGCGCGCTCGCCCACACGGCGCTCGCCGACGCGCACACCCTGGGCCTGCCCGGCATCGACTGGAGCTGGGCGCTCGTGCACATGGTCGACGACCTGCGCCGCCTCTACGGGGAGGACTTCTTCGAGCACGGCATCGTGCACCCGATCACGCACACGCTCGACCTCGCCCACGGCCACCACTGCACGGCCGCGGTGGCGCGGGCGCTGGGCGACAAGCGCCTCGCCGACGAGCTCGAGACGCGCAGCCGCTGGTGGATCAACGCCTTCGACCCCTCGACCGGCCTGCTGCGCGACTCGGAGTTCTACGAGGGCGGCAAGTGGAACTACTCGTTCCGGCTCGTGCACGACATGCGGACGCGGATCGCGCTCGCCGGCGGCGACGCCGCGTTCATCGCCATGCTCGACGCCTTCTTCGGCTTCGGCGCCGAGCCCGTGCAGCAGCCCGGCCGGCGCCCCACCACGGAGGAGATGGCCGCCGGGTACGCGCTCAACCGGTTCGAGGGCCTCAACAACGAGCCCGACGTGGAAGCGCCGTGGGCCTACCACTACGCCGGGCGCCCCGACCGCACCGCCGAGGTCGTGCACGCCGCCCTGACCTGGCAGTTCGGCACCGGGCCCGGTGGCCTGCCCGGCAACGACGACTCGGGCGGCCTCAGCTCCTGGTACGTGTGGGCCTCGCTCGGGCTCTTCCCGATCGCGGGGCAGGGCCTGTTCCTGGTCGACGCCCCCGCGTTCGAGCGGGCCGCCGTGCAGGTGAGCGGTGGCGAGTTCGTGATCGAGACCACCGGTCACCGCGAGCAGCCGATCGGCGCCGACGGCATCGAGGAGACCCCACCCGTGCAGTACGTGCGGTCGGCGCGGCTGAACGGGCGGCCCCTCGAGGCCACCCACCTCGCCGCGGCGGACGTGCACGCCGGGGGCGTGCTGCACCTGGAGCTCGGGCCGGAGCCGTCGTCGTGGGGGAGAGCGGCCCGTCCCCCGTCCTCGTCCGACACCCGAGCGGGAGGTGGCCGACCATGACCCAGCGCCGACTCGTCATCGTGGTGCGCGCCGATCCGGTGATCTGCGGGCACTCCGGCGAGGCCCGCAACCTGGCGGAGGCCGCGCTGCACCGCGGCTTCACCGACGTCCGGCTGCTGACGTGGCCGATCCCCGCGCTGCAGGCCGCGGGCCTGCCGCTCAAGCCGCTCGAGCGGCTGCAGCCCTACTCGGCGGGCATCACGGTGGAGCGCCCGGGGCCGGTCGGGGACTACCGCGTACCGGACGGGCGCTACCTCGCCGGCCTCACCGGGCGGCTGGTCGAGCTGCTCGCCGAGCCGGTCCCGACCACCTGCCTGTCGATGTACCTGTCGCCGCACGCGAACGTCGTGGTCGACGCCGTGGCCGCCGCCCGCGCGGCCGGGTTCCCCGCGGACGTGCGCACGATGGCGAAGGCGGTGGGCTCCGACGTCACGAACGTGATCCGCTCCTGCCTGCGGGACGGGCGGTTCGGCGCGGCCGCGGTGGTGCTGACCACCTACCTCGCGCACGACGAGGTGCTCGCGGTGTCGGAGTACACCCGCGACCAGGTCGTCCTCGCCGCGGAGGCGGTCGACGCCCGCTGCGGCACGCGGTTCGCCGCGGCGTGCCGCGACCGCGTCACGATCAGCTACCCGCCGATCGACACCTCCGCCTACCGGGACCTCGACCCGGCGGCGGTGGACGCCGCGCTGGCCCGGCGCGGGCTCGAGCGCGACGGCTACGTGCTGTTCCTGTCCCGTGTGACCCGGGCGAAGGGCATCCACGACCTGGTGGCCGCCTACGCGGCGTCCCGGGCGAGGGAGCGGGTGCGGCTCGTCGTCGCGGGCACCGGACCGGCGCTGCCGGAGATCCGCGCGCTCGCCGCGGGCGACGACCGCGTCGTCTTCCTCGCCGACGTCGACGACGACGAGAAGCCGCTGCTCATGCGCGGCTGCGCCACCTACGCGCTCCCCACCCGGCCCGAGCCCGACTTCGTGGAGACCTTCGGCATCGCGCTCACCGAGAAGCTGCTCACCGGGGGCGGTCCGGTGATCACCACGCTGACCGGCGGTACCGGCGAGGCGGTCGGCGACACCGCCGTGATCGTCGAGGCGGGCGACGTCGAGGGCCTGCGGGCCGCGCTGGACCGGGTGGTGCTGGAGATGCCCGAGCACGAGCGGCGCGGCATGGAGCTGCGCGGGCGCGACCACGCCATGGCCTTCGACCGCTTCCGGGTCTTCGACCACCTCTTTCGCGCCCCCAGGCACGTCACGCTCGTGGACGGGTCCCCCGCCGCGCACGCCGGCTGAACCGGACCCGCGCTGAGCGCGCCGCTCACGACGAGCGGGCGGCCCGCCCCTTGCGCGCGGCGGCGGAGCGGGGCGGCAGCGCCCGCATGTGGTCGCGGACCCGGACCATGATGTCGCCGAGGTGCTCCAGGTCGTCCTCGGAGAGGGGATCGAACAGCATGCTGCGCACGACCTGGACGTGACCGGGGAGGATCCGGAAGAACAGCTCCCGGCCCGCATCGGTGATCTCGACGAGGGTGGCGCGCTCGTCGTCGGGGCTGGGGGAGCGGGTGATCAGCCCGGCCTTCTCCAGCAGGCCGGCCTGGTAGGTGAGCCCGCTGCGGCTGTAGACGACGCCGTCGGCCAGCTGGGTCATCGTCAGGGGGCCGTCCGCGTCGGCGAGGCGGGCCAACAGCTGGAACTGCACGTAGCTGAGCCCGCCCTCGGCCCGCAGGTGCTGCTCGACGTGGTGCTGGAGCAGGCTCGCCGCCTCCGAGAGCGCGAAGTAGGCCCCCAGCTGCCGGGGATCGAGACCCTCGCCCACATCCCCATCATCCACTACGTCCAATTGCTTCGACATCGAAGCACTGTGGCGGGCATCACATTTGCTTCGAACTCGAAGCAGGCTACCGTCGGTTGTGCTTCGAACTCGAAACAACGAGTTAGGGGGAACCATGACCGGAACGATGAAGGCGGTCCGCTACCACTCCTTCGGCGGCAGCGACGTGCTGGTGCACGAGGAGGTGGACCGCCCGGTCCCGGGCCGGGGGCAGGTGGTGCTGCGGGTCGCGGGCACCGGGTTCAACATGCTCGACGTCGCGCTGCGCGCGCGGATCCTCGAGCTCCCGCTGGCCCTCCCGCACGTCCCGAACGTCGACGTCGCGGGTGTCATCACCGAGCTCGGCGACGACGTGACCGGCTGGAGGGTCGGGGACGCGGTGATCGCGTTCCTGCCGCCGACCGAACCCGGGGCGGCCGCCGAGTACGTCGCCGCCCCCGCCGCGCTGCTCGCCGCCGCACCGCGCACCGTCGACCTGGCCGACGCCGCCGCCCTGCCCGTGGCCGGCCTGACCGCCCGGCAGGCGCTGTTCGACGACGCCGGCCTCGAACCGGGGCAGCGGGTCCTGATCAACGGCGCGGGCGGCGGCGTGGGCGGGTACGCCGTCCAGCTCGCCAAGCGCGCGGGCGCCACCGTCACCGCCACCGCGAGCCCGCGCAGCCGCGACCGCGTCCGCTCCTTCGGTGCGGACCACGTCGTCGACCACACGACCACACCGCTCGTCGAAGCGGTGGCCGGGCAGCGGTTCGACGTGGCGCTCCAGCTGGTCCGCAGCAGCCCGGAGGAGACCGCCCGGCTCGCCGACCTCGTCGCCGACGGCGGGGTGCTCGCGAGCGCCACCACCCCCGGCCCGGAGCGGGTCGGGCGCGGTGTGCGGACCGTGCAGGTGATGGTGCGCAGCGATCCCACCCGGCTCACCGAGCTGGTCGACCTCGTCGACGCCGGCGAGCTCGAGATCACCGTCACCCAGCGCCGGCCGCTCGCCGACCTGGCCGCCGTGCACGACGCCGCGGTCGCCGGGCAGCTGTCCGGCAAGACCGTCCTGATCCCCTGAGGAGGACCCGTGCCCCTCACCCTCGATCCCGAGGTGGCCGAGGCGTTCGCCCCGTTCGTTCCGCCGCCGGGCAGCACGCCCCCGCCCGCCGGGGACGTCGCCGCCCGGCGGGCGGTGCTGGAGCCGGTGTTCCGGCACGGCGACACCGCGCAGCCGTTCCCGGACGGCGTCACGGCCGCCGACCACGAGCTCGCCACCGGCGACGGCGCGACCATCCGGGCCCGCTGGTACACCCGCGCGGACGCCCCCGGTGTGCCCGGCCCAGCGGTGGTGTACGCGCACGGCGGCGGCATGATCGCGGGCGACGTCGACCTGTTCCACGGGACGGCGGCCCGCTACGTCGCGGCGAGCGGGACGCCGATCCTGTCGGTCGACTACCGGCTCGCCCCGGAGCACCCGCACCCGACGCCGGTCGAGGACGTTTACACCGCCCTGGTGTGGCTGCACGAGCACGCCGCCGAGCTGGGCGTCGACCCGGCGCGGATCGGGGTGTTCGGCGACAGCGCGGGTGGCGGGCTCGCCGCGGCGGTGGCGATCCTCGCCCGCGACCGCGGCGGGCCCGCGATCGCCCAGCAGATCCTCGTCATGCCGATGCTCGACGACCGCACCGTCACCCCGGACCCGCAGCTCGCCCCGTTCGCGGTCTGGACGTGGGATGACAACCGCACCGGCTGGGGCGCGCTGCTCGGACCCGCTGCGGGCGGCGCGGACGTGCCCGCCCACGCCGCGCCGGCGCGCGTCGCCGACCCGGCCGGGCTCCCGCCCGCCTACATCGAGGTGGGCCAGCTCGACATCTTCCGCGACGAGGACCTCACCTACGCGATGCGCCTCGCGCGGGCCGGGGTGCCGGTGGAGTTCCACCTGCACCCGGGGGTGCCGCACGAGTTCGACTTCATCGCGTTCGGCTCGGCGGCCGCCCGCCGGGCGCTCGCCGACCGGGTCCGGGTCCTCGCCTCGCTGTGACCGTGCGCGGTCAGCGCCGCGCCGACGGCTCCCACACCTCGCGCACGTCGAGGTCGGAGAACTTCGGCGGCTCGTCGCAGAGCTCGCCGAGGCGCGAGGCGAACTCGGCGGTCTCGGGCCGGCTCGAGTTCTCCATCGCCGCCTCGTAGGAGGCGAACTCCACGATGTTGTAGTAGACGCCGGGCCGGTTGCGGTCGGCGGTGATCGTGCTCCGCAGGGGGCTGGACGGGCGGCCGTCGTCGAGGCGGGCGCGGATCTCCTTCCCGAGCGCCTCGACCTCGTCCATGCGGGACGTGTGCATCTCGATGATCTGGATGAACCCGGCCATCGTCGACTCCTCACCCGGCACCGCCGCTATCGGCGGAGGGCGGCCGAACCTACGCCCGGGCCCGGGTGCCGGCCAGCTCCCGAACGGGTGGACTACCGCAGGTCGACCGGTGGTGACTCGGCCCGGTGGGTTCACCCCGATGCCCGCTCGGGGGCGGGCACCGGGATCCACGTCGCGTGCTTCGCGACCCGGCCGTCACCCGACGAGCGGCCCCGCAGCCTGCGGGCGAGCCAGGGCAGCACGTGCTCGCGGTAGTAGCGGGCCTCGGCGAGCAGGCCGCGGGCCGCGGCGGAGTCGTGGCCGGCGGCCCGGGCGGCCGGGCCCTCGCCCAGCGCGGCGAGCACGAGCTGCGCCACGCGCTCGTGCCCCGCCGCGTTCAGGTGCAGCCGGTCCGCCGACCAGTACCCGGGGCGGCGGATCTCGGCGTCGTGGAAGACGTCGACGAAGTCCACCCCGTGCGCGGCGGCCAGCGCGGCGACCCCTTCGGTCAGCCGGGCGGCGCGGCGGTGGATGGTCCGGCCGAACGGGAGCCGGTCCGACGGGTCGGCGCCGCTGATCAGCACGAGCCGCACGCCCGCCTCGGCGCACCGGCGGACCGCCCGCTCGGTGAGGGCGACCAGCCCAGCCACGTCGCACCCGGGGCGGAGCATGTCGTTGCCGCCGCCGTTGAGCGTGATCAGCGTGGGGGCGGGATCCAGCGCCAGGGCCGCCTCGAGCTGCTCGGTGACGATGGGTGCGAGCAGCCGCCCGCGCACGGCGAGGTTGGCGTAGTGCACCTGGCCGCCCCGGCCGGCCGCGAAGCCCGCCGCGACCCGGTCGGCCCACCCGCGGACCGCCCCGTCGGGGAGCTCGTCGCCGACCCCCTCGGTGAAGCTGTCGCCGATCGCCGCGTACCGCACCGCACCTCCTCGCGTCCCGACCGCCTGCCAGTTGACCACGGCGGGCGGCGGGGCTCGACCGCGGGCCCCGCCGATCGGGTCGGCGCCATCACGTCGGCGCCGTCGGGTCGGCGCCATCAAAGTCGGCGCCATCGGGTCGGCACCGTCAGGTGAGCGCCTCTCGGTGCGTCTCCCGGGCCGCGAGCACCGCGGTGAGCGAGACCGCCGAGATCGCCGCGTAGTAGCCGACGACCGCCCACACCGAGCCCGCCGCCGCGGACACCGTCGCGGCGATCAGCGGGAAGAGCCCGCCGATCACCCCGCCGACCTGGCGGCTCACGGCGAGCCCCGAGAACCGGCGGGCGGCGCCGCGGAACAGCTCGGCGAAGAAGCTGGCCTCCGTCGCGAAGATCATCGTCTGGATCACCGCGGGCGGGATCGCCATGGCCGTCACGATGAGCGCCGCGTTGCCGCTCGCGAGCATCGGGAAGAAGGCGAACGCGGTGTAGAGCGCGCCGACGACCAGCGACGCGGAGATCAGCAGGCGGCGGCCGACGACGTCGGACAGGCGCCCGAAGAGCGGGTTCATCGCGATGCCGACGATGTTGCCGATGAGCACCCCGTTCAGCATCACCGAGGTCGGGATCCCCAGCTCGCCAGAGCCGTGGACCAGCGCGTAGACGGTGAAGAGCTGCAGCATGCTCGTCTCGGTGATCACGCACAGGAACACCGTGAGGCACGCCTTGGGCTCCTCGCGCAGCGCCACGAGCAGCGGCGCCTTCGGCGGCGCCTCGGCGACGGCCCTGGTGAACACCGGCGACTCGTCGATCCGGGTGCGCACGTACACCCCGACCAGGACGAGCACGGCGCTGAGCAGGAACGGCACCCGCCAGCCCCAGGCCAGCGCCTGCTCGGTGGGCATGCTCGCCACCAGGGCGGCCGCGAGCGAGGCCAGCACCGATCCCAGCGCGCCGCCGATCTGGATCGTGCCCGCGTAGCCGCCGCGCTTGCCGTGTGGCGCGCTCTCGGCCGCCATGATCGTCGCGCCGACCGTCTCGCCGCCGAGCGCGAAGCCCTGGACGCACCGCAGCAGCGTGAGCAGGATCGGCGCGGCCACCCCGATCACCGCGTACGTGGGCAGCAGGCCGATCCCGGTGGTGGCGGCGCCCATCAGCACCAGCGTGACGAACATGATCGGCTTGCGGCCGATGCGGTCGCCGAAGTGGCCGAACACGAACCCGCCGAGCGGGCGCGCGACGTAGCCGACGGCGAACGTCGCGAGCACGGCGATCGTGCCCACCACCGGGTCGGCGTCCGGGTAGAACAGCTGGTTGAACACCACGGGGGCGATGAGCCCGAACAGCAGGAAGTCGAAGTACTCGATCGTGGTGCCGATGGTCCCCGAGAGCAGGACCCGGCGCCGCTGGACGCGGACCCGCGCGTCGTCGGCGGTGGTGCGGACGGGCACGGCTCAGTCCTCGTGCACGACGATCCCGCGGATGAGCTTGCCGTCGTCGAGGTCCTGGTAGCCCTGGTTGATCTCGTCGAGGGAGTACCTGCGCGTGATCAGCCCGTCGAGGTCGAGCCTGCCCTCGCGGTACAGGTCGAGCAGGCGCGGGATGTCGAGCAGCGGGTTGCACATGCCGAAGACGTGGCCCTGCACACGCCGCTGGTAGCCGACGAGCAGCCCGTTGGCCGCGAGCTGCACCTGCGTGTCGCTGCTGCGGCCGACCGAGGTGATCGTGACCTGGCCGCCCTTGCCGACGATCGCGGCCGCCTGCGAGACAACGTCCGAGGTCAGCACGCCGACGGTGCAGATGGCGTGGTCGGCGAGCTGGCCGCGGGTGGCCTGCACGACGAACTCGTGCGCCTCGGCCGCGTCGGCGAAGGCGTGGGTGGCGCCGAACTCGAGGGCCTTCTCGCGCTTGAACGCGACCGGGTCCACGGCGACGACGTGCCTCGCGCCCGCGAAGCGCGCGCCCTGCACGGCGTTCGACCCCACGCCGCCGATCCCGAAGATCACGACGGTGTCGCCCGCCCGCACGCCCGCCGCGTAGACCGCCGACCCCCAGCCGGTCGGCACCCCGCAGCCGGTGAGCGCGGCGACCTCGAACGGGATGTCGTGGTCGATCGGCACGCAGGACGCCTGTGAGACCACGGCGCGCTGCGAGAACGTGCCGAGCATGCAGAACCCGCCGAGGTCGGCGCCCCGGTCGTCGTGGAACCGGAACGTGCCGTCGGCGAGCATCCCGGTGACCATCTGGGCGCCCTGGTCGCAGAGGTTCTGCCGCCCGGAGGAGCAGTAGCGGCACGTGCCGCAGGCGGGGATGAACGAGCACACGACGTGATCGCCGGGCTTCACCCGCGTCACGTTCGGCCCGACCGCCTCGACGACGCCCGCGCCTTCGTGCCCGCCGACGATGGGCAGCCGGCACGGGGAGTCGCCGGTGCGCAGGTGCTCGTCGGAGTGGCACATGCCGGACACCGCGAACTTGATCCGCACCTCGCCCTCGCGCGGATCGTCGAGTTCGAGGTCGACCAGCTCCCAGGGTTTCCCGGTCTCCCGGATGACCGCTGCCTTCGTGCGCATGGCGCTCCCGTCGTCGTCGACCGGACGAGGTCACCGGGAACGCTAGGGATCACGCACGGTGCTGGGCGATCGACGCATGGCGGCGCGGCGGTACGTCATGCGTCGCAGGAAGGGCCGGGCGGGACCCGTTCCCGCCCGGCCCACCGTCACGACGAGCGGGTCAGGAGTCGACCTCGACGATCTGCGCGCCCTCGGCGGCGCGCTGCACCGACTCGCAGCCCTTGAGCGCCGACGCCTTCGTCTCGTACGCCTCACCGGTGGCGACGACCTGGCCGTTGGACGCCTTCAGTCGGAACCGGTACTTGCCCGCCCGGTCCTTGTACACCTCGAACTTGCCCGCCATGCCTGGTCCCCTTCACTTTCCGTGACGCTGGCGACGCGGAAGGTAGTAGAGGCGGCGGCGGGTCCCCGGCGACGCGCCGCACCCGGACGGGGGATGGGTCTAAGCCTGCGGCGTGACGCCTGCGAGGGCGGTCGCGACGACCCGGTGCACCTCCTGCTCCGCGGGCGGGTGGTCGGCGCCCGCGAACAGCATGTGCGCGCTGCCGACCAGGGTCAGCGCGAGCGCGTCGACGTCGGCGCCCGCCGCGAGGCGGCCGAGCTCGCGCTCCGCCGCGAGGTAGCCGGCGATCATGCTCGTGGCCTGCGCGAGCAGCGGGATGCCGGTCAGCCCGGCCGCGCGCAGCCGGGCGCGCAGGCCGTCGCGGGCGGTGACGAGCCCGACGATCCCGACGGCGACCGGCCCGAACACGCGGGTCAGCGCGGCGGTGACGTTGCCGGTGACGGTGCCGGTGCCCGCCGAGGCGGGCAGGGGGTCGGCGTCGAGCCTGCGGATGCGGTCGATCACCAGCTCGGTGAGGAAGGCGTCGAAGTCGGCGAAGTGCCGGTGCAGCACCCCCTTGGCGACCCCGGCCTCGTCGGTGACCGCCCGGCTGGTCAGCGCGTTCGGCCCGGCGCGCAGCAGGATGCGCTCCGCGGCCGCGAACAGCTGCTCGCGCGGGTCGCGCAGGGCAACCCCGGTCGGCATTCGACCTCCTGTCGTCCACGAGTGGGCGCGTGCCCACTAGTGTGGGCGCATGCCCACTGTTCATGAGGACCCCCACCGCGCCCGCGACGTCGCGGAGTCGTTCGGCGTGGACCCCGAACGTTACGACCGGGCCCGCCCGCGCTACCCGGACGCCCTGGTCGAACGGGTCGTCGCCGCGAGCCCGGGCGGGCTCGTCCTCGACGTCGGCTGCGGCACCGGCATCGCCGCCCGGCGGTTCCAGGCCGCGGGCTGCACGGTGCTGGGCGTCGACCCGGACCCGCGGATGGCGGACCGGGCGCGCGGGCAGGGCCTCGCCGTGGACGTCGCGACGTTCGAGGAGTGGGACCCGGCCGGGCGCACGTTCGACGCGGTGGTGTCCGGGATGACGTGGCACTGGGTGGAACCGGTCGCCGGCGCGCGCAAGGCCGCGCAGGTGCTGCGGCCCGGGGGGCGGATCGCGCTGTTCTGGTACGTGCTGCAGCCGCCGCCCGACCTGGCCGAGGCGTTCACTGCCGTGTACCGACGCCTGTTGCCGGGCACGCCGCTCGCGAACGGGCCGTTCCCCGGCGTCGACGCCTATTCGGCGAACCTCACCAGGGCAGCCGACGGGATGGCCGAGGCGGGCGGCTTCGGCGAGCCGGAGCGGTGGCGGTTCGACTGGGACCGGGCCTACGACCGCGACGGCTGGCTGGAGTTCGTGCCCACGGCGGGCGGGTTCCACCTGATCCCCGCGGACACCCGGGAGGAGCTGCTCGCCGGGCTCGGCGCCGCCGTCGACGCGGCGGGCGGTGGCTTCACGATGCACCTCACCGCGATCGCGGTCAGCGCGGTGCGCGCCCCAGCGCCTCCGCGATGAGCCGGTCCGACAGCTCGCGCAGCCGCCTGCGCGCGTCGGGGTCGCCGGCCTGGGGATGCGGGTCGGCCGGATCGGGGCGGTTGCTGTCGAAGTAGCGGCCCGTGGTGGTGGCGAGGCCCTCGTCGAGGATGAGGCGCAGCGTCGCCCTGCCGCCTTCCTCCAGCGTGCTGAGCGGGGCGCCGAAGCCCTCCCGCACCATCGTCGTCGGCATGAGCGTGGCCGGGTGCAGCGCGTTGACGGTGACGCCGGTGCCGCGCAGCTCCTCGGCCAGGTCGATGGCGGCCATGATCTGCGCGAGCTTGCTCTGCCGGTAGGCGCGCATGCCGGAGTAGGACCGCTCGAGCAGCGGGTCGGAGAAGTCGATCGGCTCCTGCCCGATCGAGGCGACGTTGACCACGCGCGCGGGCGCCGACGCGACGAGCTTCGGCACCAGCCGCTGCGCCAGGTGGTAGCCGGCCAGGTGGTTCACGGCGAACCGCAGCTCGATGCCGTCGGCGCTCACCTCCCGCCGGCGCGGGTCGGCGCCCGCGCCCACGCCCGCGTTGTTGACCAGCACGGCGAGCCGGTCGACCCGCTCGAGCACCTCGTCGGCGAGCCGGTCCACCTGCCGCAGCTCCGCGAGGTCCGCCTGCACGGTGTCGACACCCAGCTCGTCGCGCAGGGCGCGCAGCCGCTCCGGGTTGCGTCCGTGGGCGAGCACCCGGTGCCCGGCCTTCGCGAGCTCGGTGGTCACGTACCGGCCGAGCCCGTCGGTCGCGCCGGTCACGAGGATCGTCATGGCAGAAGAGATTAGTGATCAGGCGAGGCTGAACCGTTCGGCGTGCACCTGGCGGCGGGGGACGCCGAGCGCGCGGAGGCTGTCGAGCACCGCGTCGGTCATCGCGGGCGGGCCGCAGACGTAGACGTCCCGGTCGGCGATGTCCGGCACGAGCGCCCGCAGGTTCTCGGGCGCGAACGGGCGGAACGGCGGATCGCCCGCCCCCGTCCGCCCGGCCAGCAGGTGCAGCTGCGCGCCGCGCTCGTCCGCGAGCTTCGAAAGCTCACCCAGCAGCACGGCGTCGTCGGTGTCGCGCACCCGGTAGAGGACGACGGTGGGCCCGCTCGCCTCCTCCAGCATCGCGCGGATCGGGGTGATGCCCACGCCGCCCGCGATGTGGACCGCGGCCGGCCGCGTGCGCTGCACCGCGGTGAACGCGCCGTAGGGGCCCTCGAGGAATGCGGGCGTGCCGACCGGCAGCCGCCGCAACCCGGCGCTGGTCGTGCCGACGGCCTTCGCGGTGAGCCGCAGCGTGCGCCCGTCGGGCGCGGCGGACAGCGAGAACGGGTTGGCCTGCCACCAGCCGTTGTGGGCGGGGAAGCGCCAGATGAAGAACTGCCCGGCCCGCGCGCCGAGCCGGTCGAGGTCGCGCCCGGTGACGTGCACGGACACCACGTCGTCCGATTCCGGGACGACCGCGGCCACCCGGAACCGGTGCCGGGCGTTGCGCCAGATCGGCAGCGCGATCCGGCCGCCGACGAACGCGAGCAGCACCAGCGCCCACACCGTCCACCAGTAGGCGCGGGCGGCGGGCGAGGAGGCGAACGTGGTGCCCTCCAGCCCCTGGTGGACCAGCGCGAGCAGCACGGCGAGGTAGAGGCCGACGTGGAGGGCGTGCCAGGTCTCGTAGCTCATGCGCCTGCGCAGCCGCCGCAGCGAGGTCGCGGAGATCACGAGGATGATCGCGGCGGCGCACATCCCGAGCAGCGACGCGACCACCCCGGCGAGGCTCGCGAACGTCGCGAGCACGGGCATCGAGTAGAGCGTCGCGTAGCCGAGCACCACCAGCACCCCGTGGGTGAGCACGGTCCAGGCGAGCGTGAAGCCGATGACGCGGTGCCAGCGGGTGAGCCGGTCCATGCCGATCCGCCGGTCGAGGAACGGCAGCCGGGCCACCAGCACCAGCTGCAGCATCATGAGCGACGCCGCGTGCAGCGCGAAGAACTTCGCGGCGGTCAGCACGGCGTTCTTGCCCTCGCCCGCGGTGGCGAACAGCGCCTCGACGACCGCGAGGTGGACCAGGAACCCGCCGGCGAGCACGGCCTGCGCCACCACCGCGGGCGGGAGAGCCGTCTGCACGCCCGGGCTCCGAACCGCCACGGCACACCCCCATACCCTCGAACAACGAAGACCGTATTCCCCGGGCCGATGTCGCGCGGCGGCGGTCGGGCGTTCCAGCCCGCGCTAGCCCTGCCCGGCGAGCCAGCGGCCGACCTGCTGGAGGTGGGCCAGCACCTCCGGCGGGCCCTCGAGCTCGGCCCCCGGCCCGAGCGCCACGACGTCGCGCGCGAGGTGGTGCAGCGAGTCGGCCCCGAGCACGACGGTGCAGGACGCCGCGTCGACCGGCTGGATCCGGGCGAGGATCGACATCGGCAGCCGGGCCCGCACCTCTTCGGCGGGCGCCGGGACCCTGGCGCGCACCGAGTAGCGGTAGGGCGCGGAGGCGATCGCCTCCCGCACCTGCTCGACCGGGTCGCCCGCGGGCAACTCGCGGGGCGTGAACGGCAGGCGCACCGACTCGGGGCGGTCGATGCGGTCGACCCGGAACGTCCGCCAGTCCCCGGCCCGGGTGTCGAACGCGATCAGGTACCACAGGCCGTACGTCGTCACCACGCGGTGCGGCTCCACCCGCCGTTCGGTGACCGACCCGTCGCGGCGGCGGTAGTCGAACCGGACGATCTCCCGGTCCCGCACGGCCCCCGCCAGCACGGCGAGCACCCCCGGGTCGATCCGGGCGGCCCGGTGGTCGGGCACCGACACCACCGACGCGTCGACGGCCGCGACCCGCCTGCGCAGCCGCGCCGGCATCACCTGGGTGAGCTTCGCCAGCGCGCGGCCGGCCGTCTCGCCGTCGGCGACGGTGCCGAGCAGGCTCGTCGCGATCGCGACCGCCTCGTCGTCGTCCAGCAACAGCGGCGGCAGGTCCTCACCGGAGGTGAGCCGGTAGCCGCCCGCGGTGCCCGTGGTGCTCTCGACCGGGTAGCCGAGCTCGCGCAGCCGGCCCACGTCGCGCCGCACCGTCCGGTCGGTGACCCCGAGCCGTTCGGCGAGCTCCGTGCCCGCCCACTCCCGCCTGTTCTGCAGCAGGCTGAGCAGGCGCAGCAGGCGGGCCGGGGTGGACAGGGTCACGCCGGATCTCTACGGCACCGCCGCCCGGGCGGCAACCCGGGCGGCGGGCTCGCGGCTACTTCGGCTGGCAGACCACGTCCACCAGCGCGGGGGAGCCCGTCTCCAGCACGTGCGCCGCGGCCCGCCGCACCGCCTCCTCCACCGCCCCCGGGTCGGTGATCGGCCCCTCGGCGTGCCAGCCGAACCCGGTCGCCACGGCCGCGAAGTCGGGGGCCGGGTCGTCGATGGCCATGCCGATGTGGGCGCGCTCGGCGGGGGTGCCGCGCTGTGCGGCGAGCTTCTCCTGGTGCTCCCAGTCGTTGTAGTAGGCCCGGTTGTTGAACATCACCACCAGCAGGGGCAGCCGATAGCGGCTCGCCACCCACAGGGCGCCGACGTCGAACATCAGGTCGCCGTCGGGCTGCAGGTCCACGACGAGCCGCCCCGTCCCCTTGTGGGCGAGCGCGACCCCCAGCGAGATGCCGATCTGCGTGGCGGTGCCCAGCTGCTTCCCGGGGTGGCGGTGCGGGGCGTCGAAGTCCCACAGCCGCAGCGCCCACTCCGCGGCGGTGCCCGCGGTGAGCACCCAGTCGTGGTCGCGCACGACGTTCCAGACCGCCGCCGCGAGCTGCGCGGTGGCCACGGGCGTCTCCCCGGCGACGGCGGCGGCGTGCTGCGCCCAGCCCGCCCACACCTCGTCGTGCACCTCGGTGAGCCTGCGGGTCCAGGCCGCGCGCTCGGCGGCGCGCTCCGGGGTGTCGTGTGCCAGCAGGGTGCGGCACTCCTCGACGAGCAGCGGCAGCGCCACCGCGGTGTCGGCGACGACCGCGTGGGCGGCCGGGATCTGCTGGGCGTAGTCCTCGCTCCACGACGAGGTGCCGATGTCGCCGAAGCCGATCGAGAGCACCCGGCAGCCCGGCGCCAGCCGGGAGACGTTGCGCCGCGCCAGCCGGTCGGTGCGGTGGGTCGGCTTCACCATGTCCTTGACGTCGACGAACAACACGCAATCGGCCTCGTCGATCGCGTCGGTGTCGCTCACGCACAACGGGTGGCGGGTCGGGAAGTTGAGCCGCCAGTGCGTGTCGATCGCCCCGATGCCGACCAGCTCGGCGAGGTCGACGAGGTGCCCGAACGACGCGGGGTCGCGCCCCGGGTAGGCCAGCACCATCACCGGGCGCTTCGCCGCGCACAGCTCCCGGGCCAGCGCGCGCAGCGCGGCCGGGTCCGGCGCGACCGGGGCAGGCGCCGCGGCCAGCGCGGCGACCTCGTCCACCGGCACCGGCTCGTCGACCGGGTCCTCCTGCAGGCCCGCGTCGAGCGCGACGTAGGTCGGGCCTGCGGGCGGGGTGGTCGCGATCCGGTAGGCGCGGGCGAGCACGCCGGGCACCGCCTCGATCGAGCGCGGCTCGTGGTCCCACTTCGTGTACTCGCGCACCGCCTGGCCCTGCACGTTGGCCGAGTGGATCCAGTCGATGTAGGGCCTGCGCCGCTCGTGGTCGGCCGGGCCGGACCCGCCGAGGACGAGCACGGGGGTGCGGTCGGCGTAGGCGTAGTAGACGCCCATCGTGCCCTGCAGCAGCCCGACGAGGTCGTGCAGGACCACGCCCATCGCGCGCCCGGACGCCTTCGCGTAGCCGTGGGCCAGCGCGACGGCGATCTTCTCGTGCGGGCACTCGATGATCTGCATCTCGTCGCCCGCGTAGTTGACGAGCGAGTCGTGCAGGCCGCGGTAGGACGAGCCCGGGTTGAGCGCGATGTAGGGCAGGTCGAGCCGGCGCAGCGCGTCGACCATGACGTCGGAGCCCCAGACGGGTTTGTCGTAGGGAGCGTGGTTGGGCATGGCGTCAGCTCCAGTCGGGGTCGGCGGCCGGCAGCGTGATGGTGATCGTCTTCTCGCGCGTGTAGGACAGGAGCTCCTGGTGCGAGTTCTCCTTGCCCAGGCCGCTGTGCTTCCAGCCGCCGAAGGGGGAGCCGGGCGGGCGGCGCCCGGTGCCGTTGACGTACACGTAGCCGGCCTGCAGCTCGCCCGCGAGCCGGTGCGCCACCCGCAGGTCGCGGGTGTAGACGTTGGCGGTGAGCCCGTAGTCGGTGTCGTTGGCCCGCCGCACGGCGTCGTCGAGGTCGGTGAACCCCATGACGGCCATGACCGGCCCGAACACCTCCTCGCGGGCGATCGGCATGTCGTCGGTGACGTCGGTGAACACCGTGGGCTCGACGAAGTAGCCGCGCTCGGGCCCCGGCGGGCGGGACCCGCCGACGGCGACCGTCGCCCCGGAGGCCTTCGCGCGCTCGATGTGGTCGAGCACGCGCGCGTGGTGCTCGGCGAACGCGACCGGGCCGACGTCGTTGGCCTCGTCGCACGGGTCGCCGACGCGCAGCGCCCGCACCCGCTCCAGCAGCGCCTCGGTGAACTCCGCCCTGATCCGCTCGTGCACGTACAGCCGCGAGGTCGACCCGCAGGACTGCCCGTTGCTGCGGGCGATGTTCATGCTGGCGACGGCGTCGCGGGCGGCGGTGCGCGGGTCCACGTCGGGGCAGACGATCAGCGGGTTCTTGCCGCCGAGCTCGAGGGTGACGTGGGCGAGGTTGCGCGCCGCGGTGGTGAGGATCCGCCTGCCGGTCGGCACCGAGCCGGTGAACGCCACCCGTTGCACGCCGGGGTGCCCGACGAGCGCCTCGCCCAGCTCGGTCCCGGTGCCGGTCAGGACGGTCAGCACGCCCGGCGGGAGCACGGCCTCGGCGATCTCGGCGAGCGCGATCGCCGACAGCGACGTCTGCTCGCCGGGCTTCACGATCACCGCGTTGCCGGCGGCGAGCGCGGCGGCCGCCTTGCCGCAGGCGAACTTGAACGGGTGGTTGAACGGCACGATCCGCACGACCACCCCGTAGGGCTCACGCCGGGTGAACGAGACGGTCTCGGCACCGGTGGGGGTGCTCTCGCCGTGCGTCTGGCCGGCGAGGCCGGCGTAGTAGTGCAGCTCGCGGACCGTCGAGTCGATGTCGCCGCGCATGCCCGCGATCGGGTTGCCGCTGTCGAGGGTGTCCAGCACGGCGAGCCGGTCGGCGACCTCGGCGACGGCGGCGGCGAGGTCGCGCAGCAGCGCCGCCCGCTTCGTCCAGCCCAGCGCCCGCCACGGCCCCGAGGCCTCCTGCGCGGTCCGCACGGCGAGGTCGGCGTCGGCGGCCCCGGCGGCGGGCACGGTGCCGAGCAGCTCCTCGGTGGTCGGGTCGATGCAGTCCATCCGGGCGCCGGACGTGGCCTCGCGCCACCGCCCGCCGATCGACATCAGCGCGTGCACCGGTGGGGCGCCGCGCGCCACACGGCCCAGCACCCGGCTCATGCCGGCTCCGTCCGCACGTGGACCACGGCGAGCCGGCCCTCCTGCGCCGCGGCGAGCGCCTTGGTGAACGCGCCCGCGAGCTCGTCGGGCTCGGTGACGGTGCCCGCCGTCCAGCAGCCGTAGGAGGCGGCGAGGGCGTCGATGTCGACGGCGGGGTCGGCGATCCGCATGCCGATCCAGCTGTTGTCGACCGGCCGCCCGCGCTCGCGGGCCACGGCCGCCTGGTGCGGCTCGTCGTTGTAGAACGAGCCGTTGTCGTTGACGACGAGCAGCCCGGGGATCCGGTGGTGCACGGCCGTCCAGAGCGCACCGGCGGCCATCAGCAGGTCTCCGTCGCCGATGATCCCGACGCCGAGCAGGCCCCGGTCGCGGGCGGCGAGCGCCCCGCCGACGAAGGCGCCCGGTCCGTAGCCGACGCCACCGCCCCCGGAGTGCCCGAGGTAGCTGCCCGCGCCGGGCAGCTCCCACACGCCCTCCGGCCAGCTGCGGGTGTTGCGCAGGCACAGCAGGTGACCGGTGTCGCGCACGGCCGACCAGAGCTCGGCCACCAGCCGCGCGGGGCTGATCGGCCGGGCGTCGAGGCGTCGGGTCCGCGTGGCCGCGGCCCGCTGCGCGCGGACCCGCTCCACCACCCGCTCGCGCCGCTCCGCGGCGTCCGGTGCCCGCTCCCGCAGCGCGGCGAGCAGCTGGCGCGCCCCGGTCAGCGGGTCGGCGAGCAGCTGCGCCGCCCGCGGGAACGGGGTGGCGAACGCGTTGCTCCACGACCGCTGTCCCAGGTGCCCGGTGGAGACGTCCACGATGGACGGAAACGCCGTCGGCGCGCTCGCCCGCTCCCGGCCGCGGCGGCGCAGCCGGCCCGGTACGTCCGGGACCCCGATCGCGAGGACGACGTCGGCGTCGGCGAGCCAGCTCGCGTCGCCGGTGCCGTTCTGCGGGTGGGTGGTGGGGAAGGAGACCGAGTTGCGGTCCTCGACGTAGGCCGCCCCGAGCAGCTCCACCAGCTCGACCAGCACCGGCGTGGCGGCGGGGTCGTGGTCCATCGCCCCGGCGGTGACGACGGGGCGCTGCGCGGCGAGCAGCACCTCGACGGCCCGATCGACGCAGGCCTCGTCGGCCGCCGGGGGAGGGGCCGGCGCGAAGCCGGCCAGATCGGGGAGCGGCACGGGTGCGGTGAGCGCGGCCTCCTGCACGCCCGCGTCCAGCGAGACGTAGGCGGGCCCGCGCGGGACGCTGGCGGCCCGCTGGTGGGCGGTCAGCACGTCCGCGACGGCGGCGGCGGGGGTGGCGGGCTCGGCGTCCCACACGACGAAGTCGCGCACGAGCTCGGCCTGGGTGGTGGCCGAGTGCACCCAGTCGATCGGGCGGCGCAGCGCCGGGTCGGCCGGGCCGCTGCCGCCGAGGACGAGCAGCGGGACGCGGTCGCAGAACGCGTCGTAGACGGCCATCGAGGCGTGCATGAGCCCGACGAGGTCGTGCACGAGCGCGACGCCCACCTGGCCGGAGCCCTTGGCGTAACCGTGGGCGAGGGAGACCGCGATCTCCTCGTGCAGGCACAGCAGCAGCTGCGGGTCGTGGTTGCCGCCGTGGTTGACCAGCGAGTCGTGCAGCCCGCGGAACGACGAGCCGGGGTTGAGCGGCACGTACCGGGTGCCGAGCGCCCGCAGCAGGTCCACGACGAGGTCGCTGCCGTAACGGGCGGGGCCTGCCACGACCCCGGACGGGCGCTCCATTCAGAACACCTTGACGTTGTCGTAGCCCAGGTGCTTGAAGAGGCGGTTCTGGAAGCTCAACAGGTGCAGCGGCGTGCCGTCCGCGGCGAAGTGCTGGGCCACCGTGTTCGGCGGGACGTAGAGGATGTCGCCCTGGCCGAACTCGTGGCGGCTCGGCTCGAGCGCGATGTGGGCGTAGTACCGGTCGGCGATCTCGGCCTGCACCTCCCAGTGCAGCGAGTAGCCGTCGCCGGAGAGCGCGTAGAGGACCTCGTCGGCCATCTTCCAGTAGCGCGGCGTGGACCCGCCCGCCTCGATCGCCCACTCGAAGGCGTCCACGCTGAACAGCCGCGCGTGATCGGTGCGAGGGCTCGTCATCACCCGGACCCGGCCCAGCTCGGTGTCCTCCCACACCGTGTCCTCGACGCTGATCACCTTGCGGCGTTCCAGCACGCCGGGGGTCCAGATCTGCGACCAGTCCTCGCGCGGGCCGAACTCGTCGGGCCGGTCGATGTCGCCGCCCCGCCCCTGCTGCAGCAGCCCGAGGAACATCCAGCTGCTCTTGGCCTTGACGACGAGGGCGAGCGCCTTCTCGTCGTAGGGGTTGAAGTGCTGGTGCACCGAGTCGGTGTGGACGAAGACGAAGTCGCCGACCTTCCAGTCGTAGCGGTGGCCGTCGTGGATCTCGTAGCCGGCGCCCTCGAGGATGTAGAAGGCGGCCTCGTTCTGGTGGCCGTGGCCCCGGTTGCTGCCGTGCCCGTCGATCTCGACGAAGTGCACCTGCAGCGACTGGGTGAGGAACTCCTCGTCGCCCGGCCCGATCCGCCACCACGTGCGGGACTTCTTGGTCGTGCTGTTGTGCGCCACGGCGTCGCCGTGGTCGGTGACGAACGTGGCGTCCCTGACCCGGGGGTGGGACAGCTGACGGCGGCGGAACGCCTCGAGCTCGTACTTGTCGGACTCCAGACCGCGCACGAACACGCGACCGTCTTCACCCACGGTGACCTCCTCGGCGCCGCTGCGACGGCCTTAAGGTCTAGTGGTTAGACCAATAGCTGTCAAGCTTGCTACTGTGCCGGGCCATGGCCAAGGACGCGCTCGTCAACGAGGACTTCGCCGCGAAGTTCGCCACCGAGAAGGACTCCCCGTACACGCGGTGGGTGGCGGCCGAGGGGCTCGACATCATCGCCGCCCACCACATCCCGGACCTGCGCACCGTCGAGCTCAAGCCGTGGGCGCGCCGCGGCGGGCGCGGCGTGTTCATCAACCACGAGGCGACCCGCACCTCGAACGACTGCTACGTGTGCGAGATCCCCCCGGGCGGGGAGCTGGCGCCCCAGCGGCAGCTCTACGAGGAGATGATCCTCGTCCTCGACGGGCACGGGTCCACGCGCGTGTGGAACGACGCGGGCGCCGAGGTCACCTTCGAGTGGGGCCCCGGCTCGCTGTTCGCGATCCCGCTCAACACCCACCACCAGCACTTCAACGGCTCCGGGCAGCGGCCGGCCCGCTACGTCGCCTCCACGAACCTCCCGCCCGTGCTCAACCTCTACGACGACGTCGACTTCGTCTTCGGCACGGCGCACGACTTCCCGAAGCGGTTCGCGGGCGAGCCCGACTACTTCGCGCCCAAGGGCGAGCAGAAGGGCCTGCTGCTCGACACCAACTTCGTCGCCGACGCGGTCAACCTGCCGCTCGTCGAGGCCGAGGAACGCGGCGCGGGCGGCGGGCACATCCGCTTCGCCATGGCCAGGGGGTCGATGAACAGCCACATCTCGCAGTTCCCGACCGCCACCTACAAGAAGGCGCACCGGCACGGCCCGGGCGCCCACGTGATCGTCCTGTCCGGCCGGGGCTACAGCCTGATGTGGCCGGAGGGGGAGGAGCCGCGCCGTTACGACTGGGGCCCCGGCACGCTGATCGTTCCGCCGAACATGTGGTTCCACCAGCACTTCAACAGCGGCACCGAGCCCGCCCGCTACCTCGCCTTCAAACACGAGGTGGTGTCCGTGCGCAACGCGCAGGGCGTGCCGAAGGCCTGGATCAGCAGGCGCATCGGCGGCGACCAGATCGACTACGCCGACGAGTCGCCGGAGGTCCGCGAGATGTTCCGCAAGGCCCTCGCCGAGCACGGCATGGAGCCGCAGATGGACGCCTTCTACGAGGCCGAGCTCGCCACCCTGCCGCCGAAGGCCGCCTCGGTGTGAGCGACCACCACCATCACCACGGGCACGGGCACCACGGCCACGGGCACCACCACCTCAACGACGACCACCACCACGACGGCCACCACCACGACGAGCCCCTCGGTCCGATCGAGGACAACCCGATCTGGCAGCAGGACAACGTCACGCTGGCGAGCGTCGGGATGGACATCGGCTCCTCGGGCACCCAGGTGGTGTTCTCCCGGCTGCACCTGCGCCGGATCGGCGAGGAGCTGACCAGCCGCTACGTGGTGGTCCGGCGGGAGACCACCTACCGGTCCCCGGTGGTGCTCACGCCGTACGCGGCCGCCGACCCGGGGCTGATCGACGCCGAGGCGCTCGGCACCATCATCGACACCGCCTACGCCGAGGCCCGCGTCCACCCCGACGACGTCGACACCGGCGTCGTGATCCTCACCGGCGAGGCCCTGCGGCGGCGCAACGCCGAGGCGATCGCCGCGGTGCTGGCCGACCGGGGTGGCTCGCTGGTCACGGCGACCGCGGGCCACCACATGGAGGCGATGCTCGCCGGCTACGGCTCCGGGGCGGCGCAGGCGTCCCACGACGCGGGCAGCCGCATCCTCCTGGTCGACGTCGGCGGCGGGACCACCAAGCTCGCCCTGCTGGACGCCGGGCGCGTCGCCGCCACCGCCGCCGTGCACGTCGGCGGCCGGCTGCAGGTCGTCGACGACGCCGGCACGATCGTGCGGCTCGACCCGGCGGGCCGCGCGCACGCCGCCCGCGCCGGCTACCGCTTCGAGGTCGGCGACCGCGTCGCGCCCGCCGACCTGGAGCGGGTTGCCCAGGGCATGGCCGACGTGGTCGTCGCGGCCGTCACCGGAGGCGCCGAGGCGGAGCCGTTCCTGCTGACCGAGCCGCTGGGCGAGCTCGGCCGCATCGACGGCGTCATGTTCTCCGGTGGCGTGGCCGAGTACGTCTACGGCCGCGAGCAGCGGCGCTTCGGCGACCTCGGCCAGCCGCTCGGTGCGGCGCTGCGCCGGCGGGTCGACGCGGGGGCGCTGCCGGGCGGGCTGCTGCCCCCGGGCGAGTGCATCCGCGCGACGGCGCTCGGGGCGAGCGAGCACAGCGTCCAGCTCAGCGGCAACACCTGCTGGATCTCCGACGCGGACGCGCTGCTGCCGCGGCGCAACCTGCAGGTGGCGCGCCCGGCCTACGAGCTGGGGGAGGCCGTGGACGACGCCGCGATCGCCGCGGCCGTCCGCCGCCACCTCGCCAAGCTCGGCGCCGACGGCACGGACGCAACCGACGACGGCGCCGACGTCGCACTGGCGATGTCCTGGTCGGGGCCGCCGCGCTACCAGCGCGTCCTCGCCTTCGCCCGCGGCATCCGCGACGGCCTCGCCGACCGGATCGCCCGCGGGAGGCCCGTCTACGTCGTGCTCGACGGCGACGTGGCCATGACGCTCGGCAGGCTGCTGTGCGAGGAGCTGGAGGTGACCGCGGACATCCTCGTCGTCGACGGGCTGGCGCTGCGCGACTTCGACTACGTCGACATCGGCCGGGTCCGGCATCCGTCGAACACGGTGCCGGTGACGATCAAGTCGCTGCTGTTCTAGCCCTCGTGGCTCGCGACCCGCTCGGCCGTGCGGGTGAGGTGGACGCGCATGAGCTCGGTGGCGCGATCCACGTCGCGCGCCGCGACCGCGTCGACGAGCGCGCGGTGCTCCTCCACGCCGAGCTCTCCGTGGCTCGGCGCGGTGGAGCGGGCCTCCTGCAGCGAGCGGATCATCGGGTCGTGCAGCGACTCGGCGAGCAGCGCGATCGCGCGGTTGTGGGTGCTGCGGGCGAACCTCGAGTGCCACTCCGCCGACAGCGCCAGCGGGTAGTCGCCTGCCTCGGCGGCCGCGGTGGCGCGGTCGCAGATCTCGTAGAGCGCCGCGATGTCGTCGGCGGTGGCGCGCTCGCACACCAGCGGCACGAGGCCGAGCTCGAAGATCATCCGCGCCTCGGTGACCTCCACGGCCGACAGGCTCGACAGCGAGATGAGGTCGGCGATGCCCTCGCCGACCATGCGGCTGCTCGGCGCGGTGACGAACGCGCCGCCGCGGGCGCCGACGCGGATGTCGACGAGACCGGTGGCCTCCAGCACCCGGAGGGCCTCACGCACGGTGACGCGGCTGACGCCGAACCGCTCGCACAGCTCCCGCTCGCTCGGGAGTCGATCACCCGCTGTGAGCTGTCCGGAGCGGATCAGCAGGCGGATCTGGTCGACGATGACCTCGGAGATGCGGCCGACGCTGACCTTGCTGAGCAGGTCACCCTTGTTCGGCGCGGCGCCGCCATCCGTCGCTGGGGCAGTGGTTCCGGGCCTCGTCACTCACGCATTGTATGCCCTCACCGATCGTCTCCTGCGGCGGTGCCGCCCGTGCCGTGATCACGAATCGTGGTGCTGGCCCTCCTCACCTCGCCATGGTCTAATGGACAGACCAAGCGCGAGAGGAAGTCGCAACGGTGCCGAAGGTGATCTACGTCGGCGACGACGGGGCGGAGTACGCCGTCGACGCCGTCGTCGGCGAGTCCGTGATGGCGGCCGCGGTCAAGAACGGGGTGCCCGGGATCGTCGGCGAGTGCGGGGGCAACGCGTCCTGCGCCACCTGCCACGTCTGGGTGCGCGAGGAGTTCGGGCCCGCCGTCGGGTCGCCGGGCGACATGGAGGAGGACCTCCTCGACCTCGCGGTCTCCGAGCGGCGCGACGGGAGCCGGCTGTCCTGCCAGATCCCCGTCTCGCCCGAGCTCGATGGGCTGACGGTCGACGTGCCGCCTGTTCAACCCTGACGGTATGGGGTAGGTATAACGGTTAGTCCACGCTTCCGAAGGGGGAGTCGTTCCGTGCTTCGCCAGGACATCAACGAGCTTCTGACCCGCACCGGCCCGGGCACGCCGATGGGGGAGCTGTTCCGGCAGTACTGGATACCGGCCTGCCTCGCCGAGGAGCTCCCGGAGGACGACTGCCCCCCGATCCGGCTCAAGCTGCTGTCGGAGCGGCTCATCGCGTTCCGCGACAGCTACGGCCGCTACGGCCTGATCGACGAGTTCTGCGCCCACCGCGGCGCCTCGCTGTGGTTCGGCCGCAACGAGGAGGGCGGCCTGCGCTGCCCCTACCACGGCTGGAAGTACGACGTCACCGGCCAGTGCGTCGAGGTCCCCTCGGAGGCGGACAACTCGAGCTTCTGCCAGAACGTCAAGCTCACCGCGTACCCGCTGGTCAAGATCGGCGACATCCTCTGGACCTACATGGGGGATCCGGCCGGCAAGCCGCCGCTGCCGGAGTTCGAGTTCGCGCTGGTGCCCCCGGAGCAGACCTACACCTCCAAGCGCCTGCAGCAGTGCAACTGGCTGCAGGCCTTCGAGGGCGGCATCGACTCCAGCCACGTCACGTTCCTGCACTCCGGCGGGCTGAAGAACGACCCGCTGTTCAAGGGCGCGAAGGGCAACGAGTACAACCAGAAGGACACCAAGCCGTTCTTCGAGGTCGTCGACTCCGACGGCGGGCTCTACGTCGGGGCCCGGCGCAACGCCGAGGACGGCAAGTACTACTGGCGGATCACGCCGTGGGTGATGCCGTCGTTCACGATGGTGCCCCCGCGTGGCGACCACCCGATCCACGGGCACTTCTGGATCCCGATCGACGACGAGAACTGCTGGGTCTACAGCTTCGACTACCACCCGGTCCGCGCGCTCACCGCGGCCGAGCGGCAGGCGATGATCGAGGGCAACGGCGTGCACAGCGAGAACATCCCGGGCACGTACCGACCGGTCGCCAACCGCGACAACGACTACCTGATGGACCGGGAGAAGCAACGCACCGGCGAGTACTACTCGGGCGTGAAGGGCATCGCGATCCAGGACGCGTCGCTGCAGGAGAGCATGGGCCCGATCGCCGACCGCACGAAGGAGCGGCTCGTGCCCGCCGACGCGGGCATCATCAAGGCCCGGCAGAAGCTGCGCAAGGCCGCGATCGCGCTGCGCGACCACGGCACCACGCCACCCGGCGTGGACCCGGCGCACCACCGCGTGCGGTCGGCGGCCGTCGTCCTGCCCCACGCCGAGGCGTTCCTCGAGGCCGTGAAGGACGACGTGCGCGTCAAGCCCGGCGAGCCGATCGCGTCGGTGTAGGCGGATGGCTCCCCGGACCTTCGTCGACCCCAGCCTGCCGAGCAGCTGCGCCCGCGCCGCGACGGCCGCCGAGGCCCGCTACCGCATCCAGCGCCCGGTGGCGCCCGCGCGGGCCCCGCGGGTCGTCGGCCTCGACGACGGCGCGGTCGGGATCGTGCGCCGCGTCGCCGGGCTGGACTGGGCCAACGCCCGCTTCTACGCCTGGCGGGACGCGGGCCTGCTGCAGGGCGTGGACGGCGGGTCGGCCACCCTCGACGACGAGCTCGCCTCGGCCGACGTCGTCGTCATGATCGCGACCAGCGACGGCGGCGCGGACGCCGCTCACACGATCGGCGAGGCCTGCTTCCAGCGCGGCATCATGACCGCCGGGCTGGTCGTCGCGGGCGACGGCGGCGCCGGTGACGGCGCGGACCGGGCGGTCGCCGCGCTGCGCCCGCACGCCCGTGTGCTGCTGCCGGGCGCCGACGAGAGCGACGTCGTCGAGCTGCTGCGGGCCCTGCGGGCATGAGCAGCCGGACGACGCTGCGCGACCTGCAGCGCATGAAGGACGAGGGCCGCAAGATCGTCGGGGTCGTGGCGTGGGACCACCAGATGGCCAAGGTCGCCGACCGGGCGGGCGTGGAGATCGTGTCGGTCGGCGACACGGTCGGGGTGAACCTCTGGGGCCACGCCAACCCGTTCGAGATCACGATGGACGAGATGCTCGTCGTGGCCAGGGCGGTGCGCCGCGGGGTGTCGCGGGCGCTGGTGAGCGCCGACCTCCCGTTCGGCCCGGTCCAGGAGGGCCCGGCCGAGGCGGTGCGCGCGGCCATCCGGTTCGTCAAGCAGGCCGGGGTCGACATGGTCAAGGTCGACGGCGCCGCCGACCACCTGGAGGCGGTCACGGCGATCACCAAGGCCGGCATCCCGGTGTTCGCGCAGTTCGGCATCACGCCGCAGACCGCGCTGCGCTACGGCGTGGAGTACTCGGCCACCCCGTCCGCGTCCGACCAGGTGCCGCCGGAGCTGACCGACGAGATGGTCGACACCGCGCGGCGGCTCGAGGCGGCGGGCGCGGTGCTGCTCAACTTCACCAACTCCGGGCCGGTCGCGGGCGCCGCGGTCGCCAAGGCCGCGGCGGTGCCGGTGCTCGGCGGGTTCGGCGGCGGGCCGTGGCTCGACGGGCGGATGCGCATGGCGCACGCCGCCATCGGCTACGCGGCCTCGGCGATCGACGACCCGCCCGACACCTACGCCAACGTCGCCTGGATCGCCTTCGACGCGCTCACGCGCTACGCCGACGACGTCCGCGGCGGCAGGCAGCTGCCCGGTGGGAGGTGACCGGGGTGCCCACCGCGATCGCCGACGGCATCCCCACCCGCTACGAGGTGGTCGGGTCCGGCCCGCCGCTGCTGATGTTCTCCCCGGGCGGGTTCGACTCGACGTTGGAGAGCTGGCGGACCGTCGGGATCTACCGCCGCCTCGACCTGCTCGAGCAGCTGGCGGCCCGCTACACGTGCATCACGTTCGACCGCCGCGAGTCCGGCCGCTCCGGCGGCCGGGTCGAGCGGCTCACCTGGGCCCGCTACGTCGCGCAGGCGGTCGGGCTCCTCGACCACCTCGGCGTCGAGCGCGCCCACCTCATGGGCGGCTGCGTCGGCTGCTCGACGGCCGCCGCGATGGCGGTGGCCCACCCCGAGCGCGTGCGCTCGATGGTGCTGTACTCCCCGGCGGGCGGGGTGAAGTACCGGATGAAGCAGCTGGACCGCTTCGCCCGGCACCTCGCGTTCGTGCAGGCCGAGGGCCTGGCCGGGGTGGTCGCGCTCGCGCGGGCGACCGAGGCGGGGTTCGCGGCCGACCCGCGGGTGGGGCCCTGGAACAGCGTGATCCGCGCCGACCCGGCCTTCGCCGAGGCCTACGCGGCCCGCGACCCCGACCGTTACGCGCTCGTCGTGAACGGCACGGCCCGGCTGATGTTCGACCGCGACACCGTGCCGGGCGTGGAACCGGAGGACCTGCTCTGCCTCGACACCCCCGCGCTGATCGTCCCGGGAGAGGACGACTCGCACGCGCCGTCCGCGGCCCGCTACCTGCAGGAGTGCCTGCCCGCGGCCGAGTACTGGGACGCCCCGGTGGCCGAACAGACGCGGGAGACCGCGCCCGCCCGGATCCTGGAGTTCCTCGACGGGCGCTGACGCGTGGGCCCCGGCCTGCTCCGCCCGGTCCGCTACCCGACGAGGTCGAGCGTGTCCCCGGCGAACACGTCCTCCAGCTCCACCGGGCGGGAGAGGATCTTCTGGTCGACCGCGGTGCGGACCAGCCGCTCGAGCACCTCCCGGTTCGGCTCGATCCCGTAGGGGAGCGGGTCGGCGCCCGTCAGCTCGTGCACCTGCTGGTGGAGCCGGTCGACGGCCGTCGGCGACGCGATGCCCCCGTTGGTCAGCCGGTCGAGGTAGACCTGCTTCGCGCGCACGAAGGCGTCGAAGAGGTCGCGGGCGAGGTCGGGGTGGGCGCGCAGCACGTCGTCGCGGACGACCACGAGGTGGTTGATCGGGTAGAGGCCGCGCTCCCGCAGCGCGGTGAGGGCGGTGCCGGTCGGGTCCGGGATCAGCGGCGTGACGTCCGGCGCCTGGATGGGCGCGCCGAGCACGGCGGCGAGCTTCCCGCTGCGCAGCAGCTCCTCGAGGCTGCGCGGCGGCTTGACCGGCACCACGTTGGCCGGGGGCCGGTACTGCGCGACGTGCTCGTCGCCGGAGAGCACCCACGTGACCCGGTCGAGGTCGACGCCGTACTCCTCCTGCAGGATCGCCCGCGCCCACACCCCGGTGGTGACCGTGTAGCCGCGGTCGACGCCGACCCGGCGGCCCTCGAGGTCCTTCGGATGGCGGATGCCGCCCGCGGCGGCCACCTGGATCACGCCGTGGTGCAGCCCGCGCGCGATGAAGATCGGCAGCGCGGTGAACTCGACGCCGTGCTCCTTCGCGACCAGGTAGGTGGTCAGGGCCATCTCGCTGACGTCGTAGGCCAGCTCGCGCACCATCCGGCGGAAGGCCGAGACGAGGACCGGCACCTCTTCGAACTCGAGCCGGAACCCGCGCGGGGTCACCTCACCGCTCTTCAACGCCTCGTTGGCTCCCTGCGTACGGGTGACGGTCCGCAGCACGGGCCGCCCGGGCTCCTGCATCCTCGTTCCCCCCTGGTCGCTCACCGACGCCTATGGTATTACCAATAGACCTTAGATGGGGAGGCGGGGTCGATGGTCGATCACGTGCTCGCAGCGGTCCGGACCGGCCCGGGCGTCACCGAGCTCCGCGAGTTCCCGATGCCCGACATCGACGAGGACAGCGCTCTCCTCGAGGTCGAGGTGGCGGGGATCTGCGGCACCGACGTGAAAATGTACGCGAAGCCACCGACGCCCGCCCCTGTGATCATGGGGCACGAGAACGTCGGTGTCATCTCGAAGGCGGGGCGCCGGTTCGCCGAGCGCAAGGGCGTCGGCGAGGGTGACCGGGTCTTCGTCGAGCACTACGTGGGGTGCTTCCACTGCGAGTGGTGCCACGCGGGGGAGTACCGCCACTGCGAGCTCACCGACTGGCGCACCAACCCCGACGCGCGCCGCTACGGCTACACCTCGTCGGACCACCCGGGCCGGCTGTGGGGCGGCTTCTCGCAGTACATGTACCTGCCGTGGAACGCGGTGGTCCACAAGGTCCCCGACGGGGTGTCGGCCGAGCTCGCGGGGCTGGTGACGCCGCTGTCGAACGGCATCGAGTGGGCGCTGAACGCCGGGAGGGTGGGCTACGCGTCGACCGTGCTCATCCAGGGGCCGGGGCAACAGGGGCTCTCCCAGGTGGTCGCGTCCAAGCAGGCCGGCGCGTCGCTGATCATCGTGACGGGGACGACACGGGATGCGGCCCGGCTCGACCTCGCCAAGGGGCTAGGTGCGGACGCCGTGATCGACGTCGAGCGCGAGGACCCGCTGGAGCGGGTGGTGGAGCTGACCGGCGGGCGGGGCGTCGACACGGTGCTCGACTGCACCGCGGGGGCGGGGACGGCCCCGGTGCTGCTCGGCATCGACGCCCTCAAGCGCCGCGAGGGGATCATGGTGACCCAGGGCGAGCTCGCGGCGTTCCCGGACTTCCCGCTCAAGAAGCTGACCGAGAAGTCGATCACGCTCGCCAGCGCGCGCGGGCACGGCTACCGCGCGGTCGAGCTGGCGCTCGAGCAGCTCGCGTCCGGCCGCTTCCCCCTCGAGCGGCTCGCCACCCACAGCTTCGGCCTCCACCAGGTCGACCACGCGATCCGCGCGCTGGCCGGCGAGACGGGGGAGGATGCGATCCACATCTCACTGCTGCCGTGGAAGGGAACCGCGTGAGCGTCGTCGTCCGCAACCCGCCCCGCACCGAACGCGAGCTGGTCGAGCAGCTCGGCCGGTTCGGGGTGTCCACGATCCACGAGGCGCAGGGCCGCACCCACCTGCTCGACCCGGCGCTGCGCCCGATCTGGGCCGGTGCCCGCGCCGCCGGTACCGCCGTGACCGTGAGCGTCCCGCCAGGGGACAACTGGATGATCCACGTCGCCGTCGAGCAGTGCGCCGAGGGCGACCTGCTGGTCGTCGCCCCGACGACGCCGTCGTCGGCCGGGTACTTCGGCGAGCTGCTCGCCACCGCGCTGGCCTACCGCGGGGTGCGCGGCCTGGTGATCGACGCGGGCTGCCGCGACGTCGCCGAGCTGCGGGAGATGGGCTTCCCCGTGTGGTCCCGGCACGTGTCGGCGTTCGGCACGGTCAAGGAGACGCTCGGTGACGTCAACGTCGGGCTGGTGTGCGCGGGGCAGTGGATCGAGCCGGGCGACGTGGTCGTCGCCGACGACGACGGGGTGGTGGTCGTGCCCCGGGCGGAGGCCGCCGCCGTCGTCGAGGCGTGCCGGGCCCGGGAGGAGAAGGAGGCCCGCGCGCGGGAGCGCTACGCCAAGGGCGAGCTCAGCCTGGATGTGAACGCGATGCGCGACGCCCTCGCCGCCAAGGGCCTCACCTACGTGGACGCCGACCGATGATCATCGACTGCCACGGCCACTACACGACCGTCCCCGCCGCCCAGCAGGAGTTCCGCAACGCCCAGCTCGCCGCGCTGGACGATCCGTCGCTGCCCGCGCCCGCCCCGGCGAAGATCAGCGACGACGAGATCCGCGAGAGCGTCGAGGGCAACCAGCTGCGGATCCTGCGCGAGCGCGGCGGCGACCTCATGCTGTTCTCGCCGCGCGCCTCGTCGATGGCCCACCACGTGCCCGACCCGGCCACCGCGCGGGCGTGGGCGGCCACGAGCAACGACCTCGTCGCGCGGGTGGTGGACCTCTACCCGGACCACTTCGCGCCCGTCTGCCAGCTGCCCCAGACCCCGGGCGGTTCGCTCGACGACTCCGTGGCCGAGCTGCGCCGCTGCGTCGGGGCCGGCTTCGTCGGTTGCAACCTCAACCCCGACCCGTCCGGCGGGTACTGGACGTCCCCGCCGCTCACCGACGAGTACTGGTTCCCGCTGTACGAGGCGATGGTGGAGCTCGACGTGCCCGCGATGGTGCACGTGTCGGCCTCCTGCAACCCCAACTTCCACGCGCTCGGCGCGCACTACCTCAACGCCGACACCTCGACGTTCATGCAGTTCCTCGAGGGCGACCTGTTCACGCGGTTCCCGACGCTGCGCTTCGTCATCCCGCACGGCGGCGGGGCGGTCCCGTACCACTGGGGCCGCTACCGCGGGCTCGCGATCCGGATGGGGCGGCCCGACCCGGCCACGCTGCTCGAGAACGTCTTCTTCGACACCTGCGTGTACCACCAGCCCGGCATCGACCTGCTCACGAGCGTGATCCCGACGCAGAACATCCTGTTCGCCTCGGAGATGCTCGGCGCGGTGCGCGGCGCCGACCCCGAGACCGGCGTCGCGTGGGACGACACGAAGCACTACCTCGACCGCGCCGACCTCACCGACGAGCAGCGGCACGCGATCTTCGAGGGCAACGCGCGGCGGGTCTACCCCCGCCTCGACGCGCGCCTGCGGGCGGCGGGGCGGTAGCGGTGGGGCGGCTGAGGCTGGCGTTCGCCTGCGGCGACTACGACCGCACGCGGGCGCTCTACGAGGGCACGATCCAGCCCGACGGGATCGAGCTGACCTACCTGCGGCTCCCGGTCGAGGAGACGTTCTTCCGGATGATGCGCCACCGCGAGTTCGAGGTGGCGGAGCTGTCGCTGTCGTCGTACGTGAAGTCGCTCGACCTCGACCCGCGCCCGTTCGTCGCGCTGCCGGTCTACCCGTCGCGGATGTTCCGCCACGGCGGGATCTTCGTGAACGCGGCGTCGGGCATCGAGAAACCGCAGGACCTGCGCGGGAAGGTGGTCGGCACGCCCGAGTGGCAGCTCACGGCCGGCGTGTGGATCCGCGGCATCCTCGCCGACCACCACGACGTGCCGGTCGAGTCCGTCACCTACCGCACCGGCGGGCAGGAGGCGCCGGGACGGATCGAGAAGGCCCCCGTCGACCTCGGCGGGCGCGTCCGGGTCGAGCCGATCCCGCCCGACGCGACCCTGTCGCAGATGCTCGCCGACGGCGAGATCGACGCCCTCTACAGCCCGCGGGTGCCTTCGTCGTTCCGCCCGGGCGGGCCGGTGCGGCGGCTGTTCGCCGACCCGGTCGCGGCGGAGAAGGAGTACTACGCGGCCACCGGCATCTTCCCGATCATGCACGTGGTCGTCGTCCGCCGCGACGTCTACGAGCGGCACCCGTGGGTGGCGCAGTCGCTGGCCAAGGCGTTGAACCTGGCCAAGGCCGAGGCGATGGCCAACCTCTACGACACCTCCGCGCTGCGGTTCACCCTGCCCTGGCTCGTGCCGGGGGTGGAGGAGGCGCGGTCGCTGCTGGGGGAGGACTACTGGTCCTACGGGCTCGCGGCCAACGAGCACACGCTCGCCACGTTCCTGCGCTACCACCACGAGCAGGGGCTGTCGCGGCGGCGGTACGCGCCGGCCGAGCTGTTCGCACCCGAGTCGATCGAGTCCTTCGTGATCTAGGGCCCCGAACGGGGGGCTCAGCCGGCCAGCAGGTTCTTCAGCGGCGTGCTCGCGTCGACCGCCTTGTCCGCGGGCAGCGTGCGGCCCGTGGCCAGCGCCTTGCGCACCACCAGGTAGTCGGCCGGGGCGTTCACGGCGTCGACGGCGATGAGCGCGCCGTCGCGGTAGTAGAGCGCCGTGAGGCTCTCCCCACCCGGCTCGCCGCGCACCGCGACGCTGTCGTACCCGGTGGACAGCCCGGCGATCTGCAGCCGCAGGTCGCCCTGGTTGGACCAGAACCACGGCACGGCGCGCGGCCCGGGCGCGCGGCCGAGCAGCGTGGCCGCGGCGGTGCCCGCCTGCGCGACCGCGCCGGGCACCGACTCCAGCCGCACGCGGCCCTCGCCGGTGACGGGGTGGGGGAGCGCGGTGCAGTCGCCCGCCGCGACGACGGCCCGGTGGCTCGTGCGGGCGGCGTCGTCGGTGACGATGCCGCCGATCTCGTCGTCGCACTCCAGGCCGATCGCCTCGGCCAGCTCGGTGCGGGGCACCACGCCGACCCCGACCAGGACGAGGTGCGCCGCGAGCTCCCGCCCGTCGGCCAGCCGGACGGCCTCGACGCGGCCCGCCCCGCCGAAGCCCACGACCTCGGCGCCGAGCAGGACGGTGGTGCCCCGGCGCTCGTGGGCGCACCGGAGGAACTCCGACACGACCGGCGCCACCGCTCGCGGGGCGAGCCGGTCGGTGGCCTCGACGACCGTCACCTGCTTGCCGAGGGCGCGCGCCGCGGCGGCGGCCTCGAGCCCGATGAAGCCGCCGCCGACGACCACGACCCGCGCGGCCGCGTCGAGGTTCTCGCGCAGCCGGACGGCGTCGTCGAGGTCGCGCAGGTAGTGCACGCCGTCGAGCCCCGCCCCGGGGACGTCGAGCCGCCGCGGCCGGGCGCCGACGGTGAGGGCGAGCCGGGCGAAGCGCAGCGTCCGGCCGCCCGCCGTGCGCGCGGTCCCGGGGCGGCCGCGCTCGGGGAGGGCCACCTCGACCACCCGGTCGCCGCGCACCAGCGCGATCCGCTGCTGGACGTACCAGGCGGGCGCGCGGAAGGCGAGCGAGTCGGCCGCGACCGAGCCGGTGAGGAAGTCCTTCGACAGCGGCGGCCGCTGGTAGGGCGGGTGCGGCTCCGCGCCGACGAGCGTGATCGGGCTCCGGTCGCCGAGCTGCCGCAGCGAGCCTGCCAGCTGGACGCCCGCCTGACCGGCCCCGACGACCAGGGTGCCGGCGGGCGTGGGCTGCGGCATGGGACCACCTCCGACTAATGGACTTACCATTATGCCAAAGAGGGGGTGGCCTAGGAAGTGCCCCGGCGCCGCAGCGCGAACGCCGGGAGCGTCATCCCGGCGCCGACCACGGCGATCGCGGGCGCGAGCGGCACGACGACCACCAGCCCCGCGACGGCCGCGGGCGCGGCCAGCAGGGCCGCGGCCCGGAACGTGCCGGTGACGGCGATCGCGTCACCGCGCTCCTCCGGGTGCACGGCCTCGGCGGCGAGCGCGGGGCCGAGGACCTGGACCGCGCCGGCGGCCACGCCGCTCACCGCGAGCACCGCGGCGGCGAGCGGGGCGCTGGCGGCCGTCGCCGCGGTGAGCGCGGTCGCCCCGCCGGTCGCCACGATCGCGGCCAGCAGCGCGCGGACCGAGCCGCGGGACGGGACCCGCCCGGCCATCCCGGTGCCGAGCAGCTGCGCGCCGTTGGCGATCGCGATCAGGATGCCGACCGCGGTGGCCGTCTGGCCCGCCGCGTCGAGCGCGACCGGGACGTAGGAGGTGAGCAGGGCGCGCCAGGCGCCCGCGCTCACCCCTGCCCAGCAGCCGACGTCGACCCCGGGCCTGCGCCAGATCCGCCCGGGCTGCCGGTCGGGCGGGGGCGCGAACGGCGGCAGCCGGTCCAAGAGGGCCGCGGGGACGACGCCGAGCAGGGCGATGGCGGCGGAGACGGCCAGCGCCAGCGCGGGGCCGTGCTCGGAGAGGGCGCCCGCGAGCACGGGCCCGGCGAGTTGCCCGACCGAGCCCGCGAGGTTCATCTGCGCCAGCGCGCCCGCCGCGCGCCCCTCCCCGCGCACCACGTGGGTCTGGCTGCCGGTCCAGAAGCACGCCCGGGAGGCGCCCTGCAGCAGCTGGGCGGCCAGGAACGGCACCAGCGCGTCCGACACCGTCACGATCGCGCAGCTGGCCGCGAGGCTGATCCCGGCCCCGGCGATGAGCGTCCAGTCGGGCCAGCGGCGCATCGCCCGGCCCAACGCGAGCCGGACGAGCATCTGCGCGACGGCGGAGGCGGCGGTCAGCGCCCCGATCGCGAAGGCCGAGTAGCCGGCCTGCAGGGCGAGCAGCGGCAGGGCCACGCTCGCCGCCCCCAGTGAGAGGGAGTAGATGCCGGCACCCGCGGTCGACGCGATGGAGTCGCGCGAGAGATGATCACGCGACGGCACTCGCTGTGCTCCGATCGGCTGCAGCAAAGGTCTGATTGTTGTGCCAAACTACCAGCCGTGCCGTGGATCACCGCGTCGTCGCGTGGAGGCGATAGATGCTGACCGACGCGCTCAACGGTCTCACGCAGGTGTTCCAGCCGGTACCCCTCGCGCTGATGCTGCTCGGGGTGGCCATCGGCTTCGCGGTCGGCATCCTGCCCGGTCTCGGCGGCGCCGTGACCCTCGCGCTGATGCTGCCGTTCACCTTCGACATGCAGCCGGTCGAGGCGTTCGCCTTCCTGCTGGGCATGTGGGTCGTCACGTCGACGGCCGGTGACATCACCTCGGTGCTGTTCGGGGTGCCCGGCGAGGCGACGTCGGCGGCCACGGTGCTCGACGGCCACCCCATGACCAAACGGGGGGAGGGGGCGAGGGCGCTGGGCGCGGTGCTGCTGTCGTCGGCGCTCGGCGCGGTGTTCGGCGCGTTCGTGCTCGCGCTCTCCATCCCGGTCCTGCGCCCCGTGGTGCTCGCCTTCGGCCCGCCCGAGTTCTTCGCCCTGACCGTGCTCGGCCTGACGTTCGTCGTCGCGCTCTCGGGCAAGCGGCTGCTCAAGGGCTTCGCGATGGCCGGTCTCGGCCTGTTCGTCGCGCTGGTCGGGCTCGACCCGCAGGAGGGCGTGCAGCGCTACACCTTCGACCTGCTCTACCTGTGGGACGGCATCGGCATCGTCCCGCTCGTCGTCGGGCTGTTCGGCGGGGCCGAGGTGCTGCAGATCATGCTCAGCAAGCGCAGCATCGCCCGCGCCGACACCGCCGGGACCTCCCTCGCGGGCGTCGGGCAGGGCATCCGCGACGTCGTCCGCCACTGGGCCCTCGTCATCCGCTCCAGCGCCATCGGCACCGGCATCGGCATCGTGCCCGGGCTCGGTGGCACCGTCGCCCAGTTCCTCGCCTACGGTGCCGCGCAGCAGAGCTCGAAGACACCCGAGATGTTCGGCAAGGGCTCGGTCGAGGGCGTCATCGCGGCGGGCGCGGTCAACAACGCCAAGGACAGCGGATCGCTCATCCCGACGATCGGGTTCGGCATCCCCGGCGGCGCCGGCAGCGCCGTGCTGCTGTCGGCGTTCCTCATCGTGGGGCTCAACCCCGGTCAGGAGATGCTCACGACCCAGCTGGACGTCACCTTCTCCATGATCTGGATCACGGTGCTCGCCAACGCGATCGCCGTGGCGGCCGCGTTCGTGTTCCTCAAGCCGCTCACGCGGCTCACGTTCGTGTCCGGACCGCTGCTGGTGCCGTTCCTGCTGCTCCTGCTCACCCTCGGCGCCTACACGTCGAGCAACTCCGCGGGCGACATCGTCGTGATGCTCGGGGCCGCCGCGCTCGGCGTCGCGTGCATCCGGTACGACTGGCCGCGTGTTCCGTTCCTGCTCGCGGTGGTGCTCGGATCGCTGGCCGAGCGGTACCTCTTCCTGTCCCACTCGCTGTACGGGTGGTCGTGGCTGAGCCGGCCGATCGTCGTCGTGATCGGGCTGGCGATGGCGACGACGATCCTGGTGCCCGCGATCCGGCGCCGGAGGGCGCGGCGGGCGGCCCGGGCGACGACGGGGGAGGCGGTATGACCGCGCAGGCCCCGGTCGAGCCGGACACCGCGGGCGGGCGTCGGGCGCCCGACGCCGTCGCCGACGTCGTCATCGCCGCGCTGCTGGTCGCGCTGTTCGCCTGGGGGTTCACCGAGGCGGGGGAGTGGTCGGCGCGCGCGGCGCTGTTCCCGCGCCTGGTCACGGGCGCGGGCTTCCTGCTCGGCCTGCTGCTGCTCGGGCAGGCCGTGCTGCGGCTGCGCCGGCCGGCCCCGGCGCCGGACGGGGACGCAGGGCCCGATGACGCCGACCCCGACGACGTCGAGCACGTGTTCCGCAGCGCGGGGGCCGCGCGGTGGGCGAGGGCGCTCGGCTGGGTCGCCGGGTTCTACGCCCTGCTCTACGTCTGCGGCCTCTACCTCGCCGCGGCGGTCTTCTCGCTGCTGTACCTGAGGTTCGCAGGCAGACGGAGTTGGATCTTCAGCGCGATCTACGCCATTGTGATCGCGTGCGTGCTCTACGCGGTCTTCCGGTTGGTGCTCGGGGTCCCGGTGCCGGCGGGTCTGCTCGTGGAGTGATCGGAACTCGTCCCCCGCAGGAGGAGTGGTGGCTGACCGTCGGCGTGGCCTCGCGGCCGTCGTGGCGCTGGGCGTCGGGGCGGTGGTGCTGGCGGGGTGTTCGAGCGGCACCGCCGCGGCGGGTGGGGAGACGCTGCCGGCCTGCTCGTCGCTCGAGGGGGAGACCGTCTCCCTCGTCGTGCCCTACGAACCCGGCGGCGGCTACGACTCGTACGCGCGGCTGCTCGCCCCGTACCTGGAGCAGAACACGGGCGCGACCATCGCCGTGCAGAACCGACCGGGGGCGGGCGGCCTGCTCGCCCTGAACAACCTGCTCACCGAACGCCCCGACGGCACCACCATCGCGATCATGAACGGGGTCGGCGCCGGTGGCTCGTCGCTCGCGGGGGCCGAGGGCGCCCAGTTCTCCCTCGACGACTTCACCTACATCGGCCGTGTGGTGAGCGAGCCGCCGCTGATCGTCACCAGCGCGAACGGGCCGTACCAGACGTTCGACGCGGTGCGGCAGGCCCAGGGCTTCCGCTGGGGCTCCACCGGGCCCGGCGCCGAGGACTACGTCACCGCCTCGCTGCTGTCGCGGGTGTTCGAGATCGACGCCGAGGTCGTGACCGGGTTTCCGGGGTCGGGGGAGACCGAGCTCGCGATCCTGCAGGGCGCCCTCGACGGCATGTCCGGCAACCCGGGCAGCCGCCGCCAGGCGATCGAGGAGGGCACGCAGACGCCGGTGCTGCGCATGGGGGAGCAGCCGCCGTCGTGGCTGCAGGCCGACGTCCCGTGGGTGCGCGACGTCCCGATGAGCGACGAGCAGCGGGCCCTGATCGACGCGCACCTGGCGCTGATCGAGATCGGCCGCCCGCTGGTGGGCCCGCCGGGCATGGACGAGGCCGCCACCACCTGCTGGCGGGAGGCGATGGCCGCCGCGATGGCGAACCCGGACCTGCTCGCCGCGGCCCAGCAGCAGGAACGCGAGCTCGCGTTCCTGCCCGGCGCCGAGCTCGACACGCTCGTCCAGCGGATCCTGAGCGCTCCGCCGCACTACCGTGAGCTGCTGGCCAGTATGTACTAAGGTAAAACGGTCAGTCCAATAGGGAGGAGGTCGGCATGTCGCCGCCCGAGGACGCGTCCCGGCAGCTCTACCACAGCCAGAAGAACCGCACGTTCGTCCGGGCCGTCCAGGGGGACTACGGCCTCAACGCCGAGCTGGAGCGGCTGCGGTCCATGCCGCGGGTGCGCAAGGCGAGCGAGATCAAGTTCGTCGACGGGCCGCAGGCCTACAGCAGGCACTACGTCGAGCCGAAGGACGGCATCACCCAGACCTTCCACCTCCACCTCGAGGAGTACGGCCCCGGCGGCAAGTCCCAGAAGCACGGGCACGTCAACGAGGCCGCCTTCTACATCCTCGACGGCCGCGGCTACGAGATCCACGACGGCGAGCGCTACGACTGGGAGGCGGGCGACGTCGTGATCGTGCACAACAACTGCGTGCACCAGCACTTCAACGCCGACCCGCACCGCCCGGCCCGCGCCCTGGTCATCAAGACCAAGCCGATGTACATGTTCATGAACATGCTCTTCCAGAAGCAGGTGGAGCCGCGCCCGAGCGCGCCGACCCCCGAGGGCATCGGGTTCGAGGCCCGCGAGGAGGAAGAGGACTACAACCACCCGCGGGAGGGCTACTGATGGCCTGGTCCGAGACCGGGGCGTGGGTCGCGGGCACCGAGAACGCCCCCCTCTACGCCAACCTCCTGCGGGACGCGGAGGAGGCGCCCGCGCGCAACGCGGGCCGGCGCAAGGTGCTCAAGCCGGCGGACCTGCCGTGGGAGATGTCGCGGCAGGGGCTGCTCAAGCACCTCATCAACGAGGACCTCAACACCCGCATGGAGACGGTCGACGCCTACATGCAGATCATCCCGGCGGGCAGCCGCTCCGGGAAGCACCGGCACCTGGCCGAGGAGTGCCTCTACGTCCTCGAGGGCCGGGGCTACGACCTGCACCAGGACTGCGACGTCGAGATCACCGACACCTACCACTGGAAGCCGCGCGAGGAGGTCAAGCGCTTCGAGTGGGAGGCGGGTGACGTCATCTACGTGCCGCCGAACACGATCCACCAGCACTTCAACGCCGACCCGCACCGTCCCGCGCGGCTGATCTCCGCGATCAACCGGATCTACAAGCAGTGCGGCCTCAACGACCTGGAGCAGATCGAGGACGCCCCCGAGTACGACCCGTCGGTCGTCCTCGACGCGGAGAAGATCCGCGAGTACCTGCGCACGAAGTAGGTCGGGCGAGGGCCACGGGCCCGTCGCTTGCACGTGCCCCGCCTCCGGTGCTAAGAGGGAGCTGGCACTCCCATGTCCTGAGTGCTAACCGGGCGCGGTCGCCCGGAGCCGGTCGGGTCGATGAACCTGCTCGGCGCGTTCGAGCAGGTCCGTCGCGGGTATCGGCCCGGCCGTGACGTGCAAGGTTCGTCGTGATTGCGTGGAAGGACGACGCAATGGCGAAGATGATCGCGTTCGACGAGGAGGCGCGCCGCGGGCTCGAGCGCGGCATGAACACCCTCGCCGACGCCGTCAAGGGGACGCTCGGCCCCAAGGGCCGCAACGTGGTGCTGGAGAAGAAGTGGGGCGCGCCCACCATCACCAACGATGGTGTGTCGATCGCCAAGGAGATCGAGCTCGAGGACCCGTGGGAGAAGATCGGGGCCGAGCTGGTCAAGGA
>NZ_DATGOP010000129.1:0-5932 GCF_035305885.1 Pseudonocardia sp.
CGCCGTACTCGCCGGGTGCGCCGCGCCCGTGGTCGTCGCGGGGGAGGCCGCCCCCGCGACGGCGCCCGCCGAGCCCGCCCGGGCGACCTGCGAGGTGCAGGTCCCGAACCTGGTGGGCATGACCGGCGAGGAGGCCGGTGCGGCGCTGGCCGCGGCCGGGGCGCTGGACGTCCGGTTCGCGGCGAACCGCGCCCCGATGGTGAACGCGGTGGTCGAGCAGAACCCGAGGGCGGGCACGTGCCAGCAGGCGACCGACGCCGTCCACCTGACCCTCGAACCACCGGCGCCCGAGCCGCACCGGCAGGTGTCGTCGCGCGACTGGCTGTTGATCGCCAAGTCCCCCGACGCGCACGAGGGCGAGCGGATCACCGTGTACGGGCAGGTGTTCCAGTTCGACGCCGTCACCGGACCGGAGGGCTTCCTCGCCCGGGTCGACGGGGAACGGCAGCGCAGGAGCTACGAGTACGACACCACCGTCGCCTTCTCCGGCAGCGCCGCGCAGCTGGAGAACGTGGTGCAGGACGACGTGTTCCGGGCCGACGTGACCGTGCTCGGCTCCTACTCCTACACGACCCGGATGGGCGGGAACACGACCGTTCCGCGGCTGCAGGTGGATGCCATCGAGGTCATCGGCTGACGGTCCGCCCCGCTGGGAGCCTGGTCACACCGGGTCGGGTGGGATGATCGGGGGGTTCGACGGCCCGACCTGGAGGAGACCCGTGACGACGCCGGAACCGCTCTCGGAGTGGCAGAAGCTGCGGCTCACGTTCACCCGGCGGTGGCGGGGCTCCGGGTTCTGGTTCGGCCTCGCGATCGCGGTGCTCTGGCCGTTCGCGATGTTCGGCACCAAGGTCGCCTTCCGCGGCGGTGAGCACATCCCGCGGACGGGCGGCGCGCTGCTCGCGATCAACCACGTCTCGTTCGCCGACCCGATCTTCGACGTGGCGTTCACGATCTGCCACGGCCGGATGCCGCGGTTCCTGGCGAAGTCGGAGCTGTGGTCGACCCCGGTCGTCCGCAACGTGCTCGCGGGCGGCGGCCACATCCCGGTCTACCGGGCCTCGGTCCGCGCCAAGGACGCCTACCGCGACGCGATCGCGGCGATCGAGCGCGGCGAGATCGTCGTGTTCTACCCGGAGGGCACCTACACCGCCGACCCGGACGGCTGGCCGATGAAGGCCAAGAACGGCATCGGCCGGATCGCGCTGCTCACCGGCGCCCCGGTCATCCCCGTCGCGAACTGGGGCACCCAGGACGTCCTGCCGCCGCACACGGGCAAGCCCCGGCTGTTCCCGCGCAAGCGGGTCACGGTGGTCGCCGGACCGCCGGTCGACCTGTCGGAGTGGCTGGGCGGCCCGCGCACCCGCACCGCCCTCGACGGCGCCACCGCCAAGATCATGGGCGAGGTGACGAAGCTGGTGGCCGACATCCGGGGGGAGACCCCGCCGGAGGTCCCGCTGGACCCGGCGAAGCCGACGGCGCGGGTGGAGGACGAGCGCCCCGCGAGCTGACCCCCCGGTGCTGGGCTTCAGGAATGTGGCTTTCCTGAAGCCCAGCTTCGTGGATGTGGCTTTCCTGAAGTTGCCCGGGCGGGGTCTCAGGCGGCGGCGCGGGCCAGCTTGGCCAGGCGCCGCTGGGTGGGCCAGCGCACCGAGTACGCCCAGCCCAGCTTCTCGAACAGCCAGATCACCCGCGCCGAGATGTCGATCTGCCCGCGCTGCACGCCGTGGCGGGCGCACGTGGGGTCGGCGTGGTGCAGGTTGTGCCACGACTCGCCGAAGCTCAGCAGGGCGAGCGGCCACACGTTGCGGGAGTGGTCGCGCGCGGCGAACGGCGCGTCGCCGATCATGTGGCAGATCGAGTTGATCGACCAGGTGACGTGGTGCAGCAGGCCCACGCGCACGAGCCCGGCCCAGAAGAACGCGGTGAGCGCGCCCCACCAGGACAGGGTGAACAGGCCGCCCAGCGCGGCGGGAACGAGCAGCGTGAGGGCCGACCACAGCACGAAGAGGCTGTCGATGCGCCGGACGCCCTTGTCGGCGAGCAGGTCCGGGGTGAACCGCTGCCGGTTGGTCTTGTCGCGGTCGAACAGCCAGCCCATGTGGGAGTGCCAGAAGCCCTTGGCGAGTGCGATCGGCCCGGTGCCGAACAGCCACGGCGAGTGCGGGTCGCCCTCCTTGTCGGAGAAGGCGTGGTGGCGGCGGTGGTCGGCCACCCAGGTGATCACCGGGCCCTGCATCGCGAGGCTGCCGGCCAGCGCGAGCGCGAACCGCAGCGGCCGCTTCGCCTTGAACGAGCCGTGGGTGAAGTAGCGGTGGTACCCGACCGTGATGCCGAGGCCGCTCGCCACGTAGAACACCAGGGCGATCACGACGTCGGTCCAGGTGAGGCCCCATCCCCAGGCGAAGGGGATCGCGACGACGAGGGCGAGCAGGGGGAGGATCACGAAGACGTAGACGCCGATCTGCGGCGCGATCCCGCGACGGCCTTCCAGGATCGGCTTCGCCGCCCCGGCCGGTCGGGTCGAGCTCTCGGCAACGGTCATGGGCATGTCTCCTCGAATGTCGGAATAAGGGGAACCTTACCCGTTCGGGGCGGGTTTCAAAGGTCGAGACCGAGGAGTGCGTTCTCCACCACCTCGGGCAGCGCGGGGTGGATCCAGTACTGGCCGGTGGCCATCTCGCGGGCCCCGAGGCCGAACGACATGGCCTGGATCAGCGGCTGGATCACCGTCGACGCCTGGGCGCCCATCACGTGCGCGCCGAGGATCCGGCCGGTGCCGCGTTCGGCGATCACCTTGCAGAAGCCGGTGGTGTCCTCCATCGCCCACCCGTAGGCGACGTCGCCGTACTCCTGCACCGCGGCCGTGTAGTCGAGCCCGCTCGCGCGGCACTCGGCCTCGGTGAGCCCGACGGAGGCGATCTGCGGGTCGGTGAACACGGCGGAGGGCACGAACCGGTGGTCGCTGCGCCGCGGGGCGTCCGGGTGCAGCAGGTTGTGCGCCACGACCTTGGCCTCGTGGTTGGCCACGTGCTTGAGCTGGTAGGCGGAGCTCACGTCGCCGAGGGCGAAGATCCCGTCGACGGTCGTGCGCTGCTGGTCGTCGACGACGATCCGGCCGTCGGGGTGGGTGGCCACCCCGGTCCGGTCGAGGTCGAGGCGGTCGCCGTTGGGCCGGCGCCCGGTGGCCACCAGCAGCAGGTCGCCCTGCACGCGGGTGCCGTCGGCCAGGTCGACCGCGATGTCGCCGGGGCCGCCGTGCACGCCGGTGACCTCGTGGCCGAGGCGCACGTCCCAGCGCCGTCGGGCGATCTCGGTGAAGCGCTCGCAGACGGTCTCGTCCTGGCCGCGCAGGATGCTGCTGCGCCCGATCACCGTGACCTTCGCACCGAGCGCCGAGAACACGTGCGCGAACTCGGCGCCGATGTAGCCGCTGCCGAGGATCACCAGGTGCTCGGGGAGCGCGTCGATCCGCATGACGGTGTCGGACGTCTCGTACGGCACGCCCGACCCGGCGATCACGTCGGGGATCACCGGCCTGCTCCCGGCCGCGATCACGATCTTGTCGGCGGTGAAGGCGTCGGTGCCGGAGCCGTCGGTGCGCTCGACCGCGAGCTGCTTGTGCCCGCTGAACCGCGCGTGCCCCTCGTAGACGGTGACGTTCGGGCACCGCTCCACGCGGTACTCCCGCCCGCCCGCCGCGATGGGGTCGATCCGGCCGAAGACCCGGTCGCGGATGTCGCTCCAGCGGACCTTCTCCACCGTGGCGTCGACGCCGTAGCGGCTCGCCCGGCGGACCAGCTCGGCGACGTCGGCGGCGTAGACGTACATCTTCGTCGGGATGCAGCCGACGTTGAGGCAGGTGCCGCCGAAGACGCCGTGCTCGACGATCGCGACGTCGAGGTGGTCGAACCGCTCGTCGACGATCGAGTTGCCGGAGCCGGTGCCGATGACGACGAGGTCGTGGTGGCGCACGGTTCACACGCTACGTGCCCGTCCGGGAGAAGTGGTGCCGGTCCACCGGTGATCTCCAACGCCCGCCCCACGTCCAGCCGATCCGCTCGAACGCGGCGACGACCGGGTCCCCGTCGAAGATCATCCCCGGGCGCCGGTGGGAGCGGTCCAGGTAGGCGGAGGCGAGCTCGGGGAGCACCAGGTCGGCCTCGCTGTAGGGGTTCTGGAACGGGTTGACGTCCACCGCCAGCCCGAGCGCGTGCGCCGACCAGCGCGTGGAGCCGACGATGGGCCGGCAGACGAACGCGGTCGTGTTGTTGTCGTCCCCGGTGGGCGGTGCGGTGAGCTCGGCGGGTTCGACGACCCGCATCTCCTCGATCGGGAAGTCGGCCGCGTAGAGGTCGCGGAACACGGAGACGACGTCGTCGGCCACCGAAGCGGCGACGATCAGCTCGCCGGTGTGGGGCAGCCCGTCGAAGCCGCGGAACGAGACCGTCAGGTACCTCAGCTCCTGCGGCGGGACCGGGCACCCGGGCTTCCAGGTCGAGCGGGCGAGCACGTCGTCGGGCACCGGGGCGACGGTCGCGGCGAACCGCCCGTCCGGGGGCGGCGGGAGGAGGTCGCGGGTGGCGAACCGGCGGTCCACGAGGTCGGGCGGGGTGGGCTGGGCGACCCCGTACCCGTCGGGGCGCAGGGGCAGCGGCGGGCGTTCCGCGGGCGGCGTGCCGCCCAGCGCCAGCGCCGCCGCCACGGCGGCGATCACGGTTCGGACCACGCGGCGAGCCTCGCACGGCCGGGCGCGGCGCGCGCTCACCCGATCTGGTAGGCAAGCCGGATGAGCAGCGAGACGGAGACGGCCGCGGTCCACCGCGCCTACGTGGCGGATCTGCCGCTTCACACCTTCTACGAGCTGCTGAGGCTGCGGGTGGACGTGTTCGTCGTCGAGCAGGCGTGCCCCTATCCCGAGCTCGACGGCCGCGACCTCGAGGACAGCACCCGGCACTTCTGGCTGGGTGGCGACGGGCGCTCGGAGCCGGTGCTCGGCTACCTGCGCCTGCTGCGGGAGTCGACGGGCGAGTTCCGGATCGGCCGGGTCTGCACGGCGCGTTCGGTGCGCGGACGCGGTTTCGGCCGCCAGCTGATGCAGGCCGCGCTCGCCGAGGTCGGCGACCGCACCTGCCTGCTGGACGCGCAGGAGCACCTCGCCGGGTTCTACCGCGAGTTCGGCTTCGGCCAGGTGGGCGAGTCCTACGACTGGGACGGCGTCGCCCACGTCCCGATGCGGCGCAACTGACAAGATCGCGGCGTCGCGTGGCGGGCGTCGTTGCGGGATACTCCCAGGTGGTCACTAACGGTGCCGATCGAGCGAGGTGACCGGGATGAGCGACGACCCGACGCGGGCGATGAACCTGGGCACGCCCGCCTACGGCAGCGTCGGGCCGGCCGACCCGCGCGAGGACCCGCCCACGCAGCCGAGCCTGCGCCCGGTCGCAGGAGAGGGACCGACGGTCCCGACGCCGTCCGGGCCCGAGGCGCGGGCGGGGCGGCCCGTCGAGCAGCCGACGCGGCGCTCGCGCACCGGCGTCCTGTGGGTGGGCATGGTGCTCTCGGCGCTGGTGCTGCTGTTCCTGCTGATCTTCATCCTGCAGAACAACACCCCGGTACAGATCAACTTCCTGGGCGCGTCGGGCACCCTGCCCACCGGCGTGGCCCTGCTGCTCGCGGCCATCGCCGGGCTGCTGCTCGTCGCTATCCCGGGCGGCCTGCGCATCCTGCAGCTGCGCCGCGCCGCCCGCCGCCGCTGACCCGGCCGGGGGCCGTCAGGACGCGCGGCTGCCGACCCGGATCTCCCAGGGGGCGAGGGGTTGGTCGCCGAGTTGGGTGTCGTCGCCGCTGAGGTTGGCCACGACGACGCCGTCGGGGGCGCGGAAGGCGAGCAGGTGGGGTCGGGTGGGGGAGCGGCCGATCTCGACGTCGC
>NZ_DATGOP010000130.1:0-15759 GCF_035305885.1 Pseudonocardia sp.
CCACCACCACGGCGGCGTCGTCGCCGGGCTGCCGATGGCCGAGCCGGGCCCCGACCGCGACGGACTCACCCTGGACCGCCTCCACGTCCCGCTCGGCCCCGTGCTGCCGGATTGGCCCGCCGGCCTCGTGGTGCACGTGACGCTGCAGGGTGACGTCGTCCAGGAGGCCTCGGCCGAGTTCCTCGACGCGGCGCGCGCCGAGCCGTTCACCTGGCCCAGCGCGGCGGCGCGCGAGCTGGATGCGCTCGCGCGCTTCCTCGGCGTCGCGGGCCGGCCGTCGGAGGCCGCCCGGGCGCGCCGGCTGCGCGACGCCACCCTCGCCGGCGCCCGGATCGAGGAGGAGGCGGGCGCGCTGCTGCGCCGGATCCGCCGCTCCCGCACCCTGCGCTGGCTGGTCGGCGACATCCGCGCCGGGACCTCGACCGTCGCCGATCTGCTCGCCGCCCGGCCGGCCGCGCTGGAGGCGGCGCTCGCGGGTACCGAACCGGGCCCGCGACCCCCGGTGGGCGAGCTGGCCGACGCCCTCGTCGGCGCCGAGCTCGCGGCGGCCCGGCTGATCGTGGCCGCCCTCGACCCGGATGACGCGCGGACCGCGGCGGGGGTGGCGCGTGGCTGACCCGTCGGTGCTCCCCTGGTACGCGGCGCTGCTGCTGCCGGTGCTGCTGGGCGGCGTCACGTGGCTCGCCCTCGTCGGCGACGCGCTGTTCGCGGGCGAGCGGGCCGCCGTCGCCGCGCCGGGGCGGGAGGTCGCCCGCCTGCTGGTCGGGCAGCGGCGGCGCACGGTCGCGTCCGACGCGCTGCTCGGGCGGGTCGGAGGCGCGGCCCTGCCGGTCGCAGCGCTGCTCGCGGCCGCGGTGCTTCCGCTCGGGGAGCGCCCGGTCGCCGACCTGTCGGTCGGCGTCGTGTGGTTCAACGCCATGGAGGTGCTGGCCTGGGCCGCGGTGTGGCTGGTCGGCTGGGGCGCCAACAGCGCGCCGGCCATGGTCGGCGGGTACCGGTTCGTCGCGCAGGGCCTCGCCTACGAGCTGCCGCACATGTTCGCGATCATCACCGCGGCGCTCGGCGCGGAGAGCCTGCGCCTCACCACGATCGTCGAGGCCCAGCGGGACCTCTGGTTCGTCGTCGTCATGCCGGTGGCGTTCGCCGTCTACCTGCTGTCGGCGGCGGCGATGGCGTTCTGGGGGCCGTTCGACGCGCCGGTCGCCCGCGACGTCGCAGGCGGCGCGGCCGCTGAGCTCTCCGGCGTCGACCGGCTGGTGTTCGCGGGCGGGCGGTGGCTGCTGCTCGTCGTCGCCGCGGCGATGGCCGTGCCGCTGTTCCTCGGCGGGGGAGCGGGGCCGCTGCTGCCCGCGTGGGCGTGGGTGGCGGTGAAGACCGCGGCGGTGCTCGCGCTGCTGCTGTGGCTGCGCCACCGGTTCCCGACCGTGCGGGTGGACCGCTTCGTCCCGTTCGCCTGGGTCGTGCTGATCCCGCTGACGATCGCGCAGGCCCTCGCGGTGGCCCTCGTCGTGCTGGGGGGTGCGTGATGGGGCAGGTGCTGTTCTGGACGCTGGCGGCCGCCGCGCTCGGGTTCGGCTACCTCGTGTTCCGGGTCGACTCGATGGCGCGGGCGACGTTCGCGCTGCTCGCGTCGTTCCTCGCGGTCGCCGGGGAGGTGCTGCTGCTCGGGCTGGGCTACCTCGGCGTCGTGATCGCGCTGATGATGGTCGTCGAGATGGTCGTGATGGCCGTCTTCATGGTCATGTTCATGATGAACCCGGCCGGCCTGGTGCCGATGACGATGGTGCACAACAAGGCCGGGTCGGCGGCCATCGCGATCGGCACGTTCGTCGCGCTCGCCGCCGGGGTGCTCGTCGTCGACTGGCCCACCCGGGTCGGCGAGCCCGCGCCGGACGTCACGCTCGCGCTCGGTGAGGCGCTCATGGGCGGGCAGATGCTCACGATGATGACGCTCGGCGTCGCCCTGTTCGCCACGATCGTCGCCACCGTCGTGCTCTCCACCGCCCGCGGCCGGTACCGGGACGAGCCATGACGCTCGAGGCGTTCCTGCTGCTCGCGGCCGGGTTGTTCGCGATCGGGCTGTACGGCGCGCTGTCCCAGCAGTCGATCGTGATGCTGATGATGGGCCTCGAGCTGATGCTCAACGGGGTGATCGTCGCCGCGGCTGCGTTCTGGTACTTCGTCTCGCCGGCGGGCAGCGACGGCCAGGTGCTCGTCGTCGTGGTCATCACGGCGATGGCGATCGAGATGGCGGTCGGGTTCGCGGTGGTCACCGCCATCTACCGGGCCCGGCAGGTCGACATGACCGACGACGCCGCAGACCTGAAGGGCTGATCGGTGATGCTCTGGTGGCTGGTCGCGGTCCCGCTGCTCACGGGCGCCGGGCTCGCCCTCGCCGGCCGCCGGGCCGACCGCATCGCGCCGGCCGCCGGCGTGCCGGCCGCGGGCGCGACCCTCGCCCTCGCCGTCGCGGTCGCGATCACCCGCCCTGCCGTCGACGCTCCCCTGGTCGCGGGCGTGCGCGCCGGGCTGGCCGTCGACGGGCTCACCGCGCTGATGGCCCTCACGGTCGCCGGGACGACCCTGGCCGTGCTCGCCTCCGCGGCCGGCGAGGCCGACCTGCGGACCGCCCGGTTCGTCGGGTCCATGCTGCTGTTCGCCGGGGCGATGCTGGTGACGGTCACCGCGACGACGCTGGCCGTCCTGCTCATGGCCTGGGAGGTCATGGGCGCGATGAGCTGGGCGCTCATCGCCTACCACTGGCGGGACCCCGACGCGGTGCGCGCGGCCCACACCGCGTTCCTCACCACGCGGCTCGCCGACGTCGGCCTCTACGTCGCCGCCGGGGCCGTGCTCGCGGGCGGCGTCGGCACGCTCGCCCTGGCCGGCCTGCCCGCGGCGCGAAGCCCGTGGCTGCACGTGGCCGCCGCGGGCGTCGTCGTCGCGGCGCTCGGGAAGTCCGCCCAGCTGCCGCTGTCGTTCTGGCTCTCGCAGGCGATGCGCGGCCCGAGCCCGGTCTCGGCGCTGCTGCACTCGGCGACGATGGTCGCGGCCGGCGCCTACCTGCTGCTGCGGCTGGCGCCGCTGCTCGAGGCGGCCGGGTGGGCCGCGCCGCTGGTGGCGTGGGTCGGCGCGGCGACTGCGGTGGTGCTGGGGCTGGTCGCGGTGGCGCAGTCCGACCTCAAGCAGCTGCTCGCGGCCTCGACCTGCGCGCAGCTGGGGTTCGCGGTGCTCGCCGCGGGCGTCGGCGGCGCGGGCGGGGCCCTGCAGCTGGTGGCGCACGCCGCCACCAAGAGCCTGCTCTTCCTCGCCGCGGGCGCCTGGCTCGTCCTGCTCGGCACGCGGCGGCTCGGCGAGCTGCGCGGCGCGGCCCGCCGCCACCCGTTGGTGGGGGTGACGTTCACGATCGGCGCGGCCGCGCTCGCCGGCGTCCCGCCGCTGTCGCTGTGGGCCACGAAGGACCTGGTCCTGTCGGCCGCGCTGGACCACGGCCCGGCCCTGTACGCGGCGGGCCTGGCGGCCGCCCTGCTCTCGGCGGTCTACAGCACGAAGGCGGTCTGGTACGTGTGGCAACCCCCATCCGAGGAAGGGCGCGTTCGTCGGGACCTGTCCGAGGAACGCGCCGTTCGTCGGAACGGGGTGGTGCCCCTGTGCGGGCTCGCCGCGCTCGCGTGCGTGCTCGGGATCCCGGCGCTCGGCGTGGGGACGCCGCCCTGGGAGCTCGCGGCGTCCGGGGGGCTTTCGGTCGTGGCCGCCGCGGTCACCTGGTCCCTGGTCGGGCGGTTCCGCGCGCCGTCGCCGCTCGCCGCGTGGCTCGGGCTGGAGCGGGCGGCGCACGCGATCGCGGTCCGGCCCGTCCTCGCGCTCGCCCGCGTGCTCGCCCGCGTCGACGACGGCTGGGCGCGCTCCGTCGATGCGGCGGCCGGCGGTGTGGTCCGCGCGGCGCGGTGGTTGGACCGGTGGGGCGAGGGCACCGTCGACGGGACCGTGCGCCGGGTCGCCGACGGGGCGCGCGCCCTCGGCCGCCTCGCCCGCAGGCCGCAGACCGGGCAGGTCCACCAGTACTACGCCCAGGCGGCCGCGGCGCTCGCCGTACTGGCCCTCGTCGTGATCGTGGTGAGGTAGCGGTGCTGTCGCTGATCGTGTTCCTGCCCGCGGCGGTGGCCGCGGCGCTGGTGCTGGTGCCCGCGACGGCGCCGCGGCGGGTGTTCACCGGCGCCTGGGTGGCGACCAGCGCCGTGGACCTCGCGCTGGTCGTCGCCGTGTGGCTCACCCCGGGCACCGGTATCCGCTTCGAGGAGCGGGTGGCCTGGATGCCGACGGTCGGGATCTCCTACCACGTCGGCGTCGACGGCATCTCGCTCCCGCTCGTCGGGCTCACCAGCGTGCTCTTCGCGGCGTGCGCCGTGTTCGCGCTGCGCGAGACCCGCGCGGTGAAGGGCTACGTCGCGCTGTTCCTCGCCTTGCAGACGGTGTCGCTCGGCCTGTTCGTCGCCCTGGACCTGATCCTGTTCTTCCTGTTCTTCGACCTGTCGATCGTGCTCATGTACTTCCTGATCGCGGGCTGGGGCCACGGCGAGCGGGCGCGCGCGGCGGCTCTGGGGTTCTTCCTCTACACGTTCCTCGGGTCGCTCGCCCTGCTGCTCGGGTTCATCGTGCTGTACCTCGCCGCGGAGCCGCACACGTTCGACGTCGTCGAGCTCGCCGCGGCCGACCCCCTGGCCGGCGGCGGGCCCGTGGCGGCGTTCGCGCTGCTCGCGATCGGGATCGGGCTCGCGGTCAAGACGCCGACGGTGCCGTTCCACACCTGGCTGCCGCCCGCGCACACCGAGGCGCCCGCCACCGGGTCGGCCATCCTCGCCGGGATCCTGCTGAAGATGGGCACGTACGGCTTCGTGCGGATCGCGATGCCGGTACTGCCCGGCACGTGGCGCGAGTACGCCCTCGTGGCGGTGGTCGTCGGCGTGGTCTCGGTGCTCCACGGGGCGCTGGTCGCACTGGCCCAGACCGACCTCAAGCGGATGATCGCCTACACGTCGGTGAACCACATGGGCTACGTGATCCTCGGCGTCGGCGCCGCCGGGATCCTCGCCGGCTCCGACGAGCAGGCGCGCCAGCTCGCGACGACCGGCGCCGTGACGCAGATGGTCGCGCACGGCCTGATCACCGGGGCGCTGTTCCTGCTCACCGGGGTGCTCCACGAGCGGGGCGGCACGTACGACATGGCCGCCTACTCCGGCCTCGCCGCCCGCACGCCGCGGTTCGCGGGCGCGTTCGCGGTGGCGGCGTTCGCGTCGCTCGGCCTGCCCGGGTTCGCCGGGTTCATCGCGGAGTTCCAGATCTTCACCGGCGCGCTGGCGTCCGCGCCGGTCGCGACGGTGTGCGCGCTCGTGGGCATCGTTCTCACGGCGGCGCTGTTCCTCCGCGCGCTGCACCGGGTGTTCCTCGGGGCCCCGGCCGCGGACCGGCGCGTCGCCGACCTGCACCCCAGCGAGGCCGCCGCGATCGTCCCGCTGCTGGGGCTCGCCACCGTGATCGGGGTGCTGCCGCGGTTCCTGCTCGACGTGATCGAGCCGGCGTCGCGGGTGCTCGTGGAGCTGGTCGCCCGGTGAACGGCACGAACGAGAACCCGGCGGCGTTGCTGCCGGAGCTGTTCCTGCTCGGGGCCGCGGTCGTCGGGTTGCTGCTCGGCGCGTGGCTGCCGCGGGACGAGCAGTGGCTCGTGCGGCTGCTCGCCGCCGCGGCCGCGCTCGCCGGGCTGGTGGCCACGGCCGTCGCGGCCGGCCGGCCGGACGAGCTGGTGTTCGGCGCCGCCTACGCCGTCGACACCCCGACCCACGCCACGCGCGCGATCGTGCTGGTCGCGGTGCTCGGGGTGCTGGCCCTGTCGGTCGACGCAACGACGGGGCACCGGCGCGAGACCGAGTTCGTGGTGCTGCTGCAGCTCGGCGCGCTCGGCGCGATCCTGCTCGGCGGCGCGAACGACCTGCTGCTGCTCGTCGCGGCGTTCCTGCTGGCGAGCGTGCCGTTCTACGCCCTGGCCGGGTGGGACGCGTCGCGGCTCGGCACCGAGGCCGCGCTGAAGTACTACCTGTCGGGGGCGTTCCTCGGCGTGGCGATGCTCGCCGGCGTCGCCCTGCTCTCCGGCGTCGGCGGCGCCACCGGGTACGGCTCGGTGCGCGACGGGCTGGCGGCCGCGCCGGTGGCCGCGGCAGGGGTGGGCCTCGTGGCCGTGCTGGGCGGCCTGCTGTTCAAGGTCGGCGGGGTGCCCGGGCACTTCTGGGTCCCGGACGTCACCGACGGCACCCCGCCCGCCGTGGCCGCGATCGTCACCACGATCCCCAAGGTCGGTGGGCTCGTCGCGCTGTACCGGCTGGTCTCGGCCGCGGTCCCCGCCGACGCCCTCGACCGGCCGCTGCTCGTCGCCGTGATCGCCGCCGTCACGATGACGCTGGGCAACCTCGCCGCGTTCTTCCAGACCACGGTGCAGCGGCTGCTCGCCTACTCGACGATCGGCCAGGCCGGCTTCCTGCTGATCGCCGTGGCCGTCGCGGACCGGGCCGACCTCGCGCAGCCCGCGCTGCTCTACTACGCCGCCGGGTACGCCGTCACCAACGTCGGCGCGTTCGCCGTGGTGGCCGCGTTCCCACGGGCGCGCACCCTCGACGACCACCGCGGGATGGCGCGGCGCACCCCGGCGCTCGCCGTCGCGCTCACCGTCTGCCTGCTCGGGCTGATCGGCACCCCGCCCACGGCGGTGTTCGTCGGCAAGCTCGTCGTGTTCACCGCGGCCGTCGACGGCGGGTTCGCCTGGCTCGCGGTCCTCGCGGTCGTCAACACCGTCGCGAGCGTCTTCTACTACCTGCGCTGGATCGCGCCGGTGTTCGGCGCAACCGGGCCCGGGGCGGCGCCGCTGCCCGAGGGCCGGTGGGCGGCGGGCACCGCCTACGTGTGCGCCGCCCTCGCCGTGGGGTTCGGGCTGCTCGGCGGCGTCGTCCTGCCGCTGCTCGCGGCGCCGCCGATCGCGTGGTGACCGGCGTCAGGCCCGCCGCATCGCGTCGACCACCGCGAGGAACACGACGACGTTCGGCACCGTCCTCCCACGGACGCGCACCGGGCGGCGCGCGCCTGCCTGCCACACCCGCACCCTGCCCCTCCGACCGACCTCCGCGCCGCGCACCCGGGCCCAGGGGATGAACCCCTTCGGCGTCGTCAGGCCGTGGCGGTCGACGGTGAACGGGCCGTACCCGACGCGCCGGCCGGCCGCCACCGCGGCGAGGTCGACGGGGGTGCGCTCGGCGGTGAGCCGCCGCTCCATCTCCGGGCCGAACTCGTGGAGGTCGAGGGCCGGACTCAGCACCACCGGCGGCGCGCCGGGGCGCTGCAGCCGGTACCGGTAGGGGTGCTTCACGAACCTGTCCCGCACGACCGAGCGCCACAGCCGGGTGTCCCGCCACGGGAACGCCGTGACGGCGCCCCCCTTCCGGTGCACCACCCCGTGGTCGAACAGGTACAGGCCGGTTCCGGCCACGGACAGGAGCTGGATGGCGTGGGTGAGGAGCAAACCCGCGCACCCGGCGGTGGCGGGCCCTGCGGGCGTCCACACCGTCGAGGGCCCGACGGCCAACACGATCGTGATCACGCCGAAGAGGAACCCGCCCCAGAGCGGCAACCAGACCCTGTCCGGCCCGCTGCGGTGCGTCAGCACGGGCGCGCCGAGGCCGTGCGCGGCGGCGGCCCGCGCCACCTCGGGCGGGACCAGCACGGGGTCGGCGGACCGGTCCGGTTCCCGTCCCACATCCCTCATGCGGGGGCCGACCCGCGGCCGGCCGGATCGGTTGGGGAGGCGGACCCCGATACGCCGCCGCGCGGGCCTGCGCAAGGATCAACGCCACCTCGACCGGAGGATGGAAGATCACCGTGGAGACTCGAGCGAGCGGAGCCGGGCCGCTCAGCGGGATCGCCGTGCACGACTGGCCGTGCGACCGGTGCCGGGCCGAGGCGCGCCGGCCCTGCCGGGCGCTGGGGTCCGGGCGGGAGCGGCGCGTCCCCCACCTCGCCCGCTTCTCGACCGCCGTCGTGTTCACCGTGGCCACGCGATGGTTGTCGCGGCTGCCCGCGTGGGATCGGCTGGCGCTGGCCACCCGGGCCGTCGACCGCACCGACGGCGCCCCGGCCCCGGCCGCCTGGAACGACGTCACGGCGCTGCTGTGGCAGGCCGACCGGCTGCAGCGGGCCCTCGTCCGCCGCGTCATCGAGGACGCGAACCCGCACGTGGACGCCACCGAGCTGCGCCGCCCCGGCCTGCAGCTGGCCGCGGCGTTCCGGGAGGCCGGGGACCTGCTGCACCAGCAGCACCTGCAGGACGACCCGCGGCGCGCCGAGGTCGACGCGATGGTGCTCCCCGACGGCGACCTCGGCTCCCGCCTCACGCTCGCCCAGCTGCGGGCCGCCCGCGACCGCGGGCAGGTGCACGTCGTGACCGCCGACATGGCCCGCCGCGCAGCGGCCATCGCGGAGGCGACCGGGGCCGAGCCGGCCCGGTGGTCCGTGCGCTGGGACCCCTCCGGCCGCTTCGAGGCCGAACCGCTCCCGGACGGGGAGAAGCCCGACCGCCCCGCCGTGCGCGGCTGGGTGGCCCACGCGTCGATCGTGGCCGACGAGCTGGGCCGCTGGGGCACGCCGCCGGGGCCCGCCGAGGTCACGTGGCGGGGTGCGCCGCCGGAGCCCGCGTCCCGGCTGTGCCGGTTCACCCCCGAGGTGGAGCCCCGGATCGGCGAGGACGAGGCCGCTGCGGCGTTCATGGCCCGCCGTGACCTCATCGTGGAGGTGGTCGCCGCGATCGACGCCGTGCGGCGCAGCTGCCCCGGCGACCGGATCCCGCAGGAGGTCGCCGCCCGCGCCTCCCGCCTGCAGCGCGAGGAGCCGCAGCTGCCGGGCCTCCTCGCGCCGAACGACCCCTGGGCCTGCACGAGGGCCGTCGAATGGGTGCGCACGCGCGCCGTCGTGCGCACCCCGGAGGGGGAGTGGGGTCGCTGCGACGCCGACGAGGGCCGCCCGCTGGCCGAGCGCGTCGCGGAGCTGCTGTCCGTCGCGTACGCGGACGTGCCCGACTACCTCACCCGCCACTTCGGCGCCCACGGCGACGAGGGCGCCGTGCAGCTGCTGCGGATCCCCGGTCCGGCCGGGCCGCTGTACGCCGCCCCGGCCCCGTCGCAGCGGGTCCACCTGTGCCGGATCCTGGACCTGCCGTGGATGTTCGCGGTGACGACGTCGATGGCGCTGCCGCGGCGGGTCGAGACCACGGCCGTCACCCCGCGCGAGCACGGGCCGGAGGCGTGCCGCGACACGGCCGTGCTGTGGCGAGGCCTGCTGTCCCGAGGGCTCGTCCGCGGGGAACTCGTCACCCGCTACTCGGACTGGGTGGTCGAGCTGCGGGTCGAGCACGCGCTCGCGCCGTGGCTCCTGCTTCCCGCCGACCGCGCCACGGCCTACAACCGCCGCTACGAGCAGCTCTACCCGGGCGCGTTGGCGGAGGCGGGCATCCCGGACGCCGCGCTCAGCAGCGCCGAGGCGTGGCGGTCGTGGCTCACAGAGGGGGCGGTCACGCCGGCAGGGTTCGGTAATCGCGTCTTTTCCTGAAGCGAACCCGCGCCGCCACCCGCCCGGGTACGGTCGGGCGCCATGGTCGGGCGGCAGGAGCGCGCGGGCGGGGACCACCGCCGCGGGCTCCCGCACGGCCGGGCGGGCCGCACGGCGGGGGCGACCGCGGCCGCGGCCGTCACCACCAGCGGCGGCCACCTGATCGGCACCGGGGCACTGCCCCCGCTGCCCGGCCTGCTCGCGGCGCTCGCCCTCGCAGCCATCGCCTCGTGGTGGCTGACCCGCGACGAGCGCGGGTGGGAACGGCTCGCCGCCGCCCAGCTCGCCGCCCAGCTCGGCGGGCACGCCCTCTTCGTCGCCACCGCCGCCGACCCCGCCGCCCACGCGGGCCACGGCGCGCTCGGGCCGGAGCTGGCGCTGCTCGCCCACGTGCTCGGCGCCGCCGTCGCCGGGGCGTGGCTGCGCTGCGGTGAACGCAGGGCCGTCGCCGCCGCCCGCCGGGTCGCGGCCGCGCTGCGCCGGCTCGTCACCCGGCTGCTGGCGCGGTGGCGCACGGCCCGCCGACCGGCGCCGCCGCGCCCGGTGGCCGCGCCGACCCGTGTCCGCATCGCGCCGCTCCTGCGGCACTCGATCGTGCACCGGGGACCGCCCGCGGTCTGCTGATCCCCTCCACACCGGCCGATCCGACCGGTCCACCCCCATCCGCGCGCCGTCAGCTCGGCGTGCCGTTCCCCGCTGCCGTCGAACCCGGGAGTCCCCGTGTCCGTGATCCCCCGACCCGCGACTCGTCCCCCCGTCCCCCCGACCCGGTCCGGCTGGCGCGGCCTCGTGCTGCGCCTGCACTTCTACGCGGGCCTGCTCGTCGGCCCGTTCATCCTGGTGGCCACGGTCACCGGCCTGCTCTACGTGCTCACCCCGCAGCTCGAGTCCGTCCTCTACGCCGAACAGCTGCGGGTCCCGCCGACCACCCGACAGCTCCCGCTGGCCGAGCAGGTGCGCGCGGCGCAGGCCGTCGAGCCGGGCGGCGAGCTCGTCGCCGTCCGGCCCGCGCCCGAGCCCGGCGCGACCACCCGGGTGCTGTTCGACGACGAGGGCCTCGGCGAGTCCGAGCGCCGCACGGTGTTCGTCGACCCCGGCACCGGCGAGGTCCGCGGCACCCTCGTCACCTACGGCACGAGCGGCGTGCTGCCGCTGCGGATGACGCTCGACCAGCTGCACCGCAACCTGCTGCTCGGCGAGCCGGGGCGCCTCTACAGCGAGCTCGCCGCGTCCTGGCTGTGGGTGGTCGCGCTCGGCGGGCTGGCGCTGTGGGTTGCCCGCCGGCGGGGCCGCCGGGCCGCTCGGTCCCGTGACCTGGTCCGCCCCGAACGGGGCGGGACCGGGCGCAGCCGCCTGCTGAGCCGGCACGGCGCGCTCGGCGTCTGGCTGCTGCTCGGCGCGCTGTTCCTCTCCGCGACCGGCATGACCTGGTCGGCGTACGCGGGCGAGAACGTCGCGGCGCTGCGGGCCGCGCTCGGTTGGGCCACACCGTCGCTGCAGGTCGGCGGGCACGCCGAACACGGCGGCGGCCACGCCGATCCGGCGGCCGTCGACCCGGCGCGGTTCGACTCCGTGCTCGCCGCGGCCCGGGCCGCGGGCATCGACGCCGGCGCGGTCGAGATCGCCCTGCCGGCCGGGCCCGGCGCGGCCTGGACGGTCACCGAGATCGAGCGCAGCCTGCCGACGCAGGTCGACGCCGTCGCGATCGACGCCGACACCGCCGCCGTGGTGGACGAGGTGCGCTTCGCCGACTACCCCGTCATGGCGAAGCTCGCCCGCTGGGGCATCGACGCGCACATGGGCCACCTGTTCGGCGTGGCCAACCAGCTCCTGCTCGTCGCCTTCGGAATCGGGCTGATCACCCTGGTCGTCCTCGGCTACCGCATGTGGTGGCAGCGCAGGCCGACCCGGGGCCGGGGCCGGTGGGCCGTCCCCCGCGGGCGCCTGCGTGCGGCGTCCTGGCCGGTCGCCGTCGCGGCGGTCCTGGCGGTCGTCGCGGTGGGCTGCTTCGCGCCGCTGTTCGGGATCAGCCTCCTCGGCTTCCTCGTGATCGACGTCACGCTCGGATGGCTCGTGGCCAGGCGGTCACGGGATGTGCATCCGGCCGACGCACCGTAACCTTTCCCGAGGGTCCCTCTTTAGCCAGACATGCTCGAGCGCGGCGCCTCGTGATCGACGACGAGCGCCGCCGACCGGCACGACGGAGGCGGCCCGTGAAGAAGGTCCCGGTCCAGGTGATGGCCCACTGGTTCTGCGGGGCGTGCGACGTGGAAGGCCGCGACGCCGTCACCGAGCCCACCTGCTGGAACTGCGGGGGCGCCGTCACCGTCACCGCCCGGCCCACCGTGCCGACCGAGCACCGGCCCGTCGACGACGCCGCCTGACGCGCGGCGTCGTCGACGAGAGCCGGTTTCAGGACGTCACGGCGCACTGCCCCCGGTCCTGGCGGACCGGCCCGGCCGCCGACGGCTTCACGTCGAAGTCGAAGATCGCGGTCGGGAGGTAGAGCGAGCAGCAGGCGTTCGGGATGTCCACGACGCCGCTGATCCGGCCCTCGATCGGCGCCGAGCCGAGCAGCAGGTACGCCTGCTCACCGGAGTAGCCGAACTTCTTCAGGTACTCGATCGCGTTCAGGCACGCCCGACGGTAGGCGACGGTGGCGTCGAGGTAGAAGTTCTCGTCGGTCTCCCGGTCGACCGAGACCCCGATGAACGTCATGAACTCCGAGTACCGCGGCTCCACGTTGCCGGGCATGAACACGGGGTTGGTCGTGACCCCGTAGGTCTCCATGCCGCCCTTGATCAGGTCGATGTGGAAGTCGATGAAGCCGCCCATCTCGATGGCGCCGCAGAACGTGATCTCCCCGTCGCCCTGGCTGAAGTGCAGGTCGCCGCCGGAGAGCTTCGCGTCGTTCACGTGCACCGGGTAGAACACCCGTGACCCGCGCGTGAAGTTCTTGATGTCGTGGTTGCCGCCGTTCTCCCGCGCCGGCACGGTGCGGGCGCCGTCCCGGGCGATCCCCGACGCCACGTCCCCCGTCGCCGTGCCGGCGAGCGTGTTCTGCTCGAGCGGGGGTAGCGCGAGCGGCGGCACCCGGTCCGGGTCGGTGTCGATGAGCGCCCGCTCCCGGCGGTTCCACCGGTCCAGCAGCTCCGCGGACGGGGCCGTGCCGAACAGGCCGGGGTGGGTGATGCCGGTGTAGCGCACCCCCGGGATGTGCCGCGAGGTGCACTGCTGACCGGCGAAGTCCCAGATCGCCTTGTAGGCGTCTGGGAAGTAGTCGGTCAGGAAGCCGCCACCGTTGGCCTTCGCGAAGATCCCCGTGTACCCCCAGCCCTGGCCGGGGGCGTCGCCGTACTCCTGCGGGGCCTGCACCGGGCCGAGGTCGAGGATGTCGACGACGAGCAGGTCACCCGGCTCGGCGCCCTCCACCCCGATCGGGCCGCTCAGCATGTGCGCGTGGGTGAGGTCGACGTCGCGCACGTCGTTGGCCGAGTCGTTGTTGCCGATCTGTCCGTCGGTCCACTCGCGGCACTCCACCCGGATCTGCTGGCCGGGCCGGACCATCACCGCGGAGGGGATGTCCGGGTGCCACCGGTTGTGCCCGGGAACCGCCTGGTCGCGCATCGACTTGCTCTGGTCGACGCTGAACACCACATCGGGCATTGCTCCTCCTTCGCCGATACCTGTCGATCAGCCCGGCGCCGGGTGGGCGGTCGGGGCGGACGTGGCCGCGGGGGCGCGCGGCGCGCGCGGGTGGATGTAGGCGTAGAGGGCGCCGAACACCACGACCCCGCCGACGGCGAGCCCGATGGCGATGGCGTTCTCGTACGCCCAGAGGTCGGTGAGCAGCAGGAACGCCGGGATCGCTGCCGTCACCCACCCTTGGATGACCGTGACCCACCCCGTGTAGGACTGCAGCCAGTCGTGCTTGAGCCCGAGCAGCAGGAAGAACAGGGCCCAGAGGAACGCCCAGTAGAGCCAGATGACGCCGAACGGGGGGTCGCCGAGGATCGCGAAGTTCGCCCACGAGTAGCCGAGCGCCACGATCGCGACGAACAGCGAGAACCAGCCGACGCCGGTGCTGTCGAGCCCGGCGAGCAGGTTGATGCCCACGTAGAGGTAGGTGAAGCCGAACAGGTAGAGCCCCGACGCGCCGAGCACCACGAGCGGGTCGTTGTTCGCGGTGAAGATCAGGTACGTCGGGGTGACGACCTGGAGCCCGCCGACGAACAGGTTCATGGGCGCGGCCGCTCTCGTCTCGACCACCCCGAGCAGCAGCAACCCGTTGATGAACAAGACGGCTCCGACGTACAGGAGTCCGACCAGACCCATGACTCGGCCCTCCTCGGGTCGAAAGCAGCGGTACGGGTCAGGGGCGGGGGAGGCGCGCCTGGCGGGGGTTGGCAGGGGCGCGCCGGCGGCGGACGGCCGGCGGCACCGACGTGACGACGTCCGGGACGTCCCGGCTGGCCTCCTCGCGCAACCGCGCCCGCGCGACGGCCGGGTCCATGCGGTTCACAAGAGGCGCCGACCAGCGCCGCGGGGACGGCTCTCCGCAGGTGGGACACGCACGCCGGGCTTCGGCCGTGCCCATCGGAAGCGCGACGACCCACGGCCCGCATGCCGGGCACCCGTACTCGTAACGCACCATCGCGTCCCACCGCCCCGGATCGAGGACGCCGAACGTAGCGCCGCCCGCCCGGGTTGGCACAGGCCCTAACGGCCCACGACCGGGGCCGCCGGAGCCGCCGGAGGACGCAGTCGCGGGCGCGGCGGACGGTGGGTGGCGTTGGGCCTGCCGGGCTCAGGGCTCGACGACGGTGAGGATCCGGTCGATCTCGGCGGGCTCGGCACCGCTGTCCACCAGCACCTGGCGGATCCGGTCCGTGCCCTGCTCACCGGGCGGGTACGGGCGGGCGGCGACGAGCGCGCGCGCCCAGCCCTGCGGGTCGTCGACGTCGGCGCGGCGCAGCGCGGCGGCCAGGTCGGGCTCCGAAGCCCTGCCGAGCGACTTCTTCGCCGCGGGCTGTCCCTCCTCGGTCGGCGGCGTGTCCACGCCCGGCCGATCGCTCCCGCTGCGTCCTCCACCGGCGCAGCCGGTCAGCGTGGCCGCCACGAGGACCGCGACCACGGCGTGCATCCATTTGCGGTTCATCACCGGGCGACGTACCCGCGGCGGGGGCGGTCAACCGGTTCGGCGAGCCCGGCCCTCGGGTGGCGCCGATCCCTCGATCAGGTCGACGCCGTCGTGCGCCCGGCTGGTGACGTGGTCGCCGAGGGCGTCGAGCACGCGGACGGAGAACGCGGGGTCCATCCGCTGCCGGACCTCGTCGGGGGAGAGCCAGCAGACCTGCTGGGCCTCGTCGGTCTCGACCGGGGCGCCCCCGATCGGGCGGCAGCGGTAGACGAGCGCGACCACCCCGCGGGTCATGTTCTTGTAGACGCCGGACAGGCGCTCGACGGCGACCTCGACGCCGGTCTCCTCCGCCACCTCGCGGCGGACGCCCTCCTCGAACGTCTCACCGAGCTCGAGCACGCCCCCGGGCGCCTCCCACCGGCCGTTGTCCCGTCGCTGGACCACCAGGACGCGGCCGTCGTCGCGGATGACGACGCCCGCGACGGCGACGAAGTGCGTCGCGGTGATCCCGTCGCGCGATGTCGCCACCCCGGCAGACTACGGTCGCCCGCGGCCGCCGCCTGCCCGCCGAGCGCGCCCGGACGCGCAGGAGGCGTGCGCGGGCTCCGCACCCGGGCGGGGCGGTCGCGGGTGCGGATCGACGGCCGATCGACAGGGACGGGGATGGACGACAGCGCACACCTCGAGGGGCTGGTCACCGAGTTCTACGCGGCCCGGGCCCGGCGGGACACCGCCGCGCTCGCCGCGCTCCTCGCCGACGACATCGCGTGGCACGAGCCCGGCGAGGAGGCCTACTCCGGCACCCACCGCGGCAAGGACGTCGTCCTGGGGCTGCTCGAGCGCCTGGTGGCGGTCACCGGCGGCACGTTCCGGCTCGAGCTGGACGGCACGCTCGCCACCGCATCGCACGTCGTCGCCCGGATCCGCTGGTCGGCCCGCCGGGGAGCGGTGCACGTCAGCGGCAACGAGATCGCGGT
>NZ_DATGOP010000131.1:0-16245 GCF_035305885.1 Pseudonocardia sp.
GACGGGTCGTCGGACACGAGCGAGGAGCGAGAACGATGAACGCCATCTACCTCACGGTGCCGGGCCGTATCGCCACCCGCCCCGACCGGCTCGAATCGAAGAACGGCACGGGTGCGCGGTTCCGCGTGGCAACGACGGAACGCTGGTTCGACCGCACCGCTGCCGTGTGGAACGACGCCGAGCCGGTGTACCTCACGGTCGTCTGCTGGCGGCAGCTCGCGGAGAACGTGCTGCTGTCGCTGCGCGTCGGTGACCCCGTGATCGTCCACGGCAAGCTGGTGAACTCGAGTTTCGAGCGCGACGGCAGGGTCGAACGCCGGCTCGAGATCAGCGCCGGCGCGATCGGACCGGATCTGCGGTGGTCCACGGCCGTCGTGACGAGGAACAAATCGGCGACGGCGAGCGCCCCGACGGGCGTGGGAACACCGCCCGGCGCGGCGATGGGTGCACCGGGCGAACAGCCGGCCCCGGACAGCGGTGCGGGGGCGGGCGCGGAGGCGGACCGCGGCGTGAACGCGATGGCCGGATGAGGGCGCCGTCGGCCTGCGATCGGACGGGCCTACCATCGTCGCGTGGCGGAGTTCATCTACAGCATGCAAAGGGTCCGGAAGGCCCACGGCGACAAGGTCATCCTCGACAACGTCACGCTGAACTTCCTGCCCGGAGCGAAGATCGGCGTCGTCGGACCGAACGGCGCCGGGAAGTCGACCGTGCTCAAGATCATGGCGGGGCTCGAGCAGCCGAACAACGGCGAGGCGATCCTGGCCCCCGGTGCGACGGTCGGCATCCTTCAGCAGGAGCCGCCGCTGAACGAGGAGAAGACGGTCCTCGGCAACGTGGAGGAGGGCCTCGGCGAGATCAAGCAGCAGCTCGATCGCTACAACCAGATCGCCGAGCAGATGGCCACCGACTACTCCGACGAGCTGATGGAGGAGATGGGCCGTCTTCAGGAGATCCTCGACCACAACGACGCCTGGGAGCTGGACTCCCAGCTGGAGCAGGCGATGGACGCCCTGCGGTGCCCGCCGCCGGATGCGCCGGTCACGCAGCTGTCCGGCGGGGAGCGGCGCCGCGTGGCGCTGTGCAAGCTGCTGCTGAGCAAGCCGGACCTGCTGCTGCTCGACGAGCCGACCAACCACCTGGACGCCGAGAGCGTGCTGTGGCTTGAGCAGCACCTGGCGAACTACCCGGGTGCGGTGCTCGCGGTCACCCACGACCGGTACTTCCTGGACAACGTGGCGGAGTGGATCCTGGAGCTCGACCGCGGCCGGGCCATCGGCTACGAGGGCAACTACTCGACCTACCTGGAGAAGAAGGCCGAGCGCCTCGCGGTGCAGGGGCGCAAGGACGCCAAGCTGCAGAAGCGGCTGCAGGCCGAGCTGGCGTGGGTCCGCTCGGGGGCGAAGGCGCGGCAGGCGAAGAGCCGCGCCCGGCTCCAGCGCTACGAGGAGATGGCCGCGGAGGCGGCGAAGTACCGCAAGCTCGACTTCGAGGAGATCCAGATCCCGCCGGGGCCGCGGCTGGGCAACGTGGTCGTCGAGGTCGAGCACCTCGACAAGGGCTTCGACGGCCGCCTCCTGATCAAGGACCTGTCGTTCTCGCTGCCCCGCAACGGCATCGTCGGGGTGATCGGCCCGAACGGTGTCGGCAAGACCACGCTGTTCAAGACGATCGTCGGGCTGGAGAAGCCGGACTCCGGCACGGTCCGGATCGGCGAGACGGTGCGGCTGTCCTACGTCGACCAGAACCGGGCCGGCATCGACCCGAACAAGACGGTCTGGGAGGTCGTCTCGGACGGGCTCGACCACATCAAGGTCGGCGACGTGGAGATGCCGTCCCGCGCCTACGTGGCGGCGTTCGGGTTCAAGGGGCCCGACCAGCAGAAGCCGGCGGGGGTGCTGTCCGGCGGCGAGCGCAACCGGCTCAACCTGGCGCTCACGCTCAAGCAGGGCGGCAACCTGATCCTGCTGGACGAGCCGACCAACGACCTCGACGTCGAGACGCTCGGCTCGCTGGAGAACGCGCTCGAGCAGTTCCCCGGCTGCGCCGTGGTGATCTCGCACGACCGCTGGTTCCTCGACCGCGTGGTCACCCACATCCTCGCGTGGGAGGGCACCGAGGAGAACCCGGCCGCGTGGTTCTGGTTCGAGGGCAACTTCGAAGCCTACGAGCGCAACAAGATCGAACGCCTGGGGGCGGAGGCGGCGCGACCGCACCGAGTGACGCACCGTAAGCTGACCCGCGACTGAGAGCTATGCATCCCCCGGCTGGTGCGCTCTGCCGGCCCGGGAGGTGGATCCCGGCACTTCAGGAGGTCACGTGGGGTCGACGCGTGCCGAAGGCCGAGCGATCGGAGCGGTACCACGGGTGGACGCAGACCTCGTCGATGCAGCTGCGGCACTGCGGTGGGCCCGCCCCGATCTCACGGCCGAGCTGGCCGACCACGTGCTCGAGGAGGCGTCCGCCACCGACCAGCGGGACCGTTGGCTGGCCGCGGCGGGGTGGGCCGTGCACGCCCGGGCCGCCACGGGCGACGGGCGTGAGATCGCCTGCGGGGTGCTGGCGGCTCTCGAGCGCTGGGGCGACGACGCGCTCGCCGGCCCGTCGGCCCACCGGCTCCGGATCGAGTTGGCCATTGTGGCGGCCGGCGCCGGGGAGGTCGAGTCCGCGCGCAGGCTGCTCGCCGGGGTGGAGGCCGACGACGGTGACCCCGAGCTGACCGCCGACCTGCTGTGCGCGCACGCCCGGTGCGCCGTGGAGGACGCCCCGAACGAGGTGAGGGCGGCGCTCGACTCGGCCGACGCCGCGTGGGCCTCGGTCGGGGGCAGAGCGGGCCACCTCGGCGGCGCCTCGGTGGCGCTCGTGCGAGCCGTCGTGGAGCGTCGAGGCGGGCGTCCGGTCGCGGCCGTGGACCACGCGGCGGACGGGCTCGCCCGGCTGGAGCGGGCCCGGCTCGGCTCCGGCACCCCGTCGGCCCACTTGGCGGCGGCGCTCGCCGCGGAGTGGATCTCCGCGCTCCTGGACGCCGGGAAGGTCGCCGAGGCGAGGGACGGCTGCGACGCGCTGCTGCCGCGGCTGTCCGAGCGGGCGCGCCCCACGCGGCAACTGGCGTTGCTGAGGCTCACGGTCACGCGGGCCCTCGCCGCGCAGGATCCTCGCGCCGACACGGATCGGCTGCTCGCCCAGGCCGCCGAGGACGCGGCGGCGTGCGGCGTGCCGGACCTCGAGGCGGTCTGTCGCACGACGCTCGGCGCCATGCACGAGCAGGCGGGACGGCTCGACGCCGCGCTGGAGGCGCTGCAGCTCGCGGTCGAGGCCGAGCGCCGCGACCGCGACCGCTCCCGACGGTTCCTCGCCGCCCTCGCCGAGCTGCCTGCCGATCCCGCGCCGCCGAAGCGGCGCCGGGCACGCGCGGCGAGCACCCGCACCTCCGAGCCGGTCGCCGCGGCCGCCGGTGAACCGGCCGGCGACTCGATCGGCATGGACGCCACCACGGTGCTGCCGGCGATCACGCGGGCCGACCGGAAGCTGAAGGCGACCCGCGAGGCGGGCGAGCGCGTGGCACGCGACGAGGCCGCCCTCGCCGATGCGAAGCCGGCCCCGGCTGACGAGCGCCGCCCCGCGGAGGAGCGCCGTGCGGGGTGGGACGCCGTGCCCTGGAGCAGCAGCGGCGGCGAGTCGCCGATCGGTGATCTGCTCATCCAGAGCCTGCGGTCCGGTGCGGAGGAGGGACCCCGGAACGGATCGGCGCGCCGCAACGGCAAGCCGGTGGGGGTGCCGTCGGCGCAGCCCGAGGGCGGGGAGCGCGAGGACGGCGAGGAAGCGTCGTCGGGCTGGGTGCCGTCGCTCGACCGCACGCCGGAGGAGCCCACCACGCGCCGGCGCCGTTCCGCCAACACCGGTCGCCGGGGGTCGCACCGGGCGCCGCAGGATGCCGCCGACACCGCGGCGGAGGCGACCGTGGAACCGGCCGCGCAGCAGGAGCGGCCCACCCGCTCGGGGCGGCGGGCCCGCCCGGACGACGACGAGCGCACCGAGACCGCACCTGCCGACGCGGCCGCGGAGCGCCCCCGACGAGGACGCCACGGCAAGCCCGAGGAGCCCGCCGACGACGGGGGCGGGCGAGCCACCGGTGGGACGCGGCGCCGCCCCGAGAAGCCCACGACCGCCGAACCGTGGTCGCCGATCTCGCCGGAGCCACTCGCTTCGAACGGGGCGAGCGCGAACGGGTACGGCGACGCCGACCGGGTCCTCACGGCGCCCGCGGCGGGCGGATCCGACGACTCCGACGGGTGGTTGCAGTCCGCGCTGGCCGAGCTGGACCGGGCGCTGAGCGGGATCAGGGTCGGCGGCCCGCCGGAGCTCACCTCACCGGAACCGGAACCGGAACCGGAGCCGAAGCCGGAGCCGGAGCCGGAAGTGAAGCTGGAGCCGGAGCCGTCCGACGACGGCTGCGTGGTGGTCGTGGACATCGCGCGGGACGGGCGGCGGTTCGCGGGCCCGAGGGCCTCGGCGGTGGTGCACGCGGTCGCCGCTCTGCTCGACGACCGGCTCCCGGTGGGTGCCCGGGCCCGCTTCGGCGACTCGGACGTCCTCGTCGTGTCGTGCCCGGGCTGGAGCAGGGCCGACGCCACGGACTGGATGCACCGCACGCTGCCCGGACTGCTCGACGGGTTCGTCTCGCCGGAGGATCTGCCGGGGGCGCAGCTGCGTGTCGCGGTGCACGACGAGGACGGCCCGGTGGGGGCGCAGATCCTGCAGCCGCTCACCAAGCCCGGTCGCGACCGCGACCCGTGGGCGGACCTCTCCAGCGACCTGGCCGAGGAGCACGGGAGGAAGTACCGGGCCGCGCGGGCGGGCCTGCAGCAGGACCGCGGCTCCCGCGAGCGCCGCAGGAGCGACGACGCCGCGACCGAGGAGGACGGCGGATCGCAGCGTTGGCCCTTCTCCGGCGACGAGGGCGGCTCCGGGCGTCACGATGGGCAGCGCGCGCAGTCGGCGGAGCCGACGAACGGCGGAGGCGGGCGCCGTCGCCGCGCGGCCGCCGAGGGTGAGAAGGCCGCTGCGGAGCCCGGAAGCGGGTCCCGCGGCCGCCGCGACGCGCCCGACCCGCGCGCAGGCTCGGCCGCCGGCGATACCGGGGGTGGCCGGGCCGGGCGGCGCGCGAAGCGCGACGACGAGGCGGCCGCGACCGCCACGAAGGCCCCGGAGCCGACCACCGAGAAGCCTTCGGAGGCGGCCGGCGGCACGGGCTCCGACCAGCCCCGAGAGGACGGGGGCGGGCAGGAGCGCGACCAGGAGAAGCCGCAGTCGACCGAAGGGCTCGGGATCGCCGACCTGCTCGCCGGCGCGCTGGCGGCCTACCGCGGCATCTGACGCCGCCGCGCCGGGCCGCGGCGTGGCGGTCCGCCCCCGGCCACCCGCGCAGAACGGCGTTTCCGCTGTTCACAGCGGTGGTCGCGGGCTCGGTGCCGCGGCCGCCGCGGATCCCGACGGGCCCCAGCCACGCCCGACCGTGCCGCTCGGCGCAGGGGTGGAAGACGCGGCTTCGAGGGGGTCGACCCCGGCTAGGGTGACGGGCGAGCCCGTTGCCGCGGGAACCCAACGGCGGTGGGGCAAGCGCACCGCCGGTGAGATCCGGAGTGGAATTGTGACGAGCCGGACCAGGGAGCAGACGGAGCCGCCTGCAACCGAACCCGAGCCGATCGACCCTGCACTGACCGACCTGGTGGCGCTGTACGCGCGGCACGCCCCCGACCTGCAGCGCGGCGATCACCTGCCGCTGCTGCGGAGTGCGGCGCGCGGCCACCTGCAGCTCGCCCGGGTGCGGGCTGCGGGGGAGCAGCTGATCCGCGTGCGCGATCCGCAGGAGGGGGAGGGATCGGTCGTCGAGATCGTCACCGACGACATGCCGTTCCTCGTCGAGTCGCTGATGGCGGCCGTGTCCCGGGTGGGCGGCGAGGTCGAGCGGGTCATCCACCCGATCGTCGTGCTGCGCCGCGACACGTCGGGTGAGCTCACGCAGGTGCTCACCGACGCCGACCCGGCCGAGCCCCCGGGAGACGCCCTCGTCGAGTCCTGGATCCACATCGACCTGCTGCCCGGCGACCTCGACCGGCCGAAGCTGGAACGGGAGCTGGGCCGGGTGCTGCGCGACGTCCGCGAGGTCGTCGAGGACGCCGAGCCCATGACCCGGCAGGCCCTGGAGGTGGCCGACCAGCTGCCGAGCCGGGCACCCGCGCCCGACGACCCGGACCCCGCCGAGGTCGCCGAACTGCTGCGCTGGCTCGCCGACGGACACTTCACCTTCCTCGGCTACCAGCGGTGCACGGGGGACGACCTGCAGCCGGAAGCCGAGTCCGGGCTCGGCGTGCTGCGTGAGGGCTCGACGATGGGCGAGCGGTTCGCGCCGGACGTCGAGAAGACTCGCGACCAGGACGAGATGCTGGTGATGACCCGCGCGAGCGCGCCCAGCCCGCTGCGGCCCGTGCACCCCTACTACATCGCGGTCCGGACGTTCGACGACGACGGCGAGGTCGACGCGGAGCACCGCTTCCTCGGCCTGCTGACCGTGCCCGCGCTGTACGAGAGCGTGCTGGACATCCCGCTCGTGGAGCGGCGCGTCCGCGAGGCGATCCGCCGGGCGGGCTTCCCGCTGGAGTCGTACTCGGGGCAGCGGATGCTGGAGGTCATCTCCGGCCTGCCACGCGAGGAGCTGCTCGCGGTGGGCGAGCAGCAGCTGCACGACACCGCGGTCGGGGTGCTCGCGGTGGCCGGGCGCAGGGCGGTGCGGCTGTTCCTGCGGCCCGACCCGTACCGGCGGTTCATCTCGTGCCTGGTGTACGTGCCGCGCGACCGCTACACCACCGACGCCCGCATCCGCATGTCCGAGCTGCTGCAGAAGCGGCTGGGCGGCCACCACGTCGAGTTCACGGTGCGCCTGTCGGAGTCCAGCCTCGCGATGGTGCACTTCACGGTGCAGGCCCCGCCCGACGCCGCGGGCTTCGGCGACGTCGATGTGGCCGCGCTGCAGGACGAGCTCACCGAGGCCGTCCGCACCTGGGACGACCGCCTGGTCTCGCAGCCCGACTCGGCGGCCGTGGCCGACCTCCTGCCGGGCGTGCCCGAGGCCTACAAGGCGGCCGTCGACCCGCAGCACGCCGTGGAGGACCTGCGGCGGATCGCGGCGCTCTCCGGCCCGGGCGAGTTCGACACCCGCCTCTACACCGCCGACGTCGAGGGCGGCGAGCCGCGGTTCACCCTCTACCTCGCGGGCGCCCCCGCCTCGCTCACCGCGGTGCTGCCGCTGCTGCAGCAGCTGGGTGTCGACGTGCTCGACGAGCGCCCGTCGGAGTTCACCCGTCCGGACGGGCTGCAGTGCTACCTCTACGACTTCGGCCTACAGGTCGACGAGTCGACCCGGGCGGCGTTCGACGACCCGGCGGCGGTGGAGGCGTTCCGCGCCGCGTTCCGCGCGGCGTGGGCGGGCGACGCCGAGTCCGACCGCTTCTCCGCGCTGGTGCTGCGGGCCGGGCTGTCGTGGCGCGAGGCGGCCGTGCTGCGCGCCTACGCCCGGTACGCGCGGCAGCTCGGCAGCCCCTACGGACCCCAGTACATGGCCAACACGCTGCTGGCGCACCCGGCGGTGGCGCGTGCGCTGATCAACCTGTTCCGGGCGCGGTTCGCGCCGGGGATCGCCGAGCGGGAGCGGGAGCACCTCGCCGCGCTCGCCGAGGTGCGCGGGCTCATCGACGCCGTCACGGGTCTGGACGCCGACCGCATCCTGCGCGGCTACCTCGCGATGATCAGCGCGACGCTGCGCACGAACTGGTTCCGCGACCGGCCGTTCTTCTCGTTCAAGCTGAACCCGAGCGAGGTGCCGGGCATGCCCGCGCCCCGGCCGAAGTTCGAGATCTTCGTGTACTCGCCGCGGGTCGAGGGCGTGCACCTGCGGTTCGGGCCGGTGGCACGCGGCGGCCTGCGCTACTCGGACCGGCCGCAGGACTACCGCACCGAGATCCTGGGTCTGGTCAAGGCGCAGGCGGTGAAGAACGCGGTGATCGTCCCGGTGGGGGCGAAGGGCGGCTTCATCGTGCGCCGCGACGACGCGGGGCCCGACGAGGTCGAGTACTGCTACCGGACGTTCATCTCCGGCCTGCTCGACGTCACCGACAACCTCGTCGTGCAGCCCGACGGGACCACCGAGACCGTCCCGCCGCCGAACGTCGTGCGCCACGACGGCGACGACGCCTACCTCGTCGTCGCCGCCGACAAGGGCACGGCGAAGTTCTCCGACGTGGCCAACGAGGTCGCGGCGTCGTACGGGTTCTGGCTGGGCGACGCGTTCGCCTCCGGCGGGTCGATCGGCTACGACCACAAGGCCATGGGCATCACCGCCCGCGGTGCGTGGGAGAGCGTGAAGCGGCACTTCCGGGAGCTGGGCGTCGACACCCAGAGCCAGGAGTTCACCGTCGTCGGCATCGGCGACATGTCCGGCGACGTGTTCGGCAACGGGATGCTGCTCTCGCGCCACATCAAGCTGCTGGCGGCGTTCGACCACCGGCACGTGTTCGTCGACCCCGACCCGGACCCGGAGGCGAGCTACCACGAGCGGGCGCGGCTGTTCGCGCTGCCGCGCTCGTCGTGGGACGACTACGACCGGTCCGTGATCAGCAAGGGCGGCGGGGTGTGGCCGCGCACGGCGAAATCGGTGCCGATCGGCCCGGAGATGCGCGCGGCGCTCGGCATCCCCGACGGCGTCGACCGGCTGAGCCCGCCGGAGCTGATCGCGGCGATCCTGCGCGCGCCCGCCGACCAGCTGTGGAACGGAGGGATCGGCACCTACGTGAAGGCGTCGGACGAGACGCACGCCGACGTCGGGGACAAGGCCAACGACGCCGTGCGGGTCGACGCCTCCGAGCTGCGGGTGAAGGTCGTGGGCGAGGGCGGCAACCTCGGCCTGACCCAGCGCGGGCGCATCGAGTTCGCCCGGCGCGGCGGGAAGATCAACACCGACGCGATCGACAACTCGGCGGGCGTCGACTGCTCCGACCACGAGGTCAACATCAAGATCCTGCTGGACCGGCTCGTGGCCGCGGGGGAGCTCGACCGGGAGGCGCGCAACAAGCTCCTGCTCGAGATGACCGACGAGGTGGCCGAGCTCGTCCTCGACGACAACCGCAACCAGAACGCGGTGCTGGGGATCGCGCGGGCGCACGCGCCGGCCATGGTGAGCGTGCACGCCCGCCTGACCTCCGACCTGGAGGCCCGCCGCGGGCTCGACCGGGAGCTCGAGGTGCTCCCCGACGCCGAGGGCTTCCGCGCCCTGGAGGCCGCGGGCGCCGGGCTCACCAGCCCCGAGCTCGCCACGTTGCTCGCCCACACCAAGCTGGACCTCACCGCGGAGGTCCTCGCCACCGACCTGCCCGACGTCCCGGCGTTCGCGGCCCGGCTGCCGGAGTACTTCCCGCAGGCGGTGCGCGAACGGTTCGCGGGCGCGGTCCGCCAGCACCCGCTGCGGCGGGAGATCGTCACCACGCTGCTGGTCAACGAGATGGTCGACGGCGCGGGGATGACGTATGCGTTCCGGCTGGGCGAGGAGCTGTCGGCCGGCCCGGCCGACGCGCTGCGCGCCTACGCGGTGACCACGGCGGTGTTCGACCTGCCGGCGCTGTGGGAGGAGCTGCGCTCGCCGCAGATCCCGACGGCCGTGTCCGACCAGCTCGTGCTGGAGAGCAGGCGTCTGCTGGACCGGGCGTCGCGCTGGTTCCTCACCAACCGCCCGCAGCCGCTCGCCGTGGGGGCGGAGGTGAGCCGGTTCGCCGCCACGGTGCGGGAGCTGAGCGCGGCGCTGCCGCGGTTCATGCGGGGCCGCGAGCTGGCCGCCGTCGAGATGAAGGCGGCGGAGCTGCGCTCGCAGGGGATCGACGCCGACCTGGCGATGCGGTGCGCCGCGCTCGTGTACCGCTACGGGCTGCTCGACGTCGTCGAGCTCACCGAGCTGTCGGAGCGCGACCGGGAGGCGCGGGAGCCGCAGGAGGTCGCGGCCCTGTACTACGGCCTGTCCGAGCACCTGGGCATCGACACGGCGCTGACCTCGGTCACCGCGCTGGAGCGGGGCGACCGCTGGCACGCGCTCGCCCGGCTGGCCCTGCGCGACGACCTGTACGCCTCCCTGCGGGCGATCACCCTCGACGCGCTGCGCGAGGCGAGCCCGGGCACGCCGGTGGACAAGGCCATCGCGCTCTGGGAGAAGGCGAACGCGTCGCGCCTCGTGCGCGCCCGCGCGGCCCTGCAGGAGGTGGAGAAGGCAGGCCAGATGGACCTCGCGACGCTGTCGGTCGTGTCCCGCCAGCTGCGAGGGCTGGCCCGATGATCCCGCGCACGGGGGCGGTTGAGAAGGTGGGGGCGTGGCTGCCTTCATCGCTCACGTCCCCGTGCGCTGGACCGACCAGGACGTCTTCCAGCACGTCAACCACGCGGTCACCGTGACGTTGCTGGAGGAGGCGCGCATCCAGCTCGTCTTCGACGCCGCCGCGGCCGAAGGCGTGCCGGGGTTCGCCGCCGGGCTGCTCGTCACGGGGCTGTCGGTGGAGTACAAACGGCAGATCCCGTACAGCTCGCGGCGGTTGCGGGTGGCGATGACGGTGGACGACATCCGGGCTGCGACGTTCCGCATCCGGTACGCCATGCACGACGGGCCAGACGAGGACAACCCGGTCGCCGTCACTGCGGAGACCCGGCTCGCCGCGTTCGACCTGGACGCCCAGCGGCCCCGGCGGCTCACGCCCGAGGAGCGGGAGTTCCTGGCGAGGTGGGCGGCATGACCCGGTTGACGGTGCCGGACCCGGACGAGCGCAACGACCTCGGGGCGTTCGTCGCGCGGGTGGTGCGGCTCGACCAGGCGGCGCTGGTCCGGCTGGTCGCCCGCGACGGCATGGTGACGGCGTGGGCGGCGACGCCGTTCGACGTGCTCGCCACCCGCACCGTGCACGGCGAGCTGGAGCCCGGCGACGTCACGGTGCCCGCCAGCGGCCTGCTCACCGCGCTCACGGTGGAGCGGTCCGGGACCGTCGACCCCGGAGCGGGCGGGCTGTGGCAGGGCGAGCTGCCCCCGGCGAACGGATGGCAGGCGGTGGACGACGTGCCGGCCGCGGAGCTGGAGCGGCTCACCGAGCGAGGGCTCGTGGTCGCCCGGGAGAACGCCGGCCCGCTGGGGCCGCCCGCCTCGCTGCTGGACCAGACGGTGCTGACGGTCTCGTCCGAGTCCCGGCCCGCGGTGAAGGTGCCGCTGCGCTGCCTGTTCGCCCTGTCCGGGATGGGGTTCCTCGGCGACTCCGGGCCCGACGCCGGCGTGGTGCGCGTGTCGGCGACCGGCACGTGGCTGCGGCTCGACGCGCGCTACGGCGCGGTGGTGCGCAGGCGCCTCACGGCGCTCCCGCTGTTGGTCAGCTGAGCCGACTCGGGCGGGCCGGGCAGCGGTGCCGGGCGGCGGCGTGCCGTCGGGTACGGGGCCGCCGGCCGGGTGGCCCCGCCGGCGGGGGTGGTTCGATCGCGCTGGCACCGGGCGGGGTGTGCTCGCGGGGGATCGACACGGGGCAGCCGCGGCTGTGACGCGGTGGGGCGCCGGCGCCGCACGGCGTTACCCGGCACCGGCCGGCTGAGGGGTTCAGGCCGGGCAGGTGGTACCGGGCGGCAGCTTGCCGTCGGGAGAGGGCTGCTGGCCGGGGCCTCGCTGAGCGGCGAGGAGGGCATGCGGCTCGCCTGGAGCCGGGCGTGTTGTCCCCGAAGGGGATCGGGAGGTCGCGGCGGGTGCGGTGGTGCTCCCCGCGTGGGCTCAGGCCAGCCAGGCCGCGGTGCCGGGCGGCAGCATGCCGTCGGGCAGGGGCCCGCTGGCGAGGATGGCCTCGCCGGGTGGGAGCGGGACGGTCTCGCCGGAGGTGTTGAGGGCGCAGACGAGCGTGGTGCCCACGCGGCGGAAGGCGAAGCAGCCCTCGGGGGCTCCGAACCACTCGAGTTCGGAGCCGGTGAAGCCGGGATGCGTCTTGCGCAGCTCGATGGCCCGCCGCACCAGCGACAGCGTGGAGCCGGTGTCCTCCAGCTGCTCGGCGGCCACGAGCTTGCCGTACTCCGGGGGCATCGGCAGCCACGGGTCACCGGAGGTGAACCCGTAGCCGGGCGCGCTGCCCTCCCACGGGATCGGTACGCGGCACCGGTCGCGGCCGCGGCGGGTGTGCCCGGAGAGCTCCCAGATCGGGTCCTGCAGCACCTCGTCCGGCAGGTCGGCGTCGGGGAGGCCGAGCTCGTCGCCGTTGTAGAGGTAGACGACCCCGGGCAGCGCGAGCAGGACCAGCGCCATCGCCCTGGCCCGGGCGTGGCCCTCGACCCCGCCGCCGTAGCGGGTGACGGGCCGGGAGACGTCGTGGTTGGACAGCGTCCACGCCGGGGGCGCGCCGACGTCGGCGACGGCGGCGAGGGTCTGCTCGATCGCGGTGCGGATGGCGGTGGCCTCGAACGGCGCGCGCACGAGCCGGAAGTCGAACCCCAGGTGCAGCTCGTCCGGGCGCAGGTACCGGGAGAACCGGCCGCTGTCGCCCACCCACACCTCGCCGACGACGAGCCGGCCGGGGTAGTGGTCGAGCACCGCCCGGATCATGCGGTGCACGGCGTGGACGTCGTCGTGGTCGAAGCGCGGGTCGGGCGCGTCCACCGTGGCGGCCCACCGCTCGCCGTCCGGGGACGGCGCGCGGTCGCCGCGCGCGTCCGGGAGGTCGGGCGGCTTGCTCATGCCGTGGGCGACGTCGATGCGGAACCCGTCGACGCCGCGATCGAGCCAGAAGCGCAGCGTCTTCTCCAGGTCGTCCCACACCTCGGGGTTGGTCCAGTTCAGGTCCGGTTGCTCGGGGGCGAACAGGTGCAGGTACCACTCGCCGGGGCTGCCGTCGGGGTTCTGCACGCGCGTCCACGCGGGCCCGCCGAAGACGCTCTGCCAGTTGTTCGGCGGCTGGTCGCCGTTCGGGCCGCGGCCGCGGCGGAAGTGGTAGCGGGCCCGCTCCGGGCTGCCGGGCGCGGCGGCCAGGGCGGCGCGGAACCACTCGTGCTCGCTGGAGGTGTGGTTCGGGACGAGGTCGATCGTGACGCGCAGGCCGTGGTCGTGGGCGTCGGCGACGAGGCGGTCGAACGCGGCGAGGTCGCCGAAGACGGGATCGACGTTGCGCGGGTCGGCCACGTCGTAGCCGTGGTCGGCCATCGGGGAGGTGTAGAACGGGGTGAGCCAGATCGCGTCGACCCCGAGCAGTTCCAGGTAGCCGAGGCGGTCGCGGATGCCCTCCAGGTCGCCGACGCCGTCTCCGTCCGCGTCCGCGAACGAACGCACGTAGATCTGGTACACCACGGCGTCCCGCCACCACTGCACGGGCCAAATCTTGCCAAGCGAACGTGGACTCAGCGAGGCCCGTTCGTCACACCGGGTAGTACTTCCAGCGGTCGGGTGAAACTCAGAAGTGGCTGTTGACCATGCTCTGGGCGGCGTAGGTGAGGTACTGCCACAGCTGGTCGCGGTGCGCCGGGGAGAGGCCCGCGTCGTCGACCGCCACCCTCATGCAGCGCAGCCAGGCGTCACGCTCGATCGGCCCGATCTTGAACGGTGCGTGCCGCATGCGCAGCCGGGGGTGCCCGCGCCGCTCGGAGTAGGTGCGCGGGCCTCCCCAGTACTGCTCCAGGAACAGGCGCAACCGCTCCTCGGCCGGGCCGAGGTCCTCCTCCGGGTAGAGGGGGCGCAGCACCTCGTCCTCGGCGACCTGTTCGTAGAACCGCCGGACGATCTTCTCGAAGACGGGGGCCCCGCCGACCTCGGCGTAGAAGTTCTGAGGATCGGTCACGGCTCCATCATCCCCCTCCGGTGCGGCTAGGAGGCCGAGGGGCGGAAGTCGGCCGTGGGCACGAGGAGGGGACGGGGCACGTTCGCCTCTTCGAGCGCGTCGGCGATGGCGGCGTTCACGGCCCGCTGCACCGAGAACTGCTCGCCGGGCTTGACCTTGATGGTCAGCCGCAGCGTGACGCCTTCCGGACCCAACCGGTCGACGCCGAGCACCTTCGGCGGCTCGAGGACCACGTCGGCGAGGTCCTCCTCGGCGATCCGCGCGGTGGCGGTCCGCTCGGCCAGCTCGGTGGCCGCGGGGACGTCGGCGGTGTGGCCGAGCGGCACGTCGATGATCGCGACGGCGTAGCCCTGGCTCATGTTGCCGACGCGCAGGATCTCGCCGTTGCGGACGTACCAGACGGTGCCGTTGAGCGCGCGCAGCGTGGTGATCCGCAGGCCGACGGCCTCGACGACGCCGCTGGCCTCCCCGACGTCGATGATGTCGCCCACGCCGTACTGGTCCTCGAGCAGCATGAACATGCCGGACAGGAAGTCGCGCACCAGGTTCTGGGCGCCGAAACCGACCGCGACGCCGACGATGCCCGCCGAGGCGAGGATCGGGGCGAGCGCGACCCCGAACTCGGCGAGCACCATGATCGCGCCGACCGTGAGGATCACGACGGAGCTGATCGAGCGCAGCACCGAGCCGATGGTGCGGGCGCGCTGGGCGCGCCGCGGCGTGACGGCCACCTGGCTGCCGCTGCGCAGCCGCGGCGCCCGCCCGAGGAGGCGGGAGATCCGCGAGTTGGTGGCGCCGTCGACGATGCGGTTGATCGCCCGGTGGATCAGGAACCGCGCCACCACGCACACGACGACGATGAGGGTCACGTTGAACGTGGTGGACACGATCGTGTCCGCGGACCGGGCGAGGAAGTCGCTGTTGGTCACCCGGTAGAACTCCGCGCACCAGCTTCCCGCGTCGGAGGCGCAGGTGGGCTGGTCGGGCACGGCGGCCCCGGGCAGGGCGGCAGTGGGAGCGGGGGTCACTTCAGCTCCAGACCGGTGTGTGCGGCGAGGAAGGACAGCTGGTCGACCGCCAGCGCGACGCTGCGGGAGACCGCGCGGGCGCCGTGGCCCACGTCGGTCTCGCGGCGGATCAGGATGGGACGGGTCTGCGGGTCGCCCGTGGTGGCGTGCTGCAGGGCGGCGCACATCTTGCGTGCGTGCAGCGGGTCGACCCGCGTGTCGGAGTCGAACACGGTGAACAGCACGGCCGGGTACACCACACCCTCTTCGACGTGGTGGTAGGGCGAGTAGTTCAGCAGCCACGCGAACTCGGTGGGGTCGGCGGCGGTGCCGTACTCGTCGTTCCAGGTGCGGCCGAGGGAGAACTCCTCGTAGCGCACCATGTCCAGCAGCGGCGCCGAGCAGACGACGGCCCGGTAGAGGTCGGGGCGCTGGGTGAGCGCGGCGCCGACGAGCAGGCCGCCGTTGGAGCCGCCCATGATCGCGAGCCGGTCGGCGGTGGTGTCACCTGCGTCGATCAGCGCGGTGGCAGCGGCGTGCAGGTCGTCGAAGACGTTCTGCTTGTTGGCGCGGTTGCCGGCGAGGTGCCACTCCTCGCCCTCCTCGCCGCCGCCGCGCAGGGAGACCAGCGCGAACGTGCCGCCGGCCTCGACCCAGGCGAGCGCCGACGCGGTGTAGGCGGGCTCGCGGCTGATGCCGAAGCCGCCGTAGCCGGTGACGAGCGCGGGCCGCGGGCCGTCCGCGTCGGGCGGGCTGATCACGAACATCCGCACGGTCGTGCCGTCGGCGGAGGTGAACGCGCGATGCTCGGTGCGCACCTCGGGCACGTCGACGGAGCCGGGCGCGCCCTCCTCGCGCACCGTGGTGCCGGTGGCGAGGTCGAAGCGGTGCACCTCGGGCGGGGTGACGAGGTCGGTCCACCCGAGCCACAGCCGGCCCGCCTCGGAAGGGGTGTCCCGGTCGGCCACCGAGAAGCCGGTGAGCGTGCCGGTGCCGGGCAGGGGGACCTCGCCGTACCGGGCGCCGTCCAGCTCGTGCAGCACGACCTCGGCGACGGCGTGGCGGGCCCGGGCGAGGGCGAGCAGGGGCGCGCCGTCCGGGCGTTCCAGGCGGCGCACCGCCTGCAGCACCGAGCCGGGGTCCTCGGGCACCAGCTCGCGCCAGTGCTCGCGGGTCGGGGTGCGGGGGTCGGTGACCGCCAGCCGCCAGCGCGGGGCGCCGTCGGTGGTGTGCAGGTACAGCAGGCCGTCCCGGTCGACCCACGCGTGGCACTGCACGTCGTCGGCCTGGGTGAGCACCGGCGTCAGCTTCGGGGTGCGCTCGCCGAGCTCGGCGATCCACACGCTGTCGCGGCGGGC
>NZ_DATGOP010000132.1:0-78435 GCF_035305885.1 Pseudonocardia sp.
TGGACCAGAACCTGTTCAACGAGATCTGCCTGCAGCAGCTGACGCTGTCCGGGGTGCACGATGGCGAGACCGTCGCCGTCCTGACCAGGGGCGACGACCGCGCCGAGTACGCGAGCGCGTTCATGTGGGCCGCGCAGAAGCTCGGCGCCGCCACCTTCCACCTGCGCCTGCCCAACCCGGCCACGCCCAGCGGCGCGTGGGCCGTCGGCGACTCCGGGCTGGCTACCAACCCGCTCGCGGTCGAGGCGCTCAAGTCCGTCGACATGCTCGTCGACTGCACGTTCCTGCTGTTCTCCAAGGAGCAGTTCGAGATCCAGGCCGCCGGCACCCGGATCCTCACCGCGGTCGAGCCCGCCCCGCTGCTGGCCCGCCTCATGCCGACCAAGGAGCTGCGCGAGCGCGTCGAGGTCGGCGCCGAGCTGCTCGCCAAGGCCCAGACCATGCGGATCACCAGCCCGCACGGCACCGACGTCACCTACCGGCTCGGCGTGTACCCGACGATGAGCGAGTACGGCTACACCGACCAGCCCGGCCGCTGGGACCACTGGCCCGCCGCGTTCGTGTTCACCGGCGGCGCCGACGACGGGGTCGACGGCCGGATCGTCCTCGCGCCCGGCGACGTCCTGCTGCCGTTCAACACCTACGTGCAGACACCGGTGGAGTTCACCATCGAGGCCGGGTTCATCCGCGACATCCGCGGCCTCGACGGCCACTCCAGCCTCGACGCCGAGCTTCTCGACTCCTACATCAAGAGCTTCGACGACCCGCGCGGCTACGGCATGAGCCACGTCGGCTGGGGCCTCGACGAACGCGCCCACTGGCACGGGCTCACCCAGTTCGGCGGGGGCATGGGCATGGAGCTGCGCAGCTTCTACGGCAACGTCATGTTCTCCATCGGCCCGAACAACGAGCTCGGCGGCCCCAACGACACCCCCTGCCACTTCGACATCCCCATGCGCGGCTGCTCGCTGTACCTCGACGACGAACTCATCGTCGACGCGGGCGAGCTGACCGTGCCGGAGATGCGCCCCGCGGGCAGGCGCTGAGCATGGGCACGCACCACGTCGGGATGATCGTCCCGAGCTCGAACCGCACGATGGAGACCGAGCTGCCCCGGATGCTCGCCGCCCGCGAGCGGGAACACCCGCGGGACCGGTTCGTCTTCCACTCGGCGCGGGCGCGCATGCAGCACGTGACGCCCGAGCAGCTGCGGGCCATGAACGCGCAGGCCGAGCGGGCGGCCGCGGAGCTGGCGGACGTCCGTCCCGACGTGGTCGCCACCGCCTGCCTGGTCGCGATCATGGCCCAGGGCCCCGGCTACCACTGCACCGCGGAGGAGACGATCAGGGCCGCTTTGCGCGCCGAGGGCGCGCAGGCACCGGTCGTGTCCAGCGCGGGCGCGTTGCTGTCGGGGATCGCGGCACTCGGCGCGCGCAAGGTCGCGATCATCACCCCGTACCTGAAGCCGCTCACCGAGCTGGTGGTGGCCTACCTGGAGGACGCGGGCGTCGAGGTCACCGACGCCCTGTCGCTCGAGGTGCCCGACAACCTCGCCGTCGCCCGCCTCGACCCCGCCGACCTGCGCGAGCACTGGCGCAAGCTCGACCTGACCGGCGCCGACGCGCTCGTGGTCTCCGCGTGCGTGCAGATGCCCTCGCTGGAGTCGGTCGAGGCGATCGAGGCCGAGGCCGGGCTGCCCGTCCTGTCCGCGGCGACGGCCACGGCGCACCGGATCCTCACCGAACTGGGCCTGCCGCCGCAGGTCCCGGGGGCGGGGCACCTGCTCGCCGCCTGACCGGCTCCCACGCGTTCCGGCGAACGGCGCGTTCGTCGAAACCCATCGGGCGAACGCGCCGTTCGTCGGATCATCGAGCGCTGCTGCGCGCCTCGTCCTGCCGCGCGGCGCGGGCCCGCAGCTCGGCGAAGGCCACGGCGGCGGCGCCGGCCGGTGCGGCCTGGTAGACGACGAGCTGCTGGTGCGGGGCGTCGTTGACGCGGAAGGCCTGGAGTCGGATGTCCAGCTCGCCCACGTCCGGGTGGGCGAGGCGCTTCGCCTGCCGGGTCTTGCGCATCACCTCGTGCCGCGCCCACCGCTCGGCGAACTCCGGGCTCCCCGCGCGGAGCAGGTCGACGACCTCGGCGATCCGCGGGGAGCCGGGGTCGTGGCCGTACGCGGCGCGCAGCTCGGCCACGGACGAGTCCGCGGCCTGCTCCCAGTCCCGGTAGAAGGTCCGCCCGGCCGGGTCCAGGAAGACCATGCGGGCGAGGTTGTCGAACCGCTCGAACCCGCTGTGCAGGGCCGCGGCGAGCGCGTTGTGCGCCAGGACGTCGAGGGCCGGCCCCAGGATGAAGGCGGGCGTGTCGGGCCAGCCGTCGATCAGCTCGAACAGCTGCGGGCTGACCTGGTCGGGGCCGGCCGGGGCGCTCCGCCGCTCCCGGGGCGCCCGGGCGAGCCGGCGCAGGTGGTCGTGGGCGTCGCCGTCGAGGCGGAGGGCGGCGGCGATCGCGTCGAGCACCTGGAGCGAAGGGCTGGACTCGCGGCCCTGTTCGAGGCGCACGTAGTAGTCGGCGCTCACGCCGGCGAGCATGGCGACCTCCTCGCGGCGCAACCCCCGCACCCGGCGGCGGCCGTGCCCGGGCAGCCCCACGTCCCGCGGCGTGACGGCCTCGCGCCGCGCTCTGAGGAAGTCCCCCAGCGGGGTGCTGTCGCTCATGACGCCTCGAACCTAGTCGTCGCCGCGCGTCCGGGCGATGCGGACGCCCTGCTCGGGCAAGGGGGAGGCGGGGCCGCCGGCGCGGAGCCCGTCCAGCGCCAGCACGAGGTGGCGCCGGGCGCTGCGCTGCGCCTCGGCGGGTGGGATTCCGGGGATCGGCCGCAGGAGCGCGGCGAGCAGCAGCGCGACGTCGTCGACGGCGACGTCCGCGCGGAGGGCGCCCTCGTGCTGGGCGCGGCGCACGACGCGGTCGAGGATCGCCAGGAAGAGCCGCCGCAGCCGCCGGTTCTCCGGGTCGGCCCGCAGCTCGTCCCAGGTGCTCGCGAACCAGATCGACAGCCACGTGGCGAGCCGCAGCTCGTCGGCGGCGTCGAGGACGAAGCGCGACAGGGCCGCCCACGCGGTCGGCTCCTCGTCCTCGGCGGTCCGCGCCAGGTCGACCACTCGCTGGAAGCTGTCGAGCGCGAGCGCGCGCACGAGGGCCGCGCGGTCCGGGAAGTGCCGGTACACGGTGCCGATGCCCACCCGCGCGCGGCGCGCGACCGCCTCCGTGGTGGTGTCCGGCCCGTGCTCGGCGACCAGCTCGCGCGCCGCGGCGACGATGCGTTCGCGGTTGAGCCGTGCGTCGGCCCGCATCCCGCGGCCGCGTTCCTGATCGGGCACGCGCCGAGTGTAACCGGAGGATTTCCTACCGTATTGTGGGATGAAGCGGAGGGTCATCTATCGGTTAGGAGGCCGCGGTGCTCGACGCGATGCTCCGCCGGATCGGCTACGCCGGCCCGCTCGGCCGAGACGCCGCCACCCTCGTGGCACTGCACCGCGCCTGGCGCCGCGCCGTGCCGTACGAAACCTCGACATCCAGCTCGGCAGGCAGATCCGCCTGGACGAGCCGAGCCTGCTGGACAAGATCGTCACGCGACGGCGCGGCGGCTACTGCTACGAGCAGAACGGCGGGCTCGCCGCGCTGCTGCGCGCTGCGGGCTTCCCGGTGACGACGGCGGAGGCGGGCGTGCTGCGCGCGACCCGCGGCGACGCGGCGTGGGGCAACCACACCGTGCTGCTGGTCGACGCCGACGGGCGGCGGTGGCTCGCAGACGCCGGGATCGGCGACGGGTTCCTCGACCCGCTGCCGCTGCGCGAGGGCGTCCACGAGCAGCACGGGTTCACCTACCGGCTGGACCGGCTCGACGACGAGACCTGGCGCTTCGTGCACCACCCGCGCGGCAGCATCGGCTCCTACGACTTCCGCCGGGAACCGCGCGAGCTCGCCGACTTCGAGGGGCACTCGCACCGGCTCGCCACGTCCCCCGAGTCGCCGTACGTGACGACGCTCGTGGTGGCGCGCCCCCGGGGTGGCCCACACGCTCCTGCTGCTGTCCCGCACGCTGCGGCGGCTGGGCACCTGCGGGCGGACGGTGAGCGCGGTGGAGTCCGTCGAGGAGTTCGCGAACCTGCTCGCCGGTCCACTCGGGGTCCCGCTGCCCGACCTCGGGCCCGGTGCCGTTGCCCGTCTGTGGGAGCGAGCCTGCGCGCAGGACGACCTCCGGCGGGAGGCGCCTCCGCCGGCCCGACCTCCACCGGTGGTGAGGCCCACGATGGCCCGTATCGCCGAACGGCCCTGCGCCGGAGCGCGTTTCGGACCACGATGGGGGCCGTGCCGACCGACGACGCACCGCTGCACCCGACGTCGCACTACCGGAACGTGCTCCAGCACGCCGAGGCCGAGGCCAGACGGCGCGGCCACCAGCACCTCGGACCCGAGCACCTGCTGCTCGGCATCCTCGACACCGGGGAGTCGGCGGCGACGGCGGCGATCGCGAAGTTCGTCGACGTGCCGACGATCCGCCGCGAGCTGGAGCGGGTGCTCGCCTCGGAGACCTACGCCCGCGACCACCCCGGCCCGGTGCCACACCCGCGCGCGACCGACGAACGGTCCGACACCGTTCCGGTGCTGCTGGTCCGCGGCGAGGAGCGCCAGCGCGCGGTGATCCGCTGGTGGTGGATCGGCCGCGGCCCGGACGACGTGTACCGGGCGGAGCTGGAGTGGTCCGGGCCCGCGCTCGAGGTCAGCGCCCACGACATGTTCGACGCGCTCGTCCGGTTCCGCGAGCAGCTCGAGCCGGAGGGCTGGTTCGTCGCCGTCCAGGGCTCCCGACTCGACACCTACCCCAGCGCCATGCAGCGCGACATGGGCGGGGGCCTCAGCGTCTACGTGATCCGCATGGGCGAGCCGGCCCGCTCGAGCGACGTGGTCGACACCTTCGCCGAGGCCGATCCCGCCCTGCTCGCCACGGTGGAGGACCAGCGCCGCCACGCCGAGGAGTGGTCCCGCTCGGTGGAGGGCGCCGCGGCCCGGTGACCGTCACACGAGGATCCGCCCCTCGTCATCCACCGGGCCTCGGGCCGGCAGCTCGAAGCCCCCGTCGTCGAAGACGACGGACCAGAACGTCGTCCTCCGGGTAGTCCGCGCCGAGCGGCGTCGTGGGGCGGGGTGAACAGCCACGGCCGGACGTCGGCCCGACGGATCGCCACGACCGCCGCCTGATGCATCACCCCCACCGGTCAGAACGGCAGCTGGATCGGGTTGACCACGTCGGCGACCAGCAGGATCGCCGACCACCCGATGAACAGCAGCGCCACCACGTAGGCGATCGGCAGCAGCTTCGCCGCGTCCACCGGGCCCGGGTCGGGCCGGCCGCGCATCCGCGCGATGCGCTTCTTCACCGCCTCCCACAGCGCGGGGAAGATCTGCCCGCCGTCGAGCGGGGGCAGCGGCAGCAGGTTGAACATGAACAGCGAGATGTTCACCAGCGCCAGCAGGTTGAACAGGAACAGCACCTGCTGGGTGGCGGTGAACTCCGCGGAGGCCAGGAACTCGCCCCCGATCCGCGACACCCCCACGATGCCGACCGGCCCGTCCTGGTCGCGCTCGGCGCCGAGGAACGCCGAGCCGAACAGGTTGGGCAGCCGCTCGGGCAGGTTGAGGATGGCCTGACCGGTTCGGACGATCACATCACCGACCGCCACGACCACGGCGTCGGGCCCCTGCCGCGCGATCGTCCGCACCGGGGTGACGCCGAGGAAGCTCGCCTCCACGATGCGGTCCGGGTCGTCGAGGTCGCGGGCCTCGGTGCGGATCAGCGTGGGGGTGAGGTCGAGCCGCTCGCCGCCGCGCTCCACCGTGATCGTGACGGTGCCGGAGGCGGCGCGGATGGCCTCCTGCAGGGCCCGCCAGTCGTTCTCCACCACGGGCGCGCCGTTGAAGGCCACGATCTTGTCGCCGGGTCGCAGCCCGGCCGCCGCGGCCGGGCTGGGCGGGGCGTCGGCGGGGCACACGTCGGTGGCCGGGGCCGACGCGGGGAGGACGCACTCGCTGACCGTCGCGATCGTGGTGCTGTTCGTCGGCACCCCGATCCCCATGATCGCGATCGCGAAGAGCACCACCGCGAGGATCAGGTTCTGGAACGGCCCCGCCGCCATCACGACGATCCGCTTCCACGGGGCGCGCGTGTAGAACTGCCGGTGCGCGTCCTCGGGCCGGACGTCCATCGCCGACTGCCTGCGGGCGTCGTCGATGAGGCCCTGGAACGGGCCGGTGCGGCGGCTGCGGCCCAGCGTCTCGCCCTTGGCCGGCGGCAGCATGCCGATCATGCGGACGTAGCCGCCGAGCGGGATCAGCTTGACGCCGAACTCCGTCTCGCCGACCTGGCGCGACCACAGCGTCTTGCCGAACCCGACGAAGAACTCCGGGACCTTGATGCCGAACTTGCGCGCCGCCAGGTAGTGGCCGAGCTCGTGCCAGGCCACCGAGAACATGATCCCGGCGAACAGCAGCAGGATCCCGAGCACGAACATCATGACAGCCCCGCTCCCCTCGGGAGCGCCTTCCTCCGCGACGCCGCGAGCTCGCCCGCGCGCGCCCGCGCCCATTCCTCCGCCGCCAGCACGTCCGCCACGGTAGCGGGGTCGGCGGTCCAGCCGTCGGCCGCGTCGAGCACCTCCTCCAGCACCTCGAAGATGCCGGCGAAGGGCAGCTCGCCGGCCACGAACGCGGCGACGGCCTCCTCGTTCGCGGCGTTGAACACCGCGGGCACGCTCCCGCCGGCCGCGCCGGCCGCCCTGGCCAGCCGCACGCCGGGGAGCGCGTCGTCGTCCAGCGGCTCGAACGTCCAGCTCTGCGCGGCGTCCCAGCGGCAGGGCGGGGCGGCGCCGGTGAGCCGGTCCGGCCAGCCGAGGGCGAGCGCGATCGGCAGCTTCATGTCCGGCGGGCTGGCCTGGGCGAGCGTGGAGCCGTCGGTGAACGTCACCATCGAGTGCACGATCGACTGCGGGTGCACGACCACGTCGATCCGCTCGTAGGGCACCCCGAACAGCAGGTGCGCCTCGATGACCTCGAGGCCCTTGTTGACCAGTGTCGCCGAGTTGATCGTGATGACCGTGCCCATCGCCCACGTGGGGTGGGCGAGCGCCTCGTCCACGGTGACGTCCGCGAGCTCCTCGCGCCGCCGCCCGCGGAACGGGCCGCCGGACGCGGTGAGCACCAGCCGCTCGACCTCGTCGGTCCGCCCTCCGCGCAGGCACTGGGCGAGCGCGGAGTGCTCGGAGTCGACCGGCACGATCTGGCCCGGCGCGGCGGCGCCCGTGACCAGCGATCCGCCGGCCACCAGCGATTCCTTGTTGGCGAGCGCGAGGGTGGCGCCGGAGGCGAGCGCGGCCAGCGTGGGCCCGAGCCCCACGGAGCCGGTGATCCCGTTGAGCACGGTGTCGGCGCCCGCGGTGGCCGTGAGCTCGGTCGCCGCGTCCGGCCCGGCCAGCACCTCGACGCCGGGGAGCCGCTCGCGCAGCTCGGCGGCGGTGTCGTGGCTCGCGACGGCGAGCCGGGGCACGCGGTGCTCCCGCACCTGCCGTACCAGCAGGTCGGTGTCCCGGCCGCCGGCCGCGAGGCCCGCGACCGTGAACCGGTCCGGGTGGGCGGCGACGACCTCGAGTGCCTGCGTGCCGATGGAGCCGGTGGACCCCAGCACGACGACGGAGCGACTGGTCATCACCGTCCATCATCCCCGGCGCCGTGTTGTGCGACGATGAGGGCCGTAGTTCAGGCGGACCAGGAGGACTTCGGTGGCGAGGAACACCCGTGAGCTGGCGCGTCGGCCGGAGGTCGACCCCGAGGAGGAGCCCTCGGTCGAGTGGGGCTGGCACGGCGGCTTCCCGCGCGGCATGGTGATCGCCGGCTGGTTCTGCGTGTTCCTCCTCGTCGTCTTCAACTTCACCAACAACAACCTGGTGAACCACACCGCGAACGTCTGGCTCGTCGGCCTCGCGATCGTCATGGCGATCGGGCTCGTGGCGCACTCGGTGCGCAAGCGCACGTCCTGGCGGCGCTGAGCCGGCGATGGCGGGGCCAGCCGTCGAGCTGGAGGTCGGCGACCGGGTCGTGCGGATCTCCAACCCCGACCGGGTCTACTTCCCGGCCCGCGGGGAGACCAAGCTCGACCTGGCCGAGTACTACATGTCGGTCTCCGACGGCATCGTGCGCGCGCTGCGCGACCGGCCGTGCATGCTGCACCGGTTCCCCACCGGGGTCACCGGTGAGAAGGTGCACCAGAAGCGGCTGCCGAAGGGCGCGCCCGACTGGGTGCAGACCGTCCGGATCCACTTCCCCCGCTGGAACCGCACGGCCGACGAGCTGTGCGTGCAACACATCGCCGACGTGGTGTGGGCGGTGCAGATGTCCACCGTCGAGTTCCACCCGTGGAACTCCCGGCGCTTCGACACCGAGAAGCCCGACGAGTGGCGCATCGACCTCGACCCGATGCCCGAAGCCGACTACGCCGACGTCCGCCGCGTGGCGCACGTCGCCCACGAGGTGCTCGACGAGCTGGGTGCGGTCGGCTGGCCGAAGACCTCGGGCGGCAAGGGCCTGCACGTGTACGTGCGGATCCCGCCGGAGCACGGGTTCGCCGACGTCCGCCGCGCCGCGCACGCGTTCGCCCGCGAGGTCGCCCGCCGCTGCAAGCTCGTCGACCTGACGTGGTGGCGCAAGGACCGCGACCCCAAGTCGATCTTCGTCGACTACAACCAGAACACCCGCGACCACACGATCCGCTGCGCCTACTCCGTGCGCGGCGTGCCCGAGGCCGTGGTGTCCACCCCGATCCGGTGGGACGAGATCGACGACGCCGACCCGCGCGACTTCACCATCGCCACCGTCCCGCCGCGATACGCGGAGCTCGGCGACCTGCACGAGGGCATCGACGACGCCGTCTTCCCGATCGACGAGCTGCTCGAGTGGGCCGACCGCGACGAACGCGAGGGCGAGGCCCCGCCCGACGAGGAGCCCCAGCCCCTCGACTGACCCGCGAGTCGCGCGCCGGGTGTCGGCGAGTCGCGGGCTGGGCGTCGGCGAGTCGCGCTCTGGATGCGGGCGAGTCGCGGCCCGGGCGCGTCGCCTCTCGGTCCCCGCGCGTCGTGGCCTGGGCGGCCGGCTACCCCGCTTCGACCGCCGCCCGCAGCCGCGCGAACTCCGCGATCATGCCCGGCAGCTGCCAGTGGGCGTTGAGCCCGCTCGGGTTCGGCAGCACCCACACCCCGGTGTCACCGATCCGCTCCTCCTGTGGCCCGACCGCCGCCCGCGGGGCCCCGAACGCCAGCCGGTACGCCGTCACCCCGACGACGGCGAGCCACGCCGGCCGGTACCGCGCCACCAGCTCCCTCAGCCGCCCGGCGCCCGCGACGAGCTCGGCGGGCGTGAGCTCGTCGGCCCGGGCCGTCGCCCGCGGCGCCAGGTTCGTGATGCCCAGCCCGAGCGCGGGCAGCTCCCCCTGCTCCGCGGGTGTGAGCAGCCGCGGGGTGAACCCGGCGCCGTGCAGCGCGGGCCAGAACCGGTTGCCCGGCCGCGCGAAGTGGTGGCCGGTGGCCGCGGAGACCAGCCCGGGGTTGATGCCGCAGAACAGCACCCGCAGCGGCGGGTCCCCCGGGCCGGGCAGCACGTCGTCGATCGTGCGCTCGCGCGCGGCCTCCAGCTCGGCGCGGCTGAAGCGGGCCACCCCGCTGCCTCAGGCGGTGGCCCGGTGGCGCGGGCCGTCCTCGCCGAGCGGCCCGATGCCGAACGCGGCCGCGGTGAACGCCGCCCGCTCCGTCCCGGTGAGCCCGAGGGCGCTCGCCAGCAGCCGCACGGTGACCGGCCGCGGCCGGACGGTCTCCCCCGACTCGAGCTTCCCGAGCGCCCGCACGCTCAGGCCCGCCTGCTCGGCCAGCTCCTCCTGGGTGCGCGCGGCCCGCAGCCGGTGGCTGCGAAGCAGATCCCCGAAGACCATCACGAGCCCCCCGCTCTCCTGCGTCCTCTACGAACTCAGCGCGGGGGCCGCGGCGGGTATTACGGATCCGCCCCGACGGTCGCCCGTTCGGGCCAGCCATTTCCACCGTTCGCCGCACCTATTCGGCGGTCACGCCGGTGTGCAGGTGCTGACGGTCGTCCACCCAGCTGGCGTTGGCGCGGTAGAAGCCGACGCCGCGCCCGTACGGCCGGGTGACGTCGACGGCGGTGGCGTTGCGCCCGGTCTCCACCCCGACCGGCTTGCAGGCGGGGTCGCACGCCTCGATCGCGACCAGAGCGCCCTGCAGGGTCCGCCCGGCCTCGGCGCGCACGATCGCGGTCACCGTCGTCTGGTCGGGCGTTTGGCCCCGGTCGAGCCGATAACAGACGCTCACCCCGTCGAACGGGCCGGTGCAGCGCTCCTCACCCCTGGGCTGCGGCGCCGCGGCGGCCGGTGCGGCGATGCCCAGCCCCACCGCGCCCGCGACGAGCAGGACGGCCCCGGCGCGGCGGACGTGACGTGCGATGGTGTGCATCTCTTGCTCCTCTCCGGTGGTCGTGAGCGATGCCAACGACCAAACACCGGCGGCGCCGCGCTCAACAGGAACGGCGGTGGCACTTCCCCGGCATTCGACCGGAACTCAGCCGGCGAGCGCGATCAGACCGACCGCGGCCCCGGCCAGCCCGAGCCCGGCGGCCTGCCCCCGGGTGAGCTGCTCCCTCAGCACGGTGAGCCCGAGCAGCACCGGCACCACCGGGTACAGCGCCGAGAGCACGACGGCCACCGAGACCAGCTGCTCCCGGGTCGCGAACGTGTAGCAGGCGATCGCGAGCGTCCCGACCGCGCCGCTGGCCGCGCACCCCAGCGCGAGCCGCCGCGGCATCCGCACGCGCGCACCCGCGCGCAGCACCACGACCACCAGGACGGCGACGGACGCGACCCGGCTCGCCACCAGCGGCCACAGGCCGGCCGCCGGGTCCACCGGCACGAGCGCGACGAATTGCAGCGCGAACCCGAGCCCCGACAGCAGGCCGTCGGCGCTCCCGGCGGCCGAGCCGCGCCGCGTCCCGGCGCCGGTGACGAGCCACAGCGCGGGTGCGGCCGCGACGATCCCGAGCCAGCAGGTGGCCGACGGCCGCTCCCCGAGCAGGAGCACGCCGAACAGGACCGGCACCACCACGCCCGCGACATCGCTCAGCGGCACGACGACCGAGAGCTGCCCGTTGCCCATGCCGCGGAACAGGAACGCGACCCCGATCCCCGTCCCGACCCCGGACAGCGCTCCCCACCCGAGCGCGCCCGTGGTCACCGACGACGCAGGCACCACCACCGCCGCACCCGAAACCAGCGCCGTGCCCCCGAGCTGCGCGACGAGCGCGACCGCGGCGCTGTGCACACGACGGGCGAGCAGCGCGCTCGCGAAGTCGGTGATCCCGAAGCACAGCGCGGCGCCGAGGGCGAGCGCCTCACCCACCGGTGGCGTCCCGTTCGGCCTGCCCCACCGGGCAGACCGCGCCCGCCTCGGTGCAGCAGGGCCGGTCGCACAGCCTGCACACCCGCCAGGCGCTGCCGACCTCGGCGTAGAGCGCGCGCAGCAGCCCTTCCAGCAGCCCGGCGAGGGCCTCCTGATCGGACGGCGGGAGCGCACCGACGAGGGCGGCGAGCCGGTCCCCGCGCGCGTCCAGCAGGGTCGCCGCGGCCCTCCGGCCCGCGTCGGTGGGGTGGACGGCAACCCACTTCCCGAACGTCGGCCGCCGCTCGACGAGGCCGCGCGCCTCCAGGGCGTCGACCATCCGGGCGGCCGCCGACTGGGTCAGGCCGACCCGCCTGCCCAGCTCCGTGACGCTGATGCCCGGGTCCGCACCGAGCACGACCAGCGCGGCGGCGCCGCTGCCGCTCACCCCGACGGCGCCGGCCGCGCCCGCGAGGGCGAGGTCGGTGACGGCCAGTGCGGTCGCCCCGAGCAGGTTCGCCGTCCTCCTCGTGTCATGCATGACTCATGCATACCGGCACAAACACGGGCCATGCGGCAGACTGGCGGCCGTGAAGCTCCCGGTCATGCCGCCCGTCGCGCCGATGCTGGCCAAACCGATCGGCGACATCCCCGCAGGCCAGATGTACGAGCCGAAGTGGGACGGCTTCCGCTCGATCATCTTCCGCGACGGCGACGAGGTGGAGATCGGCAGCCGCAACGAGCGGCCGATGACCCGCTACTTCCCCGAGGTCGTCGCGGCCGTCATCGCGAACTTCCCCGAGCGCGCCGTGGTCGACGGGGAGATCGTGGTGGCCGACACCGCCCGCAACCGGCTCGACTTCGAGGCGCTGCAGCAGCGCATCCACCCGGCGGAGAGCCGCGTCAACCTCCTCGCCGAGCAGACGCCGGCGAGCTTCATCGCGTTCGACCTGCTCGCGCTCGGCGACGACGACCTCACCCAACGCCCGTTCGCCGAACGCCGCGCCCTGCTGGAGGAGGCGTTCGCCGACGCGGCGCCGCCTGTCCACGTCACCCCGCTCACCCGCGACCTCGACACGGCGAGGCAGTGGTTCCAGCAGTTCGAGGGGGCCGGGCTGGACGGGCTCATCGCGAAGAAGCCCGACCTGCCCTACCAGCCCGACAAGCGGGTGATGAGCAAGATCAAGCACGAGCGCACCGCCGACTGCGTGGTGGCCGGGTACCGGGTGCACAAGTCCGGCCCGGACGCGCTCGGCTCGCTCCTGCTCGGCCTCTACGACGACCGCGGCGTGCTCAACTCGGTCGGCGTGGTCGGCGCGTTCCCGATGGCCACCCGGCGGGCGCTGCTGAAGGAGCTCCAGCCGTTGGTCACCACGTTCGACGACCACCCGTGGAACTGGGCCGCCCACGAACAGGGCGAGCGCACCCCGCGCAAGAACGAGACCAGCCGCTGGAACGCGGGCAAGGACCTGTCCTTCGTCCCGCTGCGGCCCGAGCGGGTGGTCGAGGTCCGCTACGACTACATGGAAGGCGACCGGTTCCGGCACACCGCGCAGTTCGTGCGCTGGCGCCTCGACCGCGACCCGCGCTCGTGCACGTACGAGCAGCTGGAGCGGCCGGTCACGTTCGACCTGGCCGACGTGCTCGCCGGGGGCTGACGTGCGGATCCGGCCGGCCCGCGCCGACGAGGCGACCGAGCTCACCGAGCTGGTCCTGCGGTCCAAGGCGCACTGGGGGTACGACGAGGAGTTCCTCGCCGCGTGCCGGGACGAGCTCGCGATCGCCGCGGACGACGTCGCGCGCAGGCGGGTCGTCGTCGCCGAGGACGAGACCGGGGTGCGCGGGGTCGCCTCGCTGGAGGGCGCCCCGCCCGACGGCGAGCTCGGGCTGCTCTTCGTGGAGCCGCGGGCGATCGGTACCGGGGTGGGTGGGGCGCTCTACCGCCACGTCCTCGCCACGGCGGCGGCGTTGGGGTTCACCCGGCTGCGGATCGAGGCCGACCCGCACGCCGAGCCCTTCTACCTCGCGATGGGCGCCCGGCGGATCGGCGCCGTGCCGTCCGGCTCGCTGCCCGGGCGCGAGCTGCCGCTGCTGGAGGCGGTCGTCGGTCAGGCCTGGGCGGCGAGCTGACCGCACGCCGCGGCGATCTCGCGCCCGCGGGTGTCGCGCACGGTGCACGCGATCCCGGCGGCCCGCACGCGCGCCACGAACTCGTCCTGGACCCGCCGCGGCGAGGCGTCCCACTTGCTGCCCGGCGTGGGGTTGAGCGGGATGAGGTTGACGTGCACGCGCGACGCGCCGACCCGCTGCCGCAGCAGCGTGCCGAGCAGATCCGCGCGCCACGGGTGGTCGTTGACGTCGCGGATCAGCGCGTACTCGATCGACACCCGCCGCCCGGTGGTCCGCGCGTAGCGGCGGGCCGCGTCGAGCACCTCCGTCACCTTCCAGCGGTTGTTGACGGGCACGAGCGTGTCGCGCAGCTCGTCGTCGGGGGTGTGCAGCGACACGGCGAGCGTGACCGGCAGCCCCTCGTTCGCGAGCCGGTCGATCGCCGGCACCAGCCCCACCGTGGAGACCGTGACGCCGCGAGCGGAGATCCCGAGCCCGTCCGGCGCCGGGGCCGTGATGCGCCGGACGGCGGCCACCACGCGCTTGTAGTTGGCGAGCGGCTCCCCCATGCCCATGAACACGACGTTGGACAGCCGCATGGGGCGGCCGAGGGCGCCGTCGCGGGCCGCGGCGGCGGCCTGCCGGACCTGCTCGACGATCTCCCCGGTGGACAGGTTGCGCTGCAGCCCGCCCTGCCCCGTGGCGCAGAACGGGCACGCCATCCCGCAGCCCGCCTGGCTGGACACGCAGACCGTGGCGCGGTCCGGGTAGCCCATCAGCACCGACTCGGCGCGGGTGCCGTCGTGGGCCTGCCAGAGCGTCTTCCGGGTGGCCCCGTCGTCGCAGGCCTGTTCGAGCACCGGCGTGACCAGCGGCGGCAGCAGCTCGCGCAACGTGTCGCGGGCGGCCGCGGGCAGGTCGGTCATCGCGCCGACGTCGGCGGTGAGCCTGCCGAAGTAGTGGCGGGCGAGCTGGTCGGCGCGGAACCCCGGGAGGCCGAGCTCGCCGACGGCGGCCCGGCGGTCGGCCGGGTCGAGGTCAGCGAGGTGGCGCGGCGGCTGGGCACGCCGGGGCGCCTCGAAGACGAGGGGCAGGGAAGTCATGACCCCCCGATTGTGCCAGCACCGTCGGGCGCTCCCCCGGCGCGGCGGAGCGCGTAGCCCAGCACGGCGATCGCGAGCGCCGGTCCCCAGCCGAAGAACGGGAACACCACGAGCCCGAAGAGGTCGCCGGAGGCCACGGTGATGACCACCATCGGCACCGCGGCCACGGTGAACAACGCCGCCACCACCGCACCCGGCACGACGGCCGCGGCCGGCGGCACCGCTCGTCCCCGCACGACCGGCACCCAGCACGGCCAGACCTCGCCCCACCGCGCCACCAGCCCGGTCGTGAGCACGGCACCGGCGAGCGCGGCGAGCCCGAGCAGCAGGCCGTGCAGCCGCATCTCCGGCGCCGCCGCCAAGGCCGCCGGGTCGATGCCGAACGGCCACGGCGTGAGCCAGGTCAGCCGGAGCAGGCCGTACGGCAGGGCGCAAGCGGCCGCGACGAACGTCGCCGTCCGTCCCCACCGGGCCGTCGCATCGGGGCGCATCCAGGCGGGGAGCTGCCCGCTCGTCCGGTCGCCGAGCGCCGTCCGGGCGCCCAGCACCGCCCACATCAGGCCACCGGTCAGGAAGAACGCGGCGAACAGCGGCGGCACGGTGCGCGGCAGCGCCGACCCCAGGACGGCGAGGTAGCGCCGGACCACGTCGCCGTCGGCGAGCCCGGTACCCCACGCAGCCGACCCGACCAGCACGAACGCCCCGACGGCGAGGGGACCGCCCCGCCAGCGCCACGCCCCGGTGAGCACGGTGGCGAACAGCACGACCGGCCCGAACACCGCCATCAGGTAGCCGGCGAGGACGAGCGGGCGCAGGCCCGGTACCGCCAGCCCGAACACGGCGAACCACGCCGCCGCCACGAGCAGGACGACGCGCCGGGCCCAGCCGGCGCGGGCGAGCGCGGCCGCCCCGAGGCCCACGGCTCCGGCCGCCACCAGCGCGGGCGGCACGAGCGCCGGGGGTACGACGTCGAGCAGCGTGCCGGCGGTGGTGCCGGGATCGGGCGGGAACGGGTAGTGCTCGGGCCTGCTCGACCACCACAGCCCGAGCGCGCCGGTGGCGGCCGACCACGCGGCCGCGGCCAGGGGCACGCTCGAGGTGCGGGTACGGGTGCGCCGCCCGGCCGGCGCGTACGCGATGTCCATGCCGGCGACGATCTCCCGGCCGGTGGCCCGGATCCTCCCGGGACGGGGTGAACCCGCTCCCCCGCGAGGGGGAGGTCAGCGGCGGACGCGGTAGTGCGCCTCGGCGAGCAGGCCGGTGCGGTGCGCGCCCGTCAGCCAGAACAGCCCGCCCGCGACGAGCCCCACCAGCCCTTGCGGGTACAGCGCGCCCGCCGAGCTCAGTGCGAGCAGCGCTCCGGCCGCACCGAGCACCATCAGCGCGCCCCCGAGCGCGAGCATCGCCCGCACGTCCAGCTGAGAGGCCAGCATCATCGTCGCGACGCCGATGATGACCGCGGCCACCGGGACCGCGAGCTCCCCCCACGTCAGCCGCGCGAGCGCGGTGGAGGCGACGGCCACCAACGCCGCGGTGACCCCGAGGAGCCGCAGGAAGCGGCCCCGTCCACCACGCGGCAGGGGGTCGCCCGGCCCGTAGCGGCGCCGCAGCGCCATCACGAGCACTCCCGTGACACCCAGCCCGGCGGCCAGCACGACCGTGCCGATCCCGGCGTCGAGCGCCATGGCGCCGACCGTCCACCACGCGGCGCCGACGATCGGCTCGAGGTAGGGCACCGGAGTCCCGCGCATGCCGCCACGGTAGCGAGAACGCCCCGCGGGGCGTCGCCGGGTCACGCGCGGAACGTCTCCTTGCGACGCACGTGCAGCCGGTAGCCGACGGCCAACGTGAGGCCGGTGGTCTGGGCGATCGCGCGTTCTGCGACGGGGCGCGAGAACTCGATCCGCAGCACGGCCTCGAGGGTGTCGCGGTCCGGGAAGCGCCAGATCGTCCGGATGCGCCGCATCGAGAAGCCCTGCCGCTCGAAGAACTGCTCGACCCGGTCCGGGCGGTAGCGCGGCAGGTCGGCGCGCATCCAGTCCCCGTAGGGCGGGACGGTGGCGTCGAGGTCGACGATCGCGATCGCGCCACCGGGCCGCAGCACGCGCTCGGCCTCGGCGAGCCCCGGCTCGCAGCCCGGGCCGAAGAAGTAGGCGGTACGGGCGTGCACGAGGTCGACGCTGGCGTCCGGGAGCGGCAGCGCGGCCGCGCCCGCCTGGAGCACCGTCGCCCGGCCACCGACGCGCCGCCGCGCCCGCTCCACCAGCCCGGCGTGCGGCTCGACCCCGGTGACGGACGCGGCCTCGGCGGCGAAGACGGGCAGGTGGAAGCCGTCGCCGCAGCCGACGTCCAGCACGTCGGCGCCGCGCCACGGCACGGTCTCGCGCAGCGCCGCCCAGATCGCGCCCTCGACGTCCTGCGCGCGGTTCTCGCGCTCGTACACGTCGGGCCAGTTCCAGATGTTCGGGCTCGGGATCGCCGCGTCCTCCGGCGCGACGCCGGCGAGGCGCCGTAACGACCTCACGGCACGACGATGCTGAGCAACGCCCACGCGACGAACGCGGTGGGCAGCAGCGAGTCCATCCGGTCGAGCAACCCGCCGTGGCCCGGCAGCAGGGTGCCCATGTCCTTGATGCCGAGGTCGCGCTTGACCATCGACTCGATCAGGTCGCCGACGGTGGCGCAGGTGACGAGCAGCGCGCCGGTGAGCGCGCCCGCCCACCAGGGGCCGCCGAGCAGCAGGTGCACGCTCAGCGCGCCCGCCACCATGCCCGCGGCCTGCGACCCGGCGAAGCCCTCCCAGGACTTCTTGGGGCTGATCGTCGGGGCCATGGGGTGGCGGCCGATCAGCACGCCCGTGGCGTAGCCGCCGATGTCGGAGGCCACCCCGCAGATCAGGAACGTGAGCACGCGGCCGAGCCCGTCGTCGGCGACGACGAGCAGCACCGCGAACGAGCAGAACAGCGGCACGTAGGCGGCCGCGAACACCCCGGCCGCGACGTCCCGCAGGTAGCCCTGCGAGCCGGCGGGCATCCGCCACAGCAGCACCGCGAGCACCGTGACCGCGAACGCGACGGCGAGCCCCGTCAGCCCGAGCGGCCACGAGGCCCACACCATCGCCTGCCCGCCGACGAGAAGCGCGGGCAGCGGGATCGCGATCCCCGCGCCGCGGCGCAGCGCGCCCGCGAGCTCCCACGTGCCCACGGCCGCGGCGAGCGCGAGGACCCCGATGAAGAAGTGCCGCTCGACCAGCAGGGACGCCAGGATGACGATGCCCAGGCCGACACCGACGGTGATGGCCGCGACCAGGTCGCGCCCGGCCCGCGAGGGCCGGCGGGCCGGGGGCACCATCGCCGTCGTGTGCGGGGAGGAAGCGGTCACCGGTCAGACTTCGAGCAGCTCGGCTTCCTTGTGCTTGACCAGGTCGTCGACCTGGTGGACGTACTTGTCGGTGGTGTTCTGCAGCTCCTTCTCGGCGCGGCTCACCTCGTCCTCACCGGCCTCGCCGTCGCGCGCGATGCGGTGCAGCTCCTCCATCGCCTTGCGGCGGATGTTGCGGATCGTGACGCGCGCGTCCTCGCCCTTGCTGCGCGCCACCTTCACCATCTCGCGTCGGCGTTCCTCCGACAGCTGGGGGATGACCACTCGGATGATCTGCCCGTCGTTGCTCGGGTTGAGCCCGAGGTCGGAGTTGCGGATCGCCGTCTCGAGGGCCTTGAGCTGGCTCTGGTCGTACGGCTTGATGACGGCCAGACGCGCCTCCGGGACGGTGATGGAGGCGAGCTGGTTGATCGGCGTCATCGACCCGTAGTAGTCGACGAGCACCCGCGCGAACATGTTCGGGGTGGCCCGGCCGGTGCGCACGGTGGCGAGGTCGTCCTTCGCGACGGCGACGGCCTTCTCCATCTTCTCCTCGGCGTCGAGAAGCGTCTCGTCGATCACGGCGTGTCCCTGCCTTCCGCATACTCCTGGGTGCTGACCAGGGTGCCGATCCTCTCACCCCGAACCGCTCGGGCGATGTTCCCCTCGACGAGCAGGTTGAACACGATGATCGGCATCTTGTTGTCCATGCAGAGGCTGAACGCGGTGGCGTCGGCCACCTTGAGCCCCTGTTCGAGCACCTCGCGGTGGGTGATCTCGTCGTACAGCTTCGCGTCGGGGTCGACCTTGGGGTCGGCGGTGTAGACGCCGTCGACGCTCTTCGCGAGGAGCACGACCTCTGCCCCGATCTCCAGCGCGCGCTGCGCGCCCGCGGTGTCGGTGGAGAAGTAGGGCATGCCGACACCCGCGCCGAAGATGACGACGCGGCCCTTCTCGAGGTGCCGGATCGCGCGGCGCGGGATGTAGGCCTCGGCGACCTGGCCCATCGTGATGGCCGTCTGCACGCGGGTGTCGACGTGGTGCTCGCGCTCGAGGAAGTCCTGCAGCGCGAGGCAGTTCATCACCGTGCCGAGCATGCCGATGTAGTCGGCGCGCGCCCGGTCCATGCCCCGCTGCTGCAGCTCCTCACCGCGGAAGAAGTTGCCGCCGCCGATCACCACCGCGACCTGCGCCCCGGTGGCGACCACCTCGGCGATCTGGCGGGCGACGGTCTCGACGACCTTCGGATCGACCCCGACGCCCCCGCCGCCGAACATCTCGCCGCCGAGCTTGAGCAACACACGGCGGTAACCGGGGCCACCGGGGCCGGTCCGTAGGGTCGTCATCGCGTCGCCTTCGTCCGTTGTCGGCTCAGGCCTGGCCCACCTCGAAGCGGGCGAACTCCTTGACGGTGACCCCCGCCTCGTCGAGCAGGGCCTTCACCGTCTTCTTCGGCTCGTGGACCGACGGCTGCTCCAGCAGTACGACGTCCTTGTAGAAGCCGTTGATACGCCCCTCGACGATGCGGGGCACCACCTGCTCGGGCTTGCCCTCCTCGCGGGCGGTGGCCTCGGCGATGCGCCGCTCGTTCTCCAGGACCTCGGCGGGCACCTCGTCCCGCGTGCGGTACTGCGGGCGGGCCGCGGCGATGTGCATGGCCACGCTCTTGGCCGCCTCGTCGCTCGAGCCCTCGTAGGCCACGATCGCGCCGATGGCGGGCGGCAGGTCCGAGGCGCGGCGGTGCAGGTACAGCGCCACCGGGCCGTCGACGTGCACGTAGCGCTTGAGCTCGAGCTTCTCGCCGATGCGGGCCGAGAGGGCCTGCACCGCGTCCTCGACGGTGCCGCCGTCGAGCGGCGCCTTCTTGAGGGCGTCGACGTCGGCTGGCTTCTGCTCGATCGCGACGCGGAGGATCTTGTCGGCCAGCGCCTGGAAATCGTCGCTCTTGGCGACGAAGTCGGTCTCGCAGTTCAGCTCGACCATCGTGCCGCCCTCGGCCGCGACGAGCCCGTTGGCCGTCTCCCGGCCCGCGCGCTTGCCGACGTCCTTGGCGCCCTTGATGCGCAGCAGCTCGACCGCCTTGTCGAAGTCGCCCTCGGCCTCCTCGAGCGCCTTCTTGCAGTCCATCATCCCGGAACCGGTCAGGTCCCGGAGCTTCTTGACGTCGGCGGCGGTGAAGTTCGCCATGGTGGGTGTTTCGTCCGTTCTCTTCGAAGCCAGTGGGGCTCAGCCCGCGGTCTGCTGGGTGCCGTTGCTCGTGGAGGCCGGGGCGGCCTCGGCCGCCGGGTTGGGCGCCTCGGCGCCCTGGCCGGCCCCGGTGAGGCTCGCGCCGTCGGAACCGGCGCCCTCGGCGAGCAGGTTCTGCTCCCACTCCGCCAGCGGCTCGTCGCTGGCGACGCCCGCCTCCGGCTTGTCCTCGCCCTCGGCCCCGCGCGCCCGCTGCGCGCGCTGCATCAGGCCGTCGGCCGCCGCGCGGGCGATCACCTTCGTGAGCAGCGACGCGGAGCGGATCGCGTCGTCGTTGCCCGGGATCGGGTAGTCGACCTCGTCGGGGTCGCAGTTGGTGTCCAGGATGGAGACCACCGGGATGCCGAGCTTGCGGGCCTCACCGACGGCGATGTGCTCCTTCTTGGTGTCCACCACCCAGACCGCGCTCGGGATCTTCTGCATGTCCCGGATACCGCCGAGCGTGCGCTCGAGCTTCTCCTTCTCGCGGGTGAGCATGAGGATCTCCTTCTTGGTGCGACCCTCGAAGCCACCCGTCTGCTCCATCGACTCCAGCTCCTTGAGGCGCTGCAGCCGCTTGTGCACGGTCTGGAAGTTCGTGAGCATGCCGCCCAGCCAGCGCTGGTTCACGTACGGCATGTTGACGCGGGACGCCTCCTCGGCGATGGCCTCCTGCGCCTGCTTCTTCGTCCCGACGAACATGATCGTGCCGCCGTGGGCGACGGTCTCGCGGACGAACTCGTAGGCCCGGTCGATGTACGACAGGGTCTGCTGCAGGTCGATGATGTAGATGCCGTTGCGCTCGGTGAGGATGTAGCGCTTCATCTTCGGATTCCAGCGACGGGTCTGGTGCCCGAAGTGCACGCCGGAATCCAGCAGCTGCTTCATGGTGACGACGGCCACGGCCGGGTCTCACCTCTCGTTCGGGCGCGACCGCCGAGCGGCCACGCGTGCGGTTCTGCGGAGCGCCGGTCGGCGGCACCGCCCTGGCGTGGCGCCGGTGGCCGGACCCGAGCGGACCCGGGACCGCCCGTCCACCGTCCCGTTGGACACGGGTGCGCGCACGCGCGAAGTCACCTCGACGCCTTCGAGGTGCAGATCGAGTGTACGCCGCGCCTCGGACCGGCCCGACGCGGCGTCCTCAAGTTGTCCACCTCGACGCTGCGCCGTCCACAGATCCGGATCGACCCGCCCCACCCCACCTCCCCCGCGCCAGCCTGACCCCGTCCGCACGACCCGGAGGCGCACCCATGACCCGCACCACCCACCGTTCGCAGCCGCTCCCGCCGGTGGCGGGCGGGTCCGCGTCGGGTTCCGCGCGCGCCCGGCCCCCGACGCCCCGGCGGCTCCTCACCGCCCGCGCGCTCGTCGGCGCCCTCGGCGCGGCGACGCTGCTCGCGGGCCCGCTGGTGGCGCCCGGCCCGACGGCTGCGGCGGACGTGCCGTGGCGCGGTCGGCCCGCGGTCCTCACCGCGTCGGATCCCCCTCCCCCCTCCGTGACCGCCGTCCCCGCGCCCACGCCGGCCGGTGCGCCGGCCACGGCGCCCGAGGGGCGGCTCCGGGCCGCCGAACCCCCGCACCGCGCACTCGACCCGTCCTCGAGGTCGTTCGCGGTGACGCCGCCGTCGCCGGACGCAGGACCCCTGACCGCCACGCCACCTCCGACGCAGTCCCCCTCGCCCGACGCACCGGCCCCACCCGAAGCGCTGCTGTCAGCCACGCCGCCGCGGCCGCACCGCGAGTCCGGCCCATCCCGCGACGTGCCGCCGTTCCTGCCGAACATGGCGGCCCCGGCCGGCAGGCCGCCCTCGGTGTCGCCTCCCCCGCCCGGCACAGCAGCCCCATCCGAGGCGCCACCTGCGGCCATGCCGTCCGCGCCGCCGGGGGCACCGGCACCGTCCCGCGAGCCGTCCGCACCGGGCGGCTCGCGGTCCGCTCCCACGCCTGGCCGACCGACCCCGCCGGACCAACCCGCCCAGCTCCCGCCCCACCGCACGCAGGCACCACCGCGAGGATCGACCGCCTCGGGCCACCCGCCGCCCACCGGCACGACGGGCCGGCCCGGGACGACGCGCCACCCGCCCGAGCTCCCGCCCAACCGCACGCAGGCGCGACGCGACGAACCGACGCCACCGGATCCGCTGCCCGCGCCGCGGGAGCCGGCGCCCCGTCGGGCGCAGACCGCACGATCCGAGGGACGGTCGGTTCCCGACGCCCCGCTCGGCACCCCGCCGGATCCATCCGATGCACCGCACGCCCCCTCCGCCGCGCGCGACCGCACCCCGGCAGCACCTGCGGTGGCGGCCGCGCAGGGCGGCCCGGCACCCGCCGCCGCACCCGGCGAACCCGGCACGCCACCCGAACCCCCCAACCGCCCACCGCACCACGCACAGGCGCCACCCGACCGACGGGCCAGGCCCCCCGGACCAGGGCCGGACCGCACGCCGGCACCACCCGCGGCGACCATCGCGCCGGCCGACCCACCGCCCGCGACCACGCCGGACGGGGCCGAGGCACAGCCCGAGCCGCACACCCGCTCGCCCCACCCGCCCCGGCTGACCGGGCCTCCCGAGCCCTCGCCCGACCACCCGCCGGCCCCACCGGAGGGGCCGATCGGCCCCGGTGACCCGCCGCCCGACGCACCGGCACCGTCCGGCCCGCCACCGGCCCCGGCGGCGCCGGCGCCACCGGAGGGGGCGGGGCAGCCCGCGCCCGGTGCGCGATACGCGTGGCCGATGCTGCCGCCTCCGCGGATCGGCACGCGGTTCCGGGCGCCACCGCACCCGTACGGGCGCGGCCACCGCGGCGTCGACCTCGTCGGCACCGCCGGGCAGCCCGTCCTCGCCGCCCGGGCCGGCACGGTCGTGTTCGCGGGACCGATCGGCCCGCGCGCTGTCGTGTCGATCGACCACGACGATGGCTTGCGCACCACCTACGAGCCGGTGCGCCCCGTCGTGCGGCCGGGAACGCTGGTCCGGGCGGGCGAGGTGCTGGGCCTGCTCGACGCGGGCCACCCCGGATGCCCGGTCGCGGCCTGCCTGCACTGGGGCGTGCGCCGCGGGCCCGTCGAGTACCTGGACCCGTTGGTGCTGCTGCGCCCGCCCGCCGTGCGGCTGCTGCCGGTGCCCGACCCGTGGCCCGACCCGTCGGCCGCCGACCGGGCGTTCGCCGCCGGTTCCGCGACCCCGCCACCCGTCGCGACGGCGCGGCCTGCGCTCATCCGGCCGCGAGCTCCTCCAGCCTGCCGCGGAGGCGCCCGACCAGCCGGGTGTGCAGCTGGCACACGCGCGACTCGGTGACTCCCAGGAGCCGCCCGATCTCGGCCAGCGTCCGGTTCTCCAGGTAGTAGAGGCGCACGACGTCGCGGTCGCGTTCCTCGAGCTGCGCCACGGCGACGGCGAGTTGGCGCAGCGTCTCGGCGGCCTGCACCACGGCCACCGGGTCGGGGGCGTCGTCGTCGGCCAGGAGCTCCGAGACCCCGCCGCTGTTCTCGTCGAGCGCCTCGACGCTGATCAGCTGCACCTGGCGGGCGAGCGCGCGCACCTCGTGGACCGCGAGCCCCACTTCCTCGGCGAGCTCGGCGTCGGTGGCCGCCCGCTGGAGCCGGCTCTCGAGCCGCTCCTGCGCGCGTTCCAGCTCGCGCACGCGCCCGCGCACCCCGCGCGGCACCCAGTCCTGCGCGCGCAGCTCGTCGAGGATCGCGCCGCGGATGCGCGGCACGGCGTAGCTCTCGAACCGGGGGCTGCGCTCGGGGTCGAAGCGCTCCACCGCGTCGATGAGGCCGAAGACGCCGCACTGCACCAGGTCGGCCACCTCGACGTACGACGGGAGGGCGCTGCCGAGCCGGTACGCGACGGCCCGCACCAGGGGCGTGTAGTGCACGACGAGCTGGTCGCGCAGCTCGCGGCTGCGCTCGGTCAGGTAGGCGGACCACAACTCGTCCACGGCCGCGGCCGACGGCACACCGACCGACCGCGCCGGGGGCTCCACCACCGCGGTCGCCGTGGTGGCCGGGGTTCTGAGCTGCGCAGACGGGACCGGGAGAACGTCATGCCCGCGGATGCGCCTGCTCATGAACCACCTTCAGCCGCTCGACGGTGACCTGCGTGTAGAGCTGAGTGGTTGCTAGCTTAGCGTGACCGAGCAACTCCTGTACGTAACGGAGGTCCGCGCCACGCTCCAACATGTGGGTCGCCGCCGCGTGCCGGAGCCCGTGCGGCCCGACGTCCGGCGCGCCCGGGACGGCGGTGAGCGCCTCGTGGACCACGCGCCGGGCCACCCGCGGATCGAGCCGGCCACCGCGGGCGCCGAGCAGGAGCGCCGGCGGGGAGCCCGAGCGTGCCAGGGCGGGCCTGCCGACGGCCAGCCACCGCCGCAGCGCATCCGAGGCGGGCAACCCGTAGACGACCGTGCGTTCGCGGTTGCCCTTGCCGACCACGCGCAGGGCGCGCCGGCTCGGGTCGACGTCGTCGAGATCGAGGCCGCACAGCTCCGCGACCCGGATCCCCGTCGCGTACAGCAGCTCCAGCACGAGCAGGTCGCGCAGCGCGATCGGGTGTTCCTCCGCCGCCCCGTGCCCGGCGGCCTCGAGCGCGGCGGAGGTCTCCTCGGCGGTCGGCACCACGGGAAGGGACCGCCTGGCCCGCGGCGAGGCCAGCCGCACCCCCGGGTCGGTGGGCATGCGACCGCTGCGGTGCGCCCATGCCGTGAAGCTGCGCGCCGCCGCGGCCCGCCGGGCGAGCGTGGACCGGCCCAGCCCCGCCTCGTGCCCGGCCGCAAGCCAGCGGCGCAGCCACGCCAGGTCGAGGCCCTCCAGTTCCTCCAGGCCCTCCAGCAGGCTCACCAGGTCGCCGCGGTAGGCGCGCACGGTGTGCTCGGAGCGCCCCCGCTCGAGGGCGAGGTGCTGCAGGAACGCCTCCAGCGCTGCCGCCGGGCCGGGCGCGAGCTCGGGCATCCACCGACCGTGCGCGCCGTAGCCGGCACGGTCAAGCACTCGACGGCGTGTCGGGCCGGGGCCACGGCCGAGCCCTCGGCGGGCCGGACACCACGCACGGCCGCCGATCGGCGGGCACGGCGTGCCTGCCCACCGCCGCCGCATCACCCGGCGGCCAGGAAGGCGGATCCGGGCGAACCTCCGGCGGGCGCGCCGAATCACGTGCCGGGTGCGCCAGGCCGGCGGGCGCTCAGGGGGGCGGAGCCGGACGGGCACAGCGCCCAGGACGCGACCCTCGGCCGGGCGGCCCACCACAGGCGGGCGTAGCGGCGCAGCAGCGGCGACGGGGGATCCGCGCGGCGGCCGCGGCGGGCCGAGCGGTGCTCCGCCGCGGCCCGCTCCAGCTCGCAGCGACGCACCTGAACCACGTGCCGTGATCGCCGGCCCGGCGCGCGACGCCGCCAGGAGGTCATCGCCGACCCGTGCAGCGCGGTCGCATCACACCCCGACCACCACCCTGCGCCGCCACCGGCCCTCGCAGTGCTCGACCAGCCCGCGTCGTTCGAGGGCGACCAGCGCGATGCGCACGGCGCCGATCGGCAGACCGGACTCCAGCGCGAGCCACCGGGTGTCGCGGGCGCCCCTGGCCGGCAGGGCGTCGTGGACGCGGGCCGCGGCCGGGTCGAGGCCGTCGGTCGGCCGGTCCGCGCGGGGTTCGGGCGTTTCGGCCAGGTGCGAGCCGATCGGCGCCACCGCCTCGAGCACTTCGTCGCTGCGGGTCACGAGCAGGGCTCCGTCGCGCACGAGGCGATGGCAGCCCACCGACATCGCCGACGTGACCGGCCCTGGCACCGCCATCACCTGCCGGCCGAGCGACATGGCGTCCGCCGCGGTGCGCTGCGCGCCGCTGCGCAGCCCGGCCTCGACGACGACGGTGCCCACCGCCAGCCCGGCGATCAGCCGGTTGCGCACGAGGAACCGGTGCCGGGCCGGCACCCCGCCGGGCGGGTACTCGCTGACCACGAGCCCGCTCGCGGCGATCCGCTCGAGCAGCAGTTCGTGGGACGCCGGGTAGATCCGGTCGATGCCGCAGGCGAGCACCGCCACGGTGGCGCCCTCCACCGCCAGCGCGCCGCGATGGGCGGCGCCGTCGATGCCGATGGCCGCACCGGAGACGACGGTGCACCCGCGGTCGGCGAGCCCGGACCCGAGCTCCGCGGCGACGTGGGCCCCGTAGCTCGTGGCCGCCCGCGCCCCGACCACCGCGACGGCGGTGCCGCACAGCTCGTCGAGCCGGCCGGGGCCGCGGACCCACAGCGCCAGCGGCGGGGCGAGCTGCTCGGGGGCGGCGTCGAACGCGGCGAACGCCTCGGCGGGCCACTCGGGGTGTTCCGGCACGACCAGCCGGGCACCGGCCGCGGCCGCGGCGTCGAGGTCGGTGCCCGGCCGGTGCACCTGCCGCCGGACGCTCGTCTCGCGCGCCACCGGTTCGTCGACCCGCCCCTCGCGAACCCGGGCCGCGGCCTCCACCGGGCCGACCTCGGCCACCAGCCCGACCAGCGCGGCCGCGGGTGGCTCGGCCACTCGAGACAGGTAGGCGCGCGCGAGCAGGATCTCCTCGTTCACGTGACCCTCCGGGCGCGCAGGACCGCGACCACGACGAGCCCGCCGTCAGGCCGATCCCGCCCTGCGAGGTCAGCGATGCTCCACGCCACGCACCACGCCCGATCGGTCCGACACCGGCACGCCCGCGCCAACAAGGTCACCTCGTTCACGCGATCCTCCGATCACAGGAGAAGGCCGCGGCCCTGACGACATCCCCGCCCGGCCAACCCCGGCCCGCCGCAAGACCGGTGGGGGAACACGCCACGCACAGCCCTCCATCGACCCCACCGGACAGGTGGGCCCGCGCCGTCACGATCAGCTCGCTCACGTCGCCCTCCGGTCACGGAAACCTCGGCCACGACGAACTCGGCCTCGGTCCGGTCCCGCCCGGCGAGGCCCCACCTCACGCGCAACCCCCGATCGACCCGACGGCACCGGCAGGGCCCGTCCCAGCGGGCTCTCCTCGTTCACACGGACCCCCGGTCACGAAGGGGCAGCACGCACTCCGCACGTCCCGCACCGGGCCGCCCCCGCTCCGCTCGGCCGGCGAGCATCCACGCGGCGCCCAGCGCCCACCTGGCCCCGCGGCACCGTCGGACCCGCGTCGGCGACACCACCTCGTTCACGCCGCCCTCCGGTCGCGGAAGAACAGCGCCATCTCGACGAGGTCCGCGTCGGGCCGGTCCCGTCCGGCGAGGTCGGCGAGCGTCCACGCGACGCGCAGTGCCCGGTCGGCCCCGCGGGCGGTGAGCTGGCCCGACCGCAGGCCGGCGTCGAGCGGGCGGACGGCGCTGCGGGGCAGCGCGAACCGCGTGCGCAGCACGGGACCCGGCACCTCGGCGTTGGTGCTGAAGCCCAAGGGGCCCCACCGCTCGGCGGCGGCGGCGCGCGCGGCGAGCACCCTGGCCCGGACGGTGGCGGTGTCCTCCCCCTGACCGGCGGCGGCCAGCGCGGTGACCGGGAACATGCGGGCGCTCAGGTCGACGCGGTCGAGCAACGGGCCCGACAGCCGCCCGAGGTAGCGGCGTCGCACGAGCGACGGGCAGACGCAGTCGCGGTCGTGGGCGGGGGCGCAGGGGCACGGGTTGGCCGCGAGCACGAGCTGGAAGCGGGCCGGGTACTGCACCGTGCCGTCGGCCCGCGCGATGCGGACGACCCCCTCCTCGAGCGGGGTGCGGAGCGCGTCGAGCAGGCTCGCGCCCCACTCCGGCGCCTCGTCGAGGAAGAGCACGCCGCGGTGGGCGAGCGACACCGCACCGGGCCGCGCGATGCCGGTGCCGCCGCCGATGAGCGCTGCCATCGAGCTGGAGTGGTGCGGCGCGACGAACGGCGGCACGGTGCTCAGAACGCCGCCGACGGGCAGCCTCCCGGCCACCGAGCGGATCGCGGCGAGCGAGAGCGCCTCCGGCGGCGACAGGCGCGGCAGGAGGCCGACGAACCGCTGCGCGAGCATGGTCTTCCCGGTGCCCGGCGGGCCGACGAGCAGGACGTGGTGCCCGCCCGCCGCGGCGATCTCGATGGCCTGGCGCGCGTCGTCCTGCCCGACCACGTCGGCGAGGTCGGGCGGCTCCGCCACCTCGTCCTCGCCGGGTGGCGCCGGCCTGCGCAGCTCGCACATCCCCTGCAGGAACGACAGCGCGTCGGCCAGGCGCGCCGCACCGTGCACCTCGATGCCCTCCACCGGCGCGGCCTCGGCGAGCGCGGCCTCCGGCACGACCGCACGACGCAGCCCGGCGTCGCGCGCCGCGAGCAGGCACGGCAGCAGGCCGCGCACGGCCCTGAGCCTGCCGTCGAGGGCCAGCTCGCCCAGCAGGACCGTGCCGTCGAGCTGGCCCTGCGGGATCGTCCCGACCTCGCCGAGCACGGCGCACGCGAGCGCCAGGTCGAAACCGCTGCCGGTCTTGCGCAGCGCCGCGGGCGAGAGCGCCAGCATGATCTTGCTGTCGTCGGGCCAGGAATACCCCGAGTTGACGATCGCGGCGCGCACCCGATCCTTGGCCTCGTTCAGGGACGCGTCGGGGAGCCCGAGCAGGTGGATCCTGGGCATCCCGTGGCCGAGGTGGGCCTCGATCTCGACGACGTGGCCCTCCAGGCCGACGAGCGCCACCGCGTAGGCGCGCGTGATGGTCATCAGAACGCCGCCTCGTAGTGGTGGATCGTGGCCGGGCCGCCGGGGCCCGCGACCACGGCGAGCACGTCGAACCGGACCGGCACCCAGCGCATGCGGTGGGCCTGGAGCCACGCGTTGGTGACGCGGCGGATGCGGGCCGCCTTGCGGGCGTCGACGGCCTCGGCGGGCCGGCCGTGGCGGGTGTCCGAGCGGGTCTTGACCTCGCACACCACGAGCCGCTTGGCGTCGGTGGCCACCAGGTCGATCTCGCCGTGGCGGCACCGCCAGTTGCGCGACAGGATCACCAGGCCCCGCCGCTCGAGGTAGCGGGCCGCGAGGTCCTCACCGCGGCGCCCGAGCACGTCCTTCGCTGCCATGGGACAACGATCGGTGAGGCAGGGGCGCCGGGGTGGGGAGATCGGAGATCTGTGGACAACCGGAGGGCGAGGTGGACAACCCCGCCACGGCGCAGCAGGAGCGTCGGTGGGGTGTGCTAGGCCGTCGGCGCCGCAGCGCCCAGCCCTTGCACGGCGGGTCGGCGAAGCGGGGCTGGGCTACCGGCTCACGGGCCGAACTGGTCGCCCTCCGGCAGCCGCAGGTCGGGCTTCTCCAGCTCCTCGACGTTGACGTCCTTGAACGTCAGCACGCGCACGTTCTTGACGAACCGGGCGGGCCGGTACATGTCCCAGACCCAGGCGTCGGACATCCGGACTTCGAAGTAGATCTCCCCGTCGGCGTTGCGCGGGGTGACGTCGACCGAGTTCGCCAGGTAGAAGCGCCGCTCCGTCTCCACGACGTAGGAGAACTGGGACACGATGTCCCGGTACTCCTTGTAGAGCGTGAGCTCCATCTCGGTCTCGTACTTCTCGAGATCCTCGGCGCTCACGGTGCTACCCCTCCTCCGGAACCCTCGGACGTCCCGACGGCCAGCGCCCCATTGTGGACCAGCCCTCCGTCGAGGTCCTCCCCGAGCCCCGCCTCGATCGTGTCGTCCATCGATTCTTCGTCCACCGCGCCCCCGTCGAGCAGGCGGGAGGGCGGTCGCACGCCGTCGCGCGCCGCGCGCACGTTGACGAACGAGTACCGGTGCACGCGGCTGGGCCCGTGGGCGTAGAGGGCCTCGTCGTGGACCGGCGTGCAGTAGCCCTTGTGCTCGGCGAACCCGTACTGGGGGTACTCGGCGTCCAGCGCGACCATGATCCGGTCCCTGGTGACCTTCGCCAGCACCGACGCGGCCGCGACGCACGCGGCGACCCGGTCCCCCTTGGGCACCGCGAGCGCCGGCGTGCCGAACCCGCGTACGGCGAACCCGTCGGTCAACACGTAGCCGGGTGGGCGGGAGAGCCCCGCGACGGCGCGGCGCATCCCCTCGACGTTGGCGGCGTGCACCCCGCGGCGGTCGACCTCCTCCGGCGGGATGACCACGATCGACAGGTCCTCCGCGCGGCGGCGGATCACCGAGTAGTACTCCTCGCGCGCGGCCGCGGTGAGCAGCTTCGAGTCGGTGAGGCCCTCGAGGCGCTTCGCGTCGCCGGGGCGCAGCACGCACGCGGCGACGACGAGCGGGCCGGCGCAGGCGCCCCGCCCGGCCTCGTCCACGCCCGCGACCGGGCTCAGACCGTGCCGGTGCAGGGTGCTCTGCAGCGTCCAGCTGCCCGCGGAGCGCCGGACGACGGCGCGGGCCGGGCGCAGCTCGGGCGGCAGCACGGTGCGCACCGGACGGCGTCGCACCCGCCGCTGGGGTACAGGTCGTGCGGCCATCGTGGAGCAGTCTGCGCCACCCCGCGAGGGGCCGTGCGCTCAGGGTCGGCGTGTCGGGACGAACTCGAACTCGAGCTCGCGGGCGTGGCGGCGGCGCCGCAGCAGGGCGATCGGCAGGGTGCCGAGCATCCCGAGGGCGAGCGGAGCGCCCGCGGCGGCGTCCTGCACCGCCATGCCGACGGCGGTGGACTGCGGGTCCTGCGAGGGGACCCAACCGAACCGGTCGAAGGGCAGGACGATCAACCGCGCCTGTCCGATGACGTTCTCGACGGGGACGGCACCGTGGTCGGGCATCCGCGAGTCGGCGGAGTTGTTGCGGCTGTCGCCCATCATCCACAGCTGCCCCTCGGGCACCGTGACAGGGCCGAAGGGCGCCTGCTTGGGCGGCCCGGCCTCGGGCAGGTAGAAGATGTAGGGCTCGTTGAGCGACTTGCCGTCGACCATCACCTGGCCGCGGGCGTCGCAGCACTGCACGGTCTGGCCGCCGACTGCGATGACCCGCTTGACGAAGTCCTTCTCGTCGGGCGGGGCGAGCCCGATCAGCGAGCCGAACAGCTGCAGCCCGCGCACGACGGGGTTGCTCGGCTCCTCGATCTCGATCTCGCTGCTCCAGCTGTCCGGCCCGCGGAACACCACGACGTCGCCGGGCGCGGGATCGGTGAAGCGGTAGGTGAGCTTGTCGACGAGCACCCGGTCGTTGTTGCAGCCGGCGCAGCCGTGCAGTGTGGTCTCCATCGACCCGGACGGGATGACGTAGACCTTCGCCAGGAACGTCTGGATCAGGAACGTCAGGACGAGCGCGACCACGACCAGGATCGGCAGCTCTTTCCAGAACGTGGGGCGTCTGCGCCTGCCGGGCTTGACCTTGCGCCCGCTGGCCTCGATCTGCCGCTTGTACTCCGACGCGGGCGTGGCCCCGGGCGACGCACCGGCGCGGCGCCGGTGCCTGCCCGGGGCCTCGCTCTGGGCGGGCCCGGCCGCGGGCGGCGCGTCGGCGAAGAGGTCGCCGTGGACGACCGTGGGCTCGTCGTCGGCCGGGTCGACGGGACGCGGCGGCACCGGGCGGGCCGCCCGCGGTGGCCTCGGGACCTGTCGGTCGGGCGGCGGCACCGGGCGGCGGGGCGCACCTCGCGGGACCCCGTTCTGCGCCGGGCCGCCGCGGGGCCGGCCGCGCGGGGCGGACGGGCGCGGCGGCGGGATGTCCGGGCGCTGTCCGGGTGGGATCGGCGCCTGGTCGCGCGGCACGAACGGCTCCCCCGGCGGGGAGAAGCGCGGGGGCGCGGCTCTCCGGTCGTCGGGAAGGTCGGGGAGGGCCACGCCAACGAGGCTACGGCAACCGAGCGGGTTCGGTCAGGACGCGGACGGGGTCTCGCGCCGCTCCTTGATCTTGGCGGCCTTGCCGCGCAGCTCACGCAGGTAGTAGAGCTTCGCGCGACGGACGTCACCCCGGGTGGCGACCTCGATCTTGTCGATGTTCGGGGAGTGCACCGGGAAGGTGCGCTCGACGCCGACGCCGAACGAGACCTTGCGCACGGTGAAGGTCTCCCGGGCCCCGGAACCCTGGCGCCGGATGACGACACCCTGGAAGACCTGGATGCGGGACCGGTTGCCCTCGATGACCTTCACGTGCACCTTGAGCGTGTCGCCCGGTCGGAAGTCCGGGATGTCGGAGCGCAGCAGCTGTGCGTCCAGTGCGTCCAGGGTGTTCATCGCGAAGATCCGTCCTCGGTGATAGCGGTCGTGCAGGGGCGCGCACCACGTTCGGGTTGGGGCGCCAGGCAGGCCCGTCGGCTCGGGCAACCAGTCCATAGTGCCAGATGCGAGATCGCCGGCTGCAATCACCCGTCCCGCAGTGACGCGAGGAACGCCCGGTCGGCGTCGTCGAGGGCGTCCTCGGGCAGCTTGGCGAGCAGGTCGGGACGCCGCTTCGCGGTGCGCTCGAGCGCGCGGTCGCGCCGCCAGCGGGCGATCCTCGCGTGGTTGCCGCTGCGCAGGACCTCCGGAACGGCGAGCCCGCGCCAGACCTCCGGCCGGGTGTAGGCGGGGCCTTCCAGGAGCCCGTCGGAGAACGAGTCCTGCTCGGCCGACGCCGGGTTGCCGAGCACGCCGGGCAGCAGCCGGACCACGGCCTCCACCATGACCAGCACCGCCGCCTCGCCGCCGACCAGCACGTAGTCGCCGATGCTCACCTCCTCGACCGGCAGGCCGCGCCGCTCGAGGTCGTCGACCACGCGCTGGTCGATGCCCTCGTAGCGCCCGCACGCGAAGAGCAGCCGCTCGTCGGCGCTCCACTCCTGCGCCGTGGCCTGGGTGAACAGCCGCCCGGCCGGGGTGGGCACGACGATGCGCGGGGTGCGTTCGTCGAGCGCCAGCACCGCGTCGAGCGCCTCCCCCCACACCTGCGGGCGCATCACCATGCCCGGGCCGCCGCCGTAGGGGGCGTCGTCGACGCTCTGGTGGACGTCGTGGGTCCAGGTACGCAGGTCGTGCACGGCGAGGTCGACGAGTCCGGCGGAGATCGCCTTGCCCGGCAGCGCCTCGCGCAGCGGGGCGAGGTAGCCGGGGAAGATGGTGATGACGTCGATCCGCACGGACGGATGCTGCCAGGCGCCCGCGCACCGGGTGTCAGCCGGCCTCGCGCCTGCCCACCAGGTCCCGGACGACCGCGCGGGCGGGCGCGAGCCGCACCCCGTGCGCGGCGAGGATGTGGTGGGCCGCACCCTCGTCGGAGTGGAGCAGCCCGAGCAGGATGTGCTCGGTGCCGATGTGGTTGTGCCCGAGCGCGATCGCCTCGCGCAGGGCGAGCTGGAGCGCCTTCTTCGCCGGGCCCTCGAACGGGATGTGCCCGAAGAGCCGGCCACCCTTCTTGCCGGACGCCGCCCGGGTGCGGTCGAGCGCCCCCGGCCCGAACGCCTCCTCGACCTGGCGGCGGACCTCGTCGAGGTCGATCCCGATCGTGGACAGCGCCTCCGCGTCGATCCCGCTCGACGCGTGAACCCGGTCGACCGCGCGCAGCACCTCGTCCCGCCCGACGCCGAACCGTTCGAGCACGGCCGGCGCGAGGTCGTCCGGCGCGTCGGCGTCCGGCACGGCGTAGAAGGCGGCGAGCAGGTGCTCGGTGCGGATCTCGTCCGCCTTGCGCTGCCGCGCTTCCTCCTGGGCCTGGACGACCACCAGCCGGGCCGCTCGCGTGAACCGTTCGAACATCTCGCCTCCCCGTCCTCGGGCCGCTAGAAGCCGTAGCGGCGGTACTTCTTGTGCACGGCTTGGCGGCTCACCTGCAGCGCGTCCGCGATCTGCTGCCAGGACCACCCCTGCGCCCTGGCGTTGGAGACCTGCAGCTCCTCCAGGGACTCCAGCAGCTTCCGCAGGGACGCCACCGCCGCCAGGCCGACGGCCGGGTCCCTGCTGGACGCGGCCGCGGCGACCTTCGTGGCATCGCTCATGCCTGTCAACCTACGTTGACACGACCCACCGTGTCAACCTGAGTTGACAACTCGTCCGCACACTGCCCCGAACGGCCGTTGCCCCCGGGCCGCATCGGGAGTCCACTTGAGGCCCGCCCCGCTGCGAGGGACCCACCGTGCCCGCACCCGCCGCCCGGCCCGCCCGTCGTCGGCCGTCCCCGGACGCCGACCGCGCACGGGTCGTCATCCGCCTCCTCGGGGAGCCGGTCGCCACCGTCGACGGGCGTCCGCACCCCGAGCTCGCCGGGCCGCGCGCGCAACGGCTCCTCGCGCGGGTGGCGCTGGCCGGCGGCACCTGGGTGCCCCGCGACCGGCTCGCCGGCGAGCTGTGGCCCGACTCGTCCGCCGCGCAGGCCCGCACCAACCTGCGCAAGCTGCTGCACGACCTGCGCAAGGCGCTGCCGTGCCAGGTCTTGGAGACCGACGGCCCCGGGGTGCGCTGGCGCGACGCGGCCCTCGTGTGGCTCGACGTCGCGGCGTTCACCGACGCCGCCGACCGGGGCGAGGCCGACGCCGCGGTGCGCTGCTACGGCGGCGACCTGCTGCCGGCCTGCGACGACGAGTGGACCGTCGCCGTGCGCGAGCAGCTGCGCCGCCGTGCGGTCGAGCTGCTCGCGCGGCTCGCCGCACGGGCCGACGCCGAGCGGCGCGACGCGGACGCCGAACGGCACGCCCGCCGGCTGCTCGCGGTCGACCCGCTGCACGAGCCCGCCTGCCGACTGCTGATGGGCACGCTGGCTCGGCGGGGCGAGCGGAGCGAGGCGCTGCGTTGCCACGACCGCCTCGCCGCCGCCCTCGCCCGGGACCTGGGCGTCGCGCCCGAACCGGCCACGTCGGCGCTCGCCGCGCGGCTGCGCGGCCCGGGGGGCGACACCCGCCGCGGGCCGGTGCTCGTCGGCCGGGCGGCCGAGTTCCGGGCCGCCGAGGCGACGTGGCGAGACGCCGCCCGCGGGCGGGCGCGGCTGCTCCTCGTGACCGGCGAGCCGGGTATCGGCAAGTCGCGCCTGGTCGAGGAGCTGGCCCGCCGGGTGACCGCGGAGGGGCACGTGGTGGCCCACGGCCGGGCCTACGCGGCCGCGGGCGGCCCGCCGTGGGGACCGGTCATCGACTGGCTGCGGTGCGCCCCGGTGCAGGCGGGCCTCGACGCCGTCGGCGAGCCGTGGCGCACCGAGCTCGCCCGGCTGCTGCCCGAGCTCGGGCCCCCTCGGCGGCGGGCGGGCCCGTCCGCCGCCGAGGTCGGCCGCCGCCACCACCTCCTCGACGCCGTCCGCCACGCGCTGCTCGCCACCGCGCGACCGGTGCTGCTCGTCCTCGACGACCTGCAGTGGTGCGACACCGACACCCTCGAGCTCTGCAGCTACCTGGTGCAGAGCTCGCGGTCGGCGCCCCTGCTGGTCGCCGGGACCGTGCGGGTCGGCGACGCCGACGGAGCACGGGCCGCAGCGGGGCTGCGCGCGAACCTCGCGTCCCACGGCGCGTTCTCGACGATCGACCTCGGCCCGCTCGACCCGGCCGCGACCGCCGAGATGGCGGCGCTCGTCGAGGGCCGCCCGCTGGCGGCCGACGCGGCGGCACGGCTCTGGCGGGAGACGGAGGGCAACCCGCTGTTCGTCCTCGAGGCGCTCCGCGCCGGGTTCAGCCACACCCGCAGCGGGCGGATCGCGCTCACCCCGACCGTCCACGCCGTCATCACGGCGCGCCTGGACCGCCTCTCCCCCGGGGCGCGCCGGCTCGCCGAGGTCGCCGCGACGCTCGGCCGCGAGTTCTCCACGGCCGTGCTCGCCACCGCGGCGGGCCGGGAGGAGGACGAGCTCACCGACGACCTCGACGAGCTCTGGCGCCACCACGTCGTCCACGAGCGCGGACCGGCCTACGACTTCACCCACGACCGGCTGCGGGAGGTGACCGTCGAGCTGATCAGCCCGGCGCGGCGGCGCGCGCTGCACCGCAGGGCCGCCGCGGCCATCGAGGCGCACCACGCGGCCGACCTGGACCCGGTCAGCGCGCGCATCGCCGACCACTACGCCAGCGCCGGTCTCGACGCGCGCGCGGTCGAGGCGTACGAGCGGGCGGCGCGGCACGCCCGCCGCGTCTTCGCGCTCGACGACGCGATCGCGCTGCTCGAGCGCGCGTTGCTGCTGCTGGAGGAGTCGCCGCGGGGCGCGGCGCGCGACCAGGTGGAGCTGCGGCTGCGCTCGGCGCTCGGCGTGCCGTTGGTCGCCCGGCGCGGGTACGGCGCGCCGGAGGTCCTGCGCTGCTACGAGCGGGCGCTCACGCTGCACCGCAAGCTCGGCAGCCCGCCGGGGCCCGCCGTGCTGCGCGGGCTCGCGCTGCACGCCATCGGCACCGTCCAGCTCGACCGGGCCGTGGAGCTGGGTCGGGAACTGCTCGCGGACCCCTCCGACCGCACCGCCCGCACCGAGGGCTCGTACGTACTCGGCGTGACCGCGTTCTGGCGGGGCGAGTTCGCCGCCGCGGAACGCCACCTGCGCGACTCCATCGCCCGCTACCGGGTGGAGGACGCCCCCCTGCACATCGCGCGCTTCGCCCAGGACCCGCACGGCGTCTGCCTGTCCCGGCTCGCCCTCACCCACCTGTTCCGCGGGCGGGTCGCGACCGCCGGGTCGACGATGCGGGCCGCCCTGCGGGTGGCCGCGGAGCTCGACGACCCGATGACCACCGGCTACGTCCGCGCCTTCGACGCCATCCTCGCCGCCCTCCAGCCCGGGCTGCGCGACCTGCACGAAGCGGTCGCCGCGCTGGAGAGCGTCACGCAGGCGATGCACATCGGGTACTTCGAGATCGTGGCGCAGCTGCTGCACGGCTGGCTCGACGTGCTCGACGGCGACCCGAGCGGCGTCGCGGCGATCCGGGAGAGCGTCGACCGGCTGCGGGCCGAGCAGCCGCTGCACCTCAGCCTCGCGCTGCTGCTGCGGGCGCGCGCCCACCTGCTCGCGGGCGACGCGGCCGCCGGCCGGGCAGCCACCACCGAGGCGGTGCGCCTCAGCGAGGCGAGCGGCCAGCGCTACCTGCTGCCCGAGCTCCTCCGCGTCGACGCCGAGCTGCGCGCGCTCGCCGGCGACCGGACGGGCGCCGTCCGCAGCGCCGACCTGGCCGTCGAGACGGCCGCGGCGCTCGCCGCACCGTGGCTGCGCGAACGCGCCGCCGCGACCCGCGGCCGCCTGTAGATCGGGAACGCTGCGGGAACGCCGCATCCGGCATGGTCGCCGCCCGTCGAAGGAGCAGGAGGGGACCATGACCACGATCGCCGAGCTGCGCGAACAGGTGCGCGGACCCGTCGTCGAGCCGGGCGAGGACGACTACGAGGAGCTGCGCCGCGTCCACAACGGGGTGCACGACCGCAGGCCCGCGCTGATCGTCCGCGCCACGTCGACCGCCGACGTCGTCGCCACCGTCAACCACGCCCGCGAGGCCGGGCTCGACCTCGCCGTCCGCGGCGGCGGGCACAGCGCACCCGGCTTCGGGACCTGCGACGGCGGAGTGGTGCTCGACCTGTCGCTGATCAACAACGTGTTCGTCGACCCCGTGCGCAAGACCGCCCGCACCGGCGGCGGCGCGACGTGGGGCGATTTCAACCACGCCACCCACGCCTTCGGCCACGCCACCACCGGCGGCATCATCTCGACCACCGGCGTGAGCGGCCTGACGCTGGGCGGCGGGGTCGGCTACCTCGCGCGCGGCTGCGGGCTGACGTGCGACAACCTCGTCTCCGCCGAGGTCGTCACCGCCGACGGGCGGATCCTCGTCGCGAGCGAGACCCAGAACGAGGACCTGCTGTGGGCGCTGCGCGGCGGGGGCGGCAACTTCGGGGTGGTCACCTCGTTCGAGCTCGGACTGCACGACGTCGGCACGATCTACGGCGGCCCGCTGCTGTACGAGGTCGAGGACGGGCCCGCGGTGATGCGGGCCTACGACGAGTACATCCAGCAGGCCCCCGAGCAGCTCGGGGCGTTCTTCGGCTGGCAGATGGCGCCGCCGCTGCCGTTCATCCCCGAGGACCGGCACGGGGACATGTTCTGCGTGGTGGTCACGTGCTGGAGCGGCCGGCCCGAGATGGGCGAGCAGGCGATCAAGCCGTTCCGCGACGTGGCCGAGGTCAAGGCCGAGCTCGTCGGCCCGATGCCCTACCCGGCGCTCAACTCCGCGTTCGACGGCCTGTTCCACAAGGGGATGCGCCAGTACTGGAAGGCCGACTACGTGCTCGACCTGCCCGACGAGGCGATCGCGGCGCACGTGGAGCACGGGCCGCCGACACCGAGCCTCTCCTCGACGATGCACCTCTACTCCATCAACGGGACGCCCTCACGCGTCGGCCCGGAGGAGACGGCGTTCGGCCACCGCGACGCGCGGTACGTGATGGTCATCGGCGCGTTCTGGGACCCGCCGGTCGAGGACGACGCGGCCATCCGATGGGTGCGGGACTACTACGACGCCGTCCACCCGTTCTCGGGGACCGAGGGCGGCTACATCAACATGCTGTCGGAGGACGACGACCGCGTGGCGCAGAACTACGGGCGCAACTACGAGCGGCTGCAGCAGGTCAAGGCCACCTACGACCCGGACAACCTCTTCCACCTCAACCAGAACATCACCCCGGCCCGCTGACCGGGCCGAGCGTCCCCGCGATCCCGTCCAGCAGCCAGTCGAGGATCCGCTCGAACGACTGCGGGGCGGGGTCGTGGCGGCTCGGGTCGTTCACCCAGCGGATGAAGTGCGGGTAGCGGCCCTCCTGCGTGATCCGCTGGAGGTACGGCCGGGCCGCCTCGGTGAGGTCCGCGTCGGAGGCGAACCCGGCCCGCTCGCGCATCGCCCGTTCCTCGAGCAGCGCGAGACCGGAGCCGAACACGTGACCCAGCACCGTGTTGATCGCGCCCATCCGCTCGGCGGCCGACAGGTCGAAGCCGTCCAGCGCGGCGAGCGCCGCGTCGTAGACCGCGAGCGCGTGCGGCCCCAGGGGCGGCCGGCTGAACGCGAGCCGGGCGAACCACGGGTGCCGCTGCACGGCCGCCCAGCCGGAGCACCCGAGCCCGCGCAGGCTCGTGCGCCACTCCCCCGCCGGGACGGTGATCTCGCCGTACACCTCGTCGACCATCAGGTCGATCAGGCCGTCCTTGCTGCCCACGTAGCGGTACAGCGACATCGGCGTGCTCGAGCCCACCCGCGCGGCGACCGCACGCATCGTGACCTCGCCGCGGACGTCCTCGTCGGCCAGCGCGATCGCGGCCGCCACGATGCGTTCCCGGCTGAGCTGCTCGCCCCGCGGCGGCGCCGGATCGTCGAACCACACGAGGCCCATTGCCGCATGGTACGGGGGCGTGTACAACGTACACGTGAATGTACAACGTACACAGGTGTTGGTCGTCGGCGGCGGGCTCGTCGGTCTCACGGCCGCGCTGGTGCTGCGCCACCACGGCGTCGACGTCACGCTCGTGGAGCGGCACCGGACGTGCTCACCGCAACCCAAGGCGCGGCGGCTGCACTTCCGGAGCATGGAGGTCTTCCGCGAGCTCGGCCTCGCCCCGGCCGTGCACGAGGCCGCGCGCGACCTCGCCGGCCACGACCACATGGCGGTCGGCCGGACGCTCGCGGAGGCCGAGCGGCTGCCGCTGTGGCAGCCGCCCGGCGGGCCGGTACCGGAGGTGGGGCCGGAGCCGCCCTGCCTCGTCGCGCAGGACGTGCTCGAACCGGTCCTGCGCGCGGCCGCCCGGGACGCGGGCGCCGACGTGCGGTTCGGCACCGCGCTCACCGGCTTCGCCCAGGACGCCGACGGGGTCGTCGCGGACCTGGGGGGACGACCGCTGCGGGCCGAGTACGTCGTCGCCGCGGACGGGGCGCGCAGCGGGGTGCGCACGGCGCTGGGCATCAGGCGGTCGGGCCGCGGCGCGGTCGGGGAGCCCGCGGTCAGCATGTACTTCCGGGCCGACCTCGCCTCGGTCGTCCGCGGCCGGGAGTTCAACCTCTGCACGATCCAGCACCCCGAGGCGACCGGCACGCTCGCGTCCGTCGACGGCCACTCGCGCTGGGTGTTCATGGCCGCGAGCGGGCGGACCGACCGGGACTGGCCTGCGGTGCTGCGCACGGCCCTGGGCGTCGCGGTCCCGGACCTCGAGGTGCTCAGCGTGCTGCCGTGGAGGGCCGAGATGCTCGTCGCGGACCGCTACTCCGCGGGGCGCGTCCACCTCGCGGGCGACGCGGCGCACGTCATGCCGCCCTACGCCGCGATGGGCGCCAACACCGGCATCTCCGACGCCCACGAGCTCAGCTGGAAGCTCGCCGCCGTGCTCTCCGGTGACGCGGCGCCCGCGCTGTTGGACACCTACGACGCCGAGCGGCGGCCCGCCGGGTGGTTCGCCGCCGACCAGTCGGCGCGCCGCGCAGACCAGATGTCCGGCGCCGCGGGCGACCCGGGCCTCGCGCACCCGCTCGTGCTGGTGGCGGGCGGGTTCCAGTACACCGACGGCGCGCTGTGCCACGACGGCGCGCCCGACCCGGAGCCGGTCGGCGAGTTCGCGCCCGCCGGGCGGGTGGGGACGCGGGTGCCGCACCGCTGGCTCGACGCCGCGCGCACGCGCTCGACGCTGGACCTGGCCGGGCCTGGTTGGGCGGTGCTCGTCTCCGGGGACCCGCGGCCATGGGAACGGGCGGCGGGCGGGATGGCGGTGCAGCGGCTCGACGCCGACTTCCTGCCGGACGGCACCGGCCTGCTGCTGCGCCCCGACGACGTGGTGGCCTGGCGGGGCACCGATCCGGAGGCGCCGGCGCGGGTGCGGCGCGGGATCCTGCGGGCCGCGCCGGTCAGTCCAGCAGGCCCTCGGGTGGGGTGAGGACGACCCGCCCGGCCCCCAGGTCGACGGTGGGGACGATGGCCGTCACGAAGGGCACGAGCGCGTCGGAGCGGCCCTCGCGCGCCACGACGAGCATGTCGCCGCCGGGACCGATGAGGACGTCGCGGACCGTGCCGACGACGGTGCCGTCCTCCAGCTCGACCCGCAGGCCCTCCAGCTGGTGGACGTGGAACTCGTCCTCGTCCTCCGGCGGCGCGATGGCGTCGGCGCGGACGAGCAGCCGGGTGCCCCGCAGCCCCTCCGCCGCGGTGCGGTCCCGCGCCTCGGCGAACCGCACGAGCAGCCGTCCGGAGTGCGGGCGCGCCGACTCGACGGTCAGGGTGCCCGCGGGCTCCCCCGGCCGCTGCGCGATGAGCGAGTTGCCCGGCGCGAACCGCTCGTCGGGCGAGTCGGTGTGCACCTCCACGACGAGCTCGCCGCGCAGCCCGTGCGGCCGCACGGCGATCCCGACGAGGTACTCGGCCCCGGAGCCGCTACCGGTCGGTGTCGACGACATCCACGCGAACGCCCCGCCCACCGATGCCGCCGACGACGGTGCGCAGGGCGGTGGCGGTACGGCCGCCGCGGCCGATCACCTTGCCGAGGTCGTCGGGGTGGACCCGGACCTCGAGGGTGCGGCCGCGGCGGGTGGTGACGAGCTCCACCTGCACGTCGTCCGGGTGGTCGACGATGCCCCGGACGAGGTGCTCGAGAGCGTCCGCCAGGACGCTCACGATTCTGAGGAGGCCTCGGAGGCCTCCGCCTCGCCCTTCGCGCGGCGGTCGCTCTTCTTCTTGGGCGTGGTGGCCTCGGTGGTGGGCTCCTCGTTGGCCGCCGCCAGCGCCGCCTGGAAGCGGGCCAGCTTGTCGACCTTCTCCGGCTGCGGCTTGAGGCTGCCCTCCGCACCGGGCAGGCCCTTGAACTTCTGCCAGTCGCCGGTGATCTCGAGCAGGTGGCGGACGGGCTCGGTGGGCTGCGCGCCCACACCCAGCCAGTACTGCGCCCGGTCCGAGTCGATCTCGATCAGGCTCGGCTCGCTCTTCGGGTGGTACTTGCCGATCGTCTCGATCGCCCGGCCGCTGCGGCGGGTGCGGGCGTCGGCGACGACGACGCGGTAGTACGGCTGGCGGATCTTGCCCAACCTCATCAGCTTGATCTTGACGGCCACGCTGGTCGGTGCTCCTCGCGGATCGTGTGTTTCGGGTGAGTCCGCGCGGCTCGCGTGGGGTTACGGGCTGCGCATTACTCGACGTGTGTGTCCGCGGCAACGGTAGAGGGCCAGCCGCGGGACCGATCGGCCATTCTGCCAGACGCGTTCGCGGGACGGGCGGTCAGCCCATCGGAATGACACCCAGCAACCCGAGCATGAGCGCGATGCCGGGCAGGAGGTTGTTGACCTGGTGGGCGACGATGCTCGCCAGCAACCGCCCGGTGTAGAGCCGCGCGATGGCGATCGGGATGGCCACGACGACCAGCAGCGGGGTGCGGGTCGGCTCGAGGTGGGCGATCGCGAAGATCACCGTGCTGACCACCATCGCCACCCAGCGTCCCGCGATCTTCTCGAGCCCGCCCCAGAGCAGGCCGCGGTAGAGGATCTCCTCGCAGAGCGGCGCGACGACCACGACGGTGAGCAGCACCAGCACCGCGAGGCCCGGACCGGCCCTGATCCCGCTGAACTCCGCGCCCACCGCGGAGGTGGCGTCCTCGCCGACGATCGCGACGTAGACGAACGACGCCGGGATCGTCAGCGCCAGACCGCCGAAGCCGAAGGCCAACCCGAGCCCCAGGTCGCGCCACGACCACACGAGGCCGAGGTCCACGCGCGGGCCGTTGCCGCGCAGCCGGGTCGCCACCAGCGCGGTGGTCGCGGCGAGCACCGTGGGGACGCCGAGCGCGACGAGCAGCGTGGTGGCCGTCTGGGGCGTACCGCTGAGCATCATGTAGAAGCCCAGCGCCAGCGAGCACGCCATGAACACCGCCCACGCCAGGAGGAACGCCCCCAGGCCCCAGCGGTGCGTGCGGGAGGTGTCCGGGGCGGCCCAGGACCAGCGGGCCGGCCTGCGGCCGATCGACGGCGCCGGGTGCGGGCCGAACTGCGGGTGGGGCGCGGGCGGGTACGGGCCCGGCGGGTACGGCCCGGGTGGGTAGCCGCCTTGCGGGTACGGGCCCGGCGGGTACGGCCCGGGCGGGTAGCCGCCTTGCGGGTACGGACCGGGTGGAGGCGGGTACGCGCCCTGCGGGTACGGCTGGCCCGGGGCAGGGGGCGGCGGCCACCCGGGGTAGCCCTGCTGCTGCGGCCCGGGACCGCCGGTCCCCGGCGCTCCCGGGGGCGCGGGTGGCGTGGCGCCGGCGACCTCCTGGTCGGACGGGTGCGCCGCGGGAACGTCGGCGGCGGTCTCCTCGCTCCTCGAGCCGGGCCCGGGCTCCTCCGACCCTGGTCGACCGTCCCTCTGCAGCGCTCCCACGGCCCCGACGCTACCGGCCGACCGAAGCGCGCGCCGCTCACCCACCCGCGTGCGCCCGCGCACCGGTGGGGTTCGTCACGTCCTCGGACACGGTCGTGACCCCGCTACCGCCCCGCCGGGACCGGCCGGCCCCGAAGCACCACGAGGGCGGGTTCGTGCAGCACCGACAGGTCGGTGCGCGGGTCGCGGTCGTACACGACGAGGTCGGCGCGGGCGCCGTGCTCCAGCCCGGGCCGGCCGAGCCAGGCCCGGGCGGCCCAGCTCGCGGCGCCGAGCGCGTCGGCGGCGGACAGGCCCGCGCGGTGCAGGGCGATCACCTCGTCGGCGATGCGGCCGTGGGCGATGCCGCCGCCCGCGTCGGTGCCCGCGTACACGGGCACGCCCGCCTCGACCGCGCGGCGGACCGTGTCGTAGGCGCCCGCGTACAGCCGCCGCATGTGGTCGGCGTAGGTGGGGTACCGGCTCGCCTGGTCGGCGATGCCCGGGAAGTTCTCGACGTTGATCAGGGTGGGCACGAGCGCGGTGCCGCGCTCGGCCATCTCGGCGATGAGATCGTCGGTGAGCCCGGTACCGTGCTCGATGCAGTCGATCCCGGCGCGAACCAGCCCGGGGATCGCGGCCGCGCCGAACACGTGCGCCGTGACCCGCGCCCCGGCCCGGTGGGCGGCGTCGACCGCCGCCGCGAGCACGTCGTCGGGCCACACCGGGGCGAGGTCGCCCACGGAGCGGTCGATCCAGTCGCCGACGAGCTTCACCCATCCGTCGCCCGCGGCGGCCTGCTCGGCCACGACGTCGGGGAGCAGCGCCGGGTCGTCGAGCTCGAGCGCCATGTTCGGCAGGTACCGCTTCGGGCGGGCGAGGTGCCGCCCGGCGCGGATGATCTCCGGCAGGTCGGCGCGGGTCTGCAGGGGCGTGGTGTCGACGGGCGAGCCGCAGTCGCGGATCAGCAGGGTGCCCGCGTCGCGGTCGGTGCGGGCCTGCACCTCGGCCTCGTCCAGCGAGACCCCGCCTGCGGAGCCGAGCCCGATGTGGCAGTGGGCGTCGACCAGGCCCGGCACGATGAAGCCGCCGTCGACGAGGGTCTCCGCGCCCTGCGCCGGCTCGGCGAGCCGGCCGGAGGCGTCGACGAACAGCTCGACGGTGTCCTCACCGGGCAGCAGCACCCCGCGGAGGCGGTACAACGGCTACTTCCCCTTCGGGAACTTGAGCTTGCTCGGGTCGAACCCGGGCGGCAGCTGGTCCAGGCCGGGCGGGAGCTCGCGCAGCGACGGCGGCAGCCCGGACAGGTCGGGCATCCCGCCACCGCCGAACGGCAGGCCGGCGCGGGCGGGCGTGGGGCCGCGCCCCTTCGCCTTGCCCTTCTTGCCCTTGCGGCCCTTGTTCTGCTTCTTCGTGGCGCTGCGGCCGCCGAAGCCGAACTGCCCGGCCATCTGCTTCATCATCTTCCGGGCCTCGAAGAACCGGTTGACGACGTCGTTGACCTCGGCGACCGTGACCCCGGAACCGTTGGCGATGCGCAGCCGCCGCGACCCGTTGATGATCTTCGGGTTGGCCCGCTCCTCGGGCGTCATGCCGCGGATGATCGCCTGCAGCCGGTCGAGGTGCTTGTCGTCGACCTGGGCGAGCGCGTCCTTCATCTGCCCGGCGCCCGGCAGCATCCCGAGGATGTTGCCGATGGGGCCCATCTTGCGCACCGCGAGCATCTGCTCGAGGAAGTCGTCGAGGGTGAGCTCGCCGGTGGAGATCTTGGCCGCGGCCTTGGCCGTCTGCTCCTGGTCGAACGCCTGCTCGGCCTGCTCGATGAGCGTGAGCAGGTCGCCCATCCCGAGGATGCGGCTCGCCATCCGGTCCGGGTGGAAGACGTCGAAGTCGGCGAGCTTCTCCCCGTTGGACGCGAACAGGATCGGCTGGCCGGTGACCTCGCGGACCGACAGCGCCGCACCGCCTCGGGCGTCGCCGTCGAGCTTGGTGAGCACCACGCCGGTGAAGCCGACGCCGTCGCGGAACGCCTCGGCCGTGGCCACGGCGTCCTGACCGATCATGGCGTCGACGACGAACAGGATCTCGTCGGGCGAGACGGCGTCGCGGATGTCGGCGGCCTGCCGCATCATCTCCTCGTCGACGCCCAGGCGGCCCGCGGTGTCGACGATGACGATGTCGTGGAGCTTGTCGCGGGCGTAGGCCACGCCGCGGCGCGCGACGTCCACCGGGTCGCCGACCCCGTTGCCGGGTTCGGGTGCGAACGTGGTGGCGCCGGCCCGCTCGCCGACGATCTGCAGCTGGTTGACGGCGTTGGGCCGCTGGAGGTCGCAGGCCACCAGCAGCGGCGTGTGGCCCTGGTTCTTCAGCCAGAGCGCGAGCTTGCCCGCCAGCGTCGTCTTACCGGAGCCCTGCAGACCGGCGAGCATGATCACCGTCGGCGGCTCCTTGGCCAGCCGGATGCGCCGCGTCTCGCCGCCGAGGACGCTGATGAGCTCCTCGTTGACGATCTTGACGACCTGCTGGGCCGGGTTCAGCGCACCCGAGACCTCCGCGCCCTTCGCGCGCTCCTTGACCCGCGCGATGAACCCGCGGACCACGGGCAGCGCGACGTCGGCCTCCAGCAGCGCGATGCGGATCTCACGCGCCGTGGCGTCGATGTCGGCGTCGGAGAGCCGCCCCTTGCCCCTGAGGTTGGCGAGGGTGCCGCTGAGGCGCTCGGAGAGGGTGTCGAACACCTCTCCAACCCTACTGGCGCGCCGCGAGGCGCTGCAGGGCCGCCAGTGCCTCCGCCGACGGCGACCCCGGATCGGCGAAGTACGTGATCAGCATCTGGCCGGGAGCGCTCGTCACCGCGAAGGTCTCCCACCGCACGGTCACCTCGCCGACGGTGGGCGAGACCACGCGCTTGGCCCCGGTGGACTTGGCGCGCACGTCGTGGCGGGCCCACAGCTTCCGGAACCCCGGGCTCTTCACCGAGAGCTCGCCGACCAGCGCGACCAGCCGCGGGTCGTCCGGCGCGGCCGCCGCCGACGCGCGCAGGGCGGCGACCGTCTCGGCCGCCACCTCGGCCCAGTCCGGGTACAGCTCGCGCGCGGCGGGGTCGAGGAACACCTGGCGGACGACGTTGCCGTCGCCGGGGACGCCCCCGCACAGCAGCTCGGCCTCCCGGTTGTGGGCCAGCACGTCCATGCACCGACCGAGGACGAACGCCGGCACGCCGCGCATCGCGTCGAGCAGCCGGACGATCTCCGGCGCCACCCGCTCCGGCTCCCGGCGGGTGCGCCGCCGCGGACGGGGCGGTGGCTGCGCCAGCGACGCCAGGTAGGCGGTCGACTCCTCGTCGAGGTCGAGCACCCGGGCCAGGGCCGCCACGACCTGCGGGGAGGGGTGCCGGTCCCGGCCGCGCTCCAGGCGCAGGTAGTACTCGGCGCTGATGCCGGCGAGCATCGCGACCTCCTCGCGCCGCAGCCCGGGCACGCGGCGACGGCCCACCGGCAGGCCGTGGTCCTCCGGGCGCGTCAGCTCCCGGCGGGCGCGCAGGAACTCGCCCAACAGGTTCGGCACGGACCCCACGGTATGCCCGCCGCGCAGGCGAGGGGAGGTCCCGCGACTACCCCCATCGGTGGGGCCTCCCCCTGGCCACGTCGGTGCGCACAGCCTCGACGCCATGACCTACGACCTCACCGGACGAACCGCCGTCGTCACCGGCGCCAGCAGCGGGATCGGCGCCGCCACGGCGCGGGCGCTGGCCGCGGCGGGCGGCCGGGTCGCCGTGCTCGCCCGCCGCGTCGAGCGGATCGAGTCCCTCGCGAAGGAGATCGACGGGCTCGCCGTGCCCGCCGACGTGACCGACCCCGAGAGCATCGCGACCGCCGCCGCCGCGATCCGGACCGAGCTCGGCCGCCCCGACCTCGTCGTCGCCAACGCAGGTGTGATGAACGGTGCCCCGTTCGCCACCGCCGAACCCCGCGAGTGGTCGGCCATGGTGGACACGAACCTCACCGGTCTGATCCACACCGGCAGGGCGTTCGTCGACGACCTCCTCGCGGCCGCCGCCGACGGCGGACCCGCCGACCTGGTGCACGTCGGTTCGATCGCGAGCCACGAGGTGTTCCCCGGCTACGCCGTCTACGCCGCGACGAAAGCGGGCGTGGCGGCGCTGACCCGGGGCCTGCGCCGCGAGCTGGGACCGCGCGGGGTGCGCGTGCGCGCCGTCGAACCGGGGCTCACCGAGAGCGAGCTCGGGGAGACGATGCTCGACGCGGAGGGCCGCGCGGCGCTCGAGCAGATCCGGCGCGAAGTGGGGCCGATCCCGGCGAGCGACGTCGCCGACACCATCTGTTGGTCGGCCGCGGCGCCGGCCCGGCTCAACGTCGCGCAGCTGATCGTGCTGCCGACCACCCAGGGCTGACGTCCACCTCGATCGCGGGGCCGACGTCCAACCGCAGGCCCCCGCGCGCGGCCTCCCGGTCGAGCACGGTGATGCTGCGCCACCCCTGGGGCGGGTCACCGAGGAGCTCGGCCGCGGTGCGCTCGGCGTGCCGGGCGTGGTTGCTGAACGACGCCTCCGGCACCACGCGGCCGCGCTCGTACTGGGCCCGCCGGGCCTCCGCCGCGTCGGCGTGCAGCCACAGCAGGTGGGCGTCGCGCCGGGTGAGGGCCGCGAGGCGGGCCATCGCGGCGCGCGTGCCCGGCTGGGTGGCCGGCAGGTGCACGACGACGGTGGGGGTGGCCGACAGCGCCGCCCGCACCACGGCCATGCGGTGCGCGAGGTGCACGACCGGGCGCAGCCAGGCGTAGGGCACGGCATCCGCGATCGGCCGCAGGGCGGCGCGGTGCGCCTCGGAGTCGAGGACGGTCAGCCCGTCGGCCGGCGGCAGGCTCGCCAGCAGCGTGGACTTGCCTGCGCCCGGCAGGCCGGCCACCAGCAGCAGCGTGCGTCCCGGCAGGGCGAGCCGCACCGGCGGTGTCGCGGTGGTCACGCACCGCCAACGTGCGATTCGGGCGCTTCGTTCCACCTCGCGAACCGCGCCCGGTACCGCAGCGCGCGACTCGCGAACACCCAGCCCGCGACTCGCGAACACCCACACCGCGACTCGCCGACACCCAGCGCAGTGGTCAGCCGGCCGCGGCGAGCACCGCCTCCTCGATGCGGCGCCGCTCGGCGAGCCCGAGCTTGCCCCTGCCGTCGGCGCTGGCGAGACCGAACGCGTCGACCACGGAAGCCCCCAGCGTCGACGCCTTGGCCCACCGGACGTCGGCCCCGCACTCCTCCAACGCGGCCGCGACCCGGTGCAGCAGCCCGATCCGATCGGTGCTGCGCAGCTCGAGGACGACGGAGCCGGTGGCCTCGTCGTCGAACCACAGGACCCGCGACGGGGCGGGCGGCTCGACCGCGGGGCCGCGCGGGGCGTAGTCGCGCTCCTTGCGGGCGAGCGCCTCGGGCAGCTGGAGGCTGCCCTCGAGCACCCGGGTGAGGTCCGAGCGCAGCAGGGCGGGGTCGGGCAGGCCGCCGAACCGCGGCGAGACGGTGAAGGTGAACACCGCGACGTCGCCGAGCGTGGCGAGCTCCGCGGCGTGGACCTCCAGCGAGTGCAGGGCGAGCACGCCCGCAGCCGCGGCGAGCGAGCCGATCCGGTGCGGCACGGCCACGACGACGACCGCCGGGTCGCCCTCGTCGAGGCGCACCTGCGCCCGCCCGTCGGCCTCGACGGTCCTGGCCAGCGCGGTGGCGGTCTCCGACGGCGGGGTGGGACCGGGCAGGGCCTCGCCGGCGAGGACGGCGCGGCAGCGGTTGGCGAGGTCGTGGATGAGCGTCCGCTTCCACGGGCTCCACACGCCGGGGCCGGTGGCGAGCGCGTCGGCCTCGGCGAGCGCCTCCAAGAGCTCCAGCAGGACGACGTTGCCCTCGAGCGTGTCGACGACGCGGGTGACCGTGGCCGGGTCCTCGAGGTCGCGCCGCGTGGCGGTGTGCGGCAGCAGGAGGTGGTGGCGGACCATCCGTCCCAGCAGGGCGACGTCCTCCTCGGGGAAGCCGAGCCGGTGCCCGATCTGCACGGCGAGCGACTCCCCCACCTCGGAGTGGTCACCCCCGCGCCCCTTGCCGATGTCGTGCAGCAGCGCGCCGACGAGCAGCAGGTCGGGCCGGGCGACGCGCGTGGTGAGCCGGGCGGCGTGCGCGCAGGCCTCGACCAGGTGCCGGTCGACGGTCCACACGTGCGCCCGATCCCGGGGCGGCAGGTCGCGCACCGCCCCCCACTCGGGGAACAGCCGCCCCCACAGCCCGGTGCGGTCCAGCGACTCGACCACATCGACCAGCGGGCGGCCGGTGCCGAGCAGCGACAGCAGCTCACCGAGGGCCGCCCGCGGCCACGGGGCCCGCAGCTCCGGCGCGGTGTCGGCGAGCCGGTGCAGGGTGCCCGCCGCGATCGGCAGGCCGGTGCGCGCGGCCGTGGCGGCCACCCGCAGCACGAGGGCGGGGTCACGGGCCGCGGAGGCGTCGCGGGCGAGCGCCACCTCGCCGATGTGCTCGACGACGCCGGTGTCCAGGGGGCGGCGGACGGGTGGGCGACGCAGCGCGGCGAGCCCGCGCCGGGGCAGGGCGTTGCGGGCCGAGCGCAGCCCGACCTCGGCCGCGAACGCGACCGACCGGGCCGCACCGGAGAGCGCGCGGGCGAGTTCGAACCGGTCGGAGATCTCCAGTGCGGCGGCCACCTCGTCGGCGTCCTGGGCGTGCAGGACCTCCCGGGCCCGCCCCGCGAGCCGGTGCAGCTCGGTGCGGACGTCGAGCAGGAGCGTCCGGGCCGCCTGCACGTCCGCGGCGGGCCGGTCGATGAGCTGGGCCGCGGCGAGCGCGTCGATGAGCTGGATGTCACGCAGGCCGCCGTGGCCGTGCTTGAGGTCGGGTTCCACCCGGTGGGCGACGTCACCGACCTTGCGCCACCGTTCCTGGGCGCTCTCGGCGAGCTCGTCGAAGCGGCCGCGGATCCCGGCCCGCCACGACTGGCGCACCGCCGCGCGCACCTTCTCCGACAGCGCCGGGTCGCCCGCGATGTGCCGGGCCTCGAGCAGCCCGAGCGCGGCCCGCAGGTCGGTGGCGGCCACCTGCACGGCCTGGCCGGGTGTCCGGACGGAGTGGTCCAGCCCGATGCCGGCGTCCCACAGCGGGTACCAGAGCTCCCGCGCCAGCCGGTCGATGTCCTTGCGGCCGTCGTGCAGCAGCACCAGGTCGAGGTCCGACCACGGCGCGAGCTCCCGGCGGCCCAGCGCCCCCACCGCCACGAGCGCCGCCCGCTCGGTGAGGCCGATGGCGGCGGCCCGCGAGGAGAGCCAGAAGTCGTGCAGGTCGACCAGCGCCGCGCGCAGCGCCTCCGGCCCGAGCCTGCGCTTCCCCGCGCCTTGCTCCAACAGAACGGCTTTTGCCCGGGCCAGGTCCCCCGCGTCCCCCGACGGCGCGGCCACGGCACCCACTACCCGCATCTCCCCTTACATCTGTGATTGCCCGGAACGACGCATGGTGGCCCCACCCCGGAAGGGCCGGAGCGGAGCCACCATGCCGAGAAAGAGAAGGCGCGTCAGACCGCGTCGGCCCCGCGCTCGCCGGTGCGGACCCGGATCACGGTCTCCACGGGCGTGACCCACACCTTGCCGTCCCCGATCTTTCCGGTGCGCGCCGCCTCGACGATGGCGTCGACCACCTTGTCGGCGTTGGTGTCGTCCGCGACGACCTCCACGCGCACCTTGGGCACGAAGTCCACGGAGTACTCCGCACCCCGGTAGACCTCGGTGTGGCCCTTCTGCCGGCCGTAGCCCTGCACCTCGCTGACCGTCATGCCGAGCACGCCGATCTGCTCGAGCGCACCCTTGACGTCCTCCAGCACGAACGGCTTGACGATCGCCGTGACGAGCTTCATGCTCACGCCTCCTTACCGGCTGCTGCCGGGACGTTCCCGGCGGGGGCCGCCGCGGTCTCCGGGCGGGCCGAGCCCAGGCCGGAGAGGCTGCGGTGGCTGGAGAAGTCGTAGCCGGTCTCCGCGTGCTCGACCTCGTCGACGCCGGTGGCCTCCTCCTCGGCGGTGACCCGCAGCCCGAGGGTCGCCTTGACGATGTAGGCGAGGACGAGCGACACGACGAACGTGTAGACCATCACGGCGACCGCACCGACGACCTGGCGCCACAGCTGGTCGACCCCGCCGCCGTAGAACAGGCCGGCGACGGCGGCGGGCGAGCCCGGGTCGGCGAACAGGCCGATGAGGACGGTGCCCACGAGGCCACCGACCAGGTGGACGCCCACGACGTCGAGCGAGTCGTCGTAGCCGAAGCGGAACTTGAGGCCGACCGCGAGGGCGCAGAGCACGCCGGCGATGAGGCCGATCGCGATCGCGCCCAGCGGGGACACCGACGAGCAGGACGGGGTGATGGCGACCAGGCCGGCCACGATCCCGGACGCGGCGCCCAGGCTGGTGGGCTTGCCGTCGCGGATCCGCTCGGTGATCAGCCAGCCCAGCATGGCCGCGCAGGTCGCGACGATCGTGTTGACCAGCGCGAAGGCCGCGGTGCCGTTGGCACCCGCCGCCGAGCCGGCGTTGAACCCGAACCAGCCGAACCACAGGATGCCCGCGCCGAGCATGACCAGCGTGAGGTTGTGCGGCCGCATGGGCTCACGCGGCCAGCCCGCCCGCTTGCCGACCACGATGGCGAGCGCGAGGGCGGCCGCACCGGCGTTGATGTGGACGGCCGTGCCACCGGCGAAGTCGACCACGGCGAGGTCGTTGGCGATCCACCCGCCGACGACCCCGGCCTCGTCGTCGCTGAACGCGAACACCCAGTGCGCAACCGGGAAGTAGACGATGGTCGCCCACAGGCCCGCGAACAGCAGCCACGGGCCGAACCGCATGCGGTCGGCGACCGCACCCGAGATCAGGGCCACGGTGATGATCGCGAACGTGGCCTGGAAGCCGACGAAGAGCAGCGCGGGGATCGTGCCCGCCATCGGGTAGACGCCGGCTTCGTAGTCACCGACGAACAGGCCCCGCAGCCCGATGTACTCGAACGGGTTGCCGAGCAGGCCGCCGCCCACGTCGTTGCCGAACGCGATCGAGTAGCCGTACAGCGCCCACAGGATGCCGATGAGCCCGATGGAACCGAAGCTCATCATCATCATGTTCAGCACGCTCTTGCTGCGGACCATGCCGCCGTAGAACAGCGCCAGGCCCGGTGTCATGAACAGCACGAGCGCGGTGCTGGCCAACATCCAGGCGGTATCGCCGGTATCGAGCACGTCAACTCCTTCCCGAGTGGTGCGGGAAGCATCGGATCGACGTGTTTCGAGCACCGGCGCCTGCTGTTTCCGGAACGTGAACGAGCCGCGCCCGGGTGTTACATCAACGTGACGCGGCTGGTCACCGGTCCAGCAGGGCGTCGACGAAGGCGGCCGGCTCGAACGGAGCGAGGTCGTCGGGGCCCTCGCCGAGGCCGACGAGCTTCACCGGAACGCCCAGCTCGCGCTGCACCCGGAAGACGATGCCGCCCTTGGCGGTGCCGTCGAGCTTGGTCAGCACGATGCCGGTGACCTTGACGACGTCGCCGAACACCCGGGCCTGGGTGAGCCCGTTCTGGCCGGTGGTGGCGTCCAGGACGAGCAGGACCTCGTCCACCTCCGCCTGCCGCTCGACCACGCGCTTGACCTTGCCCAGCTCGTCCATGAGCCCGGTCTTGGTGTGCAGGCGGCCCGCGGTGTCGAGCAGGACGGCGTCGGCGCCTTCCTCGGTGCCCTGCTTGACCGCGTCGAAGGCGACGCTCGCCGGGTCGGCGCCCTCGGGACCGCGCACGACCGTGGCGCCCGCCCGCTCGCCCCAGGTGGCGAGCTGCTCGGCGGCGGCGGCGCGGAAGGTGTCCGCGGCGCCCAGCACCACGCGCCTGCCGCCCGCGACCAGCACGCGGGCGAGCTTGCCGGTGGTGGTGGTCTTGCCGGTGCCGTTGACCCCGACGACGAGCACGACCGCCGGGCGGCCGTCGTGCGGCAGGGCGCGCACCGCGCGGTCGGCGTCGGTGTGCAGCGCGTCGGTGAGGACCTCGCGCAGCAGCTGCCGGGCCTGGTCGGCCGAGCGGACCGCGCGGGCGGCCAGCTCCGTGCGCAGGGTCTCGACGAGCTCGAGCGTCATCTCCGGGCCGAGGTCGGCCTGCAGGAGCATCGTCTCGACGTCCTCCCAGGACTCCTCGTCCAGCTCGCCGGCGCCGAGGAGGCCGAGCAGGCCCTGCCCGAAGCTGCTGCGGGAGCGGGCGAGGCGGCCGCGGAGGCGTTCGAGCCGCCCCTCCGCGGGGGCGATCTCCGGGGCGGCCGGGGCGGCGGGCGCGGCACCGTTCGTGTCGGCCGGGGCCGGCACGCTGGGAGCGGTCTCCGCAGGCGGAACCGCGGTGGCCGTGCCGGTCCCGTTGGGGCCCCGTTCCCCCTCGTCCGGCCGGGCGGCGGGCGCGGCCGGGGCGGTGTCGGTCGGGGCGGTGTCGGTGGGAGTGGTCTCGGTCGGCGCGGTGTCGGCGGGCGCGGTCTCGGCGGGCGCAGCCTCGGCGGGTGCGGTGTCGGCCGGCGCGGCATCGGTCGGTGCCGGCTCGGTGGGGGCCGGCTCGGTGGGGGCCGGCTCGGTGGGCGCCGTGTCGGTGGGCGCCGTGCTGGTGGGCGCCGTGCCGGTCGGGGCGGCGTCCTCGGCGCGCGGCTTCTCGGGGGCCGGGGCGGGCGGCCGCATGAACACCGTGTCGTCGACGGTGGGCTTCGGCGCAGGTGGCGCGGCCGGCTCCTCCGGGGGCGCTTCCGCGGTGTCCGTGCCGCCCGCGAACGAGATCCCGCCCGAGGCCTGGTAGCTGCCGCCGCGGCGGGGCGGGGCGGTGTCCGTGCCGCGCTCGACCTGCTCGGCCTCGCGGAGGCTGATCCGGCGCCGGTTGCGCAGCACCAGCCCGAGCGCGACTGCGATGATCACGATCGCCACGACGACCGCGACGAGGATCCAGAGGGTCTGCGTGGTCACCGCTCCAGCCTGTCACGCCCGCCGCGCCGGCGAGCGCGGGGCCGGACCCGCCGCCACCTGGACGAACGGGCCGCTGGTCCGATGGCGCGTCGCGCTGCTCCGCTCGCGTGATGCCCGCGGTCAGCTCGCGGCGCGCAGCCGCTGGCTGACCACGGTGGTGATGCCGTCGCCACGCATGCTCACGCCGTAGAGCGCGTCGGCGACCTCCATCGTCGGCTTCTGGTGGGTGATCACGATGAGCTGGCTGGTCTCCCGCAGCTCCTCGAGCAGCGAGATGAGCCGGCGCAGGTTGACGTCGTCGAGGGCGGCCTCGATCTCGTCGAGCACGTAGAACGGCGACGGACGGGCCCGGAAGATCGCCACCAGCAGGGCCATCGCGGTGAGCGACCGCTCGCCGCCGGACAACAGCGACAGCCGTTTGACCTTCTTCCCCGGCGGGCGGGCCTCGACCTCGATGCCGGTGGTGAGCATGTCGTCGGGGTCGGTGAGCACGAGCCGCCCCTCGCCGCCGGGGAACAGCGTGCGGAAGACGATCTCGAACTCGCGGGCGACGTCGTGGTAGGCCGTCGTGAAGACCTCGAGGATCTTGTCGTCGACCTCGCGGACGACCGTGAGCAGGTCGCGGCGGGTGTTCTTGAGGTCCTCGAGCTGGGTGGACAGGAACCGGTAGCGCTCCTCCAGCGCGGCGAACTCCTCGAGCGCGAGCGGGTTGACCTTGCCGAGCATCGCGAGGTCCTTCTCCGCGCGCTGGGCCCGCCGCTCCTGGGTGCCGCGGTCGTAGGGCATCGGCGGCGGCTCGACGACGTCCTCGCCGCGTTCCTTGGCCGCCTCGTACTCGGCCATCTCGGTGGCCGAGGGCGGAACGGGGACGTCGGGGCCGTACTCGGCGATGAGGTCGTCGACGCCCAGGCCGTACTCGGCGAGCACCTTCTCGGTGAGCTGTTCGAGCCGCATCCGGTTCTGGGCGCGCAGCACCTCGTCGCGGTGGACGGCGTCGGTGAGCTTGTCCATCTCCGCCGACAGCCGCTGCGTGGCGAGCCGGGCCTCGCCGAGGGCGCGCTCGCGGGCGTCGCGGGCGGCCGCGGCGGCGTCGCGCTCCGCGGCCGCGGCGGCGAGCGACTCGGCGATGCGGGCGCTTGCGATCTCACCCGCCTCGACGACGCGGCGGGCGATCCGCGCGCTGCGCTCGCGCGCCTCCCGGGCGGCCGCGGCGCGCGCCCGCGCCTGGCGCTCCGACGCCGCCTGGCGGCGCAGCGACTCCGCGCGGCCAGCGATCGCCCGCGCCCGCTCCTCGGCGGTGCGCAGCGCCAGCCGGGCCTCGACCTCCGCGGCCCGGGCGGCGGCCACCGCCTCGGCGGCGGCGTCACGCACCTCGGTGTCGGGCTCCTCCTCGAGCGGTTCGTCCTCCGCCCTGGCCAGCTGCTGTTCTGCGGCCTCGAGCGCGAGCAGGGCCTCGGAGCGGCGGGCCTCCACCGCGTCGCGGCGCTCGCGCAGCCGCTGCGCCTCGGCGGTGGCCGACCGGACGGCCTGCTCGAGGCGCCCCAGCTGCGCGGCCGCGGCGGCCCGGCGCGACTCGGCCTGCTGCTGCACCTGCTTCGCCGCCTCGACGTCGGCGAGCCGGGCGGCCTCCTCCGCGCGGGCGCCCTCCAGCGCGGGGCGCAGGCGGGCGAGCTCCTCCTCGACGGCCTCGCGGCGCTCGACGGCCTCGTTGACCGCGGCCTGCACGTCGAGGGCGCTCGACGCGGTGCCGGACCCGCCGGTGGCGCGGGCGGCGCCGAGCACGTCGCCGTCGCGGGTGACGGCGGTGAGGTCGGGGTGCGCGGCGATCACGGCCTTCGCGGCGGCGAGATCGTCGACGACGACGACGCCGCGCAGGAGCCGGGCGATGGCGCCGGCGACCTGGGGTTCGGCGGTGACGAGGTCGAGCGCCCAGCGGCCGGCGGGCGGCTCGCCGGGTTCAGGAATGCCACTTCCCTGAAGCGCAGCTTCCTGGATGTGGCTTTCCTGAAGTAGCGAGCCCACCACCAGCGAGGCGCGCCCGGCGTCCTTGGCCCTCAGCAGCTCCAGCGCCGCCACCGCCGCGTCGGGCGACTCGACGGCGAGCGAGTCGGCCAGCTCGCCGAGCGCGGCGGCGACCGCGGTACGGGCCTCGGGCTCGACCGTGAGCAGGCCGGAGAGCGGACCCAGCACGCCGTCGGTGCCGACGAGCTCGCCGGAGCCGTCGCGGCGGGCGAGGCTCACCGACAGCGCGTCGACCCGGGCCCGCCAGTGCGCCCGCTGCTGCTCCAGCTCCCGTTCGCGGGCGACCAGCTCGGCCACCCGCTCGCGGGCGGTGCGGTGGGCCTCGGTGGCGGCGGCGATCCGCTCCTCGATGCCGGAGTCGCCCTCGTCGAGCGCGCCGAGCTCGTCGCGGGCCTGCTCCAGCTCGGCGGTCGCGGCCTCGGTGCGCTCCTGGGCCTCGGCGAGGGCCTCCGACAGCCGCTCGATCTCGTCGGCGGTGGCGGCGGCGCCGCTGCGCAGGGCCTCGGCGCGGCCGGCGAGGGTGGCGATGCCGGCCTTGCGGTCGGCGAGCGCCCGGACCGCGGCCATGTGGGCGCGCTCGGCGGCGGCGAGGGTCTTCTCGTGCTCGGCCCGCTCCTCGAGGATCTCCGACAGCCGCCGCCGGGCCTCGGCGACGGCGGCCACCAGCTCGGCCTCCTCCTCGGCGACGGCGTCGGCCTCGGCCTCGAGCTCGTCGGGGTCGCGGCCCGGCGTGCGCTCCTGCGGCTCGGCGAGGTGGCGGGTGCGCTCCTGGGCGAGCCGTACGGTGCCCGCGAGCCGCTCGGCGAGCGCCGAGAGCTTGTACCAGGTGTCCTGAGCGGCGGCGAGCCGCGGCGCGTCCTGCGCGAGGGCGGCCTCGAGCCGCTCCTGCTCGACGCGCGCCGCCGCCAGCTGCTCCTCCACCTCGGCGCGCCGGGCGCGGGCGCTGGCCTCGTCGGCCTCCTCGCGCGCGAGCTGCGTGCGCACCGCGACGATGTCGTCGGCTGCGAGCCGCAGCCGGGCGTCGCGCAGCTCGGACTGCACCGCCTGCGCCCGCCGCGCGATCTCCGCCTGCCTGCCCAGCGGCTTGAGCTGGCGGCGCAGCTCCGCGGTGAGGTCGGTGAGCCGCGTGAGGTTGGCCTGCATCGCGTCGAGCTTGCGGAGCGCCTTCTCCTTGCGCTTGCGGTGCTTGAGGACGCCCGCGGCCTCCTCGATGTAGGCGCGGCGGTCCTCCGGCTTGCTCTGCAGCACGGAGTCCAGCTGCCCCTGCCCGACGATGACGTGCATCTCCCGGCCGATGCCGGAGTCCGACAAGAGCTCCTGGATGTCGAGCAGCCGGCACGAGTTGCCGTTGATCTCGTACTCGCCGGCGCCGTCACGGAACATCCGGCGGGTGATCGACACCTCGGAGTAGTCGATCGGCAGGGCGCCGTCGGAGTTGTCGATCGTGAGCGTGACCTCGGCGCGGCCGAGCGGGGCGCGGGCCGACGTGCCGGCGAAGATGACGTCCTCCATCTTGCCGCCGCGCAGCGCCTTGGCGCCCTGCTCGCCCAGGACCCAGCTGATCGCGTCGACGACGTTGGACTTGCCCGACCCGTTCGGCCCGACGACGCACGTGATGCCCGGCTCCAGCCGAAGCGTCGTGGCCGAGGCGAAGGACTTGAAGCCCTTCAGCGTCAGGCTCTTCAGGTGCACGGGCGGAGCTCTCCAAAGACCGGGAACAGTCGGTCGAGGCTACCGCTAGCGCTCTTCGAACCCCCGCAGGCCGCCGCGTGCCTCGCCCCATTGTTCGACGACGCGGTCGACACGTCCCGGAGTCGAACCACTACGCAGCGCATCCAGAAGTAACTCACACGAGTGACGTTGACCTTCGGCGACGATCACGACGCGGCCGTCCGGGAGGTTGCGCGCGCTGCCGACGAGACCGAGTTCGAGGGCGCGAGAACGGGTCCACCAGCGGAAACCGACGCCCTGTACGTGGCCGTGCACCCAAGCCGTGAGCCGAACCGCCTCATCGCTGCGGGTGATCACGAACTGCTAGCTTACCCGTTCGTGCCCCCCAACCGGTCTAACGCGGGTGCGCAGATGCTCGCGCTCGCCACCGGCGTCGTGCTGGTCGCAGGGGTCGCCGTGGCGACCTTCACCGACGAGGTCGCGCCCCTCGACGCGCGCACCGACATCACGGCGGCGACGGACGCCGACGTGGTGGCCAGGGCGGCGCAGGTGGACGACCGGCCGCCGCCCACGGAGATCTCGACCATCCACGCGTACGCGTCCGTTCCCGGCGCGACCGCGGGGGAACCGCCCGACGCCCCCGACCCGAAGCCGGCGGCACCGGCCGCACCCGCGCCGCAGCGGGCGCCGATCAGGGTGTCCGGGGCGATCGCCGAGGTGATCGCGCTGACCAACCAGCGCAGGCGCGAGGCCGGCTGCCGCGACCTCGTCCCCGACGCCCGCCTCACGCGCGCGGCGCAGGCGCACGCCAACGACATGCACAAGAACAACTACTTCGAGCACGTGAGCCGGGACGGGCGGCGCTTCGAGCAGCGGGTGCGCGCGGCGGGCTACCCCCGGCCGGGCGCCGAGAACATCGCCAAGGGGCAGACCAGCGCGAAGCAGGTCGTGCGGGAGTGGATGGCGTCGCCGTCGCACCGCTCGGCGATGCTCACCTGCTCGTTCACGACGATCGGCGTCGCGCGCTCGGGCAACTACTGGGTGCAGGAGTTCGGCAAGTAGCCCCCGCCGGTCCCCCGGTGGGACGGGCCGTGCCGGCGCCCCCGACGTGCCGGCACGGCCCGAGGCTCTAGCGGGGCGCCGGGACGGCAGGCGGCTGCTCCGGCGCCGGGACCGCGGGCGGCGGTGCCACCTCGACGGGCGCGGGGGTGGTGGGCACCGCGGCCACCAGCGGCGCGGGAGGGGTGTGCCGGCAGCTCCCGGTGCGCGGGTCGAAGTCCCACGTCCCCCGCGGGTAGGCGGCGTTGCCGTCCGGGACGGCCCCGTCCAGCGGGCCGCACTCCGCGCCGCCCGAGGTGTCGATCGGCAGCCCGTCCTGGTCGAACAGGTACACGCCGGTGAGCGGGTTGCCCTGGGCGTCGACGGGGCGGATGTCGCGGATCTGCCGCTCCGAGTCCTGCCACAGCCCCGGCAGCGCCGGGGGATCGCTCGCGGCCGACGTGGCGGACGACGGGCCCGGCAGGCCCGCCGCGAGCAGCCACAGCAGCACGACCGCGGCCAGCCCGTTGAGCGGCACCACCGCCCACAGCCAGCGCCGGTCGCGCCGGGTGAGGTGCCCGACCCGGATCGAGACGGGGACCGCGACGATCGCGAGCAGCAGCACGGCGGGCAGCCCGCCGTCGGCGAGGAGCCCCCCGACGAGCACCGCGGCCGCGACGGCCCGCGCGAGCCACCAGGCGGGCTGCAGGCTCGCGACGAAGTCGGCGAACCGCCGCCCCTGGGTCCCCGGGGCCGGGCGGGCGGCGACGAGCCGCCGCACCTCCGGGAGCGCGGCCACGCTCGGCACGCGCGGGCCGTCGCTGATCACGAGCGGCAGCCCGAACACGGCCAGGAGCATGCCCGTGATCACGAACGCCACCTCGCCGGCGGCCACCCCGAGCAGGAACAGCAGCGCGCCCGCGATCGGCGCCGCGAGGGCGAGCCGGGCTCGCACGTACCCCGGCCGGGCGGCGGCAGCGGCGGCGGGCTCCGCCGGCGGGTAGCCGGCCGCGGCGCGCAGCTCGCCCGCGTAGGCGCTCGGCGGGCCGAGCCGGGCGGTCAGGGCATCGGTGTCGACCTCGCCGCCCAGCTCGGCGGTGAGGTCGGCGAGGTGGGCGCGGACGTCGTCGAGGATCTCCGCGACCTCGGGCGCGGGGAGGTCGGCGAGCGCCGCCCGCACGCCGTCGAGGTACTCCTCGGCCGCCGGGCTCGCCAGGCGCACCGTCGTGTCGTCGGTCATACCGCCGCCACCAGCCCTTCCATCGTCTCGGCGAACGCCCGCCACGTCTTGGCCATCTCGCGCAGCCGCTCCCGACCCGGCGCGTTGAGGCTGTAGTACTTGCGGTGCGGACCCTCCTCGCTCGGCACCACGTACGAGGTGAGCAGGCCCGCGTTGTAGAGCCGGCGCAGCGTGCCGTACACGGAGGCGTCGCCCACCTCCCCCAGCCCGGCCGCGCGCAGCCCGCGCACCACCTCGTAGCCGTAGCCGTCGCCCTTGTCGAGCACCGCGAGCACCGCGAGGTCGAGCACGCCCTTGAGCAGTTGGCTCGTGTCCATGGCTGCCCTCCTTCTGCGATGCACGGTACTACGCATCGCAGAATAGCGGACCGGCGGGTGTCCCGCCCCCGCGGCTACGCTCCCGGCATGTCCGTGGTCGACAACGCCATCTACATCGACGGCAAGCGCGCCGCGGCACCCGCATCGCTGGATCGGACGTTCGCCGAGCTGCGCCAGTGCCCCGACCAGGGGCGCAGCTTCTGCTGGATCGGCCTGCTGCGCCCGACGCCCGAGGAGATCGAGGCGGTCGCGCAGGAGTTCTCGCTGCACGGCCTCGCCGTCGAGGACACGATCAGCGCCCACCAGCGCCCGAAGGTCGAGCGCTACGGGGACGTGCTGTTCGTCGTGCTCCGCCCGGCCCGCTACGTCGACTCGGTCGAGATCATCGAGATCGGCGAGGTCCACCTGTTCCTCGGCCCCGACTTCGTCATCACCGTGCGGCACGCCGAGAAGCCCGACCTCGCCCAGGTCCGCCAAAGGCTGGAGCGCGAGCCAGAGCTGCTGGACAACGGCCCGTACGCCGTGCTCTACGCGGTGTTGGACAAGATCGTCGACGACTACGCGCCCGTGCTCGACGGCCTGCAGGCCGACATCGACGAGATCGAGGTGCAGGTCTTCGGCGGCGACCCCGGCGTGTCCAAGCGCATCTACCAGCTCTCCCGCGAGGTCATCGAGTTCCAGCGGGCGGTCGAGCCGCTGTCGGGGATGTTCGTCTCGATCCGAGAGCGCCTGCAGGACACCGCCGACGACGCCGACGTCGAGCTGTGGCGAGCGCTGCGCGACGTCGCCGACCACGCCACCCGGGTGCTGGAGCGCATCGAGGCGTTCCGGCAGCTGCTCACCAACGCCCTCCAGGTCAACGCCGCGCTCGTCGGGCAGCGCCAGAACGAGGAGATGGCCCGCCTGACCCAGGCGGGGTACGAGCAGAACGAGCAGACCAAGCGGATCTCCTCGTGGGCGGCGATCCTGTTCGCCCCCACGCTGATCGCCTCGGTGTACGGGATGAACTTCGACCACATGCCCGAGCTGCACTGGGCGTTCGGCTACCCGTTCGCCGTCGTGCTGATGCTGGTGCTCGGGTTCGCGCTCTACATCGTCTTCAAGCGCCGCGGCTGGCTCTAGCAAACTCCCGGTAACCGCTTGCCGCTCCCCTTGCCCCAATTATGAAACCCACCTAGCGTAATGGCCCGTGGCCTCGGACTCCTCCGCCGAGCGGCACGCCAACACGGTGAGCGTGCTGACGGCGCTGCGCGTTGACGAGGGCAGCAGGCTCGCCGAACTCGCCCAGCGCACCGGCCTGTCGCGGCCCACCGTCGACTCGATCCTCACCGAGCTGGGCAGGCTGGGGTGGGTCGAGCAGCGCGAGCCGGAGGACCCGCCGACAGGGCGCCCGGCGGGCCGACCCGCCCGCACCTACCGGCTCAACCCCGACGCCGGGTTCGTCGTCGGCGTCGACGTCGGGGTCAACCTGCTCACCGCGATGGTCGCCGACATCACCGGCACCACCCGGCACACCGCCACCCGCCCGATCAACCGGGCCACGCCGGGGACCGAGCGCCGCACCGCGGTGCAGTCGCTCATCGCCGACGCCGTCGCCGAGCTGGGCGTCGAGCCGCACGAGACGCTCGCGCTGAGCCTCGGCGTGCCCGGCATCATCGACCCCTCCGGCCGGGTCACGCTGAGCACGGTCATCCCCGGCTGGACCGGCTTCCACGTCGAGAAGCACTTCCGGCGCTGGGCGGGCGTGCCGGTCACCGTCGCCAACGACGCCAACATGGCGACGCTCGCCGAGCACTGGATCGGCGCCGCCCGCCTCGTCGACGACGTGGTCTACGTCCTCGCGGGCCGCCGCACCAGCGCGGGCATCATCGTCGACGGCAGGCTGCACACCGGCCGCCACGGCGCGGCCGGCGAGATCGGCAGCATCCCCGACCTGTACTTCAGCACCGAGGAGCTGCTCGCCCCGCCCGGGACCGACCCGGACTCCCCGGACGCGATCGGCTCGGTGTTCCGCGCCGCGCAGGCGGGTGACGAGCAGGCGGCCGCGCTGGTGGAGGAGTTCTACCGCCGGCTCGCCCGCAACGTGGAGTTCCTGGTCAAGGCGTTCGACCCGGACATGGTCGTGCTCGGCGGCGGCGTGTCGCGCGCGGGCAGGCCGCTGGTCGAGGGCGTCGAGCGGCACCTCGACCGTCCCGTGTTCAACACGATGCCGATCGTGCTGTCCGAGCTCGGCCCCGAGGCCGTGGCGCTCGGCGCCGTGCGCTCGGCGCTCCAGCTCGCCGTGCAGCAGAGCCCGCTGCTCGCGGCCCTCGTCACGCCGCCGCTCGGCGGCGCCACCCGTCCCGTCCCCGCTGGAGGAGGAGGCCCGCGATGACACCGCGACCGCCCGGGGTGCGCCGCCGCACCCTTCTGAGATCACTCGCCGCGGTGCCGCTCGCGGCGGGCGTCGCCGGGTGCTCCGCGTCGTCGGGCCCGGCGTTCCTGCCGGGCGGCGGGAGGGCCCGCCTCGGCTACGGGATGTGGGACAAGGACCAGGTCCCCGCGATGCAGGAGGTCATCGACGAGTTCCGCCGCGAACACCCGGACGTCGAGGTCACGATCCAGCTCACCCCGTTCACGACCTACTGGTCGCGGCTGCAGACCGCGATCGTCGGCGGCGGCGCGCCCGACGTGTTCTGGATGAACGCGCCCAACATCGCGATGTACGCCCGCCACGGCACGCTGCTGCCGCTGTCGGACCGGCTGCGCCGCGACGGCGTCACGCTCGCCGAGCACCCGCAGAACCTCGTGGAGCTGTACCGGTACGCGGGCGAGCAGTTCGGCGTGCCGAAGGACTTCGACACCATCAGCCTCTTCTACAACCGCGAGCTGTTCGACCGCGCCCGCGTCCCGTACCCGGACGAGAACTGGACCTGGCAGGACGTGCTCGACGCCGCCGCCGAGATCCGCGACCCCGCCTCCTCGGTCTTCGGCTTCTCCGCCGCGCTCGACCGCCAGCGCGACCTCTACCCCGCGATCTTCCAGAACGGCGGGTGGGTGCTGCGCGACGGCCGCTCCGGCTTCGCCGACGAGGCGACGATCGGCGGCCTGCGTCACCTCACCGGCGCCATCGACCGCGACCTCGCCCCCAACGCGATGGCCAACGCCGACACCCGCTCCCGCGAGCTGTTCCAGGGCGGCAAGCTCGCCATGTACAACGGCCTGCCCAACGACTCCAACGACCCGTACGCCGACCCGGCCGTCCGCGCCCGCACCGGCGTCACCGTCCTTCCCCGCGGCGTCCGCCGGGGCACCGTCATCCACGGGCTCGCCAACGTCGTCAACGCACGCACCCCGTACCCCGACGCCGCCTACGAGCTGGTCAAGTTCATGGCCGGTCGCCTCGCCGGCGAGATCCAGGGCCGCTCGGGAACGATCCTGCCCAGCTACGCGGGCACCCAGCAGGCCTTCCTCGACGCCAAGCCGGAGTTCCGCATGCAGTCGTTCATCGACCAGGTCCCCGACGCCACCGCCTATCCGGCCTCGGTCAACACCATGACCTGGGAGCGGATGCAGCTGCAGATCCTCGGCCCGTCCTGGGTCGGCCCCGGCGGCCGCCCGATCGAGGTGTCGGCGCGGCTGCTCGCCCACGACATGGACGTCGTGCTCGCCAAGGAGGCCGCGGTATGACCCAGCTCGCGACCCCGCCCGCGGTGCGCCCGGCGACCCCGCAGCCGGCGCGCAGGCCGCGGCGCACCCACCGCAGCGCCTACCTGTTCATCGCCCCGGTCGGGCTGGGCCTGCTGGTCTTCTACCTCTACCCGGCGGTCTCGACGTTCGCGCTGAGCTTCACCGAGTGGGGCCCGTTCGGCGGCCACACCTTCACCGGGCTGGACAACTACGCGGCCGTCTTCCAGCTCGAGACGTTCTGGACCGCGCTCGGCAACACCCTGCTCTACATGGTGATCGGGCTGCTCACGCTGCCGATCGCGATCCTGTTCGCGGTGCTGCTCAACCGCGAGGGCCTGCGCGGCGTCGCGGTCTACCGCACGCTCTTCTTCATCCCGTTCATCACGCTGCCGGTGGCGAGCGGCCTGGTGTGGAAGTGGCTCTACAACGGCGACTTCGGGCTGCTCAACCAGGTCCTCCAGGTCTTCGGGATCCCCGGCACGTACTGGGTGTCCAACCCCGACACGGCGCTGTTCGCGATCGGCGTCGTCCAGGTCTGGTCCCAGGTCGGCTACTACCTGGTGATCTTCATCGCGGGCATCAAGGCGGTCCCGAAGGAGTACTGGGAGGCCGCGGAGATCGACGGCGCGAACGCCTGGCAGCGGTTCTGGCGCATCACGCTGCCGATGCTCAGCCCGACGATCTTCTTCTGCACCGTCATCAACGTCATCGCGACGCTGCAGATCTTCGACCTCGTCTACGTCATGAGCGCGTCGGCCACCGCGAACCCGGCGTTCAGCGCGTCGCAGTCGATCGTCTCGCTGTTCTACGAGAAGGCCTTCGTCGAGGCGGACAAGGGCACGGCCACCGCGCTGGCCTTCCTGCTCATGCTGCTGATCGGCGCCCTCACGTTCGTCCAGTTCCGGCTGCAGCGCAGGTGGGTCCACTATGTCTGATCGTCTCCTCGCACCCCGCAGCGCCCGCGGGTCGCTGCTGGGCTCGGTGGCCACCCACGCCGTGCTCGTCGCAGGCTCCGTCGCGATGATCGGCCCGTTCGTCTGGCAGGTGCTCACCGCGCTCAAGTCGCAGCCCGAGACCGCGACCGTGCCGCCGACCCTGCTGCCGCGGGAGTGGCTGTGGTCGAACTTCGCCGACGTCTTCGCGACCATCCCGTTCGGAACGCAGCTGGTGAACTCGCTGGTGGTGGCCGGCGCCGTCACGATCGGCCAGCTCGCGTTCTGCTCGCTCGGGGCGTACGCGTTCGCGCGGCTGGAGTTCCGCGGGCGGGAAGTGCTGTTCGCGCTGTTCCTGTCGGTGCTGATGGTGCCCAAGCAGCTGCTGGTGCTCCCCCAGTACCAGATCATGTCCGCGCTCGGGCTGCTCAACTCCCTGCCCGCGCTGATCCTGCCCGGCCTGTTCTCGGCGTTCGGCACGTTCCTGCTCCGCCAGTTCTTCGCCACGATCCCGAAGGAGTTCGAGGAGGCCGCCGTCCTGGACGGCGCGGGCCGGTTCCGGATCTTCTTCTCGGTGATGCTGCCGCTGGTCAAGCCCGCACTCGCGGCGCTCGCGGTGATCACCGTGATGCACTCGTGGAACGACCTGCTGTGGCCGCTGGTGGTCAACACCGACCCGGCGTCGATGCCGATCAGCGCCGGCCTCACCAGCCTGCAGGGCCAGGAGTGGACCAACTACCCGGTGCTCATGGCCGGGGCCGCCATGGCCTCGATCCCGATGCTGCTCGCCTACCTGGCGCTGCAGCGGCAGTTCGTGCAGGGCATCGCCCTGTCGGGAACGAAAGGATGATCCCCATCGGTACGGACACACGCCTGCGCGTCGGCATGGTCGGCGCGGGCGGGATCGCGAACGCCCACCTCCCCGCCTGGCTGCACGCCGGCGCCGAGGTCGTCGTGCACTCGCTGCACGGTGGTCACGACCTGGTGGCGCGGCACGGAGCGGGCGAGGTCGCGGCGAGCCTCGACGAGCTGATCGCGCGCGTGGACGTCGTGGACGTCTGCACCCCGACCGACACCCACCCCGAGATCGTGTTCGCCGCGGCGGCCGCGGGGCGCCACGTCCTGTGCGAGAAGCCGCTCGCGCTGGACCCGGCCACGGCCGAGGCGATGGCGCGGGCGTGCGCGGCGGCGGGCGTGCAGCTCTACCCCGGGCACGTCGTGCGCTACTTCCCGGAGTACGTCGCGCTGCAGGCGGCCGTGGCCGAAGGCGCGATCGGCACCCCCGCGGTGCTGCGGTTCGACCGCTGCGGCGCCCGCCCGCACCGCGCCTGGTTCGCCGACCCGGCGCGCTCGGGCGGCATCATCATGGACCAGATGATCCACGACCTCGACTTCGCGCGGTGGCTCGCGGGCGAGGTCGAGACGGTGCACGCGCGGGTGTCCGACAGCGCGCCCGGCACCCCGACCGGGGTCGTGTCGGCGCACGTCGTCGCGCGGCACCGGGGCGGGGCGATCAGCACCGTCACCGGCACGTGGGCGCGGCCGGGCACCCGGTTCCGGTACGGCTTCCACGTCGCGGGCACCGACGGGCTGCTGTCGCACGACTCGGCGGCCGACCCGTCCCTGCGCACCGACACGGGCGCGCCGACCGACGGCGGCGGGGACCGGCTGCTGCCCGATGTGTCGCTGGTGGAAAGCCCGTTCGTCGCCGAGATCCGCGAGTTCGCCGCGGCGTTCCGCGGCGGGCCAGCGCCCCGGGTGAGCGCCGCCGACGGGGTGGCCGCCGTCCGGATCGCGGCGGCGGCCAACGCGTCGCTGGCGAGCGGCCGCCCCGAGGCCGTCGAGCCCGCGGAGGTGGCGGCGTGAGGATCGGGGTGATGTCGCTCGCCCACCTGCACGCCGTGGGCTACGTCGGCCTGCTCTCCGGGTTCGCCGACGTCGAGCTCGCCGTCGCCGACCCGGACGCCGCCCAGCGCCCGCCCGGCGAGTCCGGCGGGCGCGCGTTCGCCGAACGGCTCGGCGTGACCCGCTACTTCGACAGCTACGCCGACCTGCTCGACTGGGGCCCGGACGGCGTCGTGATCTGCTCGGAGAACTCCCGCCACCGCGAGCTCACCGAGCTCGCCGCCGCGGCGGGCGCGCACGTGCTGTGCGAGAAGCCGATGGCCACGACCGTCGCCGACGGCGAGGCGATGCTGGCGGCGTGCGCGGCGGCAGGGGTCCACCTCATGATCGCCTACCCGGTGCGGTTCTCCCGCCAGTTCCGCGCGCTGCAGGCGGCGTTGCCCGCGCTGGGTCGGCTGGTCGCGGCGGCGGGCACCAACAACGGCGTGCTCCCGACGGCGCGCGCCTGGTTCGCCGACCCCGTGCTGGCCGGCGGCGGCGCGGTCATGGACCACACCGTGCACCTGGCCGACCTGCTCGACGTCGTCCTCGACGGGGCGGAGCCGGAGTCGGTGCACGCCGTCGCCAACAAGATGATCAACGCGACGGCGCGGGTGGAGACCGGCGGGCAGATCTCGCTGCGCTACCCGGGCGGCGTCATCGCCACGATCGACTGCAGCTGGTCGGTGCCCGAGCACTACCCCACCTGGGGCGGGCTCACGATGCGGCTCGTCGGCGAGGACGGGATCGCCGACATGGACGCGTTCGCCCAGGCCGTCCTCGGGTTCCGGGAGTCGACCCGGTCGCCGCTGCGGCTCGACTACGGCACCGGGGGCGACGGCGCGATGCTCGCCGAGTTCGTCTCGGCGATCCGCGAGGGGCGGCGCCCGCAGCCCGACGGCGAGTCCGGCCTGCGCTCGCTGCGGGTCGTGGCCCGCGCGTACGAGTCGGTGCGCACGGGCGCGCCGGCGTGACCGAGGTGGGCGTGATCGGGGTGGGCGTGATCGGCGCGGGCTTCCGCGGCGGCCTCGCCACCGCCGCCGACGTGCCGGGGACGTCCCGCGTGGTGGCGATCGCCGACGTCGACGGGACGGCCGCGCGGCGGGCGGTGGCCGAGCGGCACCCCGGCGCGGTCGCGCTCACCGACCCCCGCGCGCTGCTCGAGCGCGCAGACGTCGACGCCGTGCTGGTGATCACGCCCGACCACACCCACGCCGACCTCGCCTGCGCCGCGCTGGAGGCGGGGAAGGCCGTCTTCGTGGACAAGCCGCTCGCCACCACCGTCGCCGACTGCGACCGGGTGCTGGAGACGGCGCGACGGACCGGTAGCCGCCTCTACGTCGGGCACAACATGCGGCACATGCCGGTGGTCCGTGCGATGCGGGAGATCGTCCGGCGCGGCGACATCGGCGCGGTGCAGTCGATCTGGGTGCGCCACTTCGTCGGCAACGGCGGCGACTTCTACTTCAAGGACTGGCACGCCGAGCGGCGGTGCACCACGTCGCTGCTGTTGCAGAAGGCCGCGCACGACATCGACGTCGTGCACTGGCTCGCGGGGGCCTACACCGAGCGGGCGAGCGCGTTCGGGGCGTTGCGCGTGTACGGCGACGGGCACCGCCGCCCGCCCGGCACGCCGAAGCCGGCCGACTGGCTCGACCCCGAACGCAACTGGCCGCCGCGCGCCCAGCGCGACCTCAACGCGGTGATCGACGTCGAGGACCTGTCGGTGGTGAACCTGCAGCTCGCGGGCGGCGCGCTGGCCGCCTACCAGCAGTGCCACTTCGCCCCGGACTACTGGCGCAACTACACGGTGATCGGCGACGCGGGGCGGTTGGAGAACTTCGGCGACGGCTCCGGCGCGGTGGTGAAGGTGTGGCGCAGGCGCCGGCCCGGCTACGCGCCGGACGCCGACACCGAGCACGTGCTGCCGGACAGCGGTGAGGTCCACGCCGGGGCGGACCGCCCGCTGATCGCGGAGTTCCTGCGGTTCGCCCGCGACGGCGGCCCCACCGACACCTCGCCGGTCGTCGCCCGCATGAGCGTCGCGGCGGCGGTTCAGGCCACCGCGTCGCTGCGGGCAGGCGGCGAGCCCCGGGCGATCCCTCCGCTCGACCCGGGGCTCGTGGCGTACTTCGAACGCGGGCAGCGCTCCTAGGGTGAGTTCTCAGAGCGCGGGTCACGAGCGGGGCGGGTCGACCTCCACCCGCAGGATGCGGTCGTCGCCGGGCCGCGGGTCGGTCCCGCCCCAGGTCGCCCGGTCGGTGTTCGACGTGACGAGCCACAGCGCCCCGTCGAGGCCGACCTCGACCGTGCGGATGCGGCCGTACTCCCCCACGAAGTGCGGGATCGGATCGCCGGTGGCGGCGCCCGCCTCGACCGGGAGCTGCCAGAGCCGCTGTCCGCCGAGCGCCCCGATCCACAGCGAGCCCTGGGCGTACGCGACGCCGGACGGGCTCGCCTCGTCGGGGTGGATGGTCGCGATCGGCGGCTCGCCCGTCGAGCCCGCGATGCCCTCGGTCTCCGGCCAGCCGTAGTCGGCGCCCGGGCGCAGGACGTTGACCTCGTCCCAGGCGCGGTGGCCGAGCTCAGAGGCGTAGGCGGTGCCGTCCGGCCCGAACGCCATCCCCTGGACGTTGCGGTGGCCGCTGGAGTAGATCGGCGACGGCCCCGGGTTGTCGGCGGGAACGGACCCGTCGCGGGCGATGCGCAGGATCTTGCCGTTCAGCGAGTCGGCGGTGGCCGCGTTCTCCGGCTCGAAGGCGTCGCCGGTCCCGATCCACAGGTGCCCGTCCGGTCCGACGACGATGCGGCCGCCGTGGTGGCGGTCGGCGGTCTGGATGCCGTCGAGCAGCACCCGGTCGACCGCCAGCGAGCCGAAGTCCTCGGCGATGGTGAGCGCGACGATGCGGTTCTGGTCCCGCCCCGAGACGGCGGCGTAGACGAGGCGGTCGGTCGCGAACTCCGGCGAGGCGACGATGCCGAGCAGCCCGCCCTCGGAGCTCACGTCCACGTCGGGGACGACGCCGACGGTCCGCGCCGGGCCGCCGCCCGCGGGGACGCGCTCGATCTCGCCGCTGATCCGCTCGGAGACCAGCGCCGACCCGTCGGGGAGGAAGGTGAGCCCCCACGGGGCCTCCAGCCCGCTCGTCAGCTCCTCCGGCTCGCCGAGGGTCGCGACCGGGCCCGCCGGCGCGGCGGGCGCCGGACGGACCGGTGGCGGCACCGGCCCGTCCGACGGTCCGGAGCACCCGGCGAGCCCGATGGCGAGCACGGCCGCGGTGACGGCGACACGCGCGTTCACCGCTTCAGCTCCAGCGTCTCGGCGAAGCCGAGGCGACGGACGAACTCCTCGCGGGTGAGGTCGGCGAAGGCCATCACGTGGTCGACGCCGGCGCGGGCTGCGTCCACCACCGAGCGGAACGGTTTGCGCCCGACCGGCAGGTCGAGGATGCGGCGGATCTCGTCGGCCACGTCCTGCGGGTCGGCCTCCTCCCCCGGCTCGAACAGCCGCTCGTGCGCCTCGTGGGTCCGCGCGACGAGCGGGTCCAGCTCGGCGTACTCGGCGGTCACCCGTTCGTCCGTGGCCCGCGACGCGTTCGGGAAGTGCTGCGTGCCCCGCGTGATCGCCCCGGGCATCACGATCGAGGTCTCGATCCCGAACTGCGCCGCCTCGTAGGAGGTCACCACGGCGAGCGCGTCGAACGCGGCCTTCGACGCCACGTACGGGCCGAGGAACGGCGGCGTGGTCACGAGGATCGTGCTGCCGACGTACACCAGGGTCCCGCTGCGGCGCCGCCGCATGTGCGGCAGGACCGCCCGGTTCACCCGGTGCGCCCCGATCGCGTTGACGTCGAGCAGGTGCGCGATGTCGGCGTCGGTGAACGCCTCGACGTAGCCGATGTAGAGGTGCCCGGCGTTGTGCACGACGACGTCGAGGCCACCCGCCTCGGCGATGACCCGCTGCACGGCGGCGTCGGCCGACGCCTGCGCGGTGACGTCCAGCGGCACGACGTGCAGGTCGTGCCCGAGGGAGGCGAGCTCGGCCACCGAGGTGGCGTCGCGCCCCTCCGGGTCGCGCATCGTCGCGTAGACGGTGTGCCCCGCGGCCGCGAGGGTCTCCGCGGTCCGCCGCCCGATGCCGGTCGACGAGCCGATGATCAGCACGACGGCCATCAGGCTGCACCCCCGTTCACGAAGAGCACCTGCCCGTTGACCCACCGGGCGGGCCCGGCGAGGAACGCGACGGCCTCGGCGACGTCGCGCGGTTCGCCGAGCCGCCCCAACGGGCTCATCCCGGCGATCCGGTCGATCGCCTCCTGCGTCTTGCCCTCGAAGAACAGCGGCGTGGCCGTGGGGCCGGGGGCGACCGCGTTCACCGTGATATCCCGGCCGCGCAGCTCGCGGGCGAGGATCAGCGTCAGCGCCTCGACGGCCCCCTTCGACGCGGCGTAGGCGCCGTAGCTGGGGATCTGCAGCCGGGTCACCGACGTCGAGAAGTTGACGATCGCGCCGCCGGCGCGCACGCGGCGGGCGGCGAGCTGGTCGACCACGAAGGTCCCGCGCACGTTGGTGCGGTGGACCCGGTCGAAGGTCTCGAGCTCCAGATCCGCGATCGGGGCGAGCGGCATGATGCCCGCGGTGTGCACGACGACGTCGATGCCGCCGAACTCGCGCTCCGCGAGGTCGAAGACCTCGGCCATCGCCCGCTCGTCCGCGACGTCCCCGCCCGCGACGACGGCGCGGCCGCCGGCCTTCACGACGGCGGCCGCGGTCTCCTCCGCGCGCTCCTTGCCGCCCGCGTAGTGCACGACGACCGAGTAGCCCTCGGTCCCGAGACGTTCGGCGACGGCCCGGCCGATGCCCCCGGATCCGCCCGTGACGATCGCGACGCGGCCTGCGTTGTCCGCCATGTCCCTGGCCTCTCTAGTATGTGGACGGTTCGTTCATATGAGAGGCTAGCGCGGAAATGAACGAGTCGTCCACAAATGAGGTGGGGTATGACCGAAACCACACGAGTACGGCGCGGACGGGGCAGGCGCCCCGCCGCCGAGGTGCGCGCCGACGTGCTGGCCGCGGCCGGCAGGCTCCTGCTGGACGAGGGCGTGCGCGCGGTGACCTTCGAGCGCGTCGCGGCCGAGGCCGGCGCCAGCAAGACCACCCTCTACAAGTGGTGGCCGTCGCCGGGAGCGCTCGCCGCCGAGGCGTACTTCGCCCAGAGCAGGCGCACGCTGGAGTTCCCCGACACCGGTGACCTGCGCGCCGATCTGATCAGCCAGCTCACCGCGTTCGTCCGCTGGCTCAAGGAGGAGGGCGCGGAGAAGCCGGTGTCCGAGCTCGTCGGGGCCGCCCAGATGGACCCGAGCCTCGCCGAGGCGTGGTCGGGAAGCTACGCGATCCCGCGGCGCGAGCTGGCCAAGGAGCGCCTGCGCATCGCTCAGCGGCGGGGCCAGCTGCGCGAGGACGCCGACCTCGACGTCATCGTCGACCAGCTCTGGGGCGCCTGCTACCACCGGCTGCTCGTGCTGAAGGTGCCGTTCGACACCTCGATCGTCGAGCGCCTCGTCGACCAGGCCCTGCTCGGGGCGGCGCCGCGGGAGGCGTGACCGGAGGCGCCCCGGTCAGGGGTGCGGGTTGCGCGGGCGGGGCTGGCAGCGGGGGCAGGTGTAGGAGCTGCGGTTCATGAACGGGTCGCGGCGGATCGGGGTGCCGCAGCGCGGACAGGGGCGATCGGCCTGGCCGTACACCGCGAGCGAGCGGTCGAAGTAGCCCGACGCCCCGTTGACGTTGACGTAGAGCGCGTCGAAGGAGGTGCCGCCCGCGGCGAGCGCCTCCTCCATCACCGCCGCGGCCGCGCCGAGCACGGCGCGGCCCTGCCCACGGGTGAGCCCCTCGGTGGGCCGGGAGCCGTGCAGCCGCGCGCGCCACAGGGCCTCGTCGGCGTAGATGTTGCCGATGCCCGAGACCACGGTCTGGTCGAGCAGCGCCCGCTTGAGCCCCGTGCGGCGGCGCCGCAGCGCGGCGACCGCCTCGTCGAGGTCGAACGCGGGATCCATCGGGTCGCGGGCGATGTGGCCGATCGGGGCGGGCACCAGGCCACCGCCCGCGGCGGCCACGAGCGGGTGCACCGACAGCCCGCCGAAGGTCCGCTGGTCGACGAACCGCAGCTCGGGACCGCCGTCGGCGAACCGCAGCCGGACCCGCAGGTGGGTCTCGTCGGGGCGGCCCGCGTCGGCGACGAGCATCTGCCCGCTCATGCCGAGGTGGGCGAGGACCGCGTCCTCGCCCTCGGTGGCGTGGTCGAGCTCGAGCCACAGGTACTTGCCGCGGCGGCGGGCCGCGGTGATCGTGCGGCCCACCAGTCGGCCGGCGAAGTCGGCCGCCCCCTCGGCGTGCCTGCGCACGGCGCGCGGGTGCGCCACGACGACCTCGGCGATCTTGCGGTCGAGGACGTGGTCGGCGAGGCCCCGCCGGACGACCTCGACCTCGGGCAGCTCGGGCACTAGTTCGTCGAGCTGGAGCCGGCCTCGGATCCCGCCGCGGCCTCCGCGGTGAGCGTGCGCCACGCGAGCTCGGCCGCCTTCTGCTCGGCCTCCTTCTTGGTGCGCCCGACCCCGGACCCGAGCTCACGGCCGCCGACCACCGCGGTTGCGGTGAACTCCTTGAGGTGGTCCGGGCCCTCCTCGGTGATGCGGTACTCCGGCACCCCGAGGTCGGCGGACGCGGTGAGCTCCTGCAGGCTGGTCTTCCAGTCGAGGCCGGCACCGAGCAGCGGGGCGCCCTGCAGCAGGGCGTCGAACAGCCGGTGCACCAGCTCGCGGGCGGTGTCCAGGCCGTGCTCGAGGTAGACGGCGCCGATCAGGGCCTCGGTGGCGTCGGCGAGGATGCTCGCCTTCTGCCGGCCACCGGTGAGCTCCTCACCGCGGCCCAGGTACAGGAAGTCGCCGAGCCCGTTCTCGCCGAGGGTGGCGGCCACGCCGGCGAGGGCGTGCATGTTGACCACGCTCGCGCGCAGCTTGGCCAGCTGCCCCTCGGGCAGCTCCGGGTGGTCGCGGTACAGCCGCTCGGTGACGATGATCGACAGCACCGAGTCGCCGAGGAACTCCAGCCGCTCGTTCGTGGGCAGCCCACCGTTCTCGTAGGCGTACGAGCGGTGCGTGAGTGCGAGGGTGAGGAGCTCGTCGGAGATCTTCACCCCGAGTGACGCGAGTAGGGGCCCGCGATCCTCCACGGGCCCCTGCTGGGCGCGTTCCGCCATCCGCCCGTCGTCAGGCCGGCGTGACGACAGGCCGGCCGTCGTAGGTGCCGCAGGTGGGGCAGGCGACGTGCGGCGGCTTCGTGGCCCGGCAGGCCCGGTTCGAGCAGGTGACGAGCGTGGGGACGGCGGCCTTCCACTGCGCCCGGCGCGAGCGCGTGTTCGACCGCGACATCCGGCGCTTCGGAACAGCCACGTGAAACTCCTAGCGGTGAGTGCGGGTCAGTCGGCGGACAGGCGCTCCTTCAGAGCGGCCCACCGAGGATCTAGTGTCTCATGCCCGTGGTCGGGCGCGAGGTCGGCCCACTTCTCCCCGCAGCCGGGGCACAGGCCTGCGCAGTCGTCGCGGCACAGCGGCGCGAGCGGCAGCGCCAGCACGACGGCGTCGCGCACGGTCTGCTCGAGGTCGACCAGCTCGTCGACGACGCGCGGCACCTCGTCGGCGTCGGTGGTCTCGTCGGTGACGCTGTCGGGGTAGGCGAAGAGCTCCGACAGCTCGACGTCGACCACGTCGGTGACCGCGTCGAGGCAGCGGGCGCACTCGCCCGACAGCGGCGCGTGGACCGTGCCGGAGACGTAGACCCCCTCGGTGACCGACTCCATGCGCAGGTCGAGCTCGATCGGCGCGCTGTCGGGCACGGCGATCGTCTCCAGCCCGAGCCGGGCGGGCCCGGTGGGCGCCGCGATGCGCCTGCTGTAGGCGCGCATGTTCCCGGGCCGCCTGCCCAGCTCGCGCGTGCCGAAGACCCACGGGCTGGCCGGATCGGGGTGTCCGGGGTGGAGGTGGTGCGTGGTCACGGGGTCCAGGGTAGGCCCGACCCGGCCCCGTCCCGCTACCTTCCGGCCGGGTGCCGTTCGGGCGACGGCGTCCTCACCCCCGGCGCGCCGCCCGCACCGGCGCGACCGCGACCAATCGCACGACGCGCCGCTCGCCGTCCGGGCAGTACCAGACCCGCCCGCCGCCCGCGACCTCGTACTGCCACTGCGGCAGGCGCCGCCCGTCGATCTCGCGCTCGGCGAGCAGGCCGCGCAACCGGTGCTGGCGCGCCGGGTCGCGGGGCCGGGCCGGGTGCCGGCGCAGCGCGGCCCAGGCCCGCGCAGGCCACGCCGCGCCCGCCCGCTGCAGTTCCTCCCAGCCGGTCACCGCCTCGGACGTGCCGAAGCGCAGCTCCCAGCCACCCGGCGCCTTCGCACAGCCCGGCGGGGGCGGCACCGGGCCGGTGTCCTCGACCGGGCCCGTGAGCGCCGCGGCGAGGCCCGCGTCGGAGTGCGCGGTGGCGGTGGCCCGCCACTCGGCCAGCGCCCGCGACAGCACGTCCCACCGCGCCATCTCCGCCGACGTCTGCACCGCCCGCCCGAAGTCCTCGGCGAAGCGGCGCCGGTCGTCGGCCGGGAGGTGGTCGGCCCACGGGAACTCGCCGGACAGCGCCTCGGGCGCGGCGCCGCCGAGCCGCCGCAGCGCCGCGCGCAGCGCCCGGGCCGCGGCGAGCGCGCCGTCGGCCGCCTGCTCGGCCCGGTCCTCCCGCACCAGCAGCAGCGGCACCCCGCCGCGCCGCAGCACCCGCACGTCGTCCCGGTCGGCGAGCGACGCGACGCCGTCCGGGTCACGCCGCAGCTCGCGCAGGTGCACCTCGGTCGTCATGGCCCGGGATCGTCACCGGGTGGGTGGCTGCGGGGCAACCGCCCTCCCGGGTCAGAGTTCGCCGAAGGGGGCGGCGTAGCGGAACGTGCCCCGCAACCCCGGGTGGTACGCGGTGAGCGGGCGGGCCTGGAAGTGCGAGGCCCACTCCGCCACCTCGGGCTCGATGCCCAGCTCGGCCGCGGGCCGGAACCCGAACCGCGGGTAGTAGCCCGGGTGGCCGAGCAGCACCACGACCCCCTCGTCGAGCGCGTCCGCGGCGCCGAGCACCGCGTGCATCAGGGCGCTGCCCACCCCGCCGCCCTGGTGGGCGCTGCGCACGCCGATCGGGCCGAGGCCGAGCGCGGGCAGCGCGTCCGGCCCGAGCGTCCCCCGCGTCGCGCAGACGTGCCCCACGACGACCCCGTCGACCTCGGCGACGAGCGACAGCGGCGGCAGCCACGCGTCGCTCGTGCGCAGGGCCTCGACCAGCCCCGGCTCGACCGGCGCCGAGCCGGGCGGCGCCATCGGGGCGAACGCCTCGGAGTGGACGGCGGCGACGGCGGGGGCGTCGCCGGGCAGCTCGCGGCGGACCAGCACCGGGACAAGATCCGCTGCCGGGGACGCGCGCGCAACCGGATTCCGCTCACCCGATGTGGCGCAGCTGCGGCCACAGCTCCGACCACGGGACGCGCCGGTCGCGGGCGACGAAGACCGGCTCGCCCTGCTCGTCGTTGTCCAGGCCGAGCCCGTTGTCGATCCGGGCGGCGAGCTCGACGCGGCCGAACCACCGGCGCAGCGGCGCCTCGTCCATCCCGACCACGATCAGGGTGTCCGTCTCCTCCGGCGGCGGGCCCCAGGTCCAGTACGCGTTGTGCCCGCTGTGGGCGGGGGCGAGCGCAGGCAGGAACCGGTCGACCGCGCCCGCCTCGCCGTAGTTGCTCGTGAGCACGGCGACCCGCTCGCCCGCGGGCAGCCGCGCGTGGACGTCGGCGATCGTGGCGGCGAACTCGGGCCAGCCGACCGTCTCGCCCGCGTCGTAGTTGATGTCGGGGATCGGGGTGCGGGCGAGGTCCTCGGCCGGGACGAGCGGCAGCATGAGGACCGCCGACATCGCGAGGCTCAGCGCGAGCGCGGCCACCAGCAGCCCGGACCGGACCCGGCGGGCACCGCGGCGCGCCCACGCGGCGACCGCGGGCGCACCGGCCGCGAGCAGCACCGGGAAGAAGCCCGCCATGTAGTAGGGCTTGCCGCCCGTCACCAGGAACAGCGCCGCGGCGAGCAGGTACGCGACGGCGAACGCCCGCCAGGTGCGCAGCGCCGGGTCGCGGGCGAGGCGCCACCAGCCCAGCGCCCACACCGGAACGAGCAGCGGGCTCACCAGCACGAGCTGGAACGGCAGGAACAGGTACCACGGCTCGCTGCTGCCGGAGCTGCCGCCCGCGATCGCGGCGGACAGCGTGAGCACCGGGAACCCGTTCGCGGCCTGCCACGCCAGGTGCGGCGCCCAGATCGCGAGCGCCACCGCCGCCCCCAGCCACGGCCACCGGGCGGCGAGCGCCCCGCGCGGGCCGGCCAGCAGGATCCCGACCAGCACGCCCGCGAGCAGCACCAGCGGCTGCGCCTTGTTCTGCAGCGCGAGGCCGGCCACCGCGCCCACCGCGAGCCAGATCGGGCCGCCGTCGCGCAGGGCCCGCACCAGCAGCCAGCTGAGCGCGGTCCAGGCGAGCAGGTCGAACGTTGTGGTCGACAGCAGGTGCCCGACCGCGAGCAGCACCGCGGAGACGCCCATGCTCGCCGCGGCCAGCAGCTGCGCGCCGCGACCCGCGCCCAGCTCGCGCGCGATCAGGCCGGTGAGCAGCACGACCAGCGCCGACACCAGCACCGACGGCAGCCGCAGCCCGGTGAGCGACCCGGGCAGCAGGGCGTCCATCGCGCGCGCGACCAGCGGTGTGAACGGCGGCTGGTCGACGTAGCCGAACGCGGGCTCTCGCCCGGCCCGCAGGAAGTACAGCTCGTCGCGGTGGTAGCCGTAGCGGCCCGACACGGCGAGCAGCAACGCGGCCACGCCGGCCGCGACCGCGCCGAGCCCGCCCCACGCCGCCCCCGCGCGGGGCGGGGCCTCGGCAGCGGTGATCACACGCAGACGCTAGCGCGCCCCGTCCCCGGGATCAGCCTCCCCCGCCGGGGCCGCCACCGCTGCTGCCGGATGCGGCGGGGGCGGGCGGCAGCAGCAGCTCCTGGCCCTCCCGCAGGCCCGACAGCACCTGCGTGTACTCGTCGCCGACGGCACCGGCCTCGAACGGCGTCGGCACCGGCTCG
>NZ_DATGOP010000133.1:0-63008 GCF_035305885.1 Pseudonocardia sp.
ATCATGGTCTCGCAGGTTACACGTTCGACGTTTCCAAACTCAGCACCCCTCTTCGAGTTCAGAAACTCAAACCAGCAACCAACGAAACCTGTGTTTTGTTGGCGTGCACCCCGCCCGATGGGCCTCTGGAGATGGACCCCTTGGACGCGCCGCCCGAAGCCGGTGCGTGAGCGCGGCGCCGAGGCCTCGCACGCGACGCGTGGTGCCGACACACCGGTTGCGGTCGATGTGCGAGCCGGGGGAACCGGTGGGTGAACGAGGGGCCGGCGAGCTCCCGGGGGCTCCGCACACGAGGTGCGGTGCCGGCACGCCGGGTGCAGTGGATGCGCGAGACCGATGATCGACTACGTGCGGGACCTCTCACCGCTGTTCACGGGGTGGAAGCCCGGCGAGCGGCTGGCGGTGCCGAGCGGGACGGCCACCGCGGCGCTGGTCACCCACCTGCACCGGGATCACACCGACGCGGCCGCGCTCGCGGACGTGCTGGTGCAGGAGGCGCCGGTGCTGCGACCGGCGCCCGGGTACGGCGACGACGTGGACAACCAGGAACCACCGCGAACGACGCAGCCGACGGCTCCGGGAGCAACCAGCGCAACGGGTCACCGGTCGCGGCTGCCGTCGACGGGCGGCAAGCGCGGTTCCGTCGTCGGCGAGGGCCGAGGACGGCGCGTTCTGGACCCGGGGGGCGCAGGCGGCCAACCCGCGAGCAGCGAGCCAACGGCTCGCGTCTTGCCGCGAGCCCCCGACCGGGGGCGTGTCGAAGCCGAACCCGTCCGCGGCGACCCTCCTCCTGGCGTACGGTTCCCGGCGTGGAGCTGGACCCGCTCGTCGTGTTGGAGGCCGTCCGCGACCGCTCCCCCGCCCTCCCCGCCGCGGACGAGTCGACCTGGCCGGGCGTCGACGACCCCGAGGTGCTCAAGGCCCAGCTGCTCGACTGGCTGTCCCAGTACGCGAACGCGGGCACCCGCCGCACCTACGCCTACGCGCTCGGGCTGCCGATCGACTGGGTCGACCCCGCAGGCGGCCCGCGCCGGCCCGGCCCGCCCCCGGCGCCGCCGGGACCGCTGCACGACCTGGCGTGGTTCCGGTGGTGCGCCGCCCGGGCCCTCGACCCGCGCCGCGCCACCGCGGCGCACGTGAAGGCGTGGCTGCACGCGCTCGACGCCGCGGGGGCGCAACGGCGGACCCGGCAGCGGATGCTGTCGACGCTCTCCGCGCTCTACGCCCACCTCGCCGAGACGGGCGTCGTCGCGGCGAACCCGGCGGCGCTCAACCGGGCCCGGCTCGGGCTGTCGTCCAGCGCGCGCGACGCCTCACCGACCGTGCGCCTCACCCCCGAGCAGCTGAAGGCTCTGCTCATGGCCGCGGCGCGGCTGCCGTACTCGCGCAGCCCGCGGCTCGCCCGGCTCTACGCGCTGCGCGCCGTGGCGGTGGTGGCGCTGCTGACGCTCGGGCTGCGGATCTCCGAGGTGGTCGGCCTCGACCGCGACGACCTGTACCGCACCGGCGGCGACGACGTCCTGCGCGTGCTCGGCAAGGGCGGCCTGCACCGCGAGGTGTACGTGACCGACCTCGTGCGCGAGGCGCTCGCCGCCTACCTGGCCGAGCGGGACCGCCTCGGCGGCACGGCCGTGCCCGCGCCGCGGGGCCGCACCGCGGCGGGCTCGGCGCCGCTGATCGCCACCCGCGACGGGGGCCGCTGCTCCCGGGTGGACCTCTACACGCTGCTGCGGCGCATCGCCGCCCACGCCGGCCCGGCGCTCGACGGCGTGGCCGACCGGGTGCACCCGCACGCCCTGCGCCACGCCTACGTCACGATCGCGCTCGAGCGGGACGCGCGGATCCAGCACGTCCAGGCCGACGTCGGGCACGCCACCATCGCCACCACGCAGCACTACGACCGGGGCAGGCGCACGCGGGAGAGCAGCGCCGCCGACCTGGTGGCCGCCGCCATCGCCGCGGCACCCGACCCGGCCTGACCGACGCCCGTCAGCGCCGCGTCGCGTAGCGGGTCATCACGACGCCGCCGGGGAAGATCCGCGTCTCCACCAGGTCGAGGTGCACCCACGCGTCGAGGGCGGTGAAGAACGGCGTTCCGGCGCCGACGAGCACCGGGTGGGTGGCCAGGACGTACTCGTCGATCAGGCCCGCCCGCATGGCCGCCGCGGCGAGCGTCGCCCCGCCGATGGTCATCGGCCCGCCGTCCTCGGCCTTCAGCCGGGTGATCTCGGCGACCGCGTCGCCCGCCACGAGGCGGGTGTTCCAGCCGACCTCCTCCTCGAGCGTCGAGGAGAACACGACCTTCGGCGTGTCCCGCCAGTTGCGCGCGAACTCGATCTCCAGCGGGCCGGCGCCGGGCTGCTGGTCGCCGGTCGGCCAGTAGGAGCTCATCGTCTCCCACAGCTTGCGGCCGTAGAGGGTCAGCTCGCTCGCCTGTTCCTCCTCGAGCCAGAACCGGAACAGCTCGTCGCTCGGCCCGCCGTGGGCGCCGGAGTCGCCGGCGCTCCAGTCGATGACGTCGCCCGGCGCGGCGATGTAGCCGTCCAGGGTCACGTTCATGCCGAAGATCAGTCTGCGCATCGAGGCCTCCGCGGGTGTCGGTCGCACGAGATCTGACGCCCGCGGCGCGGGGAACTCATCGGTCGGCGCGCGGGACCGCCGGGCCGGTCTTGGGCAGCTCGTCGCGGTGCACGACACCGTCCTTGACAACCAGCGCGACCCGCCCGGCCGCGGTGATGTCGGCGACCGGGTCGCCGTCGACCAGGACCAGGTCGGCGAGCTTGCCGACCGCCAGCGTGCCCAGGTCGTGGTCGAGCCCGAGGTTCTGGGCCGCGGCGCTGGTCGCGGCCATGAGCGCCTGCATCGGCGTGAGCCCGTGGCGCACCATCAGCTCGAGCTCGCGGGCGAAGTCGCCGTGGGCGTTGTACGGGGTGCCCGCGTCGGTGCCTGCGGCGATCCGCATGCCGGACGCGACGGCGGCGACGAAGCTCTCCCGCTGCCGCTGCGCCTCCCGTTCGGCCTTCTCCACGACCCAGGCCGGGATGCCGGCGGCGGCGTTGCGGATGATCCCGTCGACGGCGAGCATCGTCGGGACGAGGAACGTGCCGCGGTCGACGGCGATCTCGAGCAGCTCGTCGTCGAGGTAGAAGCCGTGCTCGATCGAGTCGACGCCGGCGAGGAGCGCGTTGTGGATCCCGGCCCGGCCGATGGCGTGCGTCGTGACCCGCTTGCCCGCGTTGTGCGCCTCCTGCGCGACGACGGCGAGCTCCTCGGGCAGCAGGGCGGTCTGCATCGGGGTGACCCCCGGGGTCAGCACGCCGCCGGTGGCCATCACCTTGAGCACCTCGGCGCCGCACTTGAGCTCCGTGCGGGCGGCCTTGCGCACCTCGTCGGGGCCGTCGGCCTCCCGGCCGATGTGGTGGCCGTGCCCGCCGGTCATCGTGATGAGCCGGCCCGCCGGTTGCACCCGCGGGCCGGGGACCAGCCCGCGCTCGATCTCCCGGGCGAGGTCGATGACGATGTTGTCGGGCGCGCCGCAGTCGCGGACCGTGGTCACGCCCGACCGGAGGGTCTGCCAGGCGGTCCGCGCCGCCCGCAGGGTGGCGGTGGGGACCGTGTCGGACTCGATCTGGCCGATCAGGTCCGGTGCGCCGTCGGCGGTGAGGTGCACGTGGCAGTTGATCAGCCCGGGGAGAACCGTGCGGCCCTCGCCCTCGACGACGGCCTCCCCGGCGGTGGACGGGGCCTGGTCGGCGGGTCCCATCCAGGCGATGCGGCGGCCCTCGACGACCAACGCCTGGGCGGGGACCGGGGGTGCGCCGGTGCCGTCGACGACCGTGACGTCGCGGAGCAGGAAGCTCGGGGTGCTCATGCGCCGATCCTCACCCGGCAGGCCGGTCGGTGGTGGACAGCCTCGGGTCGAGCGCGTCGCGCAGCCCGTCGCCGAGCAGGTTGAACGCCAGGATGGCGAGGAAGATCGCGATCCCGGGGAACGCGGTGAGGTGGGGGGCGCTGAAGATGAACTGGCGGCCCTCCCCGAGCATCGTGCCCCACTCCGCGGTCGGCGACTGCACGCCGAGCCCGAGGAACCCGAGCCCGGCCGCGAGCAGGATGCTGACCCCGATGCTCAGCGTGGCGTGCACCAGCACCGGGGTGAGGCAGTTGCGGAACACGTGCCGCACGATGATCCGCAGGTCGCCCGCCCCCAGCGCCCGCGCCGCCTCGACGAAGGGCTCCTCGCGCAGGCTGAGCACCGACGAGCGCACCAGCCGCACGATCACCGGGATGACGCTGATCCCGACCGCCACGATCACGTTCTGCAGGCTCACCCCCAGCACCGCGACCAGCGTGAGCGCCAGCAGGATGCTGGTGAACGCGAACAGCATGTCGGCGAACCGGGACACGGCCATGTCCGCCCAGCCGCCGTAGTAGCCGGCGACCACGCCCAGCGGAACGCCCACGACCAGGCCGATCGCGACCGCGAGCACGCCGATGAGCAGCGAGATCCGCGTGCCGTACATCAGCCGGGTGGCGATGTCGCGGCCCAGCTGGTCGGTGCCCAGCCAGTGCGACGCCGACGGCGGTTGGATCGCGGCGGACAGGTCCTGCGCGTTCGGGTCGTACGGCGAGATCAGCGGCGCGGCGAAGGCCAGCACCAGGAACGTGACGATGATGGCCAGCCCGACCATGGCCGGTGGGTGGCGGCGGAAGCGTTGCCAGGCTCGCATGGCAGTCAGTACCTGATCCGCGGGTCGACGACGACGTACAGGACGTCCACGAAGACGTTCAACAGGACGAACAACAAGGCGTAGACCAGCACGAGACCCTGCACGACCGGGAAGTCCCGCGCGTTGATCGAATCGACCAGCAGGCGCCCGATCCCCGGCCAGCCGAACACCGTCTCGGTCAGGACCGCCCCGCCCAGGAGCGCCCCGAACTGCAGACTGATGACGGTCAGGACCGGGATGAACGCGTTGCGCAGGCCGTGCTTGACGATCACGGTGCGCGGTGGGGCGCCCTTGGCCTGCGCGGTGCGGATGTAGTCCTGCCCCAGCACCTCGAGCATGCTGGCGCGGGTCATCCGCGACACCAGCGCCGTGGAGAACGCGCCGAGCGTCGCCGCGGGCAGCACGATGCTCGTCGGCTCGTCGGCCCCGGCCGCGGGCAGCCACCCCAGCGTCACGGCGAACAACAGGATGAGCAGCAGCCCCAGCCAGTAGACGGGCATCGAGATGCCCATCACCGCGACGCTGGAGATCAGGTGGTCGACCACGGTGCCGCGCCGCACCGCGGCGACCACCCCGGCGGCGATCCCGGCCACCGCGCCGATCAGGGTGGAGACCGCCGCGAGGGTCAGCGTGGCGGGCATCCTCGCGGCGATCTCCAGCGCCACCGGCCGGGACGTGCGGGCCGACGTGCCCAGGTCGCCCTGGAGCAGGCCGGTCAGGAACGACCAGTACTGCGACACGAGCGGCCGGTCCAGCCCGAGCTCGGCGCGGATCCGCTCGACCTGTTCGGCGCTCGCGTCCAGGCCGGCCAGCACCCGCGCCGGGTCACCGGGCAGCACGCGCAGCATCAGGAAGATCAGCACCGACACCCCGAACAGGGTGATCAGCGACAGCAGCAGCGTGCGCACGATGTGCGCGGTGGTGCCCCTCATCCGGCGACTACCCCATGCCCCTCAGCTCGCGGCCGGCCGCGCGTAGAGGGCGTCGAACTTCTCGGTCGGCGTCGTCGAGATGCCGGTGACGTCGACCGAGTGGACCACGGGGAACGACTGCGTCCACAGGAAGATCCACGGAGCCTCCTCCCAGATGATCCTCGATGCGTCGCAGTACAGCTGCCCGCGCACCTCCTCGTTCACCTCCGTGTCGGCCTGCGCGAGCAGCTCCTCGACCCGCGGGTTGGTGTAGAAGGCCGTGCCGAGGCCGGTCGGCGGGTGCGTGGCCGAGCGGAACATCTGCATCTGTTGGTCGGCGTCGAGGATCGCGGGGGCCCAGCCCAGCAGGTGCATGTCGACGGTGTCCTCCGAGTGCGGCGCGTTCACCCGGCCCAGGTAGGCGCCCCAGTCGCTGGTCCCGACCGTGACGTTCAGCCCGACCTCGCGCAGGTAGCCGGCGATCGCCTCGGTGGCCTGCTGGTCCTGCACGTAGCGGCCGCTCGGGGTGATCAGCTCGAGCGTGGCGCCCTCCGCGCCGGCCTCGGCGAGCAGCTGCCGGGCCCGGTCCGGGTCGTACGGGTAGCTGCCGGTCGAGCAGTAGCCGAACAAGGCGGACGACATCGGCGCGTCCATCACCTTCCCCGCCCCGAACAGCACGTTGTCGACGATCGCCTGCTTGTCGACCGCGTAGTTGAGCGCCTGGCGCACCCGGACGTCGGACAGCAGCGGGTCGAGGGTGTCGAGCGCGATGTAGATGGATCGGTCGCTCTCGCCGAGGATCACGTTCACGTCGGGGTTGTCCTGCAGCGCGCGCAGGTCCGCCACCGGCGGCAGGATGATCATGTCGACCTGCCCGGCGAGCAGCAGGCTCTCCCGGGTGGCCGCCTCCGGGACGATCCGGAACTCGACCGTCTCGTAGAACGGCTGCTCACCCCAGTACTGGGGGTACTTCGTGACCGTGAGGCTCTGCCCGGCGGTGTAGCTGGTGAACGTGTACGGCCCGGTGCCGACCGGGTGCTGGTAGTTGTCGTAGGTGTTGCCCTCGGCCTCCACCGACGCGGGCGAGATCATGCCCGCGGTCGTGAGGGTGAGCGCCTTCATGAAGATCGGCGACGGCTGCGACAGCACGATCCGCACGGAGTGCTCTCCGGTCGCCTCCACCGACTCCATGACCTCGAACGGCGCCCCGAGCGGGACCCGCAGGTTCGGGTCGGTGATCCGCTGGAGGTTGAACACGACCGCGTCGGCGTTGAACGGGGTGCCGTCGTGGAACGTGACGCCCTGCCGGAGCGTGAGGTCGATCGTGCGCCCGTCCGGCGAGACCTCGTAGGACTCGGCGAGCACGCCCACGACCTCGCCGTCGCGCTCCTCGACCAGCGTCTCGACGACGTAGTCGACCACGTTCTGCACCGTGGTCGTGGTCTGGCCCGCGGGGTCGAGGGTGTCCAGGTCGATGCCGATGGCGATCGAGAAGGATGAGTCGCCTCCCCCGCCGGGGCCAGCGGCCGGGTCCTCCTCGAAGCTGCAGGCGCCCAGCAGGAGCCCGGCCGCCACGAGCGCGGCGGCGATGCGTCCTCGTGTCGATGGGCGTTTCATCCCAACCCCCGATCCTTCGGTCATGAGATCACTCGGAGTGGTTCGGCGAAGTGGCAGGCGGCCGGGTGGCCGTGCCCGGAGCGGTCGACGAGCTCGGGTTCCTCGGCGGCGCAGATCGGCTGCGCCTTCGGGCAGCGGGTCCGGAAGTTGCAGCCGGACGGCGGGTTGGCCGGGCTCGGCACGTCGCCGGTGAGGACGATGCGCTCCCGCGTCCGCCGCTTGTGCGGGTCGGGGATGGGCACGGCCGACAGGAGCGCCTGCGTGTACGGGTGGGTGGGGCGCTCGTAGATGTCGGCGCGCGTGCCGATCTCGACGATCTTGCCGAGGTACATCACCGCCACCCGGTCGGAGATGTGGCGGACCACGGACAGGTCGTGGGCGATGAAGATGAACGCGAGCCCGTGCTCCCGCTCCCGGCCGGTGGGCCGCTCCTGCACCTGCCGCAGCAGGTTCACCACCTGGGCCTGGATCGACACGTCCAGCGCCGAGACCGGCTCGTCGAGCACCAGCACCTGTGGGTCGAGGGCGAGGGCCCGCGCGATGCCGATGCGCTGGCGCTGGCCGCCGGAGAACTCGTGCGGGTAGCGCTCGGCGTGCTCGGGGGTGAGCCCGACCGACTCCAGCAGCGCGTCGACCCGGTCCCGCAGCTCGGAGCCGGACGCGAGCCCGTGGATCTGGAACGGCTCGCTGACGATCGCGCGCACCGTCATCCGCGGGTTCAGCGACCGGTAGGGGTCCTGGAAGACGAACTGCATCTCCCGGCGGACGTCCTTCATCTTCGCCCGGCTGTAGCCGGTGATGTCGGTACCGCGGAAGAAGATCCGCCCCGAGGTGGGCTCTTGGAGCTTCACGACGGTGCGCCCGGTGGTGGTCTTGCCGCAGCCGGACTCGCCCACGAGCCCGAGGGTCTCGCCCGCGCGCAGGGTGAAACTGACCCCGTCCACGGCGTAGACCGTGCCGACCTGGCGCCGGGTCACCCCGCCGCGGATCGGGAAGTACGTCCTCAGGTCCTCCACCCGCAGCAGCTCGGGCGCGCTCACGAGCCACCACCCGCCCCGAGCTGGATGCCCATCTCGTCGGCGACCGCGGCCCGCTCCGCGGGCACCTCCTCGGCGAAGTGGCACGCCGACCGCACCCCGTCGCCGACGTCGCGCAGCGGGGGCACCTCGGTCCGGCACACCTCCCGGTCCTTGGCGAGCCGGCACCGCGGGTGGAACGCGCACCCGGGCGGCAGGTCGATCAGGTTCGGCGGGGAGCCGGGGATGGGTTCGAGCTGCTCGACGTCGACGTCGAGGCGGGGCAGGCTGCTCAGCAGGCCGAGCGTGTACGGGTGCCGGCACGAGGAGAAGATCGAGTACACGTCGGCGACCTCGACGACCCGCCCGCCGTACATCACCACCACCCGGTCGGCGTGCTCGGCGATCAGCGCCAGGTCGTGGGTGATGAGCACGGTGGCCGCGCCGGTCTGCTCCTGCGCGGCGCGCAGGACGTCGAGGACCTGCGCCTGGATCGTGACGTCCAGGGCGGTGGTGGGCTCGTCGGCGATGAGCACCTTCGGCCCGTTGGCGATGGCCATCGCGATCATCGCGCGCTGCCGCATGCCGCCGGAGTGCTCGTGGGGGTACTGGTCGTAGCGGACCTCGGGGTTGGGCACGCCGACCGACGCGAGCAGCTCGATCGCCCTGCTGCGCGCGGCCTCCCGGCTCAGCGCGCGGTCGTGCAGCCGCAGCGCCTCCGCGATCTGCTCCCCGACCGTCAGCACCGGGTTCAGGCTCGTCATCGGGTCCTGGAAGATCATCCCGATGTCGCGGCCGCGCACCTGCCGCAGCTCCTTCGCCGGCATCGTCAGAAGGTCGCGCCCCTCGAAGAGGATCTCACCGGAGACGATCCGCCCCGGCGGGCACGGGACGAGGCCCAGGATCGACATCGCCGTGACGGTCTTGCCCGACCCCGACTCGCCCACCACACCCAGCGTCTCGCCGGGGTACAGGTCCCAGCTGACGTCCGTGACGGCCTTGACGACGCCGTTCGGCGTGACGAACTCCGTCGTCAGTCCGCGTACGGACAGCACCGGATCGGGCAACGACGATCCTCCTTGACGCTCTTGGTGGGGTGAAGGTAGGACAGATCAGACCTATCTGGGTGACATCCGCATAACGGAGGCGAAAGATCGCTTCGCTCCCCGGTCCCACGTTCACCGTCTCGGCCGAGCGGTTGCGCCGCGACCTCGAACACGTCGCCTCCTACGGCGCCACCGCGAGCGGCGGGGTCGCCCGCACCAGTTTCACCGACGCCGACCGGCGGGTGCGCGCGTGGCTCGCCGACCGGTGCGAGGAGGCCGGGCTGCGGCTGCGCACCGACGCCGTCGGCAACGTCTTCATGCGGCTCGAGGCGCCAGGCGCGCCGCCGGACACGCCCCCGGTCTGGGCGGGATCGCACCTGGACAGCGTGCCCGAGGGCGGCCGCTTCGACGGGGCGCTCGGGTCGCTCGCCGCGCTGGAGGTGGTGCGCCGGCTCGCCGAGGAGCGGGTGCAGCTGCGCCGCCCGGTGGAGGCCGTGGTGTTCGCCGACGAGGAGGGCAGCTACCACCACCTGCTCGGGTCGACCGCGCTCGTGCGCGGGTTCAGCGCCGACGAGCTCGCCGCGCTGCGCGGCCGCGACGGGACCCGGCTCGTCGACGCGCTGCAGGCGATGGGCTTCGACGCGCAGGCGGCGACCCGGGTGAAGCTCTCCCCCGGCGACGTGCACGCCTACGTCGAGCTGCACATCGAGCAGGGGGCGGTGCTCGAGTCGGCCGGCGCCACGATCGGGGTGGTCACCGCGATCGTCGGGATCGGCAGCGGGTGGCTGGAGTTCCGCGGCCGCCAGGACCACGCGGGCACCACCCCGATGGCGCTGCGGCGCGACGCACTGCGCGGAGCGGGCGACCTCGTGGCCCGCCTGCCCGAGGTCGCCCGATCCGTGAGCGCCGACGCGGTCGCCACCTGCGGCATCGTCCACGTCGAGCCCGGCGCCGCGAACGTGGTGCCTGCCCTGGTGCGGCTGTCGCTCGACTTCCGCGACCCCGACCGCGGGCGGCTGCTGAGCCTCGAGGACGCCGTGGTCGCCGCCGCGCACGCCGCCGCCGAGCGGCACGCCCTCGAGGTCACCTACACGCGCGAGAGCATCATCGACCCGGTTCCGCTGGACCCGACGATGCAGGAGCTCGTGGCCACGGCGGCCGCCGAGCGCGGCCTGCCGGCGCTGCACCTGCCGTCGGGCGCCGGACACGACGCGCAGAACATCGCCCGGCTCGCCCCCACCGGCATGATCTTCGTGCCGAGCGTCGGCGGCCGGAGCCACTCACCGGCCGAGGCGACCCGGTGGGAGGACGTCGAGGCGGGGGCGAACGTGCTGCTCGCGACCGTGCACGCCCTCGCCACCGGGTGACCGGCCCGTCACCGCTGCCGCGTGGGCCGGATGATCATCTCGTTCACGTCGACGCCGTCGGGCTGCGCGACGGCGTAGGCGATGGCGTCGGCGATCGCGCCCGCCGGGATGGTGTGGGCGCGGTAGGTGACCATCGCGTCCTTCGCGACGGGGTCGGTGATCGAGTCGGCGAGCTCGGACTCGGTCACCCCGGGCGAGATGGTGGTGACCCGGATGCTCGGGTCGGACTCCTGCCGCAGCCCCTCCGAGATCGCCCACGCCGCGTGCTTGGTGGCGGCGTAGACCGCGGCGGTCGGCGAGACCTGGTGGGCCGCGATCGACGCGACGGTCACGAAGTGCCCGCCGCCCTGGCGTTGGAAGACGGGCAACGCGGCCGCGATCCCGTGGAGCAGGCCCTTGACGTTGACGTCGATCATCCGGTCCCACTCGTCGACCAGCAGCGCGTCCAGCCGCGACAGCGGCATCACGCCCGCGTTGCCGACCAGCACGTCGAGCCGCCCGTGCGCGGCCACGGCCGCCTCGACGAAGGCCGCCACGGCCTGCCGGTCGGTGACGTCGAGCCGGCGCACGTCGGCGCTCCCGCCCTCGGCGCGGATCTTCTCCGCGACGGCGGCGAGCCGGTCCTCACGGCGCGCACCGAGCACGACGTGGTGGCCGTCGGCAGCGAGCCGCAGCGCGGTCGCCTCCCCGATGCCGCTGCTCGCGCCGGTCACTGCGATGACCTTGCTCATGGTGGGGATTCCTCTCTCCGCTGGGTCGATCCCAGGCTCGCCGGGACCGCCGCGGCGGAGGAGGCCGAGGATTTCCTGGGTGCCGGGCACCCACCCTCGGCGGCCGGCGGCGGGATCGGCGGAACCCCGATGTGGGGCTGCCTGCTGATTGGCCCCGCGCGTGGACGCCAGGCACAACCCCCGTTCCCCGGCGCGGCGCGCGCCGTCGACCGCGCCCCCACGCACCGGTCGGGCGGATGATCCGCCTCCCGTCGCCGTCGCCGACCAGGACGAGGCCCTGCGGTTCCGAACGGAGCAGGTGGGCTTCGACCTGCGCGCCGAGCCGGGGGTGGGCAGCGCCCGCCGGCTCGAGGTGGCCCCCTCCCGGCGCCGCGTCGGCCCTGGTGGGCCCGTTGGCGTCGTTCCTCGACCCCGAGGGCCCCGAGGGCAACGAATTCGGGCTGCGGGAGTGGGCCGGCACGCGAGAACAACACGCCGCGCGCGGGGCGTTGGCTGTCGCCATGGAGATCACCGTGGTCATCGCGTCGCGCCCGAACGTCCCGCCCGAGGAGGAGATGCGCACCGCCGTGGTGGCCGACCGGCTCGGCTACCGCGATCTCTGGGTCGGTGAGGGCTTCGTCTGGGATGCGTTCGCGCTGGCCACGGCCGCCGGGCTCGCCACGGAGCGGATCGCGCTGACCGTCGGGCCGATCCCGGTGTCGGTGCGGGACCCGGCGTCGATCGCGCGCGCCGCCGCGTCGACGGCCGCGCTGGTCCGCCGGCCGGTCGGCGTGGCGCTGGGCACCTCCAGCGTGCGGGTGGTCGAGCGCATGCACGGCCGGTCGCGCCGCCGCGCCGTCGCGACGATGGCCGAGAGCGCCCAGGCGCTGCGCGCCCTCTTCCGCGGCGAGGTCGCCGACTTCGCGGGCGAGATGGTGTCCACCCACGACTACCGGCTGCGGCTCGACCCGCCGGGTGGGCCGATCACGCTCGCGGCCTTCGGGGACCGCGCGATCGCCGTCGCCGCCGAGCACGCCGACCGCATGGTGCTCGACCTGGTCTCCCCGGAGCTGGCGCGCGGCTACCGGGAGAAGCTCGACGCCGCGGCACGGCGCGCCGGGCGGCCCGCGCCGAAGCTCGCCGCGTGGATCCCCGCCGCCGTCGAGCCGACCGCCGAGGCCCGCACCCAGGTGCTGCGCAGCGTCGTCGGCTACCTCGAGGTCGCCGGCTACGGTGAGATGTTCACCGCGGCCGGGCTGGGCGACGCCGTCCGGATGGCCGCGGCGGGCGCCGACCGCGACGCGCTGCTCGCCGCGCTGCCCCCGGATGCCGCGGACCGGCTCGGGCTGGTGGGCGACGTCGACACCGTCCGGGCCCGGCTCGACGCCTACGCCGCCGCCGGCCTGGACGAGGTGGTGCTCGTCCCCGCCACGGAGGGCGACCCGGGCGGGGAACGCACGCTCACCGCGCTCGCGGCTTGCGCGCCTCGATGAGGTAGCGGCTCGAGTGGGCCACGAACGGGCCCTCGGCCTCCATCAGCTCGTGCAGCTCGCGCAGCCGGTCGCGGTAGGCGTCCACCGTGAAGCCCGGGACGAGCCAGATCACCTTGCGCAGGAACCACACCACCGCGCCGACGTCGTGGAACTCCATGCGCAGCCGCGCCGTCCGCAGATCCACGACCTCGAGCCCGGCCGCCGCCGCGTCCCGGCGGGCCCGGTCGGGGTGGCGGCGGTTGCGGGCCTCCTCCGGCTGGGGCCCGAGGAAGAACTCGATCAGCTCGAACACGCTCGCCGGGCCCACGTGCTGGGCGAGGTAGCTCCCGCCGGGCCGCAGCACCCGCGCGATCTCCGCCCACCACACCGTCACCGGGTGCCGGCTGGTGACGAGGTCGAACGCGGCGTCACCGAACGGCAGCGGCGGCTCGTCGGGGGCGGCCACCACGGCCACGCCCCGCGGGTGCAGCAGCCGCGTGGCCCGGGCGACGTTCGGCGGCCAGCCCTCCGTGGCCACCACCAGCGGCGGGTACGACGGCACCCCGGCGAGCACCTCCCCGCCGCCGGTCTGCACGTCGAGCGCGGCCGACACCCGGGGCAGCCGCTCCGCCAACAGCCGCTGGTAACCCCACGGTGGACGCTCCTCCGTGGCGCGCCCGTCGAGCCAGGAGAAGTCCCAGCCCTCCACCGGGGCGGCGGCGGCCTCGGCCACCAGGTCGTCGACGTCGCTGCGCGCGCGGGCCATGATCGCTTCCTACCCGCGCCCGCCGCGCGGCCGCGACCGGAGAACGAGCGCTACCGGGGCCTGCGCACCGGCAGGCAGCAGTCCACGGCGCACGGCGCGCCGTTCACGGTGCAGCCGCCGGCCGGGACGTCGCTGAGCGAGCGCGGCGCGGCGTCGTGCAGCTGCTCGGCCACGAGCTCGGCGACCATGTCGGCGAACCGCGGGTCCGGCCCCGCCGTCGCGGCCCGGGCGAACCCCATGCCGAGCTCCTCGGCGCGCTGGCGGGCCTCGGTGTCGAGGTCCCAGATCACCTCGACGTGGTCGGAGACGAACCCGACCGGCGACACCACGACCGCCGGCACGCCGCGCGCGTGCAGGGCCTCGATGTGGTCGACGATGTCGGGCTCCAGCCACGGCACCTGCGGTGGGCCCGACCGGGACTGCCACACCACGTCGTGGTCCACCGGCCCCGACGCGCCGCCCAGCTCGGCGGCCACGAGGCGGGCGGCCTCCGTGACCTGCCGGGAGTAGCGGTGCCCGCCCTCCTCCGGCGGCCCGGCGGCGGCGTCGGCGGCGACGGGGATCGAGTGGGCGGTGAACACGAGCCGGGCCTCGTCGCGCACGTCGGCGGGCAGCGTGGCCCGCGCGGCGCGCACCGCGTCGGCGTTCGCCTCGACGAACAGCGGGTGGTCGAAGAAGTGGCGCAGCTTGACCAGCTCCGGCGCACCGTCCCCCACGGCCTTGCGGGCGCGCTCGATGTCCTCCTGGTACTGGCGGCACGACGAGTAGCCGCCGTAGGCGCTGGTGGCGAACACCAGCGCGCGCCGCACCCCGTCGCGGACCATCTCCGCGACCGTGTCCTCGACCATCGGGTGCCAGTTGCGGTTGCCGAAGTACACCGGCAGCTCGATCCGCTCCCGGACCGCCGCGATGATCTCCCGGTTGCGCGCGTTGAGCGGGCTCACCCCGCCGAAGTGCTGGTAGTGCTCCTCGACGGCGTCGAGCCGCTCCGGTGGTACGCCGCGGCCCCGGACCACGTTCTCCAGGAAGGGCCGCACGTCGGCGGGGCCCTCCGGCCCACCGAACGACAGGACCAGCAGGGCGTCGAACTCGCTCACCCTGGCATTAGACACCCACGGCGTGGAAGCCGCCGTCGGCCCACACCATCGAGCCGGTGGTGGCGGGCAGCCAGTCCGACAGCAGCGCGCACACCGTCTTCGCGACCGGCACCGGGTCGTTGACGTCCCACCCCAGCGGGGCCCGGCCGTCCCACGCGTCCTCGAACGCGGCGAAACCGGGGATCGACTTCGCGGCCATCGTCCGGACCGGCCCCGCCGCGCACACGTTCACCCGGATGCCCTTCGGGCCCAGGTCGCGGGCGAGGTAGCGGGTGACCGACTCCAGCGCCGACTTCGCGACGCCCATCCAGTCGTAGGCGGGCCAGGCCTGCCGGTTGTCGAAGTCCATCCCGACGATCGAGCTGCCCGGCCCGAGCAGCGGCAGCACCGCGGTCGCGAGCGACTTGAACGAGTACGCACTGACGTGCAGCGTCTGCGCGACGTCCTCCCACGGCGCGTTGAGGAACGCGCCCTCGCCCAGGCAGGAGGCGGGCGCGAAGCCGATCGAGTGCAGCACGCCGTCGAGCTTCGGGTCCTCGCCCAGGTGCGGGGTCACGCGCTCGGCGAGCGTGTCCAGGTGCTCCTGGTTGGTCACGTCCAGCTCGACGACCGGCGCGGCCTGCGGCAGCCGCTGCGCGATCCGTTCCACCAGCCGGAGCCGGCCGTAGCCGGTGAGCACGACCTGCGCACCCTGCTCCTGCGCCACCTTGGCGACGTGGAAGCCCAGCGAGGCGTCGGTGATGACACCGGTGATGAGCAGGCGCTTGCCCTCGAGGAGTCCCATGGAAGCCTTCCGATCGTCGTCTGGTGTTCCGGTCAGTGGCCCATGCCGAGGCCGCCGTCGACGGGGATGACCGCACCCGTGACGTACCCGGCGCCCTCGGAACCCAGCCACGTGACCGCGGAAGCGACCTCCTCCGGACTGGCGTACCGGCCGAGCGGAACCTGCGAGACGATCTCCGCGCGGCGCTCCTCGGGCAGGGCCCTGGTCATGTCCGTGTCGACGAAACCGGGCGCCACCACGTTGGCGGTGATGCCGCGCGACCCCAGCTCGCGGGCGATCGACCGGGCGAGCCCGACCAGCCCCGCCTTGGAGGCCGCGTAGTTCACCTGGCCGGCGGAACCGCTCAGGCCGACCACGCTGGAGATGAAGATCATCCGCCCGGTCTTGGCCCGCAGCATCCCCCGCGCCGCCCGCTTGGCCACCCGGTAGGCCGCGGTGAGGTTGGCGTCGACGACGCGTGTGAACGACTCCTCGCTCATCCGCAGCAGCAGCGTGTCGTCGTTGATGCCGGCGTTGGAGACGAGGACCTCGACCGGGCCGTGCTTCTCCTCGACCTGTGTGAACGCCGCGTCGATCGCGGCCGCGTCGGTGACGTCGCACTGCACCGGCAGCAGCTCGCCGGGCAGGCCCTCGGCCCCGCTGCGGTGGGTGACCGCCACCTTGTCCCCCTGCGCCGCGAACGCTTTCGCGATCGCCAGCCCGATGCCGCGGTTGCCTCCGGTCACCAGCACGCTGCGTCCCACGGCGCACACCCTATGGGCAGCGCCGCGACCCATCGACCCCGGCTCGCCGGTCAGGTCAGGTACTCGCGCAGGCTGCGGCTGCGCGCCGGGTGGCGCAGCTTCGTCATCGTCCGCACCTCGATCTGGCGGATCCGCTCCCGGGTGACGCCGTAGGTGCGGCTGACCTCGTCGAGCGTGTGGGGTCGTCCGCCGGTCAGACCGAACCGGAGGCGGATGATGCCCTCCTCCCGCTCGGTCAGCGTCGCGAGGACGGCGCCGATCTCGGCCTCCAGCAGGACCCCCGCCGCGGCGTCGGCGGCGACGACCGCGGTCGAGTCGACGATCAGGTCACCGATCGTGGCCTTCCCGTCGGCCCCGACGGGGTCGTCGAGCGAGACCGGGTCCCGGGCCAGCCGCTGCAGCTCCAGCACCTGCTCGGGCGTCATGCCGAGGTCGGCGGCCAGATCGGCCGCCTCCGGCTCGCGGCCGAGCTGGACGTGCAGGTCGCGGCGGCGCCGTTCGAGCCGGGCGACGGCCTCCGCGACGTGCGCGGGCAGCCGGATGAGGCGTCGCTTGTCGGCCATGGCGCGGCTGATCGCCTGCCGGATCCACCAGGTGGCGTAGGTGGAGAACTTGTAGCCCTTGGCGTAGTCGAACTTCTCGACCGCCCGGATCAGGCCGATGTTGCCCTCCTGGACGAGGTCGAGGAAGGCCATGCCGCGGCCCGCGTAGCGCCTCGCCACCGACACCACCAGCCGCAGGTTGGCCTCGACGAGCCGGGTCCGCGCGCGGTCCCCGTCGCGCACGAGCCGCCGCAGGTCCCGCCGCGCGACCGCGGCACCGAGGTCGTCGTCGGGGTGGTCGAGCCGTCGTGCGGCGTACACGCCGACCTCGATGCGCTTGGCGAGCTCGACCTCCTCCGCGGCGGTCAGAAGGGCGACCCCGCCGATGCGCTGCAGGTAGGCGCGGATCGGGTCCACGCTCGCCTGCGCGTTCACCGGTCGCCCCGCCCGGTCAGTGCGTCGGCCGGTCGTACACGGCGTCGAACGCGACCGCGGTCATCGAGCGGCCCAGCTCGCGCACCGCCGCGAGCCCGCTGTACTTGTCCCCCACCTCGGGGCGCTCGCCGGACCGCCGGACGTCCTGCCAGAGCGCCTCGAGGTAGTCCAGCAGCGCCTGCCGGACCGCGAGCTGCTCGGCCCGGGCGTCCTCGCTCATCCTCGTGAGCCGGGCCCGGTCGAGCGAGGCGAAGGACTCGATGACGTCCTCGGGAAGGGGCACTCGGGTCTCCCTGCTGCGGGCGCTGGGTGGGCGGGTCAGTCGGTGCGCGCGAGGCGCTCGAGGCGGGCCGGCGTGGGCCAGCGGACCTTGGTGGCCCACCCGAGCTTCTCGAAGGCCCAGATCACCCGGGCGGACATGTCGACCTGGCCGCGGCGCACGCCGTGGCGCGCGCAGGTCGGGTCGGCGTGGTGCAGGTTGTGCCAGGACTCGCCCATCGACAGGATCGCGAGCGGCCAGACGTTGCCCGCCTTGTCGCGGCTCGCGTACGGGCGCTCGCCGAGCATGTGGCAGATCGAGTTGATCGACCACGTGACGTGGTGCAGGACCCCGACGCGGACCAGGCCGGCCCAGAAGAACGCGGTGAGCGCGCCCCACCACGACATCGTGAGGAGCCCGCCGAGCACGGCCGGGGCGAGCAGGCTGACGGCGGTCAGGAGCGGGAACAGCTTGCTGATCCGGACGATGTCGCGGTCGGCGAGCAGGTCCGGGGCGAACCGGGCGGCGTTGGTGCGCGCCTTGCCGAACAACCAGCCGGTGTGGGCGTGCCAGAACCCCTTCGCGAGGGCCCGGGGCGTGGTGCCGAACAACCACGGCGAGTGCGGGTCGCCCTCCTTGTCGGAGAAGGCGTGGTGGCGCCGGTGGTCGGCGACCCAGGTGATGACGTCGCCCTGCAGCGCGAGGCTCCCCGCGATGGCCAGCGCGTTGCGCAGCCCGCGGTTCGCGGCGAACGAGCGGTGCGTGAAGTAGCGGTGGAACCCGACGGTCACGCCGAAGCCGGACAGCAGGTAGAAGCCGACCGCGAGGGCGATGTCGAGCCAGCTCAGGCCCCATCCCCAGGCGAAGGGCACAGCGGCCACGAGGGCGAGCATCGGGAGGATGACGAACACGTACACCAGGGCGCTCTCGCCGTGGGTGTTCTGTCCGTCGAGGGTGGGTTTCGCTCCGCCGGGCGCCGTGCGCTCCTGGGCGGTGGTGATCGTCAAGTCGGAGGTGCTCCTCGAGCTTCGCGAGCGCAGTGTTGCGCTACGGTGTAGACGCTACAGTGTAGCGGCCGGTTCCTCAATTCGTAGGGAGTGATATGACGGCGGACACGCGGCCTGCCCGGCAGCGACCTGCACTGACCCGTCGTCAGGTGCTCGAGACGGCGCTGGCGCTCATCGACGCCGACGGCGTCGACGCGCTGTCGATGCGCCGGATGGGCAAGGCGCTCGACCGCGACCCGATGCGCCTGTACCGGTTCGCCTCGAGCAAGGACGAGCTGCTCGACGGCGTCGTCGAGCTCGTGCTCTCCGAGCTGCGCATCCCCCACACCGACGGTGCGGACTGGGAGGAGGTGCTGCGCCGCACGGCGCGCCGGTTCCGCGAGATCGCGCTCGCGCACCCCCACGTCGTGCCGCTGATGGTCACCCGACCCCTGGGCACGCCGCTCGCGCTGCGCCCCCTCGGCACCCTCCGGCCGCTGGAGGACCTCCTCGAACTGCTCATCGGGGCGGGGTTCGACCCGAAGGGCGCGCTGCACGCCTACCGGCTCTACATGGGGTTCCTGCAGGGCCACGTCCTCAACGAGCTCCAGGAGCGCGTGACCGACCCGGAGGAGACCGACGACCTGCTGCGGCTGGGGCTGCACCGCCTCCCCGTCCGCGAGTTCCCCCGGATCCGGTCGCTCGCCGCCGAGCTCGCCGCCTACGACGGCGCGCGGGAGCTCGAGGAGGGCCTCGACGTGGTGATCGCCGGGCTGCACCGCCAGCTCACCGGCTAGCGCCGGCTGGACACCGGGTCAGGGCAGGCGGCGACCCAGCGCGATGCCCGCACCGAGACCGACGACGAGCAGCAACGCGCCGCCTGCGAGCCACGGCCTGCTCACGTCGACCCGACGGACCTCGTAGCCGATCTGGTCGCCCAGCTCGGCGTACACCTGGCGCAGCTCACCCTCGCTCGTGGCCGTGAAGAACTGGCCGCCCGACAGGTCGGCGATCTGGCGCATCGAGGCGTTGTCGACCGCGACCGGGGTGCGCTCCCCCGGGTTGATCTCGATCGTGCCGTAGTCCGTGCCGAAGGAGATCGTCGAGACCGGGATGCCCGCCTCGGCCGCGGCCCGGGCCGCGGTGAACGCGCCCCGCGGCTCCTCCTCCGGCATCACGCCGCCCGGCACGGTCTGCTTGCCGTCGCTCATCAGCACGATCCGCGCCGGCGGCGGCCCCTCGGCCGAGGCCCCCGCGATCGACTGCGAGAACGTCTCCACCGACTGCAGCGCCGCGAAGATCGCCTCGCCGGTCGCGGTGGACTCCGACAGCTTCAGCCCGTCGATGGCCCGGATGACCGGCTCCCGCTCGACGGTGGGCGAGACGAGCACGGCCGCCGTGCCTGCGAACGACACCAGGCCCAGGTTGATGCCGGGCGTGAGCTCCTCGGCGAACGACTTCGCGGCGGCCTGCGCGGCGGCCAGCCGGTTCGGCTCGACGTCCGTGGCCTGCATCGACAACGACACGTCGATCACGAGCACCACGGTGGCCCGGTTGCGGGGCACGCGCGCCTCCGCCTGCGGGCCGGCCAGCGCGATGGTCAGCACGGCGAGCGCCACGATCATGGCCACCGCGGGCACGTGCCGGTACCAGCCCTGCCGCTTCGGGGCGACGCGGTCGAGCAGCTCGAGGTTGGTGAAGCGCATCGTGTCGCGCCTGCGCCTGCGCAGCAGCAGCACGTAGCCGACCGCGAGCCCCACCACGACGAGGAGCAACAGCAGCCACCACGGGTGCGAGAACATCTACCGCCCTCCCGACCAGGCGCGCTTGCGGGCCAGGACGAACCGCACGACGTCGGCGATCCAGTCCGAGTCGGTGCGCAGCGTGAGGTGCGCCGCCCCGCAGCGCCGCAGCGCCGCGGCCACCTGCTCGCGGTGCTCGGCCGCGGCCGCGGAGAACTCGCGGGCCAGCAGCGGGGTGATGGTGACCTCGCGCTGCCTGCCGGTCTCCGGGTCGGCCAGCACGACGGTCCCCACGTCGGGCAGTTCCAGCTCGCGCGGGTCGAGCACCTCGACGGCGAGCAGCTCGTGCCGCGCCGACAGCGCTCGCAGCGGGCGCTCCCAGTCGGTGTCCCCGAGGAAGTCGGAGATCACCACCGCGAGGCCCCGCCTGCGCGGCGGGCGGCGCAGCTGCTCGATCGCCGCGGCCAGGTCGCCGCGGGTGCCCTCGGGGGCGCGCGGGGTGTTCGCGACGCGCCGCAGCATGCCCTGCGCGTGCGCGAGCCCGCCCCGCGCCGGGATCCGCACGAGGTCCTTCCCCGTGGCGACCAGGACGCCGATCCGGTTGCCCCCGCCCCGGGTGAGGTGGGTGACGGCCGCCAGCGCCGCGATCGCCAGATCGCGCTTCTCGCAGGCGGCCGTGCCGAAGTCGAGGCTGGCCGACAGGTCCATCACGACCCACGTCTCCAGCTCCCGGTCCGAGATCGTCTCGCGCACGTGCGGCGCGGTGGTGCGGGCGGTGGCCGCCCAGTCCATGTGCCGCACGTCGTCGCCGGGGAAGTAGAGGCGGGACTCGCCCGGCTCACTGCCCGGGCCCGGAACCAGGCCGAGGTGGTTGCCCTGCAGCAACCCGTCCAGCCGGCGGCGCACGGTGAGCTCGAGCGTGCGCAGCGCCGCCTCCACCCGCCCCCCGCGGAACGACGGTGGGGCGGTGGGGGCCTGCGGGCGCCGCGGCGCGGAGTCCTCCGCGCCGCCGTCGGGGGCGGAAGGGCCGCTCCCGCGGACGGCGGGACGGCTCACGCCGGGCTACCCGCCGGGTACGGCGCCGGCCCGGTCTGCGGCCGGGCGCTCACCTGCGGCAGCGGCACCGTGGCGAGCACCCGGGAGATGATGTGGTCCACCGGCACCTGGTCGGCCACCGCGTCGTAGGACAGCACCAGGCGGTGCCGCAGCACGTCGGGGGCGACGTCGAGCACGTCCTGCGGCAGCACGTAGTCGCGGCCGCGGATCAGCGCGAGCGCCCGCGCCGCCGACACGATGCCCAGCGTCGCGCGCGGCGACGCGCCGTAGGACACCCAGGCCGCGATGTCGGACAGGCCGTGCTCGGCCGGGGTGCGGGTGGCGACCACCAGGCGCACCACGTAGTCGACGAGCGCGTGGTGCACGAACACCCGGTTGGCCACCTTCTGCAGCCGGGTCAGCTCGGGCGGGTCGATCACCTGCTGCGCGACGGGCGGCTCGGCGCCCATCCGGTAGACGATCTCCCGCTCCTCCTCGACGCCCGGGTACTCAACGATGATCTTGAAGAGGAACCGGTCGCGCTGCGCCTCCGGCAGCGGGTACACGCCCTCGTTCTCGATGGGGTTCTGGGTGGCGAGCACGAGGAACGGGTCGGGCATCGGGAACGTCTGGCCGCCGATCGACACGTGCCGCTCGGCCATCACCTCGAGCATCGCCGACTGCACCTTCGCCGGCGCCCGGTTGATCTCGTCGGCCAGCACGAAGTTGGCCACGACCGGCCCGAGCTCGACGTCGAACTCCTCCCGCCCCTGCCGGTAGATCCGGGTGCCGAGGATGTCGGCGGGCACGAGGTCCGGGGTGAACTGCAGGCGCGCGAACGTGCCACCCACCACCTTCGCGACGGTCTCCACGGCGAGGGTCTTCGCGACACCGGGCACGCCCTCGAGGAGCAGGTGACCACGGGCCAGGAGGCCGACGAGCATCCGCTCGACCAACCGGTCCTGACCGACGATCACCCGCTTGATCTCGAAGACGACGCGCTCGAGGCGCTCCCCTTCGCTGGCCGGGCTCGGGACGGACTCCTGCACGCTCACGCGCCCATTCCACCGTGCCGGCCGTGAGACGCCCGTGAATCGGCGCTTCCACCGTCGTGGACCGCCGCCGCGGCAGCGGCGTGCGGTCAACGAAAGGTGGACGAAAAGTACGCGTCAATGATTCATTGACAACGGAGAGGGGCGGCTTGCCGCCCTTGCGGCTCGCCGCCGTCGGCACCGCCACCCCGCCGCGCTGCACCCCGTCGTCGCTCCCGCGACAGGGGTCGCCGCCGGCCCCGATGGTGACCACGGGGTGGAACGCCGCGAGGACGGCCGCCACGCCGCGGAACCCACGGTCGTGGCCGCCGCGTAGGCGGCGTCGGCGCCGACGATCAGCACGCCGATCAACGCGCGACCCGGCACCGCGCGTCCCGGCACCGCGCGACCCGGCACCGGCACCGCCGCGCGAGCGCCACGCCGACGATCGCCACGACGGCCCGCAGGCGCGATACCGGCAGCGCCCACGGCAGGCCCGCCTCGCTCGCGGCGCCCACGAACACGAAGAACACCCCGAAGCCGGCGGCGGACCCGGCCCCGTGCCGCACCGCGAGCCGGATCCCGCCACCCGCCGTGCGGCGCGCGGGCCGGGGACGCGAACCGCGCACTGCGCATGTGCTGGTCCCAGCAGCCGGCTCGGCCGGATGGAGCGGCGCCGCCTCGTCACGCGCGTGCCGTGCGAGCTCGACGGCGGGGCGACGACGTGGAGCTCACCGATCCGGGCCGCCGGGCCCTCGACAGGGCGGCACCGGACATGGAGGCACGGGCGCGGACCTCCGTCGCGGGCGCCCGCACCGACGCGCAGCCGGCCGCGCTGACGAGTGCTGCGAGGCCCTCACCCGCGACCTCGCGGCGCGCTGAGCCCAGCGCGGCTCAGAGCACCCGCGACCTCACAGGACCCGCGTCGCCTGGGGCAGCAGGCCCTTCTTCCGCAACGGAACCACCCGCACGTTGGCGCCGGTGTAGGGCGCTTCGATCATCTTCCCGTCGCCGATGTACATGGCGACGTGGTGGATGGGCGCGTTGCCGTTGCGGTAGAAGACCATGTCGCCCGGGCGGAGGTCGGAGATCGGCACCTTCCTGCCGGCGTGGAACTGGTTGCGGCTCACCCGCGGCAGCGAGATCCCGACGCCGCTGTAGGCGTACTGCATCAGCCCGGAGCAGTCGAAGCCGACGCGGTCGAGCGGCGAGCCGAAGGCATCGGGAATGCCCCGGCTCGGGCCGCGCCCGTTGCCGCCTCCCCACACGTACTGCACGCCGATCTGCGACATCGCCCGGTCGATCACGCGCCGCACCGCCGCACTGCCGCGCAGGTTCGTCGCCTGCCCCTCGGCGGCCACCCGCGCCGCCGCGGCGTCCCGCTCGGCCCGCTCCCGCGCCGCGCGCTCCTCGGCCATCCGGCGCTGCCACTCCGTGAAGCGCTGCCGCTGGGCGCGCAGGCCCGCGTCGGCCGCCTCCGCGGCGTCGAGCTGCCGCTGCACCTCCGCCCGCTGCCGCGCCACCTGGGCGAGCTGCTCGGCCTGCCGCCGCGCCGCCTCCTGGGCGGCGGCCAGCGCCCGGTCGGCCACCTCCTTGGCCGCCGCGGCGTCGGCCTCGGCCTGCTCGGCCGCCTCGAGCGCCGCCCGGGCCGCGGAGTCGGCGTTGGCCTTCTCCACACGCGCGCGTTCCAGCCCCTCCTGCGCCTGCAGCTGGGCGCGGGCGACCATGTCGGTGAACTCGGCCCGCGCGAGCAGGTCCTCGGGGCTCGTGGCCTCGGTGAGCAGCCCGAGCGGGCCGGCGTCCAGGCCCTGCAGGTAGGTGCTGGAGACGATCTCGTCGAGGCGCTCCCGCGCCTGGTCGATGGCGACCGTGGCCGCCTGCGTCTCGATCCGGGCCTGCTCGGCGCGCGTCTTCGCGGCCGCGGCGGCCTCTCGCGCGGCCTCCAGCTCGAGCAGCGCGGCCTCGGCGTTCTCCCGCTCCGCGGCCAGCGCCGCCTGCAGCTCGTCGGTCCTGGCGTCCAGCTCCGCGAGCTGCGCGGTCAGCTGGGCCACCTCCCCCGCCCGGGCGGTCACCGCCTCCCGGCTGCGCCGCAGCTCGTCGTCACTCGGGTTGGGCGGCGGGGCGGGCTGCGCCATCGCCGGGACGGCCCCGCCCAGCAGCAGGCCACCCGACAGCGCAAGGAGCAGGGCCAGCACGAGCGTGCGTCGACACCGCACGAGCCGCACGAGACCGACCTCCATCCCCGTGTTCAGCGCGTGATCCGCCGTACAGGTGCGAGCGGGGAGAACTGTGCCACTTCCAGCCCAGAAGCACCCGGCGCCACACCAGCAACGGCCGCAACTTCCACCACTTCGGTCGACGACGGGGTCGGCTCGACCTCATAACAGGACAAGCGTACTGTTAAAGCCGAGGGGCCTGTCGTACCGCGAACGTGTCGGTGCGCGAGACTCCGGGCAACCCGATCGGATAGCGCCCACCACGCCAGGAGGACAGCACGTGAGCAGCACCGACAGCTTCGGAGCGAAAGCAACGATCAGCGCAGGCGGGGCGGAGCACGAGATCTTCCGGCTCTCCGCGGTCGAGGGGGCCGAGCGCCTCCCGTTCAGCCTCAAGATCCTGCTCGAGAACCTCCTGCGCACCGAGGACGGGGCCAACGTCACCGCGGACCACATCCGCGCACTGGCCAACTGGGACCCGACCGCGGAGCCGGACACCGAGATCCAGTTCACACCCGCGCGCGTGGTGATGCAGGACTTCACCGGCGTGCCGTGCATCGTCGACCTCGCCACCATGCGCGAGGCCGTCACCGAGCTCGGCGGCGACCCGTCGAAGGTCAACCCGCTCGCGCCCGCCGAGCTCGTGATCGACCACTCCGTCATCGCCGACCTGTTCGGCCGCCCCGACGCCTTCGAGCGCAACGTCGAGCTGGAGTACCAGCGCAACCGCGAGCGCTACCAGTTCCTGCGCTGGGGCCAGGGGGCGTTCAGCGAGTTCAAGGTGGTGCCGCCGGGCACCGGCATCGTGCACCAGGTCAACATCGAGTACCTGGCCCGCGTGGTCATGACCCGCAACGGCCAGGCCTACCCCGACACGCTCGTCGGCACCGACTCGCACACCACGATGGTCAACGGCCTCGGCGTGCTCGGCTGGGGCGTCGGCGGCATCGAGGCCGAGGCGGCCATGCTCGGCCAGCCGGTCTCGATGCTCATCCCGAAGGTCGTCGGCTTCAAGCTGACCGGGGAGATCCCGGCGGGCGCCACCGCCACCGACGTCGTGCTGACGATCACCGAGATGCTGCGCAAGCACGGCGTGGTCGGCAAGTTCGTCGAGTTCTACGGCGAGGGCGTCGGGGCCGTCCCGCTCGCCAACCGCGCCACGATCGGCAACATGAGCCCCGAGTTCGGCTCGACCGCGGCGATCTTCCCGATCGACGACGAGACGCTGCGCTACCTGAAGTTCACCGGCCGTCCGGACGAGCAGGTCCAGCTGGTCGAGGCCTACGCCAAGGAGCAGGGCCTCTGGCACGACCCGTCGCGCGAGGCCACCTACTCCGAGACCCTCGAGCTGGACCTGTCCACCGTCGTCCCGTCGATCGCCGGACCGAAGCGGCCGCAGGACCGCATCCCGCTCTCCGACGCGAAGTCCGCGTTCCGCGCCGCGCTCGTCGACTACGCCGACGGCGTGCCCGCGCCGCACACGGCCGTCGACGAGGCCGTCGAGGAGACCTTCCCCGCCAGCGACCCGGCGGTTCCCGGCGACGGCGCCACCAACGGCGCGGCGGACAAGCCCGTCTCCGCGGCCATCGGTGCGAGGGGGCGGGCGAGCAAGCCCACCCCGGTCACGATGGCCGACGGCACCACGTTCGAGCTCGACCACGGCGCCGTGGTGATCTCCGCGATCACCTCGTGCACCAACACCTCGAACCCGTCGGTGATGCTGGGCGCGGCGCTGCTCGCGAAGAAGGCCGTCGACAAGGGCCTGGCGGTCAAGCCGTGGGTGAAGACCACGATGGCGCCCGGCTCCAAGGTCGTCACCGACTACTACGAGCGCGCCGGGCTGTGGCCGTACCTGGAGAAGCTCGGCTACCACCTCGTCGGGTACGGCTGCACCACGTGCATCGGCAACTCCGGCCCGCTGCCCGAGGAGATCTCGGCGGCGATCAACGAGGCCGACCTCGCGGTCGCGGCCGTGCTGTCGGGCAACCGGAACTTCGAGGGCCGGATCAACCCCGACGTCAAGATGAACTACCTGGCCTCGCCGCCGCTCGTCATCGCCTACGCCCTGGCCGGCACGATGGACTTCGACTTCGAGACCCAGCCGCTCGGCCAGGACCCCGAGGGCAACGACGTCTTCCTGCGCGACATCTGGCCGTCGCCGCAGGAGGTGCAGGCCACGATCGACAGCGCGATCAGCCAGGAGATGTACACCCGCCGTTACGCCGACGTCTTCGCCGGCGACGAGCGGTGGCGCTCGCTGCCCACGCCCGAGGGCGACACCTTCGAGTGGGACCCCGAGTCGACCTACGTGCGCAAGCCCCCGTACTTCGAGGGCATGCAGCGGGACCCGGAGCCGGTGCAGGACATCACGGGCGCCCGGGTGCTCGCGCTGCTGGGCGACTCGGTCACCACCGACCACATCTCCCCCGCGGGTTCCATCAAGGAGGACTCCCCCGCCGGGCAGTACCTGCGCGCGCACGGCGTGGAGAAGAAGGACTTCAACTCCTACGGCTCGCGCCGCGGCAACCACGAGGTCATGATCCGCGGCACGTTCGCCAACATCCGGTTGCGCAACCTGCTGCTCGACGGCGTCACCGGCGGCTACACCCGCGACTTCACCCAGGAGGGCGGGCCGCAGGCGTTCATCTACGACGCGGCGCAGAACTACGCCGCCCGGGGCATCCCGCTGGTCGTGCTCGGCGGCAAGGAGTACGGCTCCGGCTCGTCGCGCGACTGGGCGGCCAAGGGCACCGCGCTGCTGGGCGTCAAGGCCGTGATCGTCGAGAGCTTCGAGCGCATCCACCGCTCCAACCTCATCGGCATGGGCGTGCTGCCGTTGCAGTTCCCGCAGGGCGAGTCGGCGGCCTCCCTGGGCCTCGACGGCACGGAGACCTTCGACATCAGCGGCATCACCGCGCTCAACGAGGGCACCACCCCGCGCACCGTGCACGTCACGGCCACCAAGGAGTCGGGCGAGAAGATCGAGTTCGACGCCACCGTGCGCATCGACACCCCCGGTGAGGCGGACTACTACCGCAACGGCGGGATCCTGCAGTACGTGCTGCGCGGCATGCTCCGCAGCTGACGCGACCCGCACCCCCGAGGGCCCCGCCCGATCGCCGGCGGGGCCCTCGCGCGTCTCCCCCTGAGCTTCAGGAAAGCCACATTCACGAAGCTGCGCTTCAGGAAAGCCACATTCCTGAAGCGCCGGAGCCCCTCCCCTCCCCTGGCGTGGCCGGTCAACCAATCGTTGCCGATCGGATGGCGTCAATGATTCGTTGACACCAAGGGGTGTCTAGAGTGCCGGCCGTGACCGCAGTCGCCACGTCCGAGCTCCCCCTCGCCTCCCGCCAGGACGGCTCCTACCCCCGCCCCCAGCTCATGCGCGGCGCCTGGGCCGACCTGGACGGCACGTGGTCGTTCCGCCACGACGACGCCGACACCGGGCTCGCCGACGGGTGGCCCGCCGGGCTGCCCGACCCGCGCGAGATCGCCGTGCCGTTCCCGCCCGAGTCGACCGCCTCCGGGATCGGCGAGCCCGGTTTCCACCCCGTGGTCTGGTACGCCCGCACGATCACCGCCGACGACCTGGCCGCCGCCGGCCGCGGCGACCGCGCACCCGTGGTCCTGCTGCACTTCGGCGCCGTCGACTACCGAGCCCGGGTGTGGATCGACGGACACCTCGTCGGCGAGCACGAGGGCGGCCACACCCCGTTCACGTTCGACGTCACCGCGCTCGTCGCCGACGGCGCCGACCACCTGCTCGTCGTGCGCGCCGAGGACGACCCGCACGACCTCACCCAGCCGCGCGGCAAGCAGGACTGGCGCGCGGACCCGCACGCGATCTGGTACCGGCGCACCACCGGCATCTGGCAGACCGTGTGGCTCGAGGCCGTCCCCGAGACGAGCATCGACCACCTGCGCTGGCTCCCCGCCGGCACCACCGCGGTGGACCTCACCGTCCGGCTGCGCGGCCGCCCCGCCGCGGGCGCGCGGCTGCGGGTGGCGCTGCGCTTCGACGAGCGCGACGAGGACCTGGGCACGGTCGAGGTCGACGTGCCCCCGTCCGCGACCGGCGTCGACGTGCGGGTGCCGATCGCCCGGCAGCGCAACGGGCAGGCCGAGCACGAGCTGACGTGGTCACCCGAGCACCCGCGGCTGGTCGACGCCACGGTGTCGCTGCTGGACGCCGACGGCCACCCCGTCGACGCGGTGAGCTCCTACCTCGGCGTCCGGACCGTGGGCGTCGACCGGGGCGCGTTCCTGCTCAACGGCCGCCCCTACGACGTCCGCTCGGTGCTCAGCCAGGGGTACTGGCCGGACAGCCACCTCGCCGCGCCCTCCCGCGCCGCCCTGCGCCGCGAGGTCGAGCTGATCAAGGAGCTCGGGTTCACCGCGTGCCGCATCCACCAGAAGATCGAGGACCCGCGGTTGCTGTACTGGGCCGACCGGCTCGGTCTGCTCGTGTGGGGTGAGGCCCCCGGTGCCTACGAGTTCTCCCCCACCGCCGTGCAGCGGCTGACCCGCGAGTGGATGGACGCCGTCGAGCGCGACGCCTCGCACCCGTCGATCGTCACCTGGGTGCCGTTCAACGAGTCGTGGGGGATCCAACACGTCGCCGACGACCCGGCCCAGCAGGCCTACGCCCGGGCGCTCACCGACCTCACCCGCGCGCTCGACCCCACCCGCCCCGTCGTCTGCAACGACGGCTGGGAGCAGCAGAACACCGACATCATCACCGTGCACGACTACGAGGGCGACGGCGCCGTGCTCGCCTGGACCTACGCCGACGCCGCCGCCCGCGACACCCTGCTGTCGGGCATGGGACCCGCGGGCAGGCGGATCCTCCTCGACGGGGCGGAGTACCGGGGCCAGCCGATCATGCTCACCGAGTTCGGCGGCATCGCCTACCAGCCGGGCACGCCGCGCGCCGACGGATGGGGCTACACCGCCGCGGCCGACGCGGACGACTGGCTCGCCCGCATCACCGCCCTCTACGACGCCGTCCGGGCGAGCGCCTTCCTCGCCGGCTCCTGCTACACGCAGCTCACCGACACCCTGCAGGAGACGAACGGGCTGCTCACCGCCGCGCGCGAGCCGAAGGCTCCCATCGAGCGGATCCGCCGGGCGGTGCGCGGCACGCCCTGACCCCGTCGCCCGATTTCAGGAAAGCCACATCCATGAACGTGGGCTTGGTGGATGTGGCTTTCCTGAACTTCCGCGCCCGCGCCCCTCAGGACTGGCGCTGGGCCTGGGCGCGGCGCCACTCCTCGTACTCGGGGCGGGCCTCCTCCGACAGCGGGTAGTACCGCCGCAGGTCGCCGCCCTCGGCGAGCTTCATCCGGGAGAACTCCTCCCACTCGGCGTGCTCGCCCGCCACCTCGAGCAGCTTCTCGGCCAGCGCGATCGGCACCACCACGGCGCCGTCGTCGTCGGCGATGATGATGTCGCCCGGCACCACGACGGTGCCGCCGCAGGCCACGGGCACGTTCACCGCGGTGGGGACGATGTTCGTCTGGGTGTGGAAGTTGGGTGTGGTGCCGCGCAGCCACATCCCGATCCCCAGCTGGGACGCGGCACCGAAGTCGCGGATGCAGCCGTCGACGACGATCCCCTTGCCGCCGCGGCCGGCGAAGTAGGTGAGCATCATCTCGCCGAAGATCCCGCTGGTCATGTCCCCGCGGGCGTCCACGACCACGACGTCACCGGGCTGGGTGTGGTACAGGACGTGGCGGTGCAGCTGCTTCTCGGGCTCGCTGTACTCGTCGACCGGGTAGAGGTCCTCCCGCTTCGGCAGGCACTGCAGGGTCAGCGCCGGCCCGGCGATCCGCTTCCCCGGCGTGCGGCAGACCGGGCCCGCGATGTGGGCGCTGCGGATCCCGAACGTCTTGGCCAGCTCGCTGCTGGCCGTCGCGCTCCCGATGCGTTCCAGCCCGGCCACGATCTCCGGGTCGGGTCGGACGATGTCGGGGGTCTCCACCATCTGGTCCTCTCACCTTCTGCGCCACGGCGCGCTCCACCGCCGGGTCGGCCCCGCTCCCGCGCCACCGCGGGGAGGCCTCCCGGACGATCCCGGGTTCGTGCCGACCTTCGCCGGAGCGCGTCGCGCCCGTCAACGCCGCCGCGGCAGTCGGATCATTCGACAATCGGATGCCGGTATCAGCCGGCCGGGTCCCCCGAGGTCAGCGCCCCGCGGGGTGGGCGGGGTCGATCCACGGCACGTGCTCGGGCTCGGGCACGCCCTCGATGTCGAGGTTCACCACGATCGGCTCCTGGCCGCTGCGGGTGAGCACGCACTCGAGCGGCTCGTCGTCGAGCGCGTTGATCTCCTGGTGCGGCACGAACGGCGGCACGAAGATGAACCCGCCCGGGCCCGCCTCGGCGGTGTACTCCAGCCGCTCGCCCCACCGCATCCGCGCCCGGCCGCGCACCACGTAGATCACGCTCTCCAGCTCGCCGTGGTGGTGGGCGCCGGTGCGCGCGCCCGGGTGGATGGTGACGGTGCCCGCCCACAGCTTCTGCGCGCCGGTCCGCGCCGCGGTGATCGCGGCGGCCCGGTGCATCCCGGGCGTCTGCGGGGTGTTCGGGTCGAGGGCGTCGCCGGGGATGACCCGGACGCCCTCGGTGCGCCAGTCCTTGCCGGGCGGAGGCGTGGTCATGACCGCGAGCCTACTGGCGGCCGGTCACCGGATCACACCGCGCGAGCCAGGGTGAGCGCCATCCGCTCGTCCGGGTCGGCCCAGCTGTCGACCACGGCGAAGCCGGCCTGCTCGACCATCGCGCGGACCCCGGGTCGGCGGAACTTCGCCGACACCTCGGTGCACATCTCCTCCCCCGCCGCGAACCGCACGGTGAGCCCCAGCTCGGCCAGGGCGACGGTCATCGCGCGCTGCGCGACCAGGCGCATCTCGATCCACTCGTTGCGGGCGTCCCACAGCGCCTTGTGCGCGAACGCCTCGACGTCGAAGTCGGCGCCCAGCTCCCGGTTGAGCACGTGGAGCACGTTGCGGTTGAACTCCGCGGTGACGCCCGCGGCGTCGTCGTAGGCGGGCACGAGCACGGCCGGGTCGACGACGAGGCCCGTGCCCAGCAGGACCGCCTCCCCCGGCCGCAGCGCCGCCCGCAGCGCGCGCAGGAACTCGGCCCGCTGCGCGGGCAGCAGGTTGCCGATCGTGCCGCCGAGGAAGGCGACCATGCGCCGCCCCTCGGCGGGCAGCCGGTCGAGGTGGGCGGTGAAGTCGCCGACCACGCCGTGCAGCTGCAGGCCCGGGTAGTCGGCCGCGAGCGCCGACATCGCCTCCCGCAGCGCCGGTTCGCTCACGTCCTGGGGCACGTAGCGGCGCAGCGATCGGGCCCGGCGGAACGCGTCGAGCAGCAGTCGGGTCTTCGCCGACGACCCGGACCCCAGCTCGACGATCGTATCGGCGCCGGACGTGATCGCGATGGCGTCGGCGGTGCGCTCCAGCAGGGCGCGCTCGGTGCGCGTGGGGAAGTACTCGGGCAGCTCGGTGATCCGCTCGAACAGGGCGCTGCCCCGGGCGTCGTAGAACCACGTGGGCGGCAGGTGCTTCGGGTGGGCGGTGAGCCCGGCCCGCGCGTCGGCGCGCAGGGCCGCGTCGGCGTCGGCGACGGTGAGGTGGATGTCGAGCAGGGCGGTCATCGCGCTCCCTGGGTGGTGGACGCCCCGCGGGTGGGGGCGTCCGGGGTGGGCACCGCCAGCGGGGTGCAGCGGTGGGTGCCGGGCGCGGCGGCGAGCAGGTGCCGGTCGGGCACCGGGCGCCAGCCCGGGTCGGGGTCGAGCGGTTCGGAGGCGACCAGCGCGCTGCGCTCGTCGGTGCGGACCGCGAGCGCGTGGTCGAAGGCCGTGGCCCAGATCCCGGTGCCGTCGGTGAGCAGCAGGTTCAGCCGGGACCCCGGCGCGGCGGCCGCCACCCGCCGGACGACGTCGGCGAGCGCCGCCCCCGGCTCGGCGCCCGCCCGCAGCCGGTGCCGGACCAGCGCCCACAGCAGGGCGGAGTCGGTGGGGGCGTCGAGGGTGACGAGGTCGGTGACCGGCAGCTCGGCCGCGAGTGCGGCCACCGCGCCGGGCCATCCGCGGACGACGCCGTTGTGGCTGAACAGCCACCGGCCCTCGGCGAACGGCGCCGCCGCCGTCTCGACGACGGGCATCCCCGCGGTGGCCGACCGGGCCGCGGCGAGCACCCCGCCGGAGCGGGTGGTCGCCGCGACCGCGGCGAACGCGGTGTCGGACCACATCGGGCGGGCGCTGCGATAGCGCGCCGCCGGCCCACCCGGCTCCGGGTACCAGCCGGCGCCGAACCCGTCGGCGTTGATCGTGCCGCCGCCACGCATGTCGGCGGGCGCGTAGCTCTGGTGCAGCAGCGAGTGGACGGGTTCGAGCACCAGCGAGGCGAGCGTGACCGACGGCCCGACGTAGGCCAGGTGTCGGCACACTAGGCGGCCCCGTCCTCGGGTCGGGCGTCGCGGGCGCACCGGAAGCCGGCGAAGATCTGGCGGCGGATCGGGTGGTCCCAGTTGCGGAACGTGCCGCGGATCGCGGTGGGGGACGTGCCGAACGAGCCGCCGCGCAGCACCCGGTAGTCGCCGCCGAAGAACACCTGCGAGTACTCCGGGTACGGGAACACCTCGAACCCCGGGTACGGGTGCCAGCCGGAGCTGGTCCACTCCCAGACGTCGCCGATCAGCTGCTGCACGCCCAGCGGCGACGCCCCGAGCGGGTACGCGCCGGCCGCGGCGGGCTGCAGGTGGCGCTGCCCGAGGTTGGCGTGGGCGGGCGTGGGGTCCTCGTCGCCCCACGGGTAGCGCCGCGAGCGCCCGCTGGCCGGGTCGTACCGGGCGGCCTTCTCCCACTCCGCCTCGGTGGGCAGCCGCTTGCCCACCCACCGGGCGTAGGCCTCGGCCTCGTGGAAGCACACGTGCACGACCGGCTCGTCGGGCGGCAGCGGCTCCACCACGCCGAAGCGGCGGCGGTACCAGGCGCCCGCCCCGCTCGATCCGGCGTCGCGCTGCCAGAACCGGGGCGCGACCAGCCCCGCGGAGACCCGGTGGGCCCAGCCCTCCTCGCTCCACCAGCGCGGGTCGTCGTAGCCGCCCGCCTCGACGAAGGCCGCGTACTCGGCGTTGGTGACCGCCGCGGTGTCGATCACGAACGCGGGCACGTCGACGAGGTGGGCCGGTCGCTCGTTGTCCAGCGCCCACGGCTCGGTGGAGGTGCCCATCGTGAACGGGCCGCCGGGCACCAGCACCTCCCGCTGCGCGGGCGGGCGCCCGGGCGGGGTCGGCGGAGCGTGCAGGACGGGGGCGCCCGCGCGCAGCTGGTGGGTGGCGAGCATCGTCTCGTCGTGCTGCTGCTCGTGCTGGACGATCATGCCGAAGGCGAAGCCGTGCTCGACGAGCCTGCGCCCGGTGAGCGGGCTGCGCTCCAGCGCGTCGAGGGCCTTGTCGCGCACCTGTCCGATGTACGTGCGGGTCTCGGCGGGGGTGAGCAGCGGCAGCTCGACCCGCCGGGCGCGGGGGTGCTGGAACGCGTCGTAGAGCCCGTCGATCTCCGGGCGCAACGGCTCCCGGCCACCGACGTCGCGCACCAGCCACAGCTCCTCCTGGCTGCCGACGTGGGCGAGGTCCCACACCAGCGGCGACATGAGCGGCGAGTGCTGGGCGACGAGGTCGGCCTCGTCGACGGAGTCGGTGAGCGCGGCGCTGCGGGCCCTGGTCTCGGCGAGCAGGTCGGCCACGCGGGTGCGCAGCTGCTCGGCGGTGAGGTCGGTGATCGGACGGCTGGTGTCGGGCGAGGTGGTCATGAGGTCGGTCCCCCCGGGAGGTCGGGGTCGTCCGCGGGACATCGGCCGCGGAGCACCTGGTGCTCGTGCATGTCGGCGAGGTCGTCGACCACCCACTGCGGGGCGCCGACGGCGGGCAGCCGGCGGAGGGCCAGCTCGAAGACGCTCCCCGCGGCGCGGGCGAGCACGCGGTCGGACAGCCCATGGCGGGCGCCCGACGTCCAGCGCCCCGCCGCGGGTGCGCACACGGCGCGCACCTGGTCGACGGTGGCGGGGTCGGACATCAGCGCGACCAGCACCGCGACCGGCAGCGCCCAGCGCCGCCCCGGCTGGGCGTCGACGTAGCGCACCTCCAGGTGGCCGTGCGGGCGGACCGGCGGGAACAGGGTGGTGATGTGGTACTCGAGGTCGGCCGTGGTGGGCGGCTCCGGCAGCGCGCCGCGCACCCATTCGGCGAACGTGATGCCGCGCGGCACCAGCCACCGGCCCGGCCTGCGCACCGCGAGCACCGGCGTGTCGAGCACCCGGCGGGCCCAGGCCCGGGTCGGGTCGGCGCCACCGGCGTCGGCGGCGGGCGGAGGGGCCGTGCGGGCCGGGTCGGCGCTCTGCCAGCACACCCAGCGCGAGGACTTCCAGCCGGTGTGCCTGCCGTGCAGCGTGGGCGAGTTGGCGAACGCGGCGAGCAGCACCGGGCCCAGCGCGTGCAGCGCCGCCCACCGGGCGCCGAGGTCGCACGGCTCGCCGGGGTCGAGGCACACCTGCACGGCGGCGGTGGAGCACATGGCGCTGCGGCCGTAGGGTCCGCGGCGGTCGAACGACTCCTCCATCGCGTCGTAGCGCGGCAGCTGGAGGATGCGGCGGGGCGGGCGGACGGGGTCGGTGGCGCGGGGCGTGGGATGCAGTCCCGCGGCGGCGAGGCGCTCGTGGAGGGCGGCCGTGTCGGCGGTGACGGCCTGCAGGAGGGTAGCGAGGTCGGGGCTCGGAGGGCTGGCCAGTTCGACCTGGCCGCCGGGCTCGACCGTGACGGTGGAGCCGGAGGGCAGCGGCGCTGCCGGGGAGTTCGGGGACAGTCCGGGCGGGGCGTGCGGGCCGAGGGCCGCGGCGAGCGCGGCGGCGTCGGGCGCCGAGCGGGGTTCGGGTGGGCGGTGCAGCAGCCACTCGAGCTCGACGCCGAGCAGCCGCGGTGGGCCGTGTTTGAAGCACACCGAACCGACGTGGGTCTCGGCGTCGGCGCAGTCGCGCAGCACCGTGGGCCCCGGATCGGGTGGCTCCGCCTCCGGCCCTGAACCCTGCTCGGGGATCGTGACCATGGCAGCCTTCTCCGACATGGCTGCGACGCTACCCCCGGTCCCCGACGATTTCGGGTGACGAGACGCTGACGCCTTCCCAAGCCGTACGTACGTCCGGCAGGAGCGGTATCGTCGTCCGGGTGCCCCGGGTCAGCACCGACCAGCTCGCAGCGCGGCGGCAGCAGATCCTCGACGGCGCCCGCACCTGCTTCGCGCGCCACGGTTACGAGGGCGCCACCGTGCGCAGGCTGGAGCAGGCCACCGGCCTGTCCCGGGGGGCGATCTTCCACCACTTCCGCGACAAGGAAGCGCTGTTCTTCGCCCTCGCCGAGCAGGACGCGGAGCGGATGGCCGAGGTCGTCGCCGAGCAGGGCCTGGTGCAGGTGATGCGGGAGCTCCTGGCGTCGCCGCAGCCGCTCGACGCGGGCTGGGCGGGCTCGTTCCTCGAGGTCGCCCGCCGGGGCCGCACCGACCCCGGTTTCCGCGCCCGCTGGCGCGCCCACGCCGAGGCCCTCACCGCCGCCACCGAGGAGCGGCTGCGCCGCCAGGCCGCGGCGGGCACCCTGCGCGACGACGTCCCGGTGCCGGTGCTCGCCCGCTACCTGGAGCTGGTGCTCGAGGGCCTGGTGTCGCAGCTGGCGATGGGGATGCGCACCGACCACCTCGAGCAGGTGCTCGACGTCGTGGAGGGGTCGGTCCGGCGGCGGGGCTGACCGCGCCGGGCGGCTCGACGAGGGCCGGTCAGCCGACCAGGTGCTCCTCCCGGTGCCGGGCGGTGCAGCCCGGGATCCCGCACCCGACGCCCGGGGCGTCCGGGTCCTCCCGGGCGGCGTCCGGCGCGAACTGGGTGCGGTACAGCTGCGCGTAGCGCCCGTCGCGGGCCATCAGCTCGTCGTGCATGCCGCGCTCGACGATCCGGCCCTGCTCCAGCACGGCGATCTGGTCGGCGGCGCGGACCGTGGAGAGCCGGTGCGCGATCACGATGGCCGTGCGGCCGGCGAGGGCCTCGGCGAGCGCCTCCTGCACGGCGGCCTCCGACTCGGAGTCCAGGTGGGCGGTGGCCTCGTCGAGGATCACCACGCGCGGCCGCGCGAGCAGCAGGCGGGCGATCGTCAGGCGCTGGCGCTCGCCTCCGGAGAGCCGGTAGCCGCGCTCCCCCACCACCGTGTCGAGGCCGTCGGGCAGCGACGCGAGCAGGTCGCCGAGCCGGGCGCGGCGGAGCGCGTCGAGGAGCTCGTCGTCGCTCGCCTCCGGCGCGGCGTAGCGCAGGTTGGCCCGGATGGTGTCGTGGAACAGGTGCCCGTCCTGCGTGACCACCCCGACCGCGCCGCGCAGCGACGCGAACGTGAGATCGCGGACGTCGATGCCGGCGAGCCGCACCGAGCCGGCGTCGACGTCGTAGAGCCGCGGCACCAGCGAGGCGAGCGTCGACTTCCCGGCCCCCGACGGGCCGACGAGCGCGACCATCTTCCCGGCCCCCACCTCGAGGTCGACGCCGTGCAGCACCTCCTCCCCGCCCCGGGTGTCGAGCGTGGCGACTTCCTCCAGAGAGGCGAGGGAGACCTGGTCGGCGCTGGGGTAGGCGAACCGCACACCGGACAGCTCCACGTCGACCGGGCCGTCCGGCAGCGCCACCGCGCCCGGCCGCTCGGTGATCATCGGCTTCAGGTCGAGCACCTCGAAGACCCGCTCGAAGGACACGAGCGCGGTCATCACGTCGACGCGCGCGTTGGCGAGCGCGGTCATCGGCGTGTACAGCCGGGTGAGCAGCAGCGCGAGCGTGACGACGGTGCCCGGCTCGATCCGGCCGGTGACGGCGAGCCACCCGCCCAGGCCGTAGACCAGCGCCTGCGCCAGCGCCGACACCAGCGACAGCGCGGTGACGAAGACGCGCGAGACCATCGCGGTGCGCACCCCGATGTCGCGGACCCGCTCGGCCCGCTCGGCGAACTCGACCGCCTCCTCCTCGGGCCGCCCGAAGAGCTTCACCAGCGTGGCGCCGGGCGCGGAGAACCGCTCGGTCATCTGGTTGCCCATGCCCGCGTTGAGGTCCGCGGCCTCCCGGCGCAGGTCGGCGAGCCGCCGCCCGAAGCGGCGCGCGGGGATCACGAAGATCGGCAGCAGCACGAGCGCGAGCAGCGTGACCTGCCACGCGAGCGAGATCATCACGCCGAGCGCGAGCGCGAGCTGGATGCTGTTGGACAGCACGGTGGCCAGCGTCGAGGTGATCGCCGACTGGGCCCCGACGACGTCGTTGTTGAGCCTGCTCACGAGCGCGCCGGTGCGGGTGCGGGTGAAGAACGCGACCGGCATCCGCTGGACGTGCTCGAAGACCGCCCGGCGCAGATCGACGATCACGCTCTCCCCGACGCGGGCGGAGAACCAACGCGAGGCGAGCCCCACGACGGCCTCGAGGATCGCGAGTGCCGCGATGCCGGCGGCGAGCCCGACCACGGCGGCGGCGGCGACCGAGGCCTCGCCGCCCGCGACGATCGCGTCCACCACCCGCCCGGCGAGGACGGGGGTGAGCACCCCGACCGTCGCCGAGACGACCGTGAGCAGCAGGTAGGCCAGGAGCCGGCCGCGGTGGGGGCGGGCGAACGCCCAGATCCGCGGGATCGTGCCCTTCTTGATCGATTTCGGCGCGTCCGCGGCGCGCACGACCCCCCGCAGCATGCCCATCGGCCGGTCCATACACGGCCCCCTTCGCTTACACCGTTTCAGCCACGTTTCCCAACACGCGGAGCGCTCCATCTACTCCCGCGTACGTATTACGGTCTGACCACCCCGCTGAAGGAGGTCACCATGCCGCTCGACCCACCCGACCGCGCCGCGCTCGCCGCCGCCGCGGAGCGCTACGGCCTCGGCCTGTCGGAGGCCGACCTGGACTCGTTCAGCCCGTTCGTCCACGGCCTGCTGGCCTCGTGGGAGGTCGTGGAGCAGCTCTACCAGGAGTCGGCTCCCGCCGCCCCCGAGCGGGCGTGGCAGCGGCCCGACGACGCCGACAACCCCTACGGCGCCTGGTACGTCACCACGGAGATCACCGAGGGCGGCGAGGGCCCGCTCGCCGGCCGCACCGTCGCGATCAAGGACAACACGGCGGTCGCGGGCGTGCCGATGATGAACGGCTCGGCGTACCTCGAGGGCTACGTCCCGCTGCGCGACGCCACGGTCGTGAGCAGGCTGCTCGCCGCAGGCGCCACCATCGCCGGCAAGGCCGTCTGCGAGGACCTCTGCTTCTCCGGTGGCTCGCACACCTCCCGCCCCGCACCCGTGCGCAACCCGTGGGACGAGACCCGCTCCGCGGGCGGCTCGTCCTCCGGGAGCGCCGCGCTGGTCGCGGGCGGCGTCGTCGACCTCGCCACCGGTGGCGACCAGGGCGGGTCGGTGCGCATCCCGGCCGCCTACAGCGGCATCGTCGGCCACAAGCCCACCTTCGGCCTCGTCCCCTACACCGGCGCGTTCCCGATCGAGCAGACCATCGACCACATCGGCCCGATGACCCGGACCGTGGCCGACGCCGCCCTCATGCTCTCGGTCCTGGCGGGCCCCGACGGCCTCGACCCCCGCCAGCCGCGCGACCTGGTGCCCGACGACTACGTCGGCGCGCTCGCCCGCGGCGCGGAGGGCATGCGCGTCGGCGTGGTGCGGGAGGGCTTCGGCCACCCCAACTCGGAGGCCGAGGTCGACGACGCCGTGCGCGCGGGGGTCGACGTGCTGCGCGGCGCGGGCCTCACCGCCGAGGAGGTCTCGATCCCGTGGCACGCGCACGGCGCGCGCATCTGGGACGTCATCGCCACCGAGGGCGCCATGAACCAGATGGTCGACGGCAACGGCTACGGCATGAACTGGGACGGCCGCTACGACCCGGAGGTCGTCGAGCACTACGGCCGCCGGTGGCGCGCCGACGGCAGCCGGTTCTCCGAGACCGTCAAGTTCGTCCTGCTCGCCGGCCGGTACGCGGTCGACCGGCAGCACGGTCGGCACTACGCGATGGCGCGCAACCTCGTGCCGCGGCTGCGCGCCGCCTACGACGAAGCGCTCGCCCGCTACGACGTCCTCGTCATGCCCACCCTGCCGCTGCGGGCCACGCAGCTGCCCGGGCCCGACGCGCCGCGCGAGGAGGTGATCCCGCGGGCGCTGGAGATGATCGCCAACACCTGCGTCACGGACGTGACCGGCCACCCGGCCTGCTCCGTGCCCGCAGGAGTGGCCGGCGGCCTCCCGGTCGGCATGATGATCATCGGGAAGCACTTCGCCGACGCGGACGTGCTCCGCGTGGCCCACACGTTCGAGCAGGCCGTCGGCGGCTTCCCGACGCCGCGCCAGGCGACCACCCACGCCTGATCCCGACGAACGGCGCGTTCGTCGCGACCTTTCCGACGAACGCGCCGTTCGTCGGAAAGGGGACGGGGCGTCAGCCCTCGCCCGCCGCGAGCGAGCGGAGCCTGCGCAGCTGGGCCGCCCGCTCCGCGGCGAGGGCCGCGGCGGGGTCGGCGCCCTCCGCGATGCCCGCGAGCAGGCCGAGCGTCTCCGCGGCGGCCTTCGGCGGCGCGGCCAGCAGCCCGGCGACGGTCTCGTCCACGGCGGCGTCGAGCTCGGCGGCGGGCACCGCGCGCTGCGCGAGCCCGATCGCCACCGCCTCGTCCGCGCCGACGCGGCGCCCGGACAGGCAGATCTCGACCGCGCGGGCGTACCCGACCGCGTGGACGAGCGGGTAGGTGCCGCCGAGGTCGGGGACGATGCCCAGGCTCGTCTCGGCCATGCAGAACTGCACGTCGTCGGCGACGATGCGCAGGTCGCAGGCCAGCGCGAGCTGGAACCCGGCCCCGATCGCGTGGCCCTGCACCGCGGCCACCGTGAGCCGCGCGGGATCGCGCAGCCACGTGAACCCGCTCTGGAAGGCGGCGATGGTGGTGTCGGCCTCGTCGTCGGGCATCGCGGCGATGCCGGTGATGCCCGGCCGTCCGTCCACCTCGGCGGAGGCGAAGTACCGCTTGTCGAGCCCCGCGGAGAAGGCCCGGCCCGCGCCGCGGACCACCACGGCGCGGACGTCGTCGGCCAACGCCTCACCGATCGCCCGGAGCGCCTCCCACGTGTGCGGGGTCTGCGCGTTCAGCGCCTCCGGCCGCGCGAGCGTGATCGTCGCTCGCGGACCGTCGACGCCGAGCTCGAGCCCGCCGCGTCGAAGGAGCTCCGGGTCGATCGCCGCCGTCGTCATGGCGGCAGGTTACCCCGGAGTAGGGAGCGGGCCTGAGCGCCCGCTCCCCCGGGCTACTTCTTCTTCGTGCGCGTGGCCCCGCCGCGGCCGCGCAGCGTGACGCCGGTCTCGGAGAGCACGCGGTGCACGAACCCGTACGACCGGCCGGTCTGCTCGGCCAGCGCGCGGATGCTGGCGCCCTTCTCGTACTTCTTCTTCAGATCGGTGGCGAGCTTGTCGCGCTGGGTCCCGGTGATCCGAGCACCCTTCTTCAGATCGGCCATGACACTCGATCTCCTTCACCCGCCTGCGCGGACCGCAGGCGGATCGTTTCCGGCTCCCCCCGGTGGGGCAATGATCGTCCACAGGACTACCCGTCGCCAGGAGATCCACTCGGTGATCGCCGAACGGTTCCGCCGAATGGATCACGCGTCCGGGTGATCATTGCCGCACTCCGCACCCTCGATTGTCACCCCGTCGCCACCTGCTCGTCACCCCCGGAGCGCAGCGACGATCAGTTGGAACGTTTCGGGTCCGCGGAGCCGGCCCGAGCCCCGGGAAAAATCACCCCGATCGGGTGGTCGGACACGCCGGGAGAAATCGCCCGATCAGGCCAACTGGACGAGCTCGAGATAATCCGCCGACCAGTGGTCCTCGGTGCCGTCCGGCAGCACGATGACCTTGTCGGGACTCAGTGCCTCGACCGCCCCCGGGTCGTGCGTGACGAGCACGACCGCCCCCGTGAAGCGGCGCAGCGCGTCGAGCACCTGCTCCCGGCTCGCGGGGTCGAGGTTGTTGGTCGGCTCGTCGAGCAGCAGCACGTTGGCCGCGCTCGAGACCAGGCAGGCGAGCGCGAGCCGGGTGCGCTCGCCGCCGGACAGCGTGCCCGCGGGCTGCTCGAGCTGCTCGCCGGAGAACATGAACGCCCCCAGCAGCGTGCGCAGCTGCTGCTCGGGGGTGTCCGGCGAGGCGTGCCGGGCGTTCTCCCAGACCGTGGCGTCCATGTCGAGGGTGTCGTGCTCCTGCGCGAAGTACCCGGTGCGCAGCCCGTGACCCGGCACGACCCGCCCCGAGTCGGGGGTCTCCATGCCGGCGAGCAGCCGCAGCAGGGTGGTCTTGCCCGCGCCGTTGAGGCCCAGCACGACCACCTTCGCGCCACGGTCGACGGCCAGGTCGACGCCCGTGAACACCTCGAGGGACCCGAACGACTTCGACAGACCCTCCGCGGTGAGCGGGGTGCGCCCGCACGGCGCCGGCTCCGGGAAGCGGATCTTCGCGACCCGCTCGGCCTTCCGCTCCGGCTCCAGGCGCGCGAGCAGCTGGTCGGCGCGGCGGGCCATGTTCTTCGCCGCCACCGCCTTCGTGGCCTTGGCGCCCATCTTGGCCGCCTGGGCGTGCAGCGCGGCGGCCTTCTTCTCGGCGTTGGCCCGCTCGCGGCGGCGGCGCTTCTCGTCGGTGGCGCGCGCCTGCAGGTAGCGCGCCCAGTCCATGTTGTAGACGTCGACCTCGGCGCGGGTGGCGTCGAGGAACCACACCTTGTTGACCACCGCGGCGAGCAGCTCGGTGTCGTGGCTGATCACGACGAGCCCGCCCTCGTGAGAGGACAGGAACGACCGCAGCCACGCGATCGAGTCGGCGTCGAGGTGGTTGGTGGGCTCGTCGAGCAGCAGCGTGGTGGCGCTCTGGCTGCCGCCGTCGGACGCGGCGAACAGGATGCGGGCGAGTTCCACCCGGCGGCGCTGGCCGCCCGAGAGCGTGGCCATCGGCTGGGAGAGCACCCGCTCCGGCAGGCCGAGGTGGGTGCAGATGCGCGCGGCCTCGCTCTCGGCCGCGTAGCCGCCCAGCGCGGCGAACCGCTCCTCGAGCCGGCCGTACTCGCGCACCGCCTTGGCGTTCTCGGCCTCGTCGGCGAGCTCGGCCATCGCGGTCTGCGCCTTCTCCATCCGGCGCAGCAGCGTGTCGAGCCCGCGCGCGGACAGCACGCGGTCACGGGCCGGGATGGACAGGTCGCCCTCGCGCGGGTCCTGCGGCAGGTAGCCGATGGGTCCGGTCGAGCTGACCGTGCCGCCGTACGGCTCCGCCTCGCCCGCGAGCACCCGCATCGAGGTGGTCTTGCCGGCGCCGTTGCGGCCGACGAGGCCGATGCGGTCGCCGGGCTGCACGCGCAGCGTGGCCCCGGACAGCAGGATCCGGGACCCGGCACGCAGTTCCAGGTCGGTGGCGGTGATCACGAAAGACTCCAGTACGAGCGAAAACGGGCGGCCGAAGCGGGCGCCGCTACTCGATCCGGACCATGATCACGCTTCCCAGAGTACCGGCCGGGTCGAGCGAATTCGGGAAGTAGGGTCGCGGGCATGACCGACGTCACCGCCGATGTGCCCCAGGATCTCGCCGGTCGCGCCGCCCTCGTGACGGGGGCGAGCCGCGGCATCGGGTTCGCCATCGCCCGCGAGCTGCTCGGCCGCGGCGCCTCGGTGACGATCACCGCGCGGAAACCGGACGCGCTGACCGCGGCGGCCGAGGAGCTCGCGAAGGGCGCCGACCCCGACCGCGTGCTGGCCGTCCCGGGCAACGCCGGATCCGCCGAGGCGCGCGCGGAGGCGGTCGACCGCACCGTCGAGCGGTTCGGCAACCTCGCGATCCTGGTCAACAACACCGGGATCAACCCCACCTACGGGCCGCTCGTCGACGCCGACCTGGACGCGGTCCGCAAGATCTTCGACACGAACGTCGTCGCCGCGCTCGGGTTCGTGCAGCTCGCGCACAAGGCCTGGATGGGCGAGCACGGCGGCGCCATCGTCAACCTCGCCTCGGTGGCGGGCCTGCGCTCCACCGGCGTGATCGGCGCCTACGGGGCGTCGAAGGCCGCGCTCATCCGGCTCACCGAGGAGCTCGCCTGGCAGCTGGGCCCGTCGATCCGGGTCAACGCCGTGGCGCCCGCGGTGGTGAAGACGAAGTTCGCCACCGCCCTCTACGCCCACGACGAGGACGCGGTCGCCGCCGCCTACCCGATGAAACGCCTCGGCACCCCGGAGGACGTCGCCCGGCTGGTCGGGTTCCTCGTCTCCGACGCCGCGGCGTGGATCACCGGCGAGACCGTCCGCGTGGACGGCGGCATCCTCGCGACCGGCTCCCTCGGCTCGGCCTGACCACGGGGCCCTGGCTAGAGGGCCACCGCGTCCACCCAGAGGCGGGCGGAGCGGCCGGTCAGCACGTCGAGCAGCGCGCCCGCCTGGCCGTCGGTCAGCGAGGCCACGTAGTCGACCACGGCCCGGCCGTGGGCTAGCGCGTCGACGTCCGGGTCGGGGCCGAGCAGGCCGTCGGCGGCGAGCGCGCGGTACTCGTCGTGGGCGAGCGCGACGAGGTCGTGCAGCCGGGGCGGGAGGCGGACCTCGTCGTCGCCGGTGAGCCAGTCGGCGAGCGCCCCGACCAGCCCGGTGAGCACCGTCGCCTGGCCGCGCTGGTGGGAGGCCAGGTCGGCGCGGCGCAGCACGAACCGGTGGTGGACGAACTTCAGCACCGCCACCTCGTGCCACGGCGCGGTGTCCAGCGTGACGGGGGCGGCCCGCACCGGCGGGTCGGGCAGCACCCGCACGCCGGACACGAGCCGGGCCGTCCAGCGCGCCGAGAACTCCGCGACGGCCCGCTCCGCGGCCATCGAGCCGTCGAACGGCTGCGCGAGCAGCCCGTCGACCAGCTCGTCGCGCACCACGGCGACCGCGGCGGCGAACGCGTCGTCGTCGAACGCCCAGCCGTCCTTGGCGAGCAGCCGCCTGCGCAGCCGCTCCAGGTCGGCGCCGGGGCGCAGCGAGCCGAGCGCGGACTCCTCGGCCGCGGCCAGCGCGGAGCGATCGCGCAGCCAGCCGCCCAGCTCCGCGGCGACCCCGGGCTGGGCGAGCACCCCGACCCGGTGGAAGTCCTCGAGGTCGTGGATCGCGTAGGCCACGTCGTCGGCGGTGTCCATCACCGCCGCCTCCACGGTCTGCTGCCACGGCCCCACCGCGGAGGCGACGGCGGCCCGGCAGTCGAGGAGGTCGTCGAGCTCGGTGAGGTAGCAGGAGAACTTGGCCGAGCCGGCCTCCGGGGCGCCGGGCAGCGGGCCCGCGCCGCGCGGCGGGGTCGGCGCCGTGCTGGGGTGCGGGTCGGGGTGGCCGCGGCGGGCCCACGGGTACTTGAGCACCGCCGCCCGCACCGCCGCGGTGAGATCGAGACCGGACCCGCCGGGCCCGTGCAGGTCGATGGTGGTCACCACGCGGAAGCCCTGCGCGTTGCCCTCGAACCCGTCGGGCAGGCCCAGCCGCTCGCGCCCGAGCCGGTCCAGCACCTGCTCACCGAGGTGGCCGAACGGCGGGTGGCCGAGGTCGTGGGCGAGGGCGGCGGCCTCGACGACGTCCGGGTCGCAGCCGCCGAGCCGCTCCACGAGGTCGGCGCACTCGCGGACCAGCCGCTCGGCGATCGCCCGCGCCACCTGCGCGACCTGCAGGCTGTGGGTGAGCCGGTTGTGCAGCAGCAGCCCGCCGCCGGTCGGGCTCACCACCTGGGTCACCCCGGCGAGCCGCGCGAAGTACGGCGACGCGGCGATCCGGTCCCGGTCCACGCGGAACGGGCTGGCCGCGAGCCCGGCGCCGGACTCCCCCACCCCCGAGCGGCGCGCCGCGCGCGCGGACGGTCGGACGGCCGGGTCGAGCACGGAGTGGTGATCCGCCACAGCGGAAGGCTAGGCCGTGCCCAGGAGGTCCCGGGCGATGGGCTTCGTGATCCGGGCGGCCGCGTGCGCCGGCGCAGGGCCGAGCCGTCGAACGGGGCGTACCCGGTCGCCCGACCACGCAGCCGGCGGTCGTCCGGGCGCGAAGAACGCGATCCGCGGCTCCCGGAACGCGGCCGGGGTTCGTCCCGGGCGGCGGGCGGGCAGGATGCCGGTGTGGACACCCACGCCGACGTGCTCGTCGTCGGGGGCGGGCCGGCCGGACGGGCCCTCGCCGCCGCCACGGCGGAACGCGGGCTGCGCACGGTGCTGCTCGACCCCGCGCCGAACGCGCCGTGGCGGGCCACCTACGGCTGCTGGGACCGGGAGCTGCCCACCGGGTTGCCGGCCTCGGTCGTCGCCGCGCGGGCGCCCGCCCGCGCGGTCGCGCTCACCGCGCACGACCTCGGCTGGGACTACCTGGTGCTGGACGTCCCCGCGCTGCGCGCCCACCTCGACGCCCGGCTCGACCGCCACGGGGTGGAGGTCCGCCGGGGCCGCGCCGCCGGGTGGGAGGGCGGCGCCGTGCGCCTGTCCGACGGCGGGCGGCTGCGGGCCGCGCTCGTCGTCGACGCGGGCGGGCACCGCCAGCCGCTGCGCCGCGGCGGGCGGCGCCGGGACGCGGCCGAGCAGACCGCCGCCGGCGTGGTCGTCGCCGAGGACGCGGCCGCCCCGCTGGTCCCGCCGGGAACGGCGCTGCTCATGGACTGGCGCCCCGACCACGGCGAGGACGGCTGGCCCACCTTCCTCTACGGGGTCCCGCTCGGCGGCGGCGCGGTGCTCGTGGAGGAGACCTCCCTCGCCCGCAGGCCCGGCCTGCCGCTGCCCGTGCTGCGTCGCAGGCTCGCCGCGCGGCTCACCCGGCACGGCGTCACCGTCCCGCACGATGCCCCCACCGAGGCGGTTCGCTTCCCGCTCGACTCGCCCCGCCACCGCACGCCCGGGGTGCTCGGCTTCGGGGCCGCGGCCCCGCTCGTGCACCCGGCGACCGGGTACTCGGTGGCCACGTCGCTGCGGCTGGCTCCCCGGGTCGCCGACGCGGTCGCCGATGCGGTCGCGGGCGGGCAGGACGCCCTCGCCGCGGCGCGGCCGGTGGTGTGGCCGCGCGGCGCCGGGGTCGTGCACCGGTTCCGGCGGATCGGGCTCGAGGCACTGTTGCGCATGCCGCCTGCCGAGGTGGTGGCGTTCTTCGAGACGTTCTTCGGGCTGCCGCAGCGCCGCCGCTGGTGCTACCTCGCCGCGCGGGCCGACCTCGCGGGCACCGCCGCCACGATGCGCGCGCTCTACGCCCGCGCGGACGGCCGGATGCGCGCCCGGCTGATCGCGCCGGCGCTGCTTCCCGCCACGTGGGTGTGACGCCTGCGCGGCCGCGCGCCTACCAGCGGTAACCTCTCGGCCACGTTCCCCGATGCCGGAGGGTCCCCGATGCCCGCCTACCGCACGATCGTCGTCGGCACCGACGGCTCCGACACGTCGTTCCACGCCGTCGACCGCGCCGCCGCCGTCGCCGCCGACTGCGACGCCGAGCTCGTCATCGTCTGCGCCTACACGCCCGCCTCGCCCGGCGACACCGCGGAGGCCGAGGACGCGCTCAAGGACGAGGCCTACCTCGTGGTCGGCTGGACGCCCGCCGAGGAGACGCTGCGCACCGCCGAGGAGCGGGCCGCGGCCGCGGGCGCCCGCTCGATCCGGACCCTCGCCGACGACGGTCCGCCGGTCGACGTCCTGCGCAAGGCGGTGCGCGACACCGGCGCCGACCTGCTCGTCGTCGGCAACCGCGGGCTCAACACGCTCAGCGGGCGGCTGCTCGGCTCGGTGCCGTCGGGCGTGGCCCGCCGCGCGGGCATCGACGTGCTGATCGTGCACACCACGTGACGTGACCCCGGAGGACGCCCTCGAGGAGCTCGTGCTCGGCGCCCCGCGCCGTTACACCCGCCGCGACGTGGTCGAGGCCGCGGGGATCGACCTGGAGACCGGGCGGCGGCTGTGGCGCGCGCTCGGGTTCGCCGAGGCGGGCGAGGACGAGGTCCTGTTCACCGAGCGCGACCTCGAGGCCGTGCGGGTCATGACCCGCCTCACCGAGGCGGGCGTGCTCGACGCGGGCGTGCGCGAGGCCGTGGCCCGGGCGATGGCCCAGTCGCTGTCGCGGCTCGCCGAGTGGCAGGTCGGGATGCTCGTGCGCGTGCTCGAGGGACAGGGCGGGGAGGTCACGCCGGAGGGCTCGCTCGAGATCGCCGCGGCCGTCCTGCCCGCGCTCGAGCAGCTGCAGACCTACGTCTGGCGCAGGCACCTGGCCGCGGCCGCGCACCGGATGGTCGTGACCGCGGGCGGCGACCCGGACGGCGACACCTGGCCGCTCGTCGTCGGGTTCGCCGACATGGTCGGGTTCACCCGCACCACGCGGCGCCGGTCCACCGCCGAGCTGTCGGAGATGATCGAACGGTTCAGCGCCACCACCACCGAGGTGATCGCCGACGGGCACGGGCGCATCGTCAAGACGGTCGGCGACGAGGTCCTGTTCGTCGCCGACGACCCGGCCGACGGGGCGGGCATCGCGCTCGCGCTGCAGGACCGGGTGCGCGCCGAGCCCGCTCTGCCCGAACTGCGCATCGGGCTCGCCGCGGGCCCGGTGCTGGTCCGCTTCGGCGACGTCTACGGCGAGGTGGTCAACATCGCCGCGCGGCTGACCGGGCACGCCCGCCCCGGCACCGTGCTCGCCGACCGCGGGCTGGCCCGGGCCCTCGCCGACGACCCGCGCTTCGCGCTGCGGCCGCTGCGCTCGATCGCCGTGCGCGGCTACCGGCACCTGCACCCCTGGCGGCTGGAGCGCGGCCGCTAGGTCCCGCGAACCGCGGGCGGACCGGCCCCGGCGACGCCGCTCACCACGAGCGTGTTGCGCCCCGGCGCCGCGACGTGCAGCTCGGCGGGCAGCACCACGTGGCGGGCCGGCCCGTCGGCGCCCTGCAGGCGCTCGTGCACCAGCCCCGCCGCCCGCCTGCCCATCTCCCGGGCCGGCAGGCTCGCCGACACCACCGACAGCGGCGAGACCGCGTCGGGGATGGACTGGTCCATGCTCGCCAGCTCGATCGACCCGGGGACGTCGACGTCCATGTCGAGCAGGTCCGACACGGCGATCGCGAGCGTGGGGGCGTTGCCGAACAGCAGCGCGGTGAGCGCGTCGCCCGACTCGAGCAGGGCGCGCAGCCTGCGCCGGCGGGCCGGCGGGTCGAGCAGCGCGAACGGGCGCAGCGCGGTCCGCTCGGGGAACTCCCCCAGACCGCGGTCGCGCAGCGCCCTGCGGTGGCCCGCGAGCCGGTCCCGCACGCTCGTCACGTCGGTCTCGCTCCACAGCACGGCCAGCGCGCGGTGCCCGCGGTCGATCATCGCGGCGGTGACGTCGTAGCCGACGGCGAAGTCGTCGAACACCACTGCGTCGGTGGGCAGGCCGGGCAGGTACCGGTCGACGAGCACCGTCGCCACCCCCGCGCGCTGCAGCTCCTCGACCACCCCCGCGGCCCCCGACCGGTCGTGCGCGAAGAGCACGACGGCGTGCACCCGGCCCACCATCGACCGCAGCACCTGCACCTCGTGCTCCCTGCCGCGGGTGTGGGCCACCGTGAGCTGGTAGCCCAGCGCCGAGGTCTCGACCGACAGGCCCGCGAGCAGCTCGGCGTCGTGCATGCCCGCCCTGCGATCCGGGCTCACGTAGGCGACGACGGGCGTGGCCGACGACGCGGGCCGCGGCGACGGCGGGCGCGGTGCGACGAACGTGCCCCGCCCGCGGCGCCGCACGACCACCCCGTCGGCGACCAGCTCGTTGAGCGCGCGCACCGCCGTGGTCGTGGACACCCCGAAGCGCTGGACGATCTCGCGCTGCGTGATGAACGGTTCGTCGGGCGAGAACTCGCCGCGGGCGATCGAGTCGAGCAGCTCCTGCTTGACCCACGCGAACAACGCGACGCCCGGAGGCGGCCCGTCGGTCCCAGATGCCATCGCAGTGCTCGTCCTCCTCGTCGTCGGCGCCGCTGCCGAACCCAGTATTGACGCATTAAAGCGTTGAACTCTAGTTTCTCCTCCAGACGATGGACTTAAAGGCTCGCCGAGGAGTCGCTGCATGCACGACGACCGTGTCCTGATCGAGCGGCGCATCGAGCGCATCCTGCGCGAACGGCTGCGACCCGCGGTCCACGGCGCGGACGTCCCCCTCGACCTCGAGGTCTGGCACGCCCCCGGCGAGCCGGTCGCCGTCGCGGAAGCGCTCGCCGCGCCCTACCGCCCGGCCCGGCCCGGCGAGCCGTGGGGGCCGGCGTGGGGCACGAGCTGGTTCCACCTCACCGGAACGGTCCCCGCCGAATGGGCGGGCCGCCCGGTCGAGGCGGTGGTCGACCTGGGATTCGCCACCGACCGCCCCGGCTTCTCCGCCGAGGCGCTCGTGCACCGGCCCGACGGCACCGCGGTCAAGGGCCTCAACCCGTACAACACGTGGTTGCGCATCGCCGACAGCGCTGCCGGCGGCGAGCCGGTCGACCTCTACGTCGAGGCCGCGGCCAACCCGCTCGTGCAGGGCGTGGGCACGCGGATGGGCGAGGTCCGCACCGCGGGTACGGACCCGCTCTACCGGGTGCGCCGGGTCGTCCTCGCGGTGTTCGACGAGCAGGTGTGGGAGCTCGTGCAGGACGTCGAGGTGCTCACCGGGCTCATGCACGAGCTCCCGGTCGACGAACCCCGCCGCTGGAACATCCTGCGCACCCTGCAGCGCGCCTTCGACGCCCTCGACCTGGCCGACGTCCCCGGCAGCGCGGCGCGGGTCCGCGCCCTGCTCGCCCCCGCGCTCGCGGTCCCGGCCACCGCGAGCGCCCACCGCGTGAGCGCCGTCGGGCACGCCCACATCGACTCGGCCTGGCTGTGGCCGCTGCGGGAGACGGTCCGCAAGGTGGCGCGGACGGTGTCGAACGTCCTCACGCTCATGGACGCCGACCCCGGCTTCGTCTTCGCGATGTCGTCGGCGCAGCAGTGGGCGTGGATGCGCGAGCACCGCCCCGACATCTGGGAGCGGATGCGCAAGAAGGTCGCCGAGGGCCGGCTCGTGCCGGTCGGCGGCATGTGGGTCGAGTCCGACACCAACATGCCCGGCGGCGAGGCGCTCGCCCGCCAGTTCGTGCACGGCAAGCGGTTCTTCCTCGACGAGCTCGGCGTGGAGACCGAGGAGGTGTGGCTGCCGGACTCGTTCGGCTACAGCGCCGCGCTCCCCCAGCTCGTGCGGCTGTCGGGCGCGCGCTGGTTCCTCACGCAGAAGATCTCGTGGAGCCAGTTCAACCGCTTCCCGCACCACACGTTCCAGTGGGAGGGCCTCGACGGCACCCGCGTCTTCACCCACTTCCCGCCCGTCGACACCTACAACGCGACGCTCTCCGGCGCCGAGATGGCCCACCTCGTGCGCAACTTCGCCGACAAGGGCGTCGCGAACCGCTCGCTGGTCCCGTTCGGGCACGGCGACGGCGGCGGCGGGCCGACCCGCGAGATGCTGGCGCGGGCCGCGCGGCTGCGCGACCTGGAGGGCTCACCGCGGGTGGAGATCGAGCCCCCGGCGCGGTTCTTCGCCAAGGCCGCCGAGGACTACGCCGATCCGCCCGTGTGGGTCGGCGAGCTGTACCTGGAGACCCACCGCGGCACCTACACCAGCCAGGCGGGCAACAAGCGCGGCAACCGGCGCAGCGAGCACCTGCTGTACGAGGCGGAGCTGTGGGCGGCCACCGCCGCCGTCCGCACCGGGCACCCGTACCCGTACGAGCAGCTGGACCGGATCTGGAAGACCGTCCTGCTGCACCAGTTCCACGACATCCTGCCCGGGTCGTCGATCGCCTGGGTGCACCGCGAGAGCCGCGAGACCTACGCCCGGGTGACCGAGGAGCTCGAGACGATCATCGCCGCCGCCCAGCGGGCGCTCGCCGGCGACCCCGCCTCCGGCGGCGAGGTCGTGTTCAACGCCGCCCCGCACGCGCGCGGCGGGGTGCCCGCACGCGGGGCCACCCGGACGCCCGGGCCGGCCGCGCCCACCACCCGCACCGCGCTCGCCGGCGGATGGGTCCTCGACAACGGCCTGATCCGCGCGACGGTCGACGAGCGGGGCCTGCTCCGGTCGGTGGTCGACCTCGCGACCCGGCGCGAGGCCATCGCCCCCGGCGGCGCGGGCAACCTGCTGCAGCTGCACCCGGACCTGCCCGCCCAGTACGACGCGTGGGACGTCGACCACGGCTACCGGCGCACCGGCACCGACGTGACCGACGTGGAGCGCCTCGAGCCCACCGGCGAGGCCGCCGTGCGGGTGGTCCGACGGTTCGGCCGCTCCCGGGTGACCCAGCTGATCTCGTTGCCGCCGGGGGCGGGCCGGGTCGACGTCGACACCGAGGTCGACTGGCACGAGACCGAGACCTTCCTGAAGGTCGCCTTCCCGCTCGACCTGCGCGCAGACCGCTCCGCGGCGGAGACCCAGTTCGGCTACGTGCACCGCGCCACCGACACCAACACGAGCTGGGAGGCCGCCAAGTACGAGATCTGCGCCCACCGTTACCTGCACGTCGGCGAGCCCGGGTTCGGGGTGGCGCTGGTCAACGACTCGACCTACGGCCACGACGTCACCCGCACGGTGCGCCCGGACGGCGGCACGACCACCACCGTGCGCCTGTCGCTGCTGCGCGCCCCGCGCTTCCCCGACCCGGACACCGACCAGGGCGTGCACCGGATGCGGTTCGCGCTCGTACCGGGCGCCGACCTCGCCGCCGCCACCCGCGAGGGCTACCGGCTGAACGTGCCCGAGCGCCGGGTGCCGGGCGACGCCGAGGTCGCCCCGCTGGTGCGCACCGACCACGACGGGGTGGTGGTCTCGGCGGTGAAGCTCGCCGACGACCGGTCGGGCGACGTCGTCGTGCGCCTGTACGAGGCGCTCGGCGCGCGGGCGACCGTGCGGCTCGACCTCGGCTTCCCCGCCACCGCCTGCACCACCACCGACCTTCTCGAGCGGCCCCTCGGCGGGGAGCTCGCGCCCGCCGACGGCGGCGTCGAGCTCACCCTGCGGCCGTTCCAGGTCGTGACCCTGAGGTTCTCCCACCCGGGCGGGGAGCGGCAGTGACGCCCGGAGTCGCAACCACGTCACCAACGGCGGGAAGACGGAGGTAGTCGAGTGCGAACGACAGCAGGGCCGACGACGGCACGGCAGCGGTGGCGGAGAGCCGGTGCGCTCGCCGCGGCGGGGCTCATGGCGGTGACCCTCGCCGCGTGCGGCGGCGGGGACGCGGGCGACGACTCGACCATCACCGTCACCTTCCGGCAGTTCGGCAACAACCACGTGATGGAGAACTTCCTGGAGGACGCCAAGGCCGAGTTCGAGCGGGCGCACCCCGGCGTCACGGTCGACCTGCAGCCGATCGTCGCGGCCAACGACGACTACACGACGAAGCTGCAGCTGCAGATGCGCAGCCCGCGCACCTCGCCGGACCTGGTGTACGAGGACACCTTCCTCATCAACTCCGACATCGAAGCGGGCTACCTGCGCCCGCTGGACGACTACATCGCGCAGTGGCCGGACTGGGACCAGTTCGCCGAGACCGCCAAGGGCGCCGGGCGGGCCCTCGACGGCAAGATCTACGGCATCCCGACCGGCACCGACACCCGGGGGATCTGGTTCAACAAGCAGCTGTTCGCCCAGGCCGGGCTGCCCACCGACTGGCAGCCCACCGCCTGGGACGACCTGCTCGCCGCGGCCCGCGCGATCAAGGCGGCCGCGCCCGACGACGTCATCCCGCTCAGCATCTACGCGGGCACCCCGCTCGGGGAGGCCGCCTCGATGCAGGGCTTCGAGATGCTGCTCTACGGCACCGGCGACACCCTCTACGACCACGCCACCCAGAAGTGGCTGGTCGGCACCCAGGGCTTCCGCGACGCCCTGGGTTTCCTGCAGACCGTCTACTCCGAGGGCCTCGGCGCCACCCCGCAGCAGGTGCTCAACCCCAGCTGGAACGACACCGTCGCCCAGGACCTGATCCCGCAGGGCAAGGTCGCGATCGCCGTCGAGGGCTCGTGGCTGTCGAACAACTGGCTCGACAGCGGCGCCCACCCGTGGCCGGAGTGGAGCGAGGTCATGGGCTGGACGGGCATGCCGACGCAGAACGGCCAGGCCCCCGGCAAGGTCAGCATGTCCGGCGGCTGGACGTGGGCCATCCCGCAGAACGCCGACAACCCCGACCTGGCGTGGGAGTTCAGCAAGCTGATCAACGACCGGGAGCACCAGCTGCGGTTCGCCATCGACGAGGTGCAGATCCCGGTGCGTACCGACGTGGCGGCCGACCCCACCTACGCCCAGGCCAACCCGTCGAACGAGTTCTTCGCCTCGCTGGTGCCGATCACGACCTACCGGCCCGCGTACGCGGTGTACCCGCGGATCTCCAACGAGATCCAGGTCGCGACGGAGTCGGTGATCACCGGGTCGGCCGACGTCGAGGCGGCCGCGGCCAACTTCGACGACCAGGTGCGGTCGATCGCGGGCGAGGCGGACGTCGCCGCAGCGGGGTCATGAGCACGCTCGCCGCGAACCCCGGGGGCGCCGCCCGCCCCCGGGGCGGCTCCGCCGGTCGGGCCCTGGTGCGCGGCCTGCCGCTCGCGCCGTCGGTCGTGCTGCTCGGGGTGTTCCTCGCCTGGCCGGTCCTGTACTGCGTGTGGGCCGCGTTCACCGACATGGCCCTGACCGGCGCGTCCGGGGCGGACTTCGTCGGGTTCGAGAACTTCCGGCGGGCGTTCACCAGCGCCGAGTTCCACCGGTCGGTGTTCCTGACCGTGGTGTTCACGGTGCTGTCGGCGATCATCGGGCAGAACGTGCTCGGCATGGTGCTCGCCCTGCTCATGCGCTCCGGGCACCGGGTGGTGCGCGCCGTCGTCAGCGCGATCGTGATCGGCGCGTGGGTGCTGCCCGAGGTGGTCGCCGGGTACCTGTGGTCGGCCTTCCTCGGCGACGGCGGCTCGCTCAACCGGGCGCTGGCCTGGGTGGGCCTGCCGGAGCAGAACTGGCTCTACACCGCGCCGATCCTCGCGGTGTCGATCGCCAACATCTGGCGGGGCACGGCGTTCTCCATGCTCGTGTACTCGGCGGCGCTGTCGGAGGTCCCGAAGGAGATCGAGGAGGCCGCCACCGTCGACGGCGCGGGCACCTGGCGCCGGCTGTTCTCGGTGACCCTGCCGATGGTGCGCCGCTCGATCGCGACCAACCTCATGCTGATCACGCTGCAGACGCTGTCGGTGTTCGGGCTGATCTGGACGATGACGCGCGGCGGCCCGAGCGGGCAGAGCGCCACCCTGCCGGTCTACGCCTACCAGCAGGCCTTCCAGTTCTCCGACCTCGGCTACGGCACCGCGCTCGCGCTGGTCCTGCTGTGCATCGGCGGGATCTTCTCGGTGATCTACCTGCGGGCGCTGCGACTCGGGGAGTCGATCTCATGACCACCGACACGCCCGCCCGCACCGCCGCGCCCGCCCCCGCCGCCACCCGTGCGCCGGGCCGGCGCGGGCGCTCGCCGCACGTGGTGAGCGCGCTCGTGGTCAACCTCGTCCTGCTGCTCATCGCGGCCTGCTTCGTGGTGCCCCTGCTGTGGGTGGTGCTCGCCGCGTTCGACGAGTCGGCGGGGCTGTCGGTGGCGCTGCCGCAGGAGATCTCCCTGGGCAACTTCGAGGCGGTGCTCACCACCGACACCACCTACCGGCCGATGCTCAACGGGTTCGTGCTGTGCGGCGGCGCCACGCTCATCACGCTCGTGGCGGCGGTGCTCGCGGCCTACCCGCTCTCGCGCTACCAGTCGCGGTACAAGCGCCCGTTCATGCTCACGATCCTGTTCACGACCGGGCTGCCGATCACCGCGATCATGGTGCCGGTCTACGGGTTCTTCGTGCAGACCGACCTGATCGACACGTTCCTCGGCACGATCCTGTTCATGGCGACCACGTCGCTGCCGATCGCGATCTGGCTCACGAAGAACTTCATGGACGCGGTGCCGATCGAGCTGGAGGAGGCGGCCTGGACCGACGGCGCCTCCCCCATGCAGGCGCTGCGCACGGTCGTGATGCCGCTGATGTGGCCGGGGCTGTCGGTGGTGGCGATCTACACGTTCATCCACCTGTGGGGCAACTTCTTCATCCCCTTCATCCTGCTGCTGTCCAACGACCAGCTGCCCGCGTCGGTCAGCATCTTCACGTTCTTCAGCCAGTACGGGAACGTGGTCTACGGCCAGCTCGCGGCGTACTCGCTGATCTACTCGCTGCCCGCGCTGCTGCTGTACCTGGTGCTGTCGCGCCGGCTCGGCGGGGCGTTCGCCTTCGGCGGGGCGGTCAAGGGCTGACCGCGTCACCGCGACCGGGGCGCCGCGGGGCGGGTTCGCTCCCCTCCTCGCGGGCCCCGGACGTGCGCTGCACGAGGCCGGCGAGGGCACCGATGGCCGCGGCCACCGCGGGCACCCGCTCCACGCCCGCCCGGTGCAGCACGCCCACCGTCCGCGCGCCGAGCGCGGGGTGGGCCTGGGCGCGGACGCCGTCGACGGCGGCGGCGCACAGCGCCATCCGCGGCAGCAGCGACACCGCGAGCCCGCGGGCGACGAGCGCCTGCACGGCGACGTAGTCGTCGGTGACGTGCCGGATGTCGGGCGCGAAGCCGGCGCCGGCGCAGGTGGCGACGAGGTGGGCGCGGCAGCGCTCGCACCCGGCCACCCACGCCTCGTCCGCCAGCTGCGCGAGGTCGGCGACGTCCGGGTGGCCCGCGGGCAGCACGAGCCGCACCGGGTCGGCGCCGAGTGGGCGCCAGCGCAGGTCCGGCTCGGCGGGCTGGTTCGGGTAGCGGAAGGCGAGCGCCAGGTGCACCGCGTTGGACCGCACGAGCGCGGCCGCCTCCGGCGGCTCGGCCTCCTCCACGCGCAGCTGCACGCCGGGCGCGCGGTCGCGCAGCCGCGCGGCGAGCGCGGGCACGACGACGGCCCCCGCCGACGGGAACGCCGCCATCCGCACGGTCCCGGCGCCGAGCCCGACCAGGTCGTCGAGCTCCTCGCGGGCCGAGCGCAGCGCGGCGTCCACGGCGTCGGCGTGCCGCAGCACCGCCGCCCCGGCCTCCGTCGGCACCACGCCGGTCGGCCCGCGCACCAGCAACGGGGTGCCCGCCTCCCGCTCCAGCGCGGCGAGCTGCTGGCTCACGGCCGGCTGGGTCCAGCCCAGCGCGCGGGCGCCCGCGCTGATCGAGCCGGCGCGCACGACCGCGCGGAACGTGAGCAGCCGCCTCGGGTCCACGCCATAAGGATGGCGAATGGAACGTCCAAGGAGAACACGGATTCCTATGACCCCTGGCCCCGCCGCACGATGCCGTCATGCGACGGATCGGCGTGCTGGGCGGGATGAGCTGGTACTCGACGGCGGAGTACTACCGGGTGATCAACGAGCGGGTGCAGGCCCGGCTGGGCGGGCACCACAGCGCCGACCTGCTGGTGCACTCGCTCGACTTCGCCGAGATCCGGCGCTGCCAGGTCGACGGCGACTGGGAGCGGGCCGGGAAGATCCTCGCGACGGCCGCGGAGGGCCTCGTGGGAGCGGGCGCGGAGCTGCTCGTGCTCGCGACGAACCTCATGCACAAGGCCGCGAACGCGATCGAGGAGGCGGTTGGCGTCCCGTTCCTGCACATCGCCGACGCGGTCGCCGAGGAAGCGGCGCGGCGCGGGGCGCGGCGGCTCGGGCTGCTCGGCACCCGCCCGGTGCTGGAGGAGCGCTTCTACCCCGAGCGGCTGGCCCGCCACGGCGTCGAGGTGGTGGTGCCGACCGTCGCGACCCGGGAACGGGTCGACGCGATCATCTTCGACGAGCTCACGGTCGGCGAGGTGCGCCCGGACTCCCAGGCCGAGCTGCGGGCCGCGGTCGCGGCGCTCGCGGCGGACGGGGCACAGGCCGTGGCCCTGGCGTGCACGGAGCTGGAGCTCGCCCTCACGACGGCCGAACTGCCCCTGATCGCGACGGCGCGCACCCACGCGCTGGCCGCCGCCGACGCGGCCCTGGCCGGCTGAGCGCGATCCCCACGTGCAGGAAAGCCACATTCACGAAGCCCAGCTTCATGAATGTGGCTTTCCTGAAGTACCGGTGGGGCTACACGCGGAAGCCGAGGGCGCGCAGCTGCTCGCGGCCCTCGTCAGTGATCTTGTCGGGCCCCCACGGCGGCATCCAGACCCAGTTGATCTTCAGGTCGTCCACCAGGCCCGGGCCCACCAGGGCGCCCCTCGCCTGCTCCTCGATGACGTCGGTCAGCGGGCAGGCCGCCGAGGTGAGCGTCATGTCGATCGTGGCCACGCGGTTCTCGGCCTTGATGCCGTAGACGAGGCCGAGGTCGACGACGTTGATGCCGAGCTCGGGGTCGACCACGTCCTTCATGGCCTCCTCGAGGTCGTCGACGGAGACCTCGCCGGCGGGCGGCGGCGGTTCGGGCATGCCGGCCGCGCCGCGCACGACCTCTTCCGTCTCGCTCATGCGGTTGCCTCCTCATGCTCGACGCTACCCGCGTCGGCTCCGTTCTGCGCGCGGGCGACCGCGTCCTTGAACGCCATCCACCCGAGCAGCGCGCACTTCACCCGCGCCGGGTAGCGGGCGACACCGGCGAACGCGACGCCGTCGCCGAGCACGTCCTCGTCCGGTTCGACCTGACCGCGGCCCTGGGCCATCTCCTGGAACGCGGTCAGCACCTCGCGTGCCTCCTCGACCGACCGGCCGACGACGAGGTCGGTGAGCACCGAGGCCGACGCCTGGCTGATGGAGCAGCCGAGCGTCTCGTAGGAGACGTCGGCGATCTTGTCTCCCTCCAGCTTGACCCGCAGCGTGATCTCGTCGCCGCAGGTCGGGTTGATCTGGAACGACTCGGCGTCGTACGGCTCGCGCAGGCCGGCACCGTGCGGCGACCGGTAGTGGTCCAGGATGATCTCCTGGTACATCTGTTCCAGCTGCATCGCTAGCTCACCCCGAAGAACTCGCGGGCCGCGCGCACGCCGTCGATCAGCGCGCCGACCTCCTCGGGGGTGTTGTACACCGCGAAGGAGGCCCGCACGGTCGCCGCCACGCCGAAGCGCCGGTGCAACGGCCACGCGCAGTGGTGTCCCACCCGGACGGCGACCCCGCGGTCGTCGAGCACCTGGCCGACGTCGTGGGCGTGCACCCCGTCCACCACGAACGCCACGGTGCCACCGCGTTGTTCCAGCGAGCGGGGGCCGATGACGCGCACGCCGGGCACCTCGGCCAGGCCCTCCAGGGCGGCCCTGGTGAGCGCCAGCTCGTGTGCGTGGACGCGGTCCATGCCGATGCCCGACAGGTAGTCGACCGCGGCGCCCAGGCCCACGGCCTGCGAGGTCATCGGCACCCCCGCCTCGAACCGCTGGGGCGGCGGGGCGTAGGTGGAGCCCTCCATCCGCACCAGCTCGATCATCGACCCGCCGGTGAGGAACGGCGGCATCGCGGCGAGCAGCTCCGCGCGCCCGTACAGCACGCCGATGCCGGACGGGCCGAGCATCTTGTGCCCGGAGAACGCCGCGAAGTCGACGCCCAGGCTCGTCAGGTGCACGGGCATGTGCGGCACCGACTGGCAGGCGTCCAGCAGCGTCAGCGCGCCGACCGCCCGCGCCCGGCGCACCAGCTCCGCGACCGGGAGGATCGTGCCCAGCACGTTCGACTGGTGGGCGAACGCCACCAGCCTGGTGCGCTCGGACAGCTCGACGGAGTCCAGGTCGAGGCGGCCGGAGTCGTCGACGGAGTACCAGCGCAGCGTGGCGCCGGTGCGCCGGCACAGCTCCTGCCAGGGCACCAGGTTGGCGTGGTGCTCCAGCTCGGTGATCACGATCTCGTCGCCCGGGCCGAGCGCGAAGCGCTCGCTCTCGGGGCCGAGCCCGGTGCGCACCGAGGAGTTGCCCATCGCGTAGGCGACCAGGTTGATCGCTTCGGTGGCGTTCTTGGTGAACACCACCTCACCCGCGTCGGCGCCGACGAACGCGGCGATCCGCGCCCGCGCCGCCTCGTAGGCGTCGGTGGCCTCCTCGGCGAGCTGGTGGGCCCCGCGGTGCACGGCCGCGTTGTGCTGCTCGAGGAAGGCCCGTTCGGCGTCGAGCACCTGCCGCGGCCGCTGCGACGTGGCCCCCGAGTCGAGGTAGACCAGCGGTCGACCGTCGCGCACGGTGCGGGTGAGGATCGGGAAGTCCGAACGGATCTTCCCGACGTCCAGCCCGGTCACCTCCGGGGCGTCGAGCGCGGTCATCAGACCGCCGCCTCGGCCTTCCCGGCGAACCGCACGTACCCGTCGCGCTCCAGCTCCTCGGCGAGCTCGGGGCCGCCGGACTCGACGACCCGCCCGCCGGCGAACACGTGCACCACGTCGGGGCGGATGTGCTGCAGGATCCGGGTGTAGTGCGTGATCAGCAGCACGCCGGTGTCGCCGCTCGAGCGGTAGCGGTTGACGCCCTGGGACACCACGCGCAGCGCGTCGACGTCGAGGCCCGAGTCGGTCTCGTCGAGGATCGCGAACTTCGGCTTGAGCAGCGAGAGCTGCAGCACCTCGTGGCGCTTCTTCTCGCCGCCGGAGAAGCCCTCGTTCACCGAGCGGTCCGCGAACGACGGGTCGATGTCGAGGTCGCGCATGGCGTCCTTGACCTCCTTGACCCAGGTGCGCAGCTTGGGCGCCTCGCCCCGGACCGCGGTGGCCGCCGAGCGCAGGAAGTTGGCCATCGACACGCCGGGCACCTCGACCGGGTACTGCATGGCGAGGAACAGGCCGGCGCGGGCGCGCTCGTCGACCGACAGCGCGAGGAGGTCCTGACCGTCGAGCGTGACGCTGCCCGAGGTGATCTCGTACTTGGGGTGACCCGCGACCGCGTAGGCGAGGGTGGACTTGCCGGACCCGTTGGGGCCCATGATCGCGTGCGTCTCGCCGGTGCGGACCGTGAGGTCGACGCCCTTCAGGATCTCCTTGGCGCCGTCCTCGGTCGCGACCGAGACTCGCAGGTCCTTGATCTCAAGGGTGGACATGTGTTCTGAACGCTCCGTGGTGGTGGGTCTCAGGCGCCGGTCAGGGCGAGCTCGGCCTCGACGGCCGCTTCGAGACGCTCGCGCAGCTCGGGCATGGTGATCTTGGACAGGATCTCGCCGAAGAAGCCGCGCACGACGAGCCGGCGCGCGACGTCCTCGGGGATGCCGCGGCTCTGCAGGTAGAACAGCTGCTCGTCGTCGAACCGGCCGGTGGCGCTGGCGTGCCCGGCGCCGGTGATCTCACCGGTCTCGATCTCCAGGTTCGGCACCGAGTCGGCGCGGGCGCGCTCGGTGAGCACCAGGTTGCGGTTGAACTCGAAGGTCTCGGTGCCCTCGGCGGCCGCGCGGATCAGCACGTCGCCGATCCAGACGGTGTGGGCCCCGTCGCCCTGCAGCGCGTTCTTGTAGAGCACGTTGGAGCGGCAGTGCGGCACGGCGTGGTCGACGAACAGCCGCTGCTCCAGGTGCTGGCCCGCGTCGGCGTAGCCGAGGCCGTACAGCTCGGCCTCGCCGCCGGGCCCGCGGTAGGTGACGGTCTCGGTGACCCGCACCAGGTCGCCGCCGAACGCCACGGCGGTGGAGTGCAGCCGGGCGTCGCGGCCCACGGACGCGTGGTGCGCCCCGAGGTGCACGGCGTCGTCGGCCCACTCCTCGGTGACCACGAGGGTCAGCCGGGATGCGTCGGCCAGCACGATCTCGAGGTTGTCGGCGACGGTGCCGGAGCCGCGCCGCTCGACCACCACGGTGGCCTCCGTGTGCGGGGTGGTGCGCAGCTGCAGGTGGCCTGCGGCGCTGCGCCCCTCCCCCGGGCCGGTGACGGTGATCGTCAGCGGCTGCGGGGTGCCGTCGAGGGTGACGACGGTGGCCTCGCGGAAGGCCGACCACGCGGCCGCGGCGACGCGGTCGGCGGGGACGCCGCCCTCCCCGATGCGCGGGTCGTCGCGACCCACGGTCTCGACCGTGACGCCGTCGGCGGCCGGGACCGCGACCTCGACCTGGTGGTCGAGCGGCGCGGTGCCGTCGTGCAGGCCCCGCAGCCGCCGCAGCGGCGTGAACCGCCAGTTCTCCTCGCGGCCACCGGGGACCTCGAACGCCTCCACGTCGTAGGAGGTGAAGCGCTCGCTGGCCGAGGCGAGGGGGCTCTGCCCCTGGCCCTTCTTCGCGCCGGCCAGCTCGGGGGCGAGGCCGGCCACCTCCGGTGCGTTGCTCGGCACCGTCATCCGACTGCGCCCTCCATCTGCAGCTCGATCAGGCGGTTCAACTCGAGCGCGTACTCCATGGGCAGCTCGCGCGCGATGGGCTCGACGAACCCGCGCACGACCATGGCCATCGCCTCGTCCTCGGTGAGACCGCGGCTCATCAGGTAGAACAGCTGGTCCTCGCTCACCTTGGACACGGTGGCCTCGTGGCCCATCGACACGTCGTCGGTGCGCACGTCCACGTACGGGTACGTGTCGGACCGCGAGATCGTGTCGACCAGGAGCGCGTCGCACTTGACCGTGGACTTCGAGTGGCGGGCCTTCGGGTTGACCTGCACCAGCCCGCGGTAGGAGGTGCGGCCGCCGCCGCGCGCCACCGACTTCGAGATGATCGTCGACGACGTGTGCGGCGCCAGGTGCACCATCTTCGCGCCCGCGTCCTGGTGCTGGCCCTCGCCCGCGAACGCGATCGAGAGCACCTCGCCCTTGGCGTGCTCACCCATCAGCCACACGGCCGGGTACTTCATGGTGACCTTGGAGCCGAGGTTGCCGTCGACCCACTCCATGGTGGCGCCCTCTTCGGCCTTGGCCCGCTTGGTCACCAGGTTGTAGACGTTGTTCGACCAGTTCTGGATGGTCGTGTAGCGGCAGCGGCCGCCCTTCTTCACGATGATCTCGACGACCGCCGAGTGCAGCGAGTCGGTCTTGTAGATCGGAGCGGTGCAGCCCTCGACGTAGTGCACGTAGGCGCCCTCGTCGACGATGATCAGCGTCCGCTCGAACTGGCCCATGTTCTCGGTGTTGATCCGGAAGTAGGCCTGCAGCGGGATGTCGACGTGGACACCCGGCGGCACGTAGATGAACGACCCACCCGACCAGACCGCCGAGTTCAGTGCGGCGAACTTGTTGTCACCCGCCGGGACGACCGAGCCGAAGTACTCCTTGAACAGCTCGGGGTGCTCGCGCAGGCCGGAGTCGGTGTCCAGGAAGATCACGCCCTGGGCCTCGAGGTCCTCACGAATCTGGTGGTAGACCACCTCGGACTCGTACTGCGCCGCGACACCGGAGATCAGCCGCTGCTTCTCGGCCTCCGGGATGCCCAGCTTGTCGTAGGTGTTCTTGATGTCCTCGGGCAGGTCGTCCCACGACTCGGCCTGCTTCTCCGTGGACCGCACGAAGTACTTGATGTTGTCGAAGTGGAT
>NZ_DATGOP010000134.1:0-23427 GCF_035305885.1 Pseudonocardia sp.
GTCCCGAGCTCGTCGACCAGCTCGGCGGGGAAGCCCTCCAGGGGCACCGCGTCGTAGGAGTACGCGACCGCCTCCCCGTCGGCGAGGATCATCCGCTCGACGGCGAGCACCTCGGCGCCCTTCGGGATGCCGAGCTTGGTCGCCTCCACCGCGGTCGCCGGGCGCCGCTCCCGCTTGTGGCACTCCATGCCCGGCTCGTGGCCCATCTCGCGGATGGTCTCGCTGATCGAGCGCAGCTCCTGCAGCCCGGCGCGGATCCCGGTGCCGAAGTCGCTGACGAACGACCCGGTGCCGTGGCGGATGTCGACCAGCCCCTGCGCCTCGAGCGTGCGCAGCGCCGTGCGGACCGTGACCCGGGAGACCTCGTAGCGGCGCACGAGCTCGGCCTCGCTGGGCAGCCGCTCCCCCGGCGCGTACTCCCCCGACATGATCCGGGCCCGCACGTCCTCGGCGAGCCGGCGCGCCAGCGAGGTGCGGGAACCCAACGACGTCGACACGGCCACAGCGTAACGGTGGGTTGACAGTCGTCCTACATCTCCATAGCGTGCGCGGCAGTCGTAGGACGACTGACAGCTCGGGAGGCCGTGTGGCCGTCAGGACGGTGGAATGGCTCGACGAGCCGGTCCCGGCGGTGCGGCTGCTCGACCAGACCCGCCTGCCGGCCGAGGAGGTCTACCTCACCGCGGCCGACGTCGACACGCTCGTCGACGCGATCGCCCGCCTGGCCGTCCGCGGCGCCCCGGCGCTCGGCGCGGCCGGGGCGCTCGGCGTCGCGGTCGCGCTCGGCCAGGGCGCGCGGGAGGGCTGGGACGACGCCCGCCTGCGCCACGAGATCAGCCGGCTGCGCGACGCCCGCCCGACCGCGGTGAACCTCGCCTGGGCCGTCGACCGCGTCGCGGCGTTCCTGCCCGACGGCCCGGACGCGGTGCTCGCCGAGGCCCGCCGCGTGCTCGCCGAGGACGAGGCGGCCAACCGGGCGCTGTCCGCGCAGGGGGCCGACTGGCTGCTGCGCCGCTGCCCCGACCGCCCGCTGCGGGTGCTCACCCACTGCAACACCGGCACGCTCGCCACCACCGCGTGGGGCACCGCCCTCGGCGTCGTCCGCGAGCTGCACGCGCGCGGCCGGCTCGAGCTGGTGCACGTCGACGAGACCCGGCCGCTGCTGCAGGGCTCGCGGCTCACGGCGTGGGAGCTGCGGGCCGACGGCATCGACCACGTCGTGCAGGTCGACAGCGCGGCGGCGGGCGCCATCCTGCGCGGGCTGGTGGACGCCGTCGTGATCGGCGCCGACCGCATCGCGGCCAACGGCGACACCGCGAACAAGGTCGGCTCCGTCGGGCTCGCGCTGGCGTGCGCCGACGCGGGCATCCCCTTCGTCGTCGCCGCCCCGTGGTCCACCGTCGACCTCGCCACCCCGGACGGCACCGGCATCACGATCGAGGAGCGCGCCCCCGACGAGGTCGTCGCGATCGGCGGCGTGCCGATCGCGCCCGCGGGCAGCCGCGTGTTCAACCCGGCGTTCGACGTCACTCCCGCCCGCCTCATCGACGCCATCGTCACCGAGCGCGGGGTCGCCGAACCGAAGGTCCGCCCCGACATGACGGCGGTCCAGCAGCCCCTCTGACGAGCGCCTCCCAGTCCGTAAGGAGATGTCAATGACGACACCCGTGACGCGCGGTCGAACCACGTTGCGATCCACGGCTGCGCTGCTGGGCTCCGCCCTGCTGCTCGCCGGCTGCTCCCAGGACCTCGGGCCGGGCGGCGGGCAGGCCGCGGCCCCGGAGACGGCCACCGTGCAGGAGGCCACCGGCGAGGCCCCTCCCCCGTTCGCGGGCGACGAGCCCGTGCGCGTCGCGCTCGTGCAGAACAGCGGGGCGGGCGACTACTTCCAGCAGTGGACCAACGGCGCCCGCCAGCAGGCCGCCGCGCTCGGCATCGAGCTGCAGGTCTACGACGCGCAGGCCGACAACGCCCGCCAGGCCACCGACATGCAGACCGCGATCGGCTCGGGCGTCGACGCGATCATCGTCGACCACGGGCAGTCCGACACCATGTGCCCGCTCATCAACGACGCGCTGAACGCCGGGCTCCCGGTCGTCATCTACGACGTCGAGATCACCGAGTGCGCCCCCGACGCCGTCGAGACCGCCCAGGACGACGCGAACCTCGCGAGCCTGATCCTCGGCAAGATGACCGAGGACCTCGGGCCGAACCAGCCCGTGGGCTACGTCAACGTGCTCGGGATCGCCCCGCTCGACCGCAGGCACGCGGTCTGGGAGCAGGTGCGCGCGGAGAACGGCTGGGACCAGAAGTTCTTCGTCGGGGAGTTCACCAACTCGGTGGCCACCGACAACGCGCAGCTGGTCGACGCCGCGCTGAAGGCCAACCCCGACGTCGTGGGCATCTTCGCGCCCTACGACGAGCTCACGAAGGGCACGGTCTCCGCGGTGCAGCAGAACGGGCGCGAGGCCGACATCCGCGTCTACGGCGTGGACATCTCCACCGCCGACATCGAGGTCATGACCGCCGAGAACAGCCCGTGGGTCGCCACCGCCACCACCGACCCGAACGCCATCGGCGCGGCCGTGGTCCGGGTGACCGCGCTGGAGCTCGCCGGCCAGCTCGGCACCAAGGAGGTGGTCTTCCCCGGGACCCTCGTCACCCAGGACCTCCTGCGCGAGCAGGGCATCCGCAACCTCGCGCAGCTGCGCGAGGTGCTGCCCGAGCTGAACATGACCGACGTCGCGACGGCGGACTGGATCCCCGTCGTCAACTTCTAGCGCGCGATGGCGACGGTCGAGCTGCACGACGTGCGGCACGCGTTCGGCGGCAACCCGGTGCTGCGTGGGGTCAGCATCGAGTGGGACGCCGGCGAGGTGCTCGCGCTGATGGGCGCCAACGGCGCGGGCAAGTCCACGCTGATCAAGGTGCTGGCCGGGGTGCACCCCCTGCAGCACGGCCGGATCAGCGTGGACGGCACGCCCCTGTCGGCCGCCGACGGCCCGCTGGCGGCCCGCAGGCTCGGCATCGAGACCGTGCACCAGCGGATCGACGAGGGCGTCGTCCCCGGGCTGTCGGTGGCGGAGAACCTGCTGTTCGAGCGCATCGCGCAGTCCGAGCTGCCGCCGGTCGGCTCGCTGCGCCGGCTCCTGCCTGCGGCCCGCGAGGTCGCGGCGGGGCTCGGGCTCGACTGGAGCGACGCGACGCTGCGCCGCGACATCCACGAGCTCGGGATCGCCGACCAGCAGCTCGTGCTGCTCGCGCGGGCGCTGTCGCGCCGCCCGCGGCTGCTCGTGCTCGACGAGCCGACCTCCGCGCTGTCGGCCGCCGAGACCGACCGGCTCTTCGGCGTCGTCGACGACCTGCGCCGCAGCGGCGTCGCCGTCCTGTACGTCTCCCACCGCATCGGGGAGATCGACCGGCTCGCCGACCGGATCGCGGTGCTGCGCGACGGGAGCATCCGCTCGGAGCAGACCAAGCCGTTCGACTGGCCGGCCGCCGTGCGCGACATGCTCGGCGAGCGGGGCGCGCAGGAGCTCGTCGAGGTCCACGACCGGCGCGGCGACGAGGACGTGCTGGAGCTGCGCGGGGTGCAGCTGTTCCCCCGCTCCGCGCCGTTCGACCTCACGCTGCGCCGCGGCGAGGTCACCGGGGTCGTCGGCCTGCTCGGGGCCGGCAAGAGCGAGCTCGCGCTCGGCATCTTCGGCGCGCAGCCGTTCCCGGCCGGGACGATGCGGCTCGCCGGTGAGCCGTACGCCCCGGCCTCCCCCGCGGACGCGGTGGCGCGCGAGGTCTACCTCGTGCCCGAGGACCGCGCGGCGCAGGCGATGCTCCCGGGCTGGTCGATCGCGCGGACGGCGTCGCTGCCGTTCTTGCGGGTGCTCTCGCCCCGCGGGGTCTTGCAGCACCGCAGGGAACGGGCCGACGGGCGGGCCGTCGTCGAGCGGTTCGGCGTCGTGGCGTCCTCGGAGACCCAGCCGGTGGACGCGCTGTCCGGCGGCAACCAGCAGAAGGTCGTGGTGGGGCGGTGGCTGCGCGGGCAGCCGCGGGTGATGGTGCTCGACGAGCCGTTCCGCGGCATCGACATCGGCGCGCGCCACGACCTGTCGCGCCGGCTGCGCGAGCTCGCCGCCGGGGGGTCGGCCGTGCTCGTGCTCGCCTCGGACGTCGACGAGGTGCGCGAGGTGGCCGACCGGGTGGTCGTGCTGGCCGAGGGCGTCCCCCGGCTCGACGCGCGCAGCGTCGACGTGACCCGCGACCAGATCGTCGCGCAGATGGCGGCGCTCACCCGCGCCGAACCGCACGGAGAAGGGGTGGCCTGAGTGGCGATGCCGAAGACCGAGGCCGAACGGGGGACCGCCGCGGCGGCCCCGGCCGAGCCCCGCCCCGGGGTGCGCGAGCTCGCCGTCCGGTACGGGTTCATCGCGATCACGGTGGCGCTGTTCGTGTTCTTCGCGCTCACCGAGGAGACCTTCCGGCAGCCGAGCACCCTGTTCTCGATGCTGAAGTTCGCCTCCGTGGTGGCGGTCGTCGGGCTCGGGGTGACGCTCACGATGGTGGTGGGCGGGCTCGACCTGTCCGTCGGCGCGGTCGCCGGGATGGCGGTGACGATCTCGGCGATGACCATGGTCATCTACGCGCAGGTCGGGGGCGTGGCGATCGCGCTCGTGCTGCTCGCCGGGGCCCTCATCGGCGCGGTCAACGCGCTGCTCATCGTCGTCCTGCGGATCCCCGACCTGCTCGCCACGCTGGCCACGATGTTCATCGTCATGGGCCTGAAGCTCGTGCCGGTCGACGGCCAGTCGGTGTCGTCGGGGATGGTGCTGCGCGACGGGAGCGTCGCGCCCGGGCGGTTCACCCCCGACTTCCTCGCCATCGACCGCGCCTTCGTCGGCCCGATCCCGCTGCCGGTCCTCATCGTCGGGGTGATCTCCGTCGCCACCTGGTTCTTCCTCACCCGCACCCGGTGGGGGCGGCTGATGTACGCCGTGGGCGCCAACCCGGAGGCGTCCCGGCTCGCCGGGGTCCGGGTGGGCCGCTACCGCGCGCTCGCCTACGTCCTGTCCGGGGTGTTCGCCGCGATCGGCGGGCTCATCCTGTCCGCGCGCATCGGCCAGGGCGACATCAGCGCAGGCAACTCGCTGCTGCTCGACGCGGTCGCCGTGGCGCTGGTCGGCACGTCGGTGCTGGGCATGGGCCGCCCGAACGCCTGGGGCACGATCCTCGGCGCCGTCCTCGTCGGCATCCTCATCACCGGCCTCACCATCGCCGGGTTCCCCTACTACGGCCAGGACGTCGTCAAGGGGATCGTCCTGCTGCTCGCCCTGCTGTTCTCGTTCACGCTGTCGCGGCGCCGCACCCGCTACACGCCCGCCGCGGTCATCTGAGGAGCGATCGATGACGACCGACACCGCTGTCGAGGCCCCCTACGAGATCCTCACCCCCGAAACCGTGCCCGCGTTCCTGCGGTCCCGGCCCGCCCTCGCCGAGCGCATCGACCCCGACGACCTGCGCTCCGTGCGCGAGGTCGGCGACGGCAACCTCAACCTCGTCTTCGTGCTCGCCGACGGCGCCGGCCGGGGGCTCGTGCTCAAACAGGCCCTTCCCTACGTGCGGCTGGTCGGCCCGAGCTGGCGGCTCACCCCCGACCGGGCCCGCCACGAGGCCGAGGCGCTGCGGCTGCACGGGCGGCTCGCCCCCGACCTCGTGCCGCAGCTGTACGACTACGACCCCGACCGCTACGTCCTCGCCATCGAGGACCTGTCCGACCACCGCGTCTGGCGCACCGCGCTGAACGACGGGCTGCGCCACGACGGCGCCGCCGAGGCGATGGGCCGTTACGTCGGCACGATCGCGTTCGGCACCTCGGTGCTCGGCATGGACGCGGGCGAGCGCGCCCGCACCCTCGCCGCCGCCGTCAACCCCGAGCTGTGCCTCATCACCGAGGACCTCGTGTTCACCGAGCCCTACGTCGACGCCGGTCGCAACAGCGTGCTGCCCGCGAACGAGCGCGACGCCGCCGAGCTCGCCGCCGACCGCACGATGGTCGACGAGATGGGGCGGGCGAAGTGGGCGTTCATGACCCGGGCCGAGGCGCTCGTGCACGGCGACCTGCACACCGGGTCGGTGATGGTCCGGGCCGCCGACGGCGAGGAGGGCCCCGTCGACTCGGCGAAGGCGTTCGACCCCGAGTTCGCCTTCTACGGCCCGGTGGCGTTCGACCTCGGCGCGCTCTGGGGCAACTACGTGATCGCCGCCGCCCGCGCCACCGCGCTCGGCGACGACGAGCGGGCCGCGTGGGCGCTCCGGCTGTGCACCCGCACCTGGGACGCCTTCGAGGCCGAGTTCCGCAGCGCCTGGACCGACGGGCGCGCCGACCCGCGGATGTTCCGCGACGACCTGCGCGAGCACCTGCTGGCCACGTGGCGGTCCGAGGCGTGGCTCTTCGGCGCGGCGAAGATGACCCGCCGCATCGTCGGGCTGGCCAAGACCACCGACATCGAGACCCTCCCGCCGCCGCTGCGCGAGGGCGCCGCCCGCGGCGTGCTGCAGACGGCGCGCCGCTGGGTCCGGGAACGCCTGGTCGACAGCACGCCCCGCCGGGCCGAACAGATCGCCGGGGAGGTGCTCGGGGCCACGACGACGCGCGGCTGAGCCGGTCGGGCGCGTGCGGACGAGCGGATGCCCGGGGCCCGTCTGCTGTTGATCGCAGGCGCCCGGCACGGCTGCTTCGAGGAGTATCGCGGGATCATCGCGAGCACCGCGGTGCGGGAACTCCTCACGGCCGGCCGGCGGCGTGCGCGGCGAGCGCCCGCACCTCGCCGCGGCGCTCGCGGAATCCCCAGCCGCGGCCGGGGACGACCTGCTCGACCGGATCCTGCCGCGCGTGCTGGCCGGTCTCCTCGAGCCGTAGCTACGCAGCGCAGCAGCTCGACCGCCGGTCAGTCGAGGTTCGGCCGCAGCCAGTCCGCGACCTCGGCCTCCGGCAGGCCGCGCCGCTCGGCGTAGTCGCGCAGCTGGTCGGCGCCGATCCGCCCGACGGTGAAGTACCGCGACGCGGGGTGGGCGAAGATCAGCCCGCTGACGCTCGCGGCCGGGGTCATCGCGTACGAGGTCGTGAGCCCGATGCCGGCGCGCTCGGCCCCGAGCAGCTCGAACAGCTCCTTCTTCAGGCTGTGGTCGGGGCTCGCCGGGTAGCCCAGCGCGGGGCGGATGCCGCGGAACCGCTCGGCGTGCAGGTCCTCCATCGCCGGCTGCGCGTCCGGCTCGAACCAGGCCCGCCGGACCTCCAGGTGCACCTGTTCGGCGAACGCCTCGGCGAGCCGGTCGGCCAGCGCCTTGACCATGATCGCCCGGTAGTCGTCGTGCTCGGCCTCGAACCGGGCCGCGAGCTCCTCGGCACCGTGCACGGAGACGGCGAAGCCGCCGAGGTGGTCACCCGCCGGGGCGACGTAGTCGGCGAGGCAGCGGTTGGCCCGGCCCTCCGGCTTGCTGGTCTGCTGGCGCAGCATCGGCAGGCGCACCCCGGACTCCAGGACGATGTCGTCGCCGTCGGAGTGCGCGGGCCAGAACCCGTAGACGCCCCTGGCCTGCAGCGAACCATCGGCGACGATCTCGTCGAGCAGCCGGTTGCCGTCGTCGTAGAGCTCGCGGGCGGCGGGCCGGTCGAGGATGGCCGGGAACTTGCCCTTCAGCTCCCACGCGAGGAAGAAGAACTGCCAGTCGATGAACGCGCGCAGGGTCTGCAAGGTCGGCGCGGTGGCGCGGACCCCGGTGAACGCGGGCACCGGCAGGTCGTCGAACTCCACCCGCTCCCGATTGGCGCGCGCCTGGGCGATGGAGAGCATCGGCTTCTGCGTGCGGGCGGCGTGCTGGGTGCGCAGCCGCTCCTGCTCGGCCCGGTTCTCCACGTCCAGCTTCTCGGCGCGCTCCGGGTCGAGCAGCTGCGACACGATCCCGGTGACCCGCGACGCGTCGAGCACGTGCACGGTGCTCGCGTCGTACTCCGGCGCGATCCGCACGGCGGTGTGCTGACGGGAGGTGGTGGCGCCGCCGATCAGCAGCGGCAGCTTGAGCCCGCGCCGCTGCATCTCCTTGGCCACGCCCACCATCTCGTCCAGCGACGGCGTGATCAGCCCGGACAGGCCCACCACGTCGGCGCCCTCGGCCACCGCGGTGTCGAGGATGACGTTCGCGGGAACCATCACGCCGAGGTCGATCACCTCGTAGTTGTTGCAGGCCAGCACGACGCCGACGATGTTCTTGCCGATGTCGTGCACGTCGCCCTTGACGGTGGCGAGCACGACCTTGCCCTGCCCCCGCTCCTCCTGGGCGGTGCCGGCCAGCCGGGCCTGCTCCTTCTCCGCCTCCATGAACGGCTCGAGGTAGGCGACGGCGCGCTTCATCACCCGCGCGCTCTTCACGACCTGCGGCAGGAACATCTTCCCGGAGCCGAACAGGTCGCCGACGACCTTCATGCCGTCCATCAGCGGGCCCTCGATCACATCGAGCGGCCGGGCCAGCTCGCGGCGGGCCTCCTCGGTGTCGGCCTCGACGAAGTCGACGATGCCGTGCACGAGCGCGTGCGAGAGCCGCTCTGCGACCGGGGCATCGCGCCACGACAGGTCCACCTCGCGCTTGGTGGCGGCGCCCTTGACGGTGCCGGCGAACGCGACGAGGCGGTCGGTGGCGTCCTCGCGGCGGTCGAACAGCACGTCCTCGACCAGCTCGCGCAGGTCGTCGGGGATGTCCTCGTAGACGGCGAGCTGGCCCGCGTTGACGATGCCCATGTCCAGCCCGGCCCGCACCGCGTGGTACAGGAACGCCGAGTGCATCGCCTCGCGCACCACGTCGTTGCCGCGGAACGCGAACGACAGGTTCGAGATGCCGCCCGAGGTGCGCGCGCCGGGGCACCGCTTCTTGATCAGCGGCAGCGCGTCGAGGAACGCCTTCGCGTAGCCGTTGTGCTCGGCCATCCCGGTGGCCACGGCGAGCACGTTGGGGTCGAACACGATGTCCTCGGGCGGGAAGCCGACCTCGAGGGTCAACAGGTCGTAGGCCCGCGCGCAGATCTCGACCTTGCGCTCGGCGGTGTCGGCCTGCCCCTTCTCGTCGAACGCCATGACGACCACGCCCGCGCCGTAGGAGCGGATCCGCCGCGCGTGGTCGAGGAAGACCTCCTCGCCCTCCTTGAGGCTGATCGAGTTGACGATCCCCTTGCCCTGCACGCACTTCAGCCCGGCCTCGAGCACGCTCCACCGGGAGCTGTCGATCATGACGGGCACCCGGGCGACCTCGGGCTCGGTGGCGATCAGGTTGAGGAACGTCGTCATCTCCCGCTCGGAGTCGAGCAGGTCGGCGTCGAAGTTGACGTCGACGAGGTTGGCCCCGCCCCGCACCTGCTCCAGGGCGACGTCGACCGCGGCCTGGTGGTCGCCCGCCTCGATCAGGCGGCGGAACTTCGCCGACCCGGTGACGTTGGTGCGCTCGCCGATCATCAGGAACCCGGTGTCGGGCCCGATCGTGAGCGGCTCCAGCCCGCTGAACCGGCCGACCCGCGGCGGGGACGCCACGGTCCGCGGCGCGAGGCCCGAGACCGCGGCCGCGATCCGCTCGATGTGGTCGGGGGTGGTGCCGCAGCAGCCGCCCACGATGTTGACCATGCCGGCGCCCGCGAACTCGCGCAGCAGTCCCGCGGTCTCGTCGGGGGTCTGGTCGTAGCCGCCGAACGCGTTGGGCAGGCCCGCGTTGGGGTGGCAGGCGACGTACGTGTCGGCGAAGCGGGCGAGCTCGGCGACGTGCGGGCGCATCTCGGCGGCGCCCAGCGAGCAGTTGACGCCGACGACGAGCGGGTCGGCGTGGCGGACCGAGTTCCAGAACGCCTCGACGGTCTGCCCGGACAACGTGCGGCCGGACAGGTCGACGATCGTCACCGAGATCCACAGCGGCAGGTCCGGCGCCACCTCGCGGGCCGCCGCGATGGCGGCCTTCGCGTTGAGCGTGTCGAAGATCGTCTCGATGAGCAGCAGGTCGACGCCGCCCTCGGCGAGCCCGGCGATCTGCTCGGCGTAGCTCGCGCGCACCTCGTCGAAGGTCACCGCGCGCCTCGCCGGGTCGTTCACGTCCGGCGACAGCGAGAGCGTGACGTTGAGCGGGCCGATCGAACCGGCCACGAACCGCCCGCCCGCCTCGTCGGCGGCCTGGCGGGCCAGCTGCGCGCCGCGCACGTTCATCTCGGGCACGGCGGCCTGCATGCCGTAGTCGGCCTGGCCGATCGAGGTCGCCGTGAACGTGTTGGTGGTGGTGATGTCCGCGCCCGCGGCGAGGTAGCGGCGGTGGACGTCGAGCACGAGGTCGGGCCGGGTGAGGTTGAGCAGGTCCGGGTCGCCGGTGACGTCGTGCGGGTGGTCGGCGAACCGCTCGCCGCGGTAGTCGGCCGGGCTCAGGCCCGCGCCTTGCAGCATCGTGCCCCACGCGCCGTCGAGTACGGCGATGCGCCGCTCCAGCAGCTGGGACAGGGCGGTTCGACGATCCGGCATCCGCGCACACCTCCGAAGTGATCGGAGGCGCCCTTGTCGCAGATCGACCCGGCAGCGGACCGACACGGGTCGAGCGTGGCGGACGCGGGGTCCGTTGCAGCGCCTCTCGACCCGTGGTCGCGAGCCTACCGGGCGTCGCAACCCCGCTTCCCGCTCACGCCCCGAGCGCGGCGCGGCCGCGGTGCAGGCAGCGCTGCGCCGTGGGGAAGTCGTGCAGCTCGCCGGCCAGCACGTCGAGCACGGCGCCGACGCCGGTGCGCGGCAGGTCCCGCGCGGCCAGCAGGGCGGCGAGCCAGCCGACGTGCTCGCCGAACAGGTCGGCGTCGTCGAGGTAGACCGCGGCCGCGAGGAAGTCGACGAGCCGGCCCACGTCCTCGTGCGGCTGTCCCTCGAGCCCGTTGCCGCCGGAGGCGCCTTCGGGCTCGGCGAGCGGGGAGGCGCCGCCGAGCCGGTGCAGCGCGGCGCGGACGAGCTCGGCGCGCCTGCCCCGCAGCCCGGCGTACTCGGCGCCCCCGTCGGCGGCCCGCCCCGGCCCGGCCTGCCGCGGCCACCCCGGGCTCTCCAGCAGCGCGACGGCCTCGGCGGCGCCGGGCACCCACGCGTCGACGCCGAGCGTGGCCGCCCACCGGCCGTCCGGGCCGAAGCCGGGGCCGCCGGCGAGCACCGGGGTGCCGGTGCGCTGCGCCGCCGCGATCGTCCGGTGCGCCGAAGGCAGGTGGATCGGCAGCGCGCAGCTGACCGCCACCACGTCCGGGCCGTGCTCGTGCAGGTAGGAGATGAGATGGGCGGGCGGGACGCTGGCACCGAGGAAGGTGACGCGCCACCCGGCGAGCCGCAGCACCTCGGCCGCGATCCGCGCCGGCAGGGCGTGCCACTCGCCGTCGAGGCAGCCCATCACGACGTGGCCGCGCTGCCCGTCGGTCCGGGTGCGGACGCCGACCGCGGCGGCGACCCGCTCGTTGATGCAGGTGGCGGCGTGCTCCTGCGCGACGGTCCAGGCGGCCCAGTGCCGCCCCACCCGCTCCTGCGCCGGGCCGACGAGGTGCAGCAGCACGTCCTGCGCGGGCGTGCCCGCGTCGAGGCGGCCGAGGGCGATCCCGACGGCGCCCTGCTCGTCGGCGCGGGTCAGCGCGTCGAAGAACGCGTCGGCGACGGAGGGGGCGGCGGCTCGCGGCGCGCCGGTGGTCATCCGGTCGGTGCTCATGCGGAGGGCTCCTGCGGGTGGGCCGGCGCGACGGGCAGGGGCGCCTGCACCACGAGCACGGCGATGTCGTCGCGGCCGGTGACCGCCCACGCGGTGGCGTGCTGGGCGACCCGCTCGGCGATGCCCGGGGCGGGCAGCACGTGGCAGCCCTCCAACAGGCGCCGCAGCCGCTCCTCGCCGAACTCCGCGTCGCCGTCCACCCCGCCGCGGGCCTCGGTGACCCCGTCGGTGTAGAGCACGCACGCCTCGCCGGCGGCGAGGTCGACGGTGCGGGCGGCGAACCGGGCCCGGGCCACGCCGCCGACGAGCATGCCGGGTATCTCGAGCGGTTCGACCCCGCTGCCGCGCACGACCATCGGCGGCGGGTGCCCGCCCGCGGCGAGCCGCACCCGCAGCCCCTCCCCCTCTCAGCGGGTCGGCGGTGCCGAGCACGAGGGTGGCGAAGCGGGGTCCGGCGGCGGACGGGGCCGCGTCGAGCATGGACTCGTTGAGCAGCTCCAGCATCCGGACCGGGTCGAGCTCGAGGCGGCGCAGCGCCTGCACGGCCTGGCGCACCCGGCCGCTGTCGACGGCCGCGTCGACGCCCTTGCCGCACACGTCGCCGAGCAGGAACAGCGCGCCGGCCCCGCCCGCGTGGACGTCGAAGAAGTCGCCGCCGATCAGCAGGGCCTCCTCGGCCGGCCGGTAGCACGCCCCGAACACCATCCCCTCGACCTCGGGGAGGTCGGGTTCGAGCAGGTTGCGCTTGAGCACCGCCGTGGTGCGGGTCTGCTCGGCGTACAGCGCGGCCGCGGCGAGCGCGATCCCCGCCCGCTGCGCGAACTCGTCCACGAGCGCGGCGTCCGGCTCGTCCGGCGCCCCGCCGGCGCGCAGCAGCACCAACGCCCCCGCGGGCATCCCGTTGCCGGGCAGGGCGCGCACGACCGCGCCCCGCTCGCCCGCCCGGTCGCCCCACGGCGCCCCGGTCAGGTGGTCGGCGAGCAGCGGCTCCGGACCGGGGGCGAGCCCGGACAGGGCGGCGGCCACCGGCCCCGGCAGCCTGCGCCCGGCCACCCGCCCGGACGCGACCCCACCGGTCCCGGATCCGCCGCGCTCGTGCCGGTACCACTCGGCGACCCCGCCGCGCACCGGCAGCACCACCACGGCCGCGTCGGCCAGCTCGGCGGCCGCGAGCTCCACGACCGCCCGCGCGGTGCGGCCGGGGTGCAGCGAGAGCCCCAGCCTGCTGCTCGCCGCCGCGACCGCGGCCTTCCGCGTTTCAGGAAAGCCACATCCATGAAGCTGCGCTTCAGGAAAGCCACATTCCTGAAGACCCGGGCGGCGGCGCCCGCGGGGACGTCCGGTCAGCTCAGCTCGGCGCGCAGCACCCGCGCCGCCCCGGCGAGCGCGCGCAGCTTGCCGTACGCGGACTCGCGCGGCAGGTACTTCATGCCGCAGTCGGGGGCGAGGACGAGCCGCTCGGGCGCGTGGTGGGCGAAGGCCCGGCGGGCCCTGGCCGCCACCGTCTCGACGCTCTCCACCTCCGGGGTGGACAGGTCGAGCACGCCCAGCACGATCGTCTTGTCCGCGAGGTCGGCGAGCACGCCGAGGTCGAGGCCCGACTGCGCGGTCTCGATGGAGACCTGGTCCGCGGGGCAGGCGGCGAGCTCGGGCAGGAACGAGTAACCCTCCGGCCGCTCGTGGACGATCGCCGCGTAGCCGAAGCAGATGTGCACCGCGGTGGTGCCGGTGACACCGTCCAGCGCGGCGTTCAGCGCGGCGAGGCCGTAGGCGCGCGCGGCGTCCGGGCGGGCCTGCATGTACGGCTCGTCGAGCTGCACGATGTCGGCGCCCGCCGCGAACAGGTCCTTGACCTCGGCGTTCACCGAGGCGGCGTAGGCCAGGGCGGCCGACTCGAGGTCGGGGTAGTGGTCGTTCTGCGCCTGCTGCGACATCGTGAACGGCCCCGGCACGGTGATCTTGATCGTTCGGTCGGTGTGCGCGCGCAGGAACCGCAGGTCGTCGACCTGCACGGGCTTCGGCCTGCCGATCGGGCCGACGATGCGCGGGACCGGGTTGGGGTGGCCGGTGCGGTCGAGCGCCGTGCCCGGGTTGTCGACGTCGACGCCGTCGAGGGCCGTGGCGAAGTGGTTGCTGTAGCTCTCGCGGCGGATCTCGCCGTCGGTCACGATGTCGAGCCCCGCCCGCTCCTGCAGCCGGATCGCGACGATCGTGGCGTCGTCCTGCGCCTCGGCGAGGTGCTCCGGCGGGATGCGCCACAGCTCCTTGGCCCGCACCCGCGGCGGGAACCGGCCCGCGAGCTTCGCGCGGTCGATCAGCCACTCGGGCTGGGCGTAGCTCCCGACCAGCGACGTCGGCAGCAGCGGCAACGACACGGTTCCTCCTCGGGGTTGGGCGTCTAGGGCGTGAGCACGATCCGGCCGTCGGTCTTCCCCTCGGCCTGGCGCAGCCACGCCGCGCCCGCGTCCGACAGGGGAACAGCCTCGTGGGCCACGCGGAGCGCGCCGCGGGCGGCGTGCTCGGCGACCGTCGTGACGGCGGCGGCGCGCTGCTCGCGCGTGAGCGAGTTGTTGGTGTAGCCGAGCAGGCGCAGCGACCGGCTGCGCAGGGTCGAGGAGTCGATCGGGCTCCGCTCGTCCGCGGAGCCGCCCAGGTTCACCAGCCGCCCGTGCTCGCACAGGGCCCGCGCCGCCGCCGCGGCGGGCGCACCGTAGAGCGGGTCGATCACGAGGTCGACCGGCCCGTCCGCGGCCTCGGTGAACCGCGCGGCGAGGACGTCGACGTCGTCGGTGTCGAGCGCGACGACGGCGTCCGCGCCCGCCGCCCGGGCCCGCTCCTGCGCCTCCGCCGAGCGGGCGCCCGCGATCACCCGGCGGGCACCCGCGATCCGGGCCAGCTGCACCGCGGCCTGCCCGACGACGCCGCCCGCCCCGAGCACGATCACCTGCTCGCCCGGCGCGAGCTCGCCGCGCCAGGTGAGCGCCATGTGCGCGGCGACCGCCGAGAGCCCGAGCGCCGCGACCTGCACCGGGTCGGCCCCCTCCGGCAGCGGGACGAGGTCGGCCGCGGGCACGGCGACCCGTTCGGCCATGCTGCCGTCCCCCGGCGCCATCCCGGCGGCCGTCGGGAACCACGCCACCCGGCCGCCCGCCCGGCCCACGCCCTGCACGCCGGGCACGTACGGGGTGGCGGGCCGCCCGAAGTACGAGGTGCCGGTGGCGCACAGCAGGTCGAGCGGGGTGATCGGCGCGGCCAGCACGTCGACCAGCTCGTGGTCCGCGCCGGCCGCGGGCGGCTCCTTCTCCCCCACCACGGGCTCGCGCCCGCACTCGACGATCCGTGCGGCCCTCACGTCGCGATGTCGGGGTAGGGCAGCGAGAAGTGCGCGAGCCGCCGCGCGTACTCCTTCTGGAACCCGAGCGGCTCGTCGTAGTCGCGCTCGAACATCGCGATGAACAGCGTCAGCGTGAGGAACGGGTGCGCGCCGAGCTCGAACAGCTTCGGGTAGTCGTGCGTGGCGAGCGCCGTGCGCTCCTCGTCGTCGAACGCCAGCCACGTGGTCTTCTCGAGCGTGACGCAGTTGAGGATCCGGCCGGCCTCCTCGGCCTCCCACCACGCCACCGTGCCCGCCGGGTCCTCCCGGTAGCGCTCGACGAGCCCGGGGTCCCGGTCGACGGTGAACAGGAACTTGTTGAGCAGGTACTTGCTCACCGCTGACCCCCCGGATACCAGGTGAAGTAGGCCTCCATGGTGTGGAACAGGTCGTAGGTGTCGACGTAGTCGGCCTTCTGCCCCTCGCCCGCGACGCCCATCATCAGCATGAAGTCCATGAACCCGTGGGTGGCGTTGCCGGGGGCGTGCAGGCTGTCGAGGGTGACCTCCGACAGGCACCCCTCGATGTCGCCCGAGGAGATCCACTCCACCGCCTTGCGGTCGAACTCCGGGTCGGGCCCGTGCGGGCCGAACTGGCGCGGCCCGCCCAGCTCCAGCGACAGGTGGCCGGTGCCGATGACCGCGACCCGCTGGTTCGACGGCCAGGACTTCACGAGCTCCCGGATCGTGCGCCCCAGCTGCACGAACCGCTTCGGCTGCGGCAGCGGCGGGGCGAAGATGTTGGTGTAGATCGGCACGATCGGCAGGTCGGCCTGCGGCCGCAGCGTGATGATCGGGCACGTGATCGAGTGGTCGATGCGCAGCTCGTTGGAGAACGCCAGGTCGAAGCCCGCGTCGATGCCCTCGCGCAGGATGTGGGCCGACAGGTCCTCCTGACCGTGCAGGCGCATCCGTGGCAGGCCGAACTCGCGCTCCTCGTTGTACCAGTTGGCGTCGTACACCGGCGCCTTGCCGACGAGGAACTGCGGCATGTTGTCCAGCCACAGCTGGTGGAAGTGGTCCGATCCGACCATCACCAGCACGTCGGGCCGGGCGCGGGTCAGCGTCTCGCGGAACGCTTCGACCTTGCGCACCCACTCGTCGGCGAAGGGCGGGCGCTCCTCGCCGGTCGACGTACTCGCCCGGTAGTAGAAGGGATGGTGGGTCGAGGCGATCACCGCCACCAGCTCAGCCACGGGTACCTCCCGGGTCGTAGGGATCGGGTGGGACGGGCACGTTGTTCAGGTCGACCGACAGGAAGATGTCGTTGGCCACGGGGTGGCGCAACTCCTCGGCCAGCTGCCCGATCAGCCCGGCGGTGCGCGCGAGCAGCGCGAACCCGCGCAACAGCTCCAGGGGCAGGCCGAGGTCGGCGAGGGCGGCGCCGCAGACGCCCGCGCCGTTGAGCGGCAGCTCCTTGCCGAGCACCTGCGCGTGCACGCGCCCGATCGCGGCGAACAGCTGCAGGTGCGGCCCGAACAGCCCCTCCTCGCGGGCGATCTGCATGAGGCGGGGCGTGCGCGGGTCGCCGTTCTTGTGCACGTGGTGGCCGAGGCCGGGGACGAAGCGCTTCGCCTCCCGCTGCGCGCGCACGATGCCCAGCGCGAGCTCGTCCCAGCCCGCCTCGTCGGTGGGCAGCTCGTCCGGCAGCTGCTCGTGCAGGAACCGGCCGCAGTCCTCGGTGACGCCGAGGAAGCGGGACCCGCCACCGAGCAGCCCGGCCGCGAGCGCCCCCTGCACCGAGTCCGGCGCCGAGAGGTGGGTCAGCCGGGTGACGATCGCGGTGGGGGTGAACCCGTGGTCGGCGAGCGCGGCGAGGACGGCCTCGAACACCCGCGTCTCGCCCTTCGAGGGGCGCCGCTGCGTGGCGAGCCAGAACGACAGCTCGCCGAACCCGACGGTGCCCATCACGTCCTCGGCCAGGTCCTGGCCCAGCAGCGTGATCTTGTGAAGGCTCGACGCGCCGAGCGCGGTGCGGTACTCAGGCATCCCGGTCCTCCTGCGGGGTCGACAGCCACGTGCGCAGCTCGGCGCCGTGCTCGTCCAGCTCCGGTGGCGGCAGCCGGTAGCTGGCAGGGGTGGCGGAGAACCGGATCGGGTGCCGGGTGGCCGGCATCGCCCGCTCCCCCTCGCCGACCTCGACGATCGGGTCGAGCCCGAAGCGCTCGGCCATGGCGAACCCGCCGTCGATGGTCTGGATCGGTCCACACGGCACCCCGACGGCGACCAGCTCGTCGAACCACTCGACCGCGCCCCGCCGCTTGAGCCGCTCGACGAGCAGCGGGCGCAGCTCCTCCCGGTTCGTGGTGCGGTCGGCGTTGCGCGCGAACCGGGGGTCGTCGGCCACCTCCGGGATGCCGAGCACCTCGCACAGCTTGCGGAACTGCCGGTCGTTGGCCGCGGCGATGATGATGTCGTCGTCGGCGGTGGGCAGCGGCTCGTACGGGAACACGCTCGGGTGCGCGTTGCCCATCCGGTAGGGCACCACTCCCCCGGCCACGTACGCCGAGCTGTGGTTGACCAGCCCGGTCAGCGCCGACGACAGCAGGTTGACCTCGACGAGCTGCCCCTCGCCGGTGCGGTCGCGGTGGCGCAGCGCGGCGAGGATGCCGATCAAGGCGTGGTTGCCCGCCATCACGTCGAACACCGAGATCCCCGCCCGGTACGGCGGGCCGTCCGGGTCGCCGGTGAGGCTCATCAGGCCGGACATGGCCTGCACCATGAGGTCGTAGCCGGGCACGTGGCTGCCCTTCCCGGCGCCGAAGCCGGTGATCGAGCTGTAGATCACGCCCGGGTTGACCGCGCGCACCGCCTCGTAGTCCAGCCCGAACCGGGCGAGGCCGCCCGGCTTGAAGTTCTCGATCAGCACGTCCGCGCGCCGCGCCAGCTCGCGCGCCACCCGGGCGTCCTCCTCGTCGCGCAGGTCCAGCGCGATCGAGCGCTTCCCCCGGTTGATCCCGAGGTAGTAGGTGGACACGCCGTCGCGTTCCGGGGGGATCCACGTGCGGGTGTCGTCCCCCGCCGGGCCCTCGACCTTGATCACGTCGGCGCCCATGTCGGCCAGCAGCATCGTCGCGTACGGGCCGGCCAGGATGCGGGAGAAGTCCGCGACCAGGATCCCGGCCAGCGGTCCCGCCGCCCTCTCGGCCATTCACGCACCTTCCGTCCGTAAGGCGGACATCCGTCCGCGGCCCGGATCATTCTCCGGACGGGTGAGGCGCGTCAACCCGTCATGACGCGGAGACCGTCACGTGGGGGACGGTGTCGAGGCGGGCGAAGTCGGCGCTGATCTCCCCCGCGGTCTGCAGCAGCAGCGGCAGGTGGTGCTCGAGCAGGTACTCCACCGACGTCTCGGCGGCGTGGCAGTTGACGTTGACGCCCGCGATCACCTTGCCCGAGCCGTCGCGCAGCGGCGCGGCGATCGACCGGATGCCCGGCGCGAGCTGCTCGTCGGTGAGCGCCCAGCCGCGCGCCCTGACCTCGCGCAGCACCGCGTCGCGCTCGGCGCGGTCGGGCTGCCAGCGCGGCGTGAGGCCCGATCGCGAGGGCTGGGCGAGCACCCGCTCCAGCTCGTCCGGCGGCAGCGCCGCGAGCTGCACCTTCCCCAGCGACGTGGGCAGCGCCGGGAACCGCGTGCCGATCTGCACGGCGAGGGTGACGATCTTCGGGACCGACACCCGCGCGACGTAGACGATGTCCGACCCGTCGAGCTGGGCGATCGAGCACGACTCGCCGGTGCGGGCGACCAGCTGCTCCAGGTGCGGGCGCGCCACCTCCCACAGCCCCATCGACCGCACGTACGCCACGCCGAGGTCGAGCACCCGCGGCGTGAGCGAGTAGCCCCGCTCCGCGGCGCGGACGTAGCCCAGCTCCTCGAGCGTGAGCAGGATCCGGCGCGCCGTCGGGCGGGCCAGGCCCGTGGCGGAGGCGACCTCGGCGAGCGTCATGACCGGCTGCCCGGGCCGGAACGCCGTGAGGACGTCCAGCCCGCGGGCGAGCGCCTCGATGAAGTCCGGACCGGTTCCTGCGCGTGGCATCGCACGAGCGTAACCGCCGTGTCCGCGAGGCGGACAGCGGAGCCCGCCGGCGGGTCGTCGCACGCGCGGATTGACACGGCGCGCGGCCTCCACAAAGCTGCGCCCCACAGGATGTCCGGTAGGCGGACGTCCGTCCGTCGCGCAAAGGAGCGTCTGGTGCCCAGCGAGCCCACGCCCGTCGTCCTCCGGGGCGGCACGGTTCTCACCGTCGACGCGGCGCACTCCGTACTCCCCGGCCACGACGTGCTGGTGGTCGGCGAGACGATCGCCGCGATCGGACCCGACCTCAGCGTTCCCCCCGGCACCGTCGAGATCGATGCGACCGGCGGCATCGTGATGCCGGGGATGATCGACACCCATCGGCACATGTGGCAGACCGCGATGCGCGGCTACGGTGCCGACTGGACGCTCACCCAGTACTTCGTCTGGTACTACCTCGAGTGGGGCAAGGTCTTCCGGCCCGAGGACGTGTACGCGGGCAACCTGCTGTCGGCCATCGAGGCGATCGACGCGGGCGTCACCACCACCGTCGACTGGTCGCACGGGCTGCAGACCCCCGAGCACGCCGACGCCGCCGTCGACGCGCTCACCGCCGTGCCCGGCCGGTTCGTCCTCGCCTACGGCAACCTGCAGGACGCGCCCGCGAACTGGACCGCCTCCCCCGGCTTCCGCGACTTCGTCGCGCGCCGCTTCCCGAACGGGCGCGGCGACGACCTGCTCGGCTTCCAGCTCGCCTTCGACGTCACCGGCGACCCCGCGTTCCCCGAGAAGCCCGCGTTCGAACTCGCCCGCGAACTCGGGGTGCCGGTCACCACGCACGCCGGGGTGTGGGGCGCCACCGGCGACGAGGGCATCCGGCTGATGCACGAGCACGGCTTCATGACGCCGGAGACCGTCTACGTGCACTCGGCCTCGCTCTCGCCGGACTCCTACCACCGCATCGCGGCCACCGGCGGTTCGGTCTCGGTCTCCACCGAGAGCGAGCAGAGCGCGGGCCAGGGCTACCCGTCCACCTGGGCGCTGCGGGCCTACGGGATCCCGGTGTCGCTGTCGATGGACACCTCGGTGTGGTGGAGCGCCGACCTGTTCTCGGCGATGCGGTCCACGCTGGGCGCCGACCGCTCCCGCGAGCACCTGGAGGCGCACGCGAAGGGCGACACGGTCACCCACTCCTCGCTGCGCGCCGCGCAGGTGGTCGAGTGGGCCACCCGCGGCGGCGCCCGCGCGCTCGGCCGGGAGGACCGGCTCGGCAGCGTCGAGGTCGGCAAGCTCGCCGACCTCGTGCTGATCAGGAACGAGCGCTCGCCGGTGATGTTCCCGCTGCTCAACCCGCACGGCCACGTCGTGTTCCAGGCCCAGCGCGGCGACGTCCACACGGTGCTGGTGAACGGGCGGGTCGTGAAGCGCGACCACGAGCTCGTCGGCGTCGACCTCGCCGCGGCGCGGCAGGCCGTGGAGCGCATGGTCGAGCACCTGCGCGCCCAGCTCGGCGAGGAGGCCTGGGAGAAGGGCATGAACCCCGACATCCCGGAGACCAAGATCCTCGACAACCCGTACACGTACACCGACTTCCGCAGCGCCAGCACCCACGAGCGCCGGCAGGAGATCCGATGAGCGAGCGCGTGCTCCCGCAGAAGGCCGCGCCCGCCGGGACGGCGGTGGTCGTGCTCGGCTTCACCGCCCTGTGCCTGTCGTACCTGCTCAACGCGATGGACCGGCAGGTGTTCTACCCGCTGGTCCCGGAGATCCGCGAGGAGTTCGGGTTCTCGCTCGACCAGGCGGGGCTGCTCGCCACCGGCTTCACGCTCGGCCTCGCGCTCACCGGCGTCCCGGCGGGCTACCTGCTCGACCGCATGTCACGCAAGACGATCGTCGTGGTGAGCGTGGTCGTGTACTCGCTGGGCACGGTCGCCATCCCGCTCGCGGCGGGCTTCGTCGACATGGCGGTCTACCGGCTCGTCTCCGGCATCGGGGAGGGCGTGCAGGCCACCGCCATCTACGCGATCATCGGCGCCTACTACTTCCACCGCCGGGCGCTCGCCGCCGGGTTCATCGGGGTCGCGTTCGGGCTCGGTGTGTTCCTCGGTCCGGTGATCGGGCAGGCGATGGCCGCCGCGTCCGGCTCGTGGCGCACCCCGTTCTACGTGTTCGGCTTCACGGGCCTGGTCATGGCGCTGATCCTGCTGGTCACGGTGCCGCGGGCGATGAGCGAGGCGGTGGCGGGCCGGGCCGACGCCCCCGATGCCGCCGACTACGACCACGTGCCCGACACCCCCTACAACCGCAACTCGCTCGCCTTCGGGGTCACCTCGGCGGTGTCGGGTCTGGTCTTCTACGGCTTCCTCGGCCTGTACCCGACGTTCCTGCGCGAGCAGCTCGAGTTCGCCCCCGGCGAAGCGGCGCTCGCGGCGTCGCTCGTCGGGTTCGGCGCGATGATGGCGCTCCCGGTCGGCTGGCTCGCCGATCGGGTGGACCAGCGGCTGCTCATGGCCGTCGGGTTCGCCGGCACGGCGGTGAGCGCCCTTTCCGCCTACACCGTCGCGACCGGCGCCACGGCGCAGTACGTGCTCGCGTTCCTCATCGGCACGTTCGCCAGCGGGGTGCTGTTCACCAACTGCTCGACGGTGCTGCAGCGCTCGGTGCGGCCCGAGCACGTCGGGCGCGGGGCGGGACTGTTCATCCTGACCTACTACGTGGCCGCCGCCGTGTCCGGGCTGATCTTCGCCCGCCTGGTGGCCGGCATCGGCTGGCAGGGCGCCGGGCTGGTGCAGCTCACCCTGCTCCCGCTGGTGGGGCTCGCCGCGCTCGCCCTCGTCGACCCGCGGCGGATGCTGCTGCCGCCGGGCATGCGCGTGCTCGGGAGGCGCTGAGGCAGGATGACCCGTGTCGAACGCACGGGGGAAGGAGCGCACTGTGGCGGTTCGGGTCGGGGTGCTCGGGGCGGGCGCGGTCGGTGGGATGCTCGCCGTCCTCCTCGCCGAGGCGGGCAACGAGGTCACCGTGCTGGCCTCGGAACGCACGAGCACCGCGATCAACGTCGACGGGCTCACCCTGCGCAGCGGTCGGTTCGGCGAGCGGCGGGTGCGGGTGCCGGCGTGGCCGTATCTCACCGCCCCGGTCGACGTCCTGTTCGTCGCCGTGAAGGCGCCGGACCTGCTCGCCGCGCTCGGCCGGGTGCCCGGCGGCCTGCTCGCCGACGCCGCGGTGGCGCCGCTGCTGAACGGCACCGACCACGTGCCCCTGCTGCGCGCGGCGCTGCCGCAGGCCGTGGTCGTGCCGATGACCGTGTCGGTGGAGGCCACCCGCGTCGCCCCGGGCGTCGTCGAGCACGTGTCACCGTTCGTCGAGTACGCGCTCGCCGCCGAGCGGGAGCGGGCCCGCGTCGACCCGGAGGACCTGCTGCGCGGCGCGGGGCTCGACGTCGACACCACCGCCCCCGACGAGCCGACGCTGCTGTGGCGGAAGCTGTCGTTCCTCGCCCCGCTCGCGCTGCTCACCACCCACGCCCGCCGGCCGATCGGCCCCGCCGCCGAGGCGCACCCCGACCTGCTGGACGGGCTGGTCACCGAGACGGCCGCCGCCGCGGCCGCCGCGGGGGTGCAGATCGACCCGGCCGCGGTCGCCAAGCGGATCGCGGGCCTGCCCACGGGCATGCGGTCGTCGATGCTCAAGGACGCGCTCGCGGGCGCCACGCTCGAGCTCGACGCGATCGCGGGGCCGATCCTGCGGGCCCTGCCGGATGGGGCGGCGGTGACGCGGAGGGTGGTGGCGGAGATCGCGGGGAGGGCGTAGGCCGCCCGAGGCGGCGCCGGGCGTGCGGCTCGGGGAGCCGGCCTGCACATCGACCACACGACGATCAGCTCGAGGCGGGGTGGCGGCGGCCTCGATCTCGGCCTCGACCACGTCCTCGGCCTGCTGTTGCCACCACCGCGGCGAGGACCCGGAGTGCACCGGGCCACTCGCCGCGACAGCACCAACCCGGAAGCGAGCGCCGAGACCGGCGAGGCGGCCCGGCGCGCCCACCGCCGGCCGGATCGACGGAGCTCGGGTTCCGCGGAACCGCCGGACGGAGATCAGCCGATGAAGCCGTTCTGCCTCAGGAAGTCCTCGGCGACCTCGTCCGGCAGCTCGCCGCCCACGTCGACGCGCTCGTTGAGCTCGCGCATCAGCTCGGTGGTGAGCTTCTCGGCGATGGGGTTGAACACGTCGGCGAGCTGCGGGTGCTGGTCGAGCACCTCCTGGCGGACGGTCATGGCCGCGTTGTAGGGCACGAAGA
>NZ_DATGOP010000135.1:0-51912 GCF_035305885.1 Pseudonocardia sp.
GGCACTGTCGGATCGCACAAGTGACGCCGGGTCGACGCGGGCGGGTTTCGTCGCTTCGGAGGGTGTCGGCTGCCACAGCCCGCGAGTCATCGTTTCGGCGTCTGGTCCTGCCACCCAGCGCGCACAGCGAGGTGCCCATGCCGCGACGTCCCCACCCCGTCGACGAGGTCCTGCCCGTCGGCAAGCTCGCCGTGTACGGGTTCCAGCACGTGCTCGCGTTCTACGCGGGCGCGGTCATCGTGCCGATCCTGCTCGCGGGCGCGATCGGCCTGTCCGACCTGGAGCTCGTCCACCTGATCAACGCCGACCTGTTCACCTGCGGGATCGCCTCGATCATCCAGGCCGCCGGGATCTGGAAGATCGGCGTGCGGCTGCCCCTGCTGCAGGGGGTCACGTTCACCGCCGTGTCGCCGATGATCGCGATCGGGCTCGCCGCGGGCGGCGGCACGGACGGGTTGCTCGTCATCTACGGCGCGGTGATCGTCGCCGGCCTGGCGACGTTCCTGATCGCGCCGTTCTTCGGGCGCCTGATCCGCTTCTTCCCGCCGGTCGTCACCGGCTCGGTGATCCTGATCATCGGCCTCGCCCTGCTGCCGGTGGCCGCCACCGACGCCGTGGGCGGCGGCTCCGACCCGCAGCCGGGCAACCCCCGCTACCTGGCCTACGCGCTCGGCACCCTGGCGCTGATCATCGCGATCCAGCGGTTCTTCCGCGGGTTCCTGGCGACCGTGGCGGTGCTGATCGGGCTCGTGGTCGGCACCCTCGTCGCGTGGCTGTTCGGTGACGCGCACTTCGACGCCGTGGCCGAGTCGCCGTGGGTCGGTGTTACCACCCCGTTCCATTTCGGGTGGCCGCAGTTCAGCTTCGCCGCGATCGTGTCCATGATCGTGGTCATGCTCATCACCGCGGTGGAGACCACCGGGGACGTCTTCGCCACCGGCGAGATCGTGGACAAGCGGGTCGGCCGCGAGGACGTCACCCGCGCGCTGCGCGCCGACGGGCTCGCGACGACCATCGGCGGCGTCTTCAACTCCTTCCCCTACACCTGCTTCGCCGAGAACGTCGGGCTGGTGCGGCTCACCCAGGTCAAGAGCCGTTGGGTCGTGGTCGCCGCGGGCGTGTTCATGATCGTGCTCGGGCTGCTGCCCAAGGCGGGCGCGATCGTGGCGGGGATCCCGCACCCGGTGCTCGGCGGCGCGGCGCTGGCCATGTTCGCGACGGTCGCCGTCGTCGGCATCCAGACGCTGTCGCGGGTCGACTTCCACGACCACCGCAACGTGGTGATCGTCGGCTCGAGCGTGGGGCTCGCCATGTTCGTCACCGCGCAGCCCGACGTGGCGACCGCCGTGCCGGGGTGGGCGCAGATCATCCTCGGCTCCGGCATCACGCTCGGCAGCCTCACCGCGATCCTGCTCAACGTCGTGTTCCACCACCTCGGCCGGGGCCGCGGGCCCGCCGTGGCGGGCACCCCCGGCGAGGGCACGGTGCGGCTGGAGGAGGTCAACCGGATGAGCCGCGACGAGTTCGTCACCACGTTCGGCCGGCTGTTCCAGGGCAACTCCCAGATCGTGGGCCGCGCCTACGACCGGCGGCCGTTCTCCGACACCGCGAGCCTGCGCGCCGCGTTCCAGGAGGCGCTGTTCTCCGCGCCGGTCGAGGAGCAGCGCGCGCTGATGGCCTCGTACCCGGACCTCGGCGCCGACGGCGTCGCCGACGGCGACGAGGGCGAGGAGTCGGCCCGCGACCAGGCGAGCGCCGGGCTCACCCGCCTCGCCGACGAGGAGCACGAGGAGCTGGCGCAGCTGACCGCGGCGTACCGGGAGCGCTTCGGCTTCCCGTTGATCGTCTGCGTGCGCGACTCCGGCTCCAGCGAGCGGGTGCTCGCCGAGGGGCGCCAGCGCCTGGCCAACTCCCCGGCGCAGGAGCACGCCGCGGCGCTCATCGAGATCGCGAAGGTGGCGAGCCACCGGTTCGCCGACCTCGTCGCCGACGCCAACCCGATCGCCACCGCGCGCACGAGGGCGTTCGGCCGATGATCCTCGAGCAGTGGAACGCCCTCGACGCGGCCGAGGCCGAGCGGGAGCTGCTGCAGGTGTGCTCGGCGCCCCGTTGGGCGCGGGAGGTCGCGGCGAGCAGGCCGCACCCGGACCTCGCGTCGCTGCAGGCCGCCGCGGAGGCCGCGCTCACCGACGCCGACCTGGACGAGGCGATGGCCGGCCACCCCCGCATCGGCGACCGCAACGCCGAAGGCGCGTCCCGGCGCGAGCAGAGCGGCGTGGCCGGCGCCGACCCGGCCGTGCTCGCCGAGCTCGCCGAGGCCAACCGCGCCTACGAGGAGCGCTTCGGCCACGTCTACCTGGTGTGCGCCACCGGCCGCAGCGCCGAGGAGCTGCTCGGCATCCTGCGGGCGCGCCTCGGCAACGACCCCGCCACCGAGCGGGCCGTCGCGCTGGCCGAGCTGGCCGCGATCAACCGGCTGCGCATCGCGCGCCTGATCAACGAGGAAGCCGCATGACCCTGTCCACGCACGTCCTCGACGCGACCCGCGGAACGCCGGCCTCCGGCGTCGCCGTCCGGCTCGCGACGACGGACGGCCACGAGCTCGCCTCCGCCGTCACCGACGCCGACGGGCGCGTCCGGGAGCTCGCCGCCGAGCTCCCGGCGGGCGACTACCGGCTCACGTTCGCCACGGGGGAGTACTTCGCGGCGAACGGGCAGCAGGGGTTCTACCCCGAGGTGGTCGTCACCTTCACCGTGTCCGACCCGGGGCAGCACCACCACGTGCCGTTGCTGCTGTCCCCCTACGCCTACTCGACATACCGCGGGAGCTGAGATGGGAATCGTGCTCGGAGCCAACCAGTACGGCAAGGCGGAGAACCGCCTCGTGCGGATCTACCGCGAGACCGCGCGGCACGAGATCCGCGACGTGACCGTGTCCACGGCGCTGCGCGGCGACTTCGCCGACGCGCACCTGCACGGCGACCAGTCCAAGGTGCTGCCCACCGACACGCAGAAGAACACCGCGTACGCGTTCGCGAAGGAGCACGGGCTGCGCGCGATCGAGGACTACGCGATCACGCTCGCCCGCCACTTCGTCGACGACGTCGAGCCGGTGCGCGGCGCGCGGATCTCGGTGGACGAGTTCGCCTGGGAGCGGGTGCCGGTCGGCGCGGAGGGGCACGACCACACGTGGGTGCGCCGCGGCCCCGAGGTGCGCACCACGGTCGTCGACGTCTCCGACGCCGGCACCGAGGTGGTGTCCGGCCTGCGCGACCTGGTGCTGCTCAAGTCCACCGGCTCGGAGTTCGCGGGCTTCCTCAAGGACCGCTACACCACCCTGGAGGAGACCCACGACCGGATCATGTCCACCTCGCTGGTGGCGCGGTGGCGGTACACCAGCCTCGAGATCGACTGGGACAAGACCTGGGGCGACGTGCGGCGGATCCTGTTGGAGCAGTTCGCCACCGTCCACTCGCTCGCCCTGCAGCAGACGCTCTGGGAGATGGGGCGTGCGGTGCTCGAGGCGCACCCGGAGGTCGCCGAGATCAGCCTGCAGGCACCGAACAAGCACCACTTCGTCGTGGACCTGTCGCCGTTCGGCCTGGAGAACCCCAACGAGGTCTTCTACGCCGCCGACCGCCCGTACGGGCTGATCGAGGCGACGGTCACCCGCGACTGACCCCGCCCCCGGCCGGGCGTCAGCGGAGGTCGGCCAGCAGGTCCTCGTGCGTCACCGTCCAGGCCGCGGGCCCGATCGGGGCGGAGAACAGCACCACCTCACCGTCGAAGCGGGGGCGCGCCCACGGCAGGACGCTGCGGGCGAGCCCCAGCATCGCCGCGTTCTCCGGCAGGATCGCGCCACGCAGCTCGGTGTAGCCGATCTGCTCGGCGAGCGCGGCGACGGCGGTGAGCAGCCGCCTGCCGACCCCGCGCCGGTGCCAGGCGTCCACCACGGCGACGGCGACGTCGGCGGTGCCGTGCCCGGGCCCGAAGACCTGCGCGATGCCGATCGGCCCCCCGCCGTCGACCTCGGCGACCACGGCGGCGTGCCGCGCCCCGTCGATGTCGACCAGGCGGGCCCGCACCGCGTCCGAGAGGTGCGGCACGGGGGCGTGGAAGCGCAGGTAGCGGCTGCGCGGGGAGAGGCCGGCGAAGACCGCGTCGACGGCGGCCTCGGCGCGGGCCCGCTCCAGCGGCTGCACGACCGGGGCGCTCATGCCGGGCGCCGGGCGGTGCGAGCGTCGGTCACGAACCGCACGGCCTCGTCGATCACGGCCGGGTCGCGCAGCAGCCTGCGGTGGCCCAGGCCCGAGGTTTCCACGAGCCGCGCCCCCGGCCACGCCTCGGCGATCGCGCGGCCGTGCTCGGGCCCGACCTCGCGGTCGCGCGCGTCGTGCACGACGAGCGTGGGCGGCACGGGGGCGAAGCGCGGCAGCGACGGCACGTGGAAGCTCTCCCAGGGCATCCCGACCCGCCGCGCGACCTGCTGCTCCAGCCCGGCCCGCACCCGCGGGCCCGCGCCGATGCCGGCCACGAAGCGGTCGAGCACCCAGCGCGGGTCGGCCGCGGGGGCGAGCAGCACGAGCGCGTCCGGGCGCAGGCCGCGGCGCACGGCGTGGGCCGCGACGGCGCCGCCCATCGAGTGGGCGATCACCGCGTGCGGCCTGCCGTGCTCGGCGACGACGGCGAGCAGCGCGTCGGCGAGCTCCGGGATCGTGGTCGAGCGCGGCCCGTGGGCGCCGCCGGGGGAGGCCCCGTGGCCGGGGCCGTCGAAGGCGATCACCCGGTGCCCCGCGGCGACGAGCGGCGCGACGAACCCGCCCAGCTGTTCGACCCGCCCGCCCCAGCCGTGCACGAGGTAGACCGGCTCGCCGCTGCCCCAGGCGAGGGCGTGCAGGGGACGGCCCGCCGGCTGCACCCGGATCGCGGTGCCCGGCGGCAGCGCGGGCAGCCGTTCGCGCGGGATCGGCCGCGGGATCGTGAACCACAGCCGGGTCGCGAGCCGGGTGGCGAGGGCGGGGGCCCACCGCTCACCCCAAGAAAAGAAACGAACGATCGTGCTTTTTTGTGGCGACACGGATGCGGTCCCTCCGGTCGGCGTGGTGTCAGGCGGTGCGGTGTCGGACGGTGCGGTGTCGGACGGGGTGGTGTCGGACGGGGCGGTGTCCGGCGGTGCTGGTCAGGTCGAGGCGGCCTCGAGGAGCCGGTCGAAGGCGGTGCGGGCGCGGTCGGCGGCGCGCGGGTCGCCGAGCAGCCGGCTCGCCACGTGGAAGGCGAGCATCACGCCCTGCAGGTCCTGGGCGAACTGCTGCGGGTCGGCGTCCGGCCGGAAGTGGCCCTCGCCGATCCCGCTGGCGAAGACCGTGGCGAGGGTCTCGGTCCAGTCGCGCTGCACGCGGACGAGGTGTTCTCGCACCGGGCCGGGCTGGTCGTCGAGCTCGAAGGAGGCGGCGGTGAGCGGGCAGCCGCCGTCGGCGGAGTCCCAGGCGAGCCACCGTTCGAACAGGTCGCGCACGCGGGGGATGCCCCGCGGTGCCTTGAGCGCGGGCCGGATGACCTCGTCGATGATCCGGTCCTTGCTGTGCTCGAGCACCTGGATCTGCAACGACTCCTTCGAGCCGAAGTGCGCGAACAGGCCGCTCTTGCTCATGCCGGTCTGGGTGGCGAGCGAGCCGATGGTGAGCCCGCCCAGGCCGACGCGGCGCGCCAGCCGGCCCGCCTCGTCGAGGATGGCCCCGCGGGTCGCCTCCCCCTTGCTCACAGGTGCCTGTTTAGCACGACCGTTCGTTCTAAGTCGACCCCCGTTCCGACGAACGGCGCGTCCGTCGCAACGACAGGGGCTCGGCGCTACAGGGACCGCAGCGCGAGGTAGACGTCCACCCGGTCGGCGAGCTGGGACAGGTCGCGGCCGGTGAGCTCCTCGACCCGCCCGATCCGGTACCGGACGGTGTTGACGTGCAGGTGCAGCCGCTGCGCCGCCCGGCTCCACGACCCGGAGCAGTCGAGGAACGCCTCGAGGGTCTCGCGCAGCCCGGCGCCGGTGCGCGCGTCGTAGTCGAGCACCGGCTCCAGCACGCGGACGGCGAACGCGCGCCGCACCTCGTCGGGCACGGCCGCGAGCAGCGCGACGTGCGAGGTGACCTCGGCGCCGGTCACGACGTGCACGGGCCCGGGGCGGCGGGCGGCGAGCTCGCGCGCGTGGCGGGCCTCCTGCAGGGCGCCGGAGAGGGCCTCGATCGGCGCGGGGCGGCTCACACCGACCGTGAGCCGGTCCGGCCGCAGCCCGGGGGCGAGCCGGCGCAGGGCCGCGTCGAGCACGGCGTCGGCCGGCGTGTCGGCGGGACCCGCGGGCATGAGCGCCACCGCGAGCCCCTCGTGCACCCCGACCGTCGGGGGCCCGACGTGGGTCACCGCGTCGACGAGGACGGAGCGGGCGGCCTGCACGCGCTCGGGCGACTCGAAGCCGGCGACCGCGATGACCAGCGGCGCGTCCGCGTCGAGCCCCGCCTGCCGCAGCCGCACGGCCACCTCGGGCCGCTGCGCCGCGCCCGCGGCGATCAGCTCGATGGCGCCCTCGGCGATCTCGCGGGCGATCCGCAGCCCCTCGCCGCGGCGGGCGCGGTCGAGCGCCGTGATCGCCACCAGCTCGCCGACGGTGTCGCCGACCTCGGTGTCCCAGGTGGTGCAGTCGCCGTCGGCGGCCACGAACCACGACGTGATCCGCTCCTCCGAGGCGGGGCCGACCGGGAACACCGAGCGTCGGGCGCCGGGGACGACGGCGGGCAGCCGGTCGGCGGTGAGGAACGTGCGCACGGCCGCGTCGAGGTCGGCGTCGCCGAGCGGGGACGGCCCGGCCACGACGGCCCGTCCCGTCGCCGACAGCACCCGGATCGCCACGCCGGTGGCGGCGGACACCTCGGCGGCCAGCTCGTCGAGCCCGAGCCCGCCCGCGACGGCCGACAGCAGCCGCCGCTGCCGGCCGAGGGTGAGCGCGAGCCGGTCCCCGCGGGCCGCCGTGAGCGCGCCGACCACGACCTCGGTGACCGCCGCGAACGACACCTCCTCCGGCACGGCGAGGAGCGGGAGGCCGTGCCGGCGGCAGGCGTCGACGAGGTCCTCGGGGATGCCGTGGAACACCGCCTCGCCCGCGGCGAGCGCGGCCGCGCCCGCATCGGCAACGGCGGCGACGAACCGCTCGCTGTCGCCCGGGTCGCGCCGCCACACCAGGCCGCTGATCACCAGCTCCCCGCCGGACAGGTAGCGGGCCGGGTCGATGAGATCGGTGGTGTAGACCCAGCGCACCGGCCGGTCGAGGGCGTCGGGGTCGCCGCCCGCGTGCAGCAGGCGCAGCCCCAGTCCGGGGTGCGCCAGCAGGTCGCGCAGCTGCATTGGAGGAACCTACAACCCATTCGGGGTCCTGGGTCGGGCGATTCGTCACGTCGGCGACTTCTGCCCGTCGCAGCGGAGGGCTGTACTTCTCGGCATGGACTTCCTCGCGCCGACGACGTGGGCCGATGCCCTTGCGGCGAAGGCCGAGCACCCGGACGCCGTGCCGGTGGCGGGCGGCACCGACGTGATGGTCGAGATCAACTTCGACCGGCGCCGGCCGCCCGCGCTGCTCGACCTCACCCGCGTGCCCGACCTGCAGGAGTGGGGCACCGAGCCGGACGGGCGGGTGCGGCTCGGGGCCGGTGTCACCTACACCCGGATCATCGAGGAGCTGGCCGACCGGCTGCCCGGGCTCGCGATGGCCGCCCGGACGGTCGGCTCGCCGCAGATCCGCAACCGGGGCACGGTCGGCGGCAACCTGGGCGCGGCCTCACCCGCGGGCGACAGCCACCCGCCCCTGCTGGCGGCCGACGCCGAGATCGAGGTCGCGTCGGTCCGCGGGGTCCGGCGCATCCGGGCGGCGGAGTTCTACACCGGCGTCAAGCGCAACGCCCTCGAGCCCGACGAGCTGATCGCGGCCGTGCTGATCGCCCCCGCGAGCGGGCCCCAGCAGTTCTGCAAGATCGGCACCCGGAACGCGATGGTGATCTCGGTGTCGGCGTTCGGGCTGGCGATGAACCCGGAGCGCCGGGTGGTGGGCACCGGGATCGGCTCGGCCGCCCCCACCCCGCGGCGGGCCGACGCCGCCGCGGAGTTCCTCGCGGGCGAGCTCGACGCGGCGGGCCTGTGGGAGTCGCGCGGGCCGTTGCCCGACTCGCTCGCGGTGGAGTTCGGGCGGAAGGTCCGCGACGCCGCCGCCCCGATCGACGACGTGCGCGGCACCGCCGCGTACCGCCTGCACTCCCTGTCGGTGATGGCGCGCCGCGCCGCCACCTGGGCCTGGGACGACTACCGGAGGGCCGCCTGATGCGCATCGAACTGACCGTGAACGGCGAGCGGCGCGAGGCCGACGACGTGTGGGAGGGCGAGAGCCTGCTCTACGTCCTGCGCGAGCGGCTCGGCCTGCCCGGCTCGAAGAACGCCTGCGAGCAGGGCGAGTGCGGCTCCTGCACCGTCTACCTCGACGGCACTCCGGCGTGCGCGTGCCTGGTCCCGGCGGGGCAGGCGGTCGACCGGGAGGTCACCACCGTCGAAGGGCTCGGCTCCGGCGAGGACCTGCACCCCGTCCAGCAGGCCTTCCTGGAGTGCGGGGCCGTGCAGTGCGGCTTCTGCACGCCCGGCCTGATCGTCTCCACCCACGACCTGCTGCAGCGCAACCCGCACCCGTCCGACCCGGAGATCCGGGAGGCGCTCGCGGGCAACCTGTGCCGGTGCACGGGCTACGAGAAGATCATGGATGCCGTGCGGACCGCCGCGGAGCGCGCGTCATGATCATCGAAGGCGCGCACGTCGTCACCGTCGCCGGTGCGGAGTACCCGGACGGGTACGTGGTCGTCGAGGGCAACCGGATCACCGCGGTGGGCCCCGGCCGGGCGCCGCAGCGCTCCGGCGAGGTCGTCGACGGCCGCGGCTGCCTGCTCACCCCCGGCTTCGTCAACCTCCACAACCACCTCTACCAGTGGGTGACCCGCGGCCTCGCCGTCGACGCGACGCTGTTCGAGTGGCTGACCACGCTCTACCCGGTGTGGGCGGGCATCGACGAGCGCGCGGTGCACGTCGGGGCGACCGGGGCGCTGGCCCAGCTCGCGCGCACCGGCTGCACCACCAGCACCGATCACCACTACGTCTTCCCGCGCGAGGGCGGCGACCTGCTGGCCGCCGAGATCGCCGCGGCCGGCGAGGTGGGGCTGCGCTTCCACCCCACGCGTGGCTCGATGGACCTCGGCAAGAGCGCGGGCGGCCTTCCGCCCGACCACGTCGTCGAGGACCGCGACGCGATCCTCGCCGCCTCCGAGGAGGCGATCGACCGCTGGCACGACCCGTCGCCCGGAGCGATGGTGCGGATCGGGCTCGCGCCGTGCTCGCCGTTCTCGGTGACCGGCGAGCTCATGCGCGAGTCCGCCGAGCTCGCCCGCCGCCACGGCGTGCGGCTGCACACCCACCTCGCCGAGACCATCGACGAGGAGGAGTTCTGCCGCGAACGCTTCGGCTGCACCCCCCTCGAGTACGTCGAGAGCCTCGGCTGGATCGGCGAGGACGTCTGGTTCGCCCACGCCATCCACCTCGACGACGCCGCCGTGAAGCGCATCGGCGACACCGGCACCGGCGTCGCCCACTGCCCGTCCTCCAACGCCCGCCTCGGTGCCGGCATCGCCCGCACCCGCGACCTGCGCGACGCGGGCGCCCGGGTCGGCCTCGGCGTCGACGGCGCGGCGAGCAACGAGGCGGGGAGCCTCCTCGAAGAGGTCCGCCACGCCGTGCTGTTCGCCCGGGCCGTGGGCGGGCCGACCGCGCTGTCGGTGCGCGACGGGCTCGAGCTCGCCACCCTCGGCGGCGCCACCGTCCTCGGGCGGGCCGACGAGCTCGGCACGATCGAGCCCGGCAAGCTCGCCGACCTCGCGCTCTGGCGGATCGACGGCCCGGCCCACGCCGACGTCGCCGATCCGGTCGCCGCGCTCGTGCTGGGCGCACCACCGCCGCTCGAGCTGCTGCTCGTGGACGGGCGCCCCGTCGTCGAGCGCGACCGGGTGCTCACCGTGGACACCGACGAGCTCGCCCGCGAGGCCCGGGCCGTCCACCGCGACCTGTTGGAGAAGGCATGACCAGCACCGAGACGGCGAGCCGCACCTCCGGCCGCATCGGCGACAGCCCGCTGCGCCCCGACGGCACGCTCAAGGTCACCGGGGAGTTCGCCTACGCCAGCGACCTGTGGCACGAGGACATGGTCTGGGGCGTGACCCTGCGCAGCCCGCACCCGCACGCCCGCATCCGCTCGATCGACGTCGCCGAGGCCCTCGCCGTGCCCGGGGTGACCGCGGTGCTGACGGCCGACGACGTGCCCGGGCAGAACGCGGTCGGGCTGGAGCACGCCGACACGCCGGTGCTCGCCTCCGGGGTGGTGCGCTACCACGGGGAGCCGGTCGCGCTGGTCGCGGCCGACCACCCGGAGACCGCGCGCCGCGCCGCGCAGCGGATCACGGTGGACTACGAGCCGCTGCCCGCGGTCACCGACCCGCGCAAGGCCCTCGACCCCGACGCGCCGCAGGTGCACCCCGGGGGCAACCTCGTGCGGCACGTGAAGGTCCGCCGCGGCGAGGACAACCCCACCGCTCCGGTCGTGGTCTCGCTCGACTTCGAGGTCGGCATGCAGGACCAGGCCTTCCTCGGGCCGGAGTCCGGGCTCGCCGTGCCGGCCGAGGACGGCGGCGTCGACCTCTACGTCGCCACCCAGTGGCTGCACGTCGACCAGCGCCAGGTCTGCCAGGCGCTCGGGATGGGGCCGGACAAGGTGCGGCTGCACCTGGCCGGGGTCGGCGGGGCGTTCGGCGGGCGCGAGGACCTGTCCATGCACGTCCACGCCTGCCTGCTCGCCCTGCACACCGGCAAGCCGGTGAAGATGAGCTACTCGCGCGAGGAGTCGTTCTTCGGGCACGTGCACCGCCACCCGGCGTGGCTGCGCTACGAGTTCGGGGCCGAGCGCGACGGCACGCTGGTCTACGCGAAGGCCGACCTGCTCTTCGACGGCGGTGCGTACGCCTCGTCGACCCCCGCGGTGGTCGGCAACGGTGGCACCCTGGGGCTGGGCCCGTACCGGATCCCGAACGTGCGCGTCGACGCCCGCGGCGTCTACACCAACAACCCGCCCTGCGGGGCCATGCGCGGGTTCGGTTGCGTGCAGGCCGCGTTCGCGCACGAGGCGCTGATGGACGAGCTCGCCGACGCCGTCGGGGTCGACCGGGTCGAGATCCGCGCCCGCAACGGCATGCGCGAGGGCGACGTCAACATCACCGGCCAGCTCATCGACTCGGCCGCTCCGGTGGCCGAGCTGATCCGCAAGGTCCGCGACCTGCCCCTGCCGCCCGAGCCGGGGCCGGAGCGGGACCTGCGCGACCTGCCGGGCGGGGTCTCCAACACCACGCACGGCGAGGGGGTCGTGCGCGGCGTCGGCTACGCGGTGACCTACAAGAACGTCGGGTTCTCCGAGGGCTTCGACGACTACTCGACCGCCCGGGTGCGGCTGCAGGTCACCGGCGGCGAGCCGGTCGCCACCGTGCAGACCGCCGCCGCCGAGGTCGGGCAGGGCCTGGTCACCGTCGAGCAGCAGATCGTGCGCACCGAGCTGGGCGTCGACCGGGTCGTCGTGGCGCCGAAGGACACGAGCGTCGGGTCCGGCGGCTCCACGTCGGCGTCGCGCCAGACCTACGTCACCGGCGGCGCGGTGAAGGCCGCCTGCGAGGCGGTGCGGGCCGCGGTGCTCGACCGCGCGGCCCGGCTGCTGGGGCGCCGCGGCCTGCGCCTCGACGGCGACAAGGTCGTCGACGCCGGTGGCGAGGTCCTCGCCGACCTCGTGGACGTGCTCGGCGACGAGGTGATCGAGGAGACCGTCGAGTGGCGCCACCGGCCCACCCACCCGGTCGACCCGGAGACCGGACAGGGCAACGCCCACGTCCAGTACGCGTTCTCCGCGCACCGGGCCGTGGTCGACGTCGATGTCGAGCTGGGCCTGGTCAAGGTCGTCGCGCTGGACACCGCGCAGGACGTCGGGAAGGCGATCAACCCCGACGCCGTGGTCGGCCAGATCCAGGGCGGCAGCGCCCAGGGCATGGGGCTCGCGCTCATGGAGGAGGTCGTGGTCTCCGACGGCATCGTCCGGAACCCGTCCTTCACCGACTACCTGATCCCGACGATCCTCGACATGCCGCCGATGAAGATCGAGGTCCTCGAGTACGCCGATCCGCACGCGCCGTACGGTGTGCGCGGGGTCGGCGAACCGCCGACGATCTCCAGCGGCCCCGCCGTCGCGGCCGCGATCCGGGCGGCGACGGGGCGCGCGCTGCGCCGTGTCCCGATCCGGCCCGAGCACATCACGGGGGTTTGAGTGCCACGCATGTTCCTGAACGGGACCGCCATGTCCGGCGGGGCCGACCACCACCTCGTGGGCGACGCCCCGCTGGTGGCCCGCACGAGGACGGCCCCGCGCTACCGGTTCCACGCCGTCGACGGGCGCTACCCGGCCCTCGAGGACGTCGGCGAGGGCGGCGCGGCCGTCGAGGGCGAGGTCTACGACCTGTCCTACGAGCAGCTGCGCGAGGTGCTGCTGCCCGGCGAGCCGGACGGGCTGGAGCTGGGCGTGGTCGAGCTCGCCGACGGCAGCGGGTCGCTCGCGATGGTCCTGCGCCGCGAGTACCCGAAGCTCCCGCCGCTGGAGGACATCTCCGAGCTGGCCAGCTGGCGGGCCTACCAGGAGCGGCGGCGGTGATCGTCTTCCGGGCGCGGCGGGCCGTCGTCGAGGGCGTCGAGCGGCCGGCCGCCGTGCTGGTGTCGGGGGAGCGGATCGAGGCCGTCCTGCCGGTCGACGCCCCCGCCGACGCGCGCGAGGTCGTCCTCGCCGACGACGAGGTGCTGCTGCCCGGGCTGGTCGACACGCACGTGCACGTCAACGAGCCGGGCCGCACCGAGTGGGAGGGGTTCGCCACCGCCACCCGGGCCGCGGCCGCGGGCGGCGTCACGACGATCGTCGACATGCCGCTCAACTCGCTGCCGCCCACGGTCGACGTGGCCGCGCTGCAGACCAAGCGGGCGGCCGCCGAGGGGCAGTGCGCCGTGGACGTCGGGTTCTGGGGCGGCGCGGTCCCGGGTAACGCGGGCGAGCTCGCGAAGCTGCACGCCGAGGGCGTCTTCGGCGTCAAGTGCTTCCTGCTCGACAGCGGGGTCCCGGAGTTCCCGCCGCTCGACGAGGGCGGCCTGCGGGCCGCGCTCGCGGCGGTGGCCGAGCACGACGGGCTGCTGATCGCCCACGCCGAGCACGCGGACGCGATCCGGCCCGTGTCGGGGCGCCGCTACGCCGACTTCGTCGCCTCCCGCCCGCCCGAGGCGGAGCGCACCGCGATCGCCACGCTCCTGCGCCTCGCCCGCGAGACCGGGGCCCGGGTGCACGTGGTGCACCTGTCGGCGGCCGCCGCGCTGCCGCAGCTCGCCGCCGCCCGCGCCGAGGGCGTCCCGGTGAGCGTCGAGACGTGCCCGCACTACCTCGCGCTCACCGCCGAGGAGGTGCCCGACGGCGACACCCGCTTCAAGTGCTGCCCGCCCGTGCGCGAGGCGGCCAACCGCGACGCGCTGTGGCAGGGGCTCGCCGACGGGGTGATCGACATGATCGTCTCCGACCACTCGCCGTCCCCGCCGGAGCTCAAGCGGCTCGAGGTCGGCGACTTCGGCGAGGCGTGGGGCGGGATCGCGTCGCTGCAGGTCGGGCTGCCGGTCGTGTGGACGGAGGCCCGCCGGCGCGGGCACGGCCTGGCCCAGGTCGTCGGGTGGATGGCCCAGGCGCCCGCGGCCCGCGTCGGCCTGCGGCGCAAGGGGCGGATCGCCCCGGGCGCCGACGCCGACCTGGTCGTCTTCGCCCCGGACGAGCCCTACACCGTGGGCGAGCTGCACCACCGGCACGCGGTCACCCCGTACGCGGGGCGCCCGCTCACCGGCGTGGTGCGCCGGACCTGGCTGCGCGGCGCCCCGGCCGACGGGACGCCGCGGGGGCGGCTGCTGCGACGGGGGGAGGACTGATGGCGGACTTCCGCGAGCTGCCGGACCTGGCGCTGCGGTCGCTGGGCGGCGCGGTCGTGTACGCCAACGACGAGGCGTTCGCCGCGAAGGAGAACCTGATCACGCCCGGCCGTCCGGTGTTCGACCCGGCTGCGTTCGGCTCGCAGGGCAAGGTCTACGACGGCTGGGAGACCCGCAGGCGGCGCGAACCGGGCCACGACGAGGCGGTCGTGCGGCTCGGGGCGCCCGGGGTGGTGCACGGCGTCGTCGTCGACACGGCCTGGTTCACGGGCAACTACCCGCCCGAGGTCGCCGTCGACGGCGCCCGCGCCGACGGCCCGGTCGTCGATCCCACCTCGCTTCCGTGGGAGGAGCTGGTGCCCCGCTCGCCGGTGGCCGGCGACAGCGAGAACGCCTTCGCCGTCGACCACCCGCGCCCGGTCACCCACGTCCGGCTGCGGATCTTCCCCGACGGCGGCGTCGCTCGGCTGCGGGTGCACGGCGAGGCCCTGCCCGACCCGGAGCTGCTGGACGCGCTCGGCACCGTCGACCTCGCCGCGCTGGAGCACGGCGGCCGCGTCGTCGCCTGCTCGAACGCCTTCTACGGCTCCCCGAACAACCTGCTGCTGCCCGGGCCCGCCCGCTCGATGGGCGAGGGCTGGGAGAACGCCCGGCGCCGCGACGACGGCAACGACTGGGTCGAGGTCGCCCTCGTCGCGGAGGCCCGGCTGGTGCTGGCCGAGCTCGACACGAGCTGGTTCCTGCACAACGCACCCGGCTGGGCGGCGCTGCACGGCCGCACCGCCGACGGCGCCGAGGTCGAGCTGCTGCCGCGCACCGCGCTGCAGCCCGACACCCGCCACCGCTTCCGCGTGCCGGACACCCCGGTCGCGCAGGTCCGGATGGACGTCTACCCCGACGGCGGCATGGCCCGCCTGCGGCTGCACGGCCGCCTCACCGAGGCCGGCCGCGCGGACCTGGCCACCCGCTGGTCCCGACCCTGATTGCAGGATGGCCACCATCACGTCACCCGATCGCAGGAAGGTGGCCGTGCTGCAACCAACCCCCACCCGGAGGTCACGTCGGTGAAATACACCGTCAACTGCTCGATCCTCTTCACCGAGCTGCCCCTGCTCGAGCGCCCGGCCGCGGCGAAGGCCGCCGGGTTCGACGCGGTCGAGTTCTGGTGGCCGTTCCCGACCGCCGCGCCCTCCGACGCGGAGGTCGACGAGTTCGTGCGCGCGATCGAGGACGCGGGCGTGCAGCTCACCGGCCTCAACCTGGCCGCGGGGGACATGCCGGGAGGGGACCGCGGGCTCGCGTCGTGGCCGGGGCGGGAGACCGAGTTCCGCGACAGCATCGACATCGCCGCCGCCATCGGCAAGCGGCTGGGCACCCGCGTGTTCAACGCCCTCTACGGCAACCGCATCGAGGGCGTCGACCCGCGCGACCAGGACGACCTCGCCGTGCAGAACCTCTCCCGCGCCGCGGCGCTGCTCGACGGCACCGTGGTCATCGAGCCGCTCTCCGGCGCCGACCGCTACCCGCTGCGCACCGCGGCCGACGCGCTCGCCGTGGCCGACCGGCTGGGCGTGCCGAACGTGGCGCTGCTGGCCGACCTGTACCACCTCACCGTCAACGGCGACGACGTCGCCGCCGTGATCCGCGACCACGGGTCGCGGATCGGGCACGTCCAGATCGCCGACGCCCCCGGTCGCCACGAGCCCGGCACCGGCGAGATCCCGTTCGACGAGCACTTCGCCGCGCTCACCGCGGCCGGCTACACCGGCTGGATCGGGCTGGAGTACGTACCGTCCACCGACAGCGACCACGCCTTCGACTGGCTCCGGAAGGAAGAGCAGCAGTGACCACGATCGCGTTCATCGGCCTGGGCATCATGGGCGCCCCCATGGCAGGCCACCTGATCGACGCCGGCCACGACGTGGTCGGCTACAACCGCTCCCGCGCGAAGGTGGACCGCCTCGTCGAGCGCGGCGGGCGCGCCGCGGCCAGCGTGGCCGACGCCGTGCGCGACGCCGAGGTCGTGATCACGATGGTCCCGGACAGCCCGGACGTCGAGTCCGTCGCGCTGGGCGACGACGGGATCTACGCGACCGCCAAGCCCGGCACCCTGCACATCGACTGCTCCACGATCCGCCCCGACGTCGCCCGCTCGCTCGCCGCGGCGGGGGCCGAGCGCGGCATCCGCGTCGTCGACGCGCCGGTCAGCGGCGGCGAGGCCGGTGCGAAGGAGGGCACGCTGTCGATCATGGTCGGCGGCGCCGCCGAGGACGTGGAGGCGGCCCGGCCGTATCTCGACATCGTCGGCGGCACCGTCGTGCACGTCGGCCCCGCCGGGGCGGGCCAGACGGTCAAGGCCGCCAACCAGCTCATCGTCGCGGGCAACATCGAGCTGCTCGCCGAGGCGCTGGTGTTCCTGGAGGCCCACGGCGTCGACACCGAGGCCGCCACCACCGTGCTCGGCGGCGGGCTCGCCGGCAGCACCGTGCTGCAGCGCAAGGCCGCGGGCATGCGGGCCCGCGAGTTCGCCCCCGGCTTCCGCATCGACCTGCACCACAAGGACCTCGGCATCGTCACCGCCGCCGCCCGCGAGGCCGGCGTCACCATCCCGCTCGGCGCGCACGTCGCCCAGCTGGTGGGCGCGCTGCGCGCCATGGGGCACGGCGACCTCGACCACAGCGCGCTGCTGCTGCTGGTCGAGAAGCTCTCGGGGAGGAGTACGCCATGACCCGGATGCGCGCCGTCGACGCCGCCGTCGCGATCCTGCGCCGCGAGGGCGTCTCGCACCTGTTCGGGGTGCCCGGCGCGGCGATCAACCCGTTCTACGACGCGGTCCGCCGCGACGGCTCCCTCCAGCACGTGCTCGCCCGGCACGTGGAGGGCGCGGCGCACATGGCCGACGGCTACAGCCGCGCGGCGGCCGGCAACATCGGGGTCTGCGTCGGCACCTCCGGCCCGGCGGGCACCGACATGGTCACCGGCCTGTACGCCGCCGCGGCCGACTCGGTGCCGCTGCTCGCGATCACCGGGCAGGCCCCGGTCGCGCGGCTGCACAAGGAGGACTTCCAGGCCGTCGACATCGCCGCGATCGCCGCCCCCGTCACCAAGTGGGCGGTGACCGTGCGCGAGCCGGGGCAGGTGCCCGGGGCGTTCGCCCAGGCGTTCCACCTGATGCGCTCCGGGCGCCCCGGCCCCGTGCTGATCGACCTGCCGCTGGATGTCCAGCTGGCCGAGATCTCGTTCGACGTCGACACCTACGCGCCGCTTCCGGTGCACCGGCCCGCCGCCACCCGCGCCCAGGCCGAGCGGGTCCTCGACCTGCTCGACGCGGCGCAGCGGCCGATCATCGTCGCGGGCGGCGGGATCATCGGCGCCGACGCCTGCGCCGAGCTCGTCGAGCTGGCCGAGCTGCTGGACGTGCCGGTCGTGCCGACGCTGATGGGCTGGGGTGCGATCCCCGACGACCACCCGCTCATGGCGGGCATGGCGGGGCTGCAGACCGCGCACCGCTACGGCAACGCCACCCTGCTCGCCTCGGACTTCGTGCTCGGCGTCGGCAACCGGTGGGCCAACCGGCACACCGGCGGCCTGGACGTCTACCGCGCCGGCCGCACGTTCGTGCACGTCGACATCGAGCCGACGCAGGTCGGGCGGGTGTTCGCCCCTGACTACGGGGTGGTCTCCGACGCCGGGGTGTTCCTGCGGGAGATGCTCGCCGCCGCGCGCGGCCGCACCCACCCGGACCGCAGCGCGTGGGTGCGCGAGTGCGCGGGCCGCAAGGGAACGATGCAGCGCCGCACCCACTTCGACGACATCCCGATCAAGCCGCAGCGGGTGTACGAGGAGTGCAACCGGGCGTTCGGGCCCGAGACCCGCTACGTCACCACGATCGGGCTGTCGCAGATCGCGGCCGCCCAGTTCCTGCACGTCCAGCGGCCCCGGCACTGGATCAACGCGGGCCAGGCGGGCCCGCTCGGCTGGACCGCCCCGGCCGCGCTCGGCGTGCGCGCCGCCGACCCGGACGCGTTCGTGGTGGCCGTCTCGGGCGACTACGACTTCCAGTTCATGATCGAGGAGCTCGCGGTCGGGGCCCAGTTCAACCTGCCCTACCTGCACCTCGTGCTCAACAACTCCTACCTCGGGCTGATCCGGCAGGCCCAGCGCGCCTTCGACATGGACTACTGCGTGCAGCTCGGCTTCGACAACGTCAACGCCCCCGGCCTGAACAAGTACGGCGTCGACCACGTCGCGGTCGCCGAGGGGCTGGGCTGCAAGGCGCTGCGGGTGACCGACCCCCGCGAGCTCGCCGGCGCGTTCGCCCGGGCGCGGCAGCTGATGGACGTGCACCGGGTGCCGGTGGTGGTCGAGGTGATCTGCGAGCGGGTCACCAACATCGCCATGGGCACCGAGATCGACGCGGTGCAGGAGTTCGAGGAGCTCGCCACCACCCGGGCCCACGCCCCGACCGCCACGGTGCCGCTCCAGACCTGAGGCGCCCGCGCCACCATCCGACGGACGGCGCGTCGGTCGGATGGGTTCCGACGAACGCGCCGCTCGTCGGGAAAGGGAGAGGCTCAGCCGGGCTCGGAGACCGGGCGGAACCAGCGCCCGGCCGCGAGCCGCTTGTCGCTCGCCCGCATGCCCCGCAGGTGGGGCGCGAGGATCGGCAGGTCGGCGAGCACGGCCGGGGTGAGCTGCGCGCCGGTGGCGGGCCGGGCGACGAAGTGGCCCTGCACGAGGTCGCAGCCCTGGCGGCGCAGCTCGTGCAGCTGCCCGGCCCGCTCCACGCCCTCCGCGACGGTGCGCAGGCCGAGGTGGCGGGCGAGGTCGAGCAGCCCGCGCAGGAACCAGCGCTGCTGCTCGTCGTGGTCGATCTGCGCCACGAAGAACCGGTCGATCTTCACCGTGTCCACCGGGGTGCGGGCGAGGCGGGCGAGCGTGGAGTAGCCGGTGCCGAAGTCGTCGAGGGCGATCCGCACGCCGAGCTCGCGCAGCCGGTGCATCACGTCGACCGCGTTGGCGGGCCGGTTGTTCACGGCCGTCTCGGTCATCTCCAGCGCGAGCTGGCCGGGGGAGATGCCGTAGCGGCGCAGCACGCTCGCCACGCGGTCGGGCAGGCCGCTGTCGCCGAACTCGGTCGGGTCGACGTTGACGGCGATGCGCAGCCGCCGGTGGGGGAGCCCCGCGTTCCACAGCCCGAGCTGGGCGCAGCCCTGCTCGAGCATGAGCGCGGTGAGCTGGCCGGACAGGCCGGCCTGCGCGCAGGCGGGGATGAACGTCGACGGGGGGACCGGCTCGCCCTCGTAGGTCCAGCGGGCGAGCACCTCCATGGCGGCGATCCGCCCGGACACCGGGTCGACCACCGGCTGGTAGATCGCCTGCACGTCGCCGCGGCGCAGCGCGTCGGCGAACGCCTCCGGCAGCGGCTTGCGGGGCCGCCGCCCCGCGTGCCGTCCGTTGCGGTCGGCGCCGTCGAGCACGGCGCCGTGCGCGGCGACGTCCCCCTTGCCGGACGCCTTCACCGTGTACATGGCGACGTCGGCGCGGTGGACGAGCGTGGCCGCGCGGGTTGCCGCGTCGGCGCCGGAGTCCTCGCCCGCCTCGACGGTGGCCACGCCGATGCTCGCCATCACCGTCACGGACCGGCCGTGCACGTGGAACGGCTCGCGCAGCGTGTCCAGCAGCCTGCGCGCGGCGGCCGTCGCGTCGTCGCCCTGCTCGACCAGCACCGCGAACTCGTCGCCGCCGAGGCGGGCGAGGGTGTCGGCGCTGCGCAGGGCGCCGCGCAGGCGGCCGGCCACCCCGACCAGCAGCGCGTCGCCCGCGGCGTGCCCGAGCGTGTCGTTGACGGCCTTGAACCCGTCCAGGTCGATGAAGGCCACCGAGACCGGCTGGCGGGTGCGCTCGGCCCGGTCGAGGGCGTGCTCGAGCCGGTCGAGGAACAGCGCGCGGTTGGCCAGGCCGGTGAGCGGGTCGTGGAAGGCGAGGTGGTGCAGCTCCACCTCGCGCTGCTGGATGGCGCGGGTGAGCTCCTGGTTCTCCCGCACCGTGAGGTACTGGCGCGCGAGCACGAGCAGCACCAGCGCGGCGATGCCCGACACCTCCACCGCATCCAGGCCCGCGCCGCTCACCGCCTCGACCGCGAGCAGCACGGCGGCGGCCGCGAGCGGCACGTAGGGCAGCGCGCTCGCCCGGGCCGACTCGGCGGCGGCGGGCGCGGGGTCGGCCTGCGCCGCGCGGTCGCCGCGCACCAGCGTCGCGGCGATCCCGATCAGGCAGAACCCGATCCGCCACCCCCAGTCGACGAGCGAGCCGGCGGCGTAGGTGCCCATCGCGACCTGGTAGGCGAACCCCGCGTCGGCGGCGGCCACCCCGAGCACGGCGACGCCGAGCAGGGCGAAGCGGGGGAGCACGTCGCGGGTCTGGGTGAGCGTGAGGACGGTGACCGTGAGCAGCACGGCGTCGGCCACGGGGTAGGCCACCGACACGGTGGCGGTGAGCAGCGACCCGTCGGAGGTGCCGATGACCGACTCGAGCACCGTCACCCACGCCAGCAGCCCGAAGGCGGAGCCGACCAGCAGCGCGTCCAGCACGCGGCGCGGCGCGGCCAGGCCGGAGTCCTGCGGGGAGAGGAAGGCCAGCCCGGCGAGCGCGGCGACCGGGAATCCCAGGTAGCCGAGGTCGGCGACGGACGGGAACGGCGTGGTGGAGCCGAGCAGGTCCTCATTGACCGTCCACACCACCTGGCCGGCGGCCCACGACCAGCAGGCGGCGGTGAGCGCGGCCCAGCCACGACGGGCGCGCCCGCAGCTGCGGCGGGCCGCGGTGAGGCCGCCCATCCCGCCTCCGACGGCGAGCAGCAGCAGGCCGAGGTTGCCCACCAGCTGCCCGGCGGTGCCGTCGAGCACCGCGTCGAGCACGCCGAGCAGCACGAGCAGCGCCGCGGCCGCAACCGCGGCGGCGGTCGCCCCGTGCGGCCGCCCCGCGCCCGGCGGTGCGCTCATCGACTCCCCTGTCTCGCGTCGGTACCGGTGACCTGTGGAGACGCCCAGTCAATCCGGCCCGCTGACGGGCTCGTCACCGGGGTCCCCCGATTCACCCGATCCCGTGACGCGCGGTGAGCGGTCGGTCACGTCCGCTGCGCGAGCAGTAACCCGATCGACTCGCTCGACAGCACCCGCTCGATGCCGAGCACGGCCGCGCCCGCGAGTCCGGCGAACTCGCCGAGCACGCTGTTGGTGAGCACCAGGTTGCGCGTGGCGAGCGGCAGGGCGCGCTGGTAGGCGACGCTGCGCACGCCGGCCAGCAGCTCGTCGCTCGCCGCGGAGAGGCCGCCGCCGATCGTCACGCGGGCCGGGTTGTAGAAGTGCACGAGCGTGGCGACGAGCTCGCCGATCAGCGCGGCCGCGTCGCGGACGGCGGCCACCGCGGCCGCGTCGCCGCGCTCGAGCAGCGCCCGGACCTCCGCGGTCGTGATCGGCCGGCCCGGTGCCCCGAGCCGCCGCGCGATCGCCCCCGCCGACGCCACCGCCTCGATGCAGCCGACGTTGCCGCAGACGCACGGCTCGTCCGGGGCGCCGCGCACGCGGACGTGCCCGATGTCGCCCGCCGCCCCGTCCGCGCCGTGGTGCAGCGTGCCCTCCCGGCTGACCAGCCCGCCGCCGATGCCGGTGCCGACCTTCACGAACAGCAGCGGGACCTGGTCCGCGGGCAGCGCCCGCGCCTCGCCGAGCGCGCGGAGGTTCACGTCGTTCTCCAGGACCGCAGGGCAGCCGAAGGTCTCCGACAGCCGGGCGGCCACCGGGTAGGCGTGCCACCCGGGCATGATCGGCGGCCGGACCGGGACGCCCTGGGTGGTGTCCACCGGCCCGGGCAGGCCGATCACGACCGCGCGCACGGGGACCTGCTCGGGCACGTTCGCGCGCAGCTGGGTGAGCTGCGTCTCGACCGTTCGGAGTACCGCGTCCGGTCCGTCGTTCATGTCGACGGGCACCTCGGTGCGGGCGAGCATCCGCTGGCTCAGGTCGACCACCGCGAGGTGCGCGCTGGTCGCGCCGACGTCGGCGAGCAGCACGTGGCCGCCGCGCGGGGAGAGCGCGAGCCGGTCGGCGGGCCGTCCGCGCCCCGCGGTGGGGCGGGTGCCGTCGACGTGGAGCAGGCCGCGGGCGAGCAGCTCGTCCACGGCGGTGCTGACGGTGGTGCGCGCGAGGCCGGCCGCGAGCGCGAGGTCGGCCTTGCTCTGGGCGGCGCCGGAGGCCACCAGCCGGGCGACCGTGCTGAGCGTGACCGCGGTGTCGGTCCGGCCGACGAGCGGGGGCGTGGCCAGCCGCAGCGGCGGCAGTGGCGAGGGGGCGAGCGAGGGGTGCATCACGGTCCGATATCGACGGAAATATGACGAAAAGAGACATTATTCCGTCGTTGTACGGCACTGGTCAATGCTCCTAGGTTCCCCCGCGGGGGAGCCGCCACGACGAGGTGCGACAACATGACTGCAGAGCCGCTGCTCGCGATGCGCGGCATCGTGAAGCAGTTCCCGGGGGTGCGCGCGCTCGACGGCGTCGACCTGGACGTCGCCGCGGGCGAGGTGCACTGCCTGCTGGGCCAGAACGGGGCGGGCAAGTCCACCCTGATCAAGGTGCTGGCCGGGGCGCACACGCCGGACGCCGGCGAGATCGTCTGGGAGGGCAGGCCGGTCTCGTTCGCCTCCCCGCAGGCCGCGCACGCCGCCGGCATCGCCACGATCTACCAGGAGCTGGACCTGGTGCCCGGCCTGTCGGTCGCGGAGAACATCGTGCTCGGCCACGAGCCGTCGCGGCTGGGCTTCAGCCGGCCGCGCGCCGCCGAGGAGCTCGCCCGGCGCCTGCTCACCCGGCTCGGGCACCCCGAGATCCCGCCCCGCCGCGAGCTGGGCCGGCTCTCGGCCGCGGGCCAGCAGGTGGTCAGCATGGCGCGCGCGCTCGCCCGCGACGCCCGGCTGATCGTGATGGACGAGCCGTCCGCGGTCCTGGACCCCGAGGAGGTCCAGAACCTGTTCCGCGTCATCCGCGAGCTCACCGCCGACGGCGTCGCGGTCGTCTACATCTCGCACCGGCTCGAGGAGATCCGCGAGATCGGCGACCGCGTGACCGTGCTCAAGGACGGCCGCACGGTCGCGCGCAACCTGCCCGCGCGCGAGACCCCGACCGCCGAGGTGATCCGGCTGATGACCGGCCGCTCCATCGAGTACGTCTTCCCGGAGCGCAACCAACCCTCCGACGAGGTCGTGCTGGAGGTCGAGGGGCTCACCCGGCCCGGCGAGTTCGCGGACGTGTCGTTCACCGTGCGCGCGGGGGAGATCGTCGGGCTCGCCGGCCTGGTCGGTTCGGGGCGCTCGGAGATCCTCGAGACCGTCTACGGGGCGCGCAAGCCGACCGCGGGCACGGTGCGGGTGCGCGGCCGGGAGATCCGCCCCGGGTCGGTGCCCGCCGCGGTCCGGGCCGGGATGGGCCTCGCGCCCGAGGAGCGCAAGAGCCAGGGCCTGCTGCTCGCCGAGCCGGTGTTCCGCAACGTCACCCTGCCGGGGATGGACCGCTACGCCCGCGGCGGGTTCCTCGGCCCGCAGGCCGACCTGGACCCGGCGGCGCGGGTCACCACCCAGCTCGACGTGCGGCCCCCGGACGCCACCCGCCCGGTCCGCACGCTCTCGGGCGGCAACCAGCAGAAGGTCGTGCTCGCGCGCTGGCTGCTGCAGGGCTGCACGGTGCTGCTGCTGGACGAGCCGACCCGCGGCGTCGACGTGGGGGCGCGCAGCGAGATCTACGGCCTCGTGCACCGGCTCGCCGCGGAGGGGGCGGCGATCCTGCTGGTGTCCAGCGAGGTGCCCGAGGTGCTCGGGCTCGCCCACCGGGTGCTCGTGGTCCGCGAGGGCCGGGTCGTGCACACCGCACCCGCGGACGAGCTCGACGAGGCCAGGGTGCTCGACCTGGTGATGGAAGGGAGCAGGACGTGAGCGAGCCGACCACCGCCCCGGCCGCCGACGAGCACGCCCGCGTCGAGGAGGCCGCCGCCCGTGCGGCGGAGCCGCAGCCGTCGGCGCTGGGCAGGCTGTTGGAAGGCGGCGCGGGGCGCAACCTGGGCCTCGTCGCGGTGCTGGTGCTGCTGGGGATCGTCGGTGTCGTCACCGCCGACACGTTCCTGACCACCGCGAACCTGCTGACCGTGCTCACCCAGGCGTCGATCATCGGCGTGCTGACGGTCGGGGTGACGTTCGTGATCATCGGCGGTGGTATCGACCTGTCGGTCGGGAAGGTGATGGCGCTCGCCTCGGTGTGGGCCACCACCGTCGCGACCCAGTCCTACGGGCCGGCCGTGATGGTGTTCTGCGCGGTCGCGGTGGGCGTCGGGTGCGGGCTCGTCAACGGCCTGCTCATCGCCTACGGCCGGATCGTGCCGTTCATCGTCACGCTGGCCATGCTGATCTCCGCCCAGGGCCTGGCCGAGCGGATCTCCGGGCGGCGCAGCCAGATCGTCACCGATCCGGTGATCGCAGGCATCGCCAACACCCGCCTGCTGGGCATCCCGCTGCTGGTCTACATCTTCGCCGCGGTGGTGGCCGTCGGCTGGGTGGTGCTCAACCGCACCACGTTCGGCCGCCGCACGTTCGCCATCGGTGGCAACCCGGAGGCCGCGCGGCTCGCCGGCATCGACGTGAAGCGGCACACGATCTTCCTCTACATGGTGTCCGGCCTCTGCTGCGGCATCGCGGCGATCATGATCGCCTCGCTGACCACCACCGGGTCGAGCACCCACGGCACGCTCTACGAGCTCGACGCCATCGCCGCGGTGATCATCGGCGGCACCCTGCTGTCCGGCGGCCGCGGCACGCTGATCGGCTCGATCCTCGGCGTGCTCGTGTTCACGACGATCACCAACCTGTTCGTGCTCAACAACCTCGCCACCGAGGTCCAGAACATCGCGAAGGGCGCGATCATCGTCGCCGCCGTGCTGATCCAGGCCCGTGCGCAGCGCTCGGCGGCGACCGGCTGATCCATCGAAGGGGAGATGACCATGTCCGAACCCACGCGGGGCCTGCAGCGGCGCAGGTTCCTCACGGGCGCGCTCGGCGTCGGGGCCGGTGCGGCGCTGACGGCGTGCACGAGCAACGAGCCCGCGGGCGGCAGCGACGCGCCCGCGGTCGCGCCCGCGCCCGCCGGCGCCAACAGCGAGCCCGGCCGCCCGGTCACCATCGGGTTCTCCGCCCCGGCCGCCGACCACGGTTGGATCGCGGCGATCGCCAACAACGCGCAGGCGCAGGCCGAGCAGTACCCGGACGTCACGCTCGAGGCCGTCAACCCGACCAACGACATCGCCCAGCAGATCGCGGCCGTCGAGACGCTCATCAACCGCGGCGTCGACGCGCTCGTGATCCTGCCCAACGACGGCAGCCAGCTCACCCGCGTCGGCCAGCAGGCGATGGAGGCCGGCATCCCGGTGATCAACCTGGACCGGATCTTCGACTCGCCGCTCGCCTATCGCACCTGGATCGGCGGCGACAACTACGGCATGGGCGTGAGCGCGGGCCACTACATCGGCAGGCGGCTGCGCGAGGCCGGCGTGAGCAACCCGATCATCGGCGAGGTTGCGGGCATCGACAACCTGCCGCTCACCCAGCAGCGCAGCCAGGGCTTCGCCGACGCGCTCGCCACCTACGGGTTCAGCGTCGGCCCGCGCCAGGCCGCCGACTTCACCGCGCAGGGCGGGCAGCGGGTCATGGCCAACCTGCTGCAGGCGGCACCGCGGCTGGACGCGGTGTGGAACCACGACGACGACCAGGGGATCGGCGTGCTCGCCGCGATCAACCAGGCGGGCCGCGACGAGTTCTTCATGGTCGGCGGGGCGGGGTCGGCCAACGCGATGCGGGAGATCCAGGCCGACACCGGCGTGCTGAAGGCGACGGTGACCTACAGCCCGTCGATGGCGGCCTCGGCCATCTCGCTGGCCCGGCTCGTCGCCCAGGGGCGAGGCATGAGCGACCTCGCCGAGCAGGAAGTGCCGGCGTCGATCACCCTGGCGTCGGCAACCATCACCAAGGAGAACGTGGCGGACTACATGCACCTCGGATTCGAATCATGACCGACGGCACGACGCTCGGGATCGGGATGGTGGGCTACGCCTTCATGGGCGCCGCCCACTCCCAGGCGTGGCGCACGGCGGGGCGGTTCTTCGACCTCCCGCTGCAGCCGGACATGGCCGTGCTGTGCGGCCGCACCGCCGACGCCACGGCGGCGGCCGCGCAGCGGATGGGCTGGCGGCACACCGAAACCGACTGGAAGGCCCTGCTCGGGCGCGACGACGTGCAGCTGATCGACATCTGCACGCCCGGTGACACGCACGCCGAGATCGCCATCGCCGCGCTCGAGGCGGGCAAGCACGTGCTGTGCGAGAAGCCGCTCGCCAACACCGTCGACGAGGCCAAGGCGATGGTCGCCGCGGCGGAGAAGGCCCGCGCGAACGGCGTGCGCAGCATGGTGGCCTTCAACTACCGCCGGGTGCCCGCCGTCGCACTCGCGCGGCGGCTGGTCGAGCAGGGGCGGATCGGCGAGATCCGCCACGTCCGCGCCGTGTACCTGCAGGACTGGATCGTCGACCCGGAGTTCCCGCTGGTCTGGCGCCTGCAGAAGGACAAGGCCGGCTCGGGCGCGCTGGGCGACATCGGCGCGCACATCGTCGACATGGCCCAGTACGTCACCGGCGACCGGCTCACCGGTGTCTCGGCGCTCACCGAGACGTTCATCAAGGAGCGGCCGCTGCCCGCCGCCTCCAGCGGGCTGTCGGCGTCCGGCTCGACCGAGCGGGGCGAGGTCACCGTCGACGACACCGCGGTCTTCATCGGCCGGTTCGCGGGCGGCGCCGTGGCCTCGTTCGAGGCCACCCGGTTCGCCACCGGCCGCAAGAACGCGCTGCGCATCGAGGTCAACGGCAGCAAGGGCTCGCTCGCGTTCGACTTCGAGTCGATGAACGAGCTGTCGTTCTACGACGGCACCGAGGACCCGGAGACCGCGGGCTTCCGCCGGATCTACGTCACCGAGCCGACGCACCCGTACGCGGGTGCCTGGTGGCCGCCCGGCCACGGCCTCGGCTACGAGCACTCGTTCACCCACGAGATCGTCGACCTTGTCCGCGACATCGCCGCGGGCACCGATCCCACCCCGTCGTTCGCCGACGGGCTGCAGGTCCAGCAGGTGCTGGACGCCGTGGCCCGCTCCGCGGAGGGCGGCAGCCGCTGGGAACCGATCGCAGGAGAGGACTGATGGCGCGACCGATCACGCTGTTCACCGGACAGTGGGCCGACCTGCCGTTCGAGGAGGTCGCCCGGCTGGCGTCGGAGTGGGGCTACGACGGCCTGGAGATCGCCTGCTGGGGTGACCACTTCGACGTACGGGCCGCGGTCGAGGACGACTCCTACCTCGCCGGCCGCAAGGAGATCCTCGACAAGTACGGCCTCAAGGTCTACGCGATCTCCAACCACCTCAACGGCCAGGCCGTCTGCGACGACCCGATCGACGAGCGGCACCGCGCCATCGTGCACCCGCGCGTCTGGGGCGACGGCGACCCCGAGGGCGTGCGGCAGCGGGCCGCCGAGGAGATGAAGTACACCGCCCGCGCCGCGGCGAAGCTCGGCGTGAAGACCGTCGTCGGCTTCACCGGCTCGAAGATCTGGAAGACCGTCGCGATGTTCCCGCCGGTGCCCGAGTCGATGATCGAGGACGGCTACCGCGACTTCGCCGACCGCTGGAACCCGATCCTCGACGTCTTCGACGAGGTCGGCGTCCGGTTCGCCCACGAGGTCCACCCGTCGGAGATCGCCTACGACTACTGGACCACCGTGCGCGCCCTCGAGGCCGTCGGGCACCGCGAGGCCTTCGGCCTCAACTGGGACCCCAGCCACTTCGTGTGGCAGGACCTCGACCCGGTCGGCTTCCTCTGGGACTTCAAGGACCGGATCTACCACGTCGACTGCAAGGACGCGAAGCGCCAGGTCGGCAACGGCCGCAACGGCCGCATGGGCTCGCACCTGCCGTGGGCCGACCCGCGGCGCGGCTGGGACTTCGTCTCCACCGGCCACGGTGACGTCCCGTGGGAGGCCTGCTTCCGGATGCTCAACACGATCGGCTACGACGGCCCGATCTCGATCGAGTGGGAGGACGCCGGCATGGACCGCCTCGTCGGCGCCCCCGATGCGCTGGCGTTCGTGAAGCGCACCGCCTTCGACCCGCCGGCCGCCGCCTTCGACGCGGCGTTCAGCAGCAGCTCGTAGGCTCGGCCCGACCCCGGTCGGCACGGCCCCTTCCCGCAGCCTCTCTGTGGGAGGGGGCCGTTCTGCGTCGGTTCGGGTTCCGGGGAACTCGACCACGGTGCCCGGCTCGCCTCGAGCGGGTGGTTGCGTCGGGTCCACCAACGAGAAGCGTGGTTGCGGTGGCCGCGGTACCCGAGCAGCGGTACCGGGCCTGGGGCACGCCAGTTGGCGATGAGCCCGGTGTGGTTGGGGTGCTATTCGTCTGCGCGTGTCAATGCGCCCCGCCGTTACGGGAGGCCCGGCGCAGCTGCGCGTGCAATGGCGGCGAGGGTTGCACGGAACCCGCGAGACCGGTGCCGGACCTCACCCCAGCACCAGCCCGACCCCCCACCACGCCACCCCGGCGACCAGCAACCCCGCCACCACGCTGCCGACCAGGTTCGCCACCGCGACCCGCGTCGCCCGTCCTTCGACCAGGGCGAGGGTCTCGTACCCGAACGTGCTGTACGTCGTCAGCGCCCCGCAGAACCCGACCCCCAGCCCCGCGCGCACCGCCTCCGGCACGGCCCCCGGCGGCAGGGCCGCGACGGCGCCGGTCAGCGCGCCGAGCACGGCCGAGCCGGCCACGTTGACGGCGAACGTCCCCCACGGGAACCGGCCCCGGTACCGGGCCTTGACGGCCTGGTCGACCAGGTAGCGCAGCGGCGCCCCCACCGCGGCGCCGACGGCCACCCACAACACGGACGCGACGGTCACGGCCCGCCCCCCGCGCGCCACCGGGGCCGCCCGGCCACCAGGCGGGTTCCCACGACCCCGACCCCGCACGCCAGCACGGCCAGCACCGGGGTCACCACCGCGTAGCCGAGCGCGGCGAGCGGCCCGGACGCGTGCAGCAGGGTCAGGGTCTCGACCGTGGCGGTGGAGAAGGTGGTGTAGCCGCCGAGCACCCCCACCCCGAGGAACGGGCGCAGCAGCCGGTGCGGCGTCACGAGCTCGGTGACCACCACCATCAGGACGCCGATCAACAGGCAGCCCGACACGTTGGCCACCAGCGTGGCCCACGGCCAGTCCGCGGGCCCGTGCGGCAGCGCGACCGCGAGCCCGTAGCGGGCCTCGGCGCCCAGCACGCCCCCGGCCGCGATCGCGGCGAGCAGGCCGGCCGTCCCGTGCGCGCGCTCGGGCACCCCGCCACCTCCTGCCGTTCGTCCGCGATCTCCGGCGCGGAGGCTACCGCCGGCCCTCACCGGGCGAGCGCGGCGATCGCCTCCAGCCGCCGCTCCAGCTCGACGATGCGGCGCTCGTCGGCCACCAGCATCGCCAGCACGTCGCCGAACGCCTCGACGACGTGGATCTCGGCCGCCGCGAGCGGGTCGCGCCTGCCCAGCACGAACAGCGCGCCGAGCGGGGCGCCGTCGCGGTGCACCGCGACCGCGACCCCGTGCCCGGTGGAGCGCGCCTCCGGGAAACCCGTCTCCGCCGCGTCGAACGGGCACGCGCGCCGCGCGCCGAGCGCCTCGGTGACCGGCGGGGGCGGCGGCGCCGCGGCGAGGCGCTCGGCGAGCCAACGCGGGATACCGAAGCCGGCCGTGAATCGCGGCTCGCCGGACGCGAGCAGGTAGAGCCCCGCGCTCTCGGTCTCCAGCGCGTGGGCGAGCGGGCGCAGGGCGCTGCGCACGGTGGCCGCGATCGCGGGGGCGTCCGCGTCGGTGCACGAGCCGGGGTCGGGCGGGTCGCTCGCCGCGGGCTCCCATGTGCCCGCGCCCGTGCGTTCGGCGAACCTGCGCAGCTCGGCCGGGTCGTAGCGGCGGTGCCCGCCGGGGGTGCGCTGCACGGCCAGCAGCCCGGCTTCCTCGGCCGCCAGCAGCGTCGTGCGGCTGAGCCCCAGCACGCGGCTGGCCTCGCTCACGGTGAGTCGCCGTCCGACCGCCACACCGCCCTCCGATCAAACCGTGCCCATGTTTTCGGGCGGGATCTGTCCGAGCCATCTCGAGACGATTTGAACCGTCACCCACACGAGTGGTACTCCTCACATGGCGGGCGGTCAACGGCGGCGCCCGCCATCCGAATGGGCGCAGTTCTGGACGGTTCCGCCGGGTTCGCGCGCCAGGAGGTGACCGTGGTCGACCCGCGCGAGGCCACCGTTCCCGACCTCACCGGGCAGGTCGCCCTCGTCACCGGTGCCGCCCGCGGCCAGGGCCGCTCCCACTGCCTCGCGCTCGCGGCGTGCGGGGCCGACATCGCCGCCCTCGACGTCTGCCGCGACCTCGACGTCCCCCGCTACCCGCTCGCCACCCGCGCCGAGCTCGACGAGGTCGTGGCCGCGGTCGAGGGTGTCGGCCGCCGGGCGCTGCCGCTGGTCGCCGACGTGCGCGACGGGGGCGAGGTGGCCGCGGCGGTCGCCGCGGTCGGGGACGCGTTCGGCCGCCTCGACATCCTGGTCAACAACGCCGCGGTGGTGACGAGCGCGCCGTTCTGGGAGCTGTCCGAGGCGCAGTGGACGGCCGTGGTCGACACGAACCTCTCCGGCGTGTGGCGCACCACGGCGGCAGCCGTCGATCTCCTGCGCCGATCCCCGCGCGGCCGGATCGTCAACATCGCCTCCACCGGCGGGGTGCGCGCGGTGCCGGAGTTCGCGCACTACGTGGCCGCGAAGCACGGCGTCGTGGGGCTCACCCGGGCGATGGCGATCGAGCTGGCGGGCGCGAACGTCACGGTCAACGCCATCGCGCCGGGCGCGGTCGACTCGCCGATGCTCGCCGGCCTCGCCGACGAGCTCGGCCTCACCCCCGCCGACGTGCACAAGCGCTGGCTGCACGACCAGCTGCTCGCGGAGGTGATCGGCCCCGACGAGGTCACCGGGGCGCTGGTGTGGCTGCTCTCCGACGCGGCACGGCACGTCACGGGCCACTGCCTCGCGGTGGACGGAGGTGCGTTGGCCCGCTGAAGCGGTTCGTCACGACGAGCTCGAGGAGGAGCGGATGGGCAGGTTCGACGGCAAGGTCGTGCTGATCACCGGTGGCGCCCGCGGGCAGGGCCGCTCGCACGCGGTGCGGTTCGCCCAGGAGGGCGCGGACGTGGCGTTCTGCGACATCGCCTCGCAGCTGGGCACGGTGCCCTACCCGATGTCGACGCCCGAGGACCTCGCCGAGACGGTGAAGCTGGTCGAGGACCTCGACCGCCGCTGCATCGGGGTCACCGCCGACGTGCGCGACCGCGCGCAGGTCGACGCGTTCGTCGAGCAGGCGCGCACGGAGCTGGGGCGGATCGACTTCCTGCTCGCCAACGCCGGCATCTTCACCTTCTCCACGGTGGCGGAGATGGACGACGCCACCTGGCGGGAGATGATCGACACCAACCTCACCGGTGTCTTCCACGCGATGCGGGCCGTGCTGCCCACGATGATCGAGCAGCGCTACGGCCGGATCGTCGCCACCTCGTCGATGGCCGGGAAGATGGGCTACGCCAACGTCGCCCACTACTGCGCGGCGAAGTGGGGCGTGATCGGCCTGGTCAAGTCCGTGGCCCAGGAGGTCGCCCCGCACGGGATCACCGTCAACGCCGTCTGCCCCACCGGCGTGGACACCACGATGATCCAGAACGAGGCCGCCTACCGGCTGTTCCTGCCCGACGCGGACAAGCCCACGCGCGAGGACGCCGCGCCCGCCTTCCAGAGCCTCAACGCCATCCCGGTGCCGTGGGTGGAGCCGGTCGACATCTCCAACGCGATGGCGTTCCTGTGCTCCGACGAGGCCCGCTACATCACCGGGGAGACCATCGCGGTCGCCGCCGGGCAGAACGCCGCCAACGCCGGATAGGAGGAGAGGTCGTGGCAGGACGCCTGGAGGGCAAGGTCGCGCTCGTGTCGGGGGCGGCGCGGGGGCAGGGCCGCTCGCACGCGGTGCGGCTGGCGCAGGAGGGCGCGGACGTCATCGCGTTCGACGCGTGCCGGCAGCTGGACACGGTGCCCTACGGGCTCGCCACCGCCGAGGACCTCGCCGAGACCGTCAAGGCGGTCGAGGACCTCGACCGGCGCATCGTCGCCCGCACCGCCGACGTGCGCGACACGGCGGCGGTGCGGGCGGTGGTCGAGGAGGGCGTGCGCGAGTTCGGGCGCCTGGACGTCGTGTGCGCCAACGCCGGCATCGTCTCCTTCGCCGACAACGCCTGGTCGCTCACCGACGAGCAGTGGGACGAGATGATCGCGGTGAACCTCACCGGCGTGTGGAAGACCGTGAAGGCCGCGGTCCCGGCGATGATCGAGGCGGGCGGCGGCGGCTGCATCGTGCTCACCAGCTCGACGGCCGGTGTGAAGGGCATGGCGGGCATCGGCCACTACGTGTCGGCCAAGCACGGCGTGGTCGGCCTGATGCGCACGCTCTCCGTCGAGCTCGCCCCGCACAACATCCGCGTCAACACCGTGCACCCGACGGGCGTCAACACGCCGATGGTGATCAACGACTACACCGCGCAGTTCACGGCGACCGAGAGCGGGCAGAGCAACATGCAGAACCTGCTGCCGGTCGAGTTGGTGGAGCCGGTGGACATCTCCAACGCCATCGTGTGGCTCGCCTCCGACGAGGCCCGCTACGTCACCGGGGTCTCGCTGCTGGTCGACGCGGGGTTCCTGCAGAGGTGAGGAAAGGAGGAGACGACGTGGCAGGACGACTGGAGGGCAAGGTCGCCCTCGTGTCGGGGGCGGCGCGGGGGCAGGGCCGCTCGCACGCGGTGCGGCTGGCGCAGGAGGGCGCGGACGTCATCGCGTTCGACGTGTGCCGCGACCTCGACACCGTGCCCTACGCGCTGGCCACCCCCGCCGACCTCGAGCAGACGGTCAAGGCGGTCGAGGACCTCGACCGCCGGATCATCGCCCGCACCGCCGACGTCCGCGACCTCGCCGCGGTGCAGCGGGTCGTGGACGAGGGCGTGCGGGAGTTCGGCCGGCTCGACGTCGTGTGCGCCAACGCCGGCATCGCCGGGATGGCCGAGAACACCTGGTCGATGACCGAGGAGCAGTGGGAGGAGATGATCGCGGTCAACCTCACGGGCGTGTGGAAGACCGTGAAGGCCGCGGTCCCGGCGATGATCGAGGCGGGCAACGGCGGGTGCATCGTGATCACGAGCTCGACCGCCGGGATCAAGGGGATGCCGCGCACCGCGCACTACGTCGCCGCGAAGCACGGCGTCGTCGGGCTCATGCGCACGCTTGCCAACGAGCTGGCCCCGCACATGATCCGGGTCAACACGGTGCACCCCACCGGCGTGGACACGCCCATGATCAGGAACGACTACATGGCCGCCCAGCTCGCCGACCCGGCGACCGGGGTGAACCTGCAGAACGCACTCCCGGTGGAGATGGTCCAGCCGGTGGACATCTCCAACGCCATCGTGTGGCTCGCCTCCGACGAGGCCCGCTACGTCACCGGGGTGTCGCTCCCGGTCGACGCCGGGTTCCTGCAGAGGTGACGGGGTGCCGGTGAGCGCCGCCGCGCGGCGCGACGAGATCGCCGCAGGGATCGTCGGCAGGCGCCGCGAGCTCGACCTCGTGCTCGCGGCCGTGTCGGCGGGCCGCGACGTCCTCCTGGAGGGCCCGCCCGGCACGTCGAAGTCGACGATCCTGCGGGCGATCACCGCGAACTGGGGCGTGCCGTTCGTGCTCGTCGAGGGCAACGCGGAGCTCACGCCCGCCCGCCTGGTCGGCCACCACAACCCGGCGCGGGTGCTGCGCGAGGACTACTCGGCCGACAACTTCGTGCCCGGCCCGCTGGTCTCGGCGATGCAGGACGGCGGGTTCCTCTACATCGAGGAGCTCAACCGGGCACCGGAGGACACGTTGAACGTGCTGCTCGCGGCGATGGCCGAGCGGGAGGTGGTCGTGCCGCGCGTCGGCACGATCACCGCCCGGCCCACGTTCCGGGTGCTGGCGTCGATGAACCCGTTCGACGACGTGGGCACCGCCCGGATCTCCGACTCCGTCTACGACCGCTGGTGTCGGCTGGCCATCGGCTACCAGGACGAGGCCGAGGAGCGGGCGATCGTGCGCGCCCGCACCGGCAGCACGGACGAGGCGCTGGTGGCCGACGCGGTGGCGATCACCCGCGCCACCCGCGGGCACCCCGAGCTGCGGCGCGGGTCGAGCGTGCGCGGCGCGATCGACCTCGTCGCGATCGCCACCGAGCTCGCCGCGCTGGGCGGCTACGCCGACGACCGGCCGCGGCTGGTGCTCGACGCCGCCCTGCTCGCGCTCTCGGCCCGGATCGCGGTGGACGAGACCCTCGACGCCACCCCGGAGGAGGTGATCACCCGCATCTGGGAGGACCATTTTTTCTCGCACCCCGGCGCGCGGCGCCGGGCGGCCACCGGGTAGAGGTCGACAACGCGGTTCGGCTGCCGGGCGGCGAGCGGCCGCAGCGCGGTCTCGCCCCGCTGCGACGCAGGCCGAAGCAGCTCACGGCCCCTCCAGCGCTGTTCCACTCCGGGGCGGGAGCGCCGCTCGTCGGGACCGGGGACCGGGGCGACGGGGACGCCGCGGGCCCGGTCGGCGGGCAGGGCGTGCTCGTGACCGGCCAGCCCGCGCGGCTGCGCGACGTCGCCGAGCTGTTCGAGGACACCACGCCCGACCGCGAGGTCACGGCGATGGCCCAGCGGATCGCGCGCCGGCTCGCCCTGCGGCGCCGGGCGCGGGAGCGGCGCGCCGAGCGCGGGGCGGGCAGGCCGGTGTCGGTGCCCTACCGCTACCGCAGCGACGACATCGACCTCGACCGCACCATCGAGGTGCTCACCGAGCGCCCGGTACCCGAGGACACCGACATCGTCGTGCGCGAGCCGATGCGCACCCGCCGCGACGTCGTGCTCGTCGTCGACGTCTCCGGGTCGATGAAGGGCGAGAAGGTGCGGATCGCGGCGGCCACGGTCGCCGCGCTGTCGGAGGAGGCCACCGCGCGGGGCGACCGGCTCGCGCTCGTGGCGTTCTGGTCGGACGCCGCGCTGCTCAAGCCGCTCGACGCGCACGTCCCGGCGGGGCGGCTGCTCGACCAGCTGCTGCGCATCCCGGCGCGCGGGCTCACCAACGTCGGGTTCGCGCTCGCGGTGGCCAACGCCGAGCTCGCCCGATCGCCCGCTCGCCACCGCGCCGCCGTGCTGCTGTCGGACGCCGTGCACAACGCGGGTCCCGACCCGCGCCCGCTCGCCCGCCGCTTCCCGCGCCTGCACGTGCTGCTCGAGACCGACGGCGAGCACGACGCCCCGCTCGCGGCGGACCTCGCCCGGCTCGGGCGCGGCGGGCTCGCGGCCGTGGCGACGCACCGCGACGTCGCGCCCGCGCTCAACCGGCTGCTGGCGTGAGGCCGATCCGGTAGAGCGCGAACGGGGCGTCCGGGTGCACCCCCTCCCGCCCGGCGACGAGGCCGGGGCGGCGGATCGCGCGGTCGTAGCGCATGCCGAGGCGCTCCACGACCGCGCGGGAGCGGCGGTTGTGCACCTCGGTGAACGCGACGACCTCGGTGGCGCCGAGCACCTGCGCCGCGAAGCGCAGGGCCTCGGCGCCCATCTCGGTGGCGTAGCCGCGCCCCCACAGCGGGGTGCGCACGGCCCAGCCCACCTCCAGGACGGGCTCGCCGTCGAGCGCGGTGCGCGACAGCCCGCCGCGGCCGACGAGGCCGCCGGTCGTGCGGTCGTGGGCGATCCACTTGTGCACGCCGTCGAGCCGCCACCGCTCACCGATGTGCGCGGCGAGGTCGCGCGCGGCGGCAGGGGAGAGGGCGGGGCCGGCCCACTGGGCGATGCCCGGGTCCTGGTAGAGCCGGTGGAGCTCGTCGGCGTGCGCAGGCCCGATCGCGGTGAGCCGCAGCCGGGCGGTGCGCCGTTCCAGCGGTCCTCCTGATCTCGACTCGGCGACGTCGGTTGGCTCCCGGCGCCGCGGTGACCTAACGTCAGCCTGTTCGGCGACGGAGGCGGGACGATGGTTGCAGTGGATGCGGATTCCACGCCACGCAAATCCCGTCGCCGGTGGCGTCGGGGGCGGGGCGGAGCGGAGTCGATGGCCACCTTGGCGCAGGCCCGCCGGATCGCGTCCGCGGTGCGCGGCGGGCTCACCGGTCCGGACGCCGGCAGCGCGGCCCGCGGACTGCGGCGCCTGCTGGACGCCGACGCCGTGGGCATCGGGGGCCTGCACGGCCCGCTGGTCTGGTCCGGGCGGGCGCCCGAGGGCGCGGACGCCCTCGTCGAGGCCGTCCTGGGCAGCGACTCCCGCGCGGGCCGGCGCGGGGTCGTCGCGCTGCCCGTGCACGCCCGCGACGAGCTGGCCGGGGTGCTCGTCGTCGCGGGACCGGTGGCGTCCGGGGCCGCCCGGGAGGCGGCGCTGTGGCTGGGGGAGTCCCTCGAACGGGCGCGGCTCGAGGAGAGCGCGGCGGTGGCCGAGCAGGCCGAGCTGCGGGCCCTGCGCGCGGAGATCTCGCCGCACTTCGTCTACAACAGCCTCACCGCGATCGCGTCGTTCGTGAACTCCGACCCGGAGCGGGCGCGGGACCTCATGCTCGACTTCGCCGAGTACACCCGCCACAGCCTCGCCCGTCACGGCGACTACACGACGGTGGCGGGCGAGTTCCGCGCGATCGAGGCCTACCTCGCGCTGGCCAGGGCGGTGCTGGGGGACCGGCTGAAGGTGCAGGTGCGCATCGCGCCCGAGATCCTGCCGGTCGCGCTGCCCTACCTCACGCTCCAGCCGCTGGTGGAGAACGCCGTGCGGCACGGCGTCGAGCTGCCGGGGGGCGGCGGGCTGGTGCAGGTGAGCGGCGAGGCCGACGGCACCGACTGCGTGATCACCGTGGAGGACGACGGCCCCGGCATGGACCCCGAGTACGCCGCCGCGGTGCTCGCCGGGCAGGGTTCACCGGGCAGCATGGGACTGCTGAACGTCGACAGGCGGCTGCGCACCGTGTTCGGTCCCGGATACGGTCTGGTGATCGAGACGGGAAAGGGCGCAGGCACCCGCGTGGTGCTGCGGCTGCCGCGGTTCCAACCTGGGGTGGTGGTGTCATGACCCGCCGCATGCGGGTGCTCGCGGTCGACGACGTCGAGCCGGCGCTGGCCGAGCTCAGCCGGCTGCTGCGCGAGGCGCCCGACGTCGGCGAGGTGGCCGAGGCGCGGGACCCGATCACCGCGCTCAAGCTGATCCAGGCCGGCCCGCTCGACGCCGTGTTCCTGGACATCTCGATGCCCGGGATGAACGGCCTCGAGCTCGGGTCGCTGCTGTCGCGGATGACCGACCCGCCGGTGGTGGTGTTCGTCACCGCCTACGAGGAGCACGCCGCGTCGGCCTACGGGATCGGCGCGGTGGACTACCTGCTCAAGCCGATCAGCGCGGAACGGCTGGCCGCGGCGCTCCAGCGGGTGCAGCGCTTCCGCGCCGCGGAGGCCACCCCGGCACCCGCCCCGGTCGACGCGCTGCCCGCCGTGCCGGTCGAGCTCGCCGGCCGCACCCGCTTCGTGCGGCGCGACGACGTCCGCTACGTCGAGGCGCACGGCGACTACGTGCGCCTGCACACCCCGTCCGGCGCGCACCTGGTGCGGATCCCGATCTCCCGGCTCGAGGAGCACTGGCAGCACGCCGGGTTCAGCCGGGTCCACCGCAGCTACCTGCTCGCCATCGGGGCGGTCCGGGAGCTGCGCAGCGACCTGTCGGGCGGGTTGCTCGCCCACACCGACGTCGGGGACGTGCCGGTGAGCCGCCGCCACGCCCGCGAGCTGCGGGAGCACCTGCTCGAAGCGGCCACGCGCGGCGCGTTCGGGCCGCCGGGCCAGCGGGCGCGATGAAGAATCCGCGGCGCGTCGCCGTCACGAGCCCGCAGACCCGGGTGGCGCTGGCCGGCAGGCGCCACGGCGCGCCCGTGGCGCCCCCGCACCTCGCCCCGGCCGACGCCGAGCGGGCCCGGCGCATCCACGACCGGCAGCTGCGCTACGCGCTGATCGCGCTCGGGCTGCTGGCCGCGCTCCTGCTGGGGCTGCCGCTCCTGCTCGCGGCGCTCCCCGCGCTCGACGCGGTGCGGCTCGCGGGCGTCCCGGTGTCGTGGCTCGCCGTGGCCGTGCTCCCGTTCCCGCTGATGGCTCTCCTGGCCTGGTGGCACCTGCGCAAGGCCGAGCGCGTGGAGCGCTCGTGGCCGGTCGGGGGGCGGGTGGCCCGGTGATCCTCGCGATCGTGCCGGTGCTCCTGGTCACGTTGCTGATCGGCGCGCGCGGCGTGGCCGCCATGCGCACCACGTCGGACTTCCTCGTGGCCTCGCGGCGGATCTCCCCGACGATCAACGCGGCCGCCGTGTCCGGGGAGTACCTGTCGGCGGCGTCGTTCCTGGGGATCGCGGGCCTCGTGGTGAAGGACGGCGTCGGGTCGCTCTGGTACGGCGTGGGGTTCGCGGCGGGCTACGTGGCGATGCTCGCGCTCGTCGCCGCGCCGATGCGGCGCACCGGCGCGCTCACCGTGCCCGACTTCGCCGACGCCCGGCTGGGTTCGCCCGGCCTGCGCAAGCTGTCGGCCGCGGTGGTGCTCGTGATCGGCTGCCTCTACCTGGTGCCGCAGTTCACCGCGGCGGGCCAGGTGCTCGGCGTGGTGAGCGGCAGCCCGTACTGGGTGGGCGTGGTGATCGCGGGCGCCGCCGTCAGCATCACGCTCGCGCTCGGCGGGATGCGCGCCGCCACCTACGTGCAGGCGTTCCAGTTCTTCCTGAAGCTCGCGCTGTTCATCGTGCCCGCGGTGTGGCTGGTGCTGCAGGTCGGCCCGGACACCCGCCGCGACGCGCTGACCCCGGTCGAGTTCAGTCGCTTCGAGCAGGCGACGCCGGTGGAGTTCCAGCTGGACACCACGCTCACCCTGACCGAGCCCACCCGGGTGTCGGTGGGCGGGGGTGCGCCCGAGGAGCTCCCGCCCGGCGAGTACCGCGTGGAGGCAGGGGCCACCTGGGAGTTCGCGGCCGGGGCCGCGGTGCCGCACGTCGGGTCCGGGCCGCCGCCCGGGGACGCCGACTGGGCGCGCCCGCTGCTCGACGCCGACGGCCACCCGCTGCTCGCGACGTGGTCGGTGCTGGTGGCCACCGTGCTCGGCACGATGGGCCTACCGCACATCCTCATCCGGTTCCACACCAGCCCGGACGGGCGCGGGGCCCGCCGCACGGCCGCGATCACGGTGGCCCTGCTGGGCGTGTTCTACCTGTTCCCCGGGGTGTACGGGCTGCTCGGCGCGGTGCTCCTGCCCGAGCTGTACCTGTCCGGGGGCACCGACACGGTGGTCGTCGCGCTGCCCGCCCGGGTCCACGACGGGTTCGCGGGCACGCTGTTCACGGCGGTGCTCACCGCCGGGGCGTTCGCGGCCTTCCTGGCGACGTCGCTCGGCCTGCTGCTCGCCGTGTCCGGGGCCCTGTCCCACGACCTGGTGCCGAGCACGTTGCGCCGGCTGCGGCTCACCCCGATCGTCGCGGCGCTCGCGGTCGTCCTGCTCGCGCTCCCGGCGGCCCGGCTCGACGTCGGGGTGCTCGTGACCTCGGCGTTCGCGGTGGCCGCGTCGACGTTCTGCCCGCTGCTCGTGCTCGGCATCTGGTGGCCGCGGCTCACCGCGCGCGGCGCGATCGTGGGGATGACGGCCGGGCTGCTCGCGTCGGCCGGGGTGATCGTGATCAACCTGTTCCTCGGTGTCCCGCAGGGCCTCACGGGGATCCTGCTCGGCCAGCCCGCGCTGTGGTCGGTGCCGCTCGCGTTCGCGACGATGGTGCTGGTGTCGCTGCGCGGCCGTCCGCCTGCGTGGGCGTCGGCGGCGATGCTGCGGCTGCACCTGGACGAGACCGAGACCGGCCGCCGATGAGTTTTCCCGCCTCCGCCGGTCACACGGGTATGACATCGACGCAGATCTCGCACGCGGTGACCACGGCCCGGACGGGCGACCAGGCGGCGTTCGCGGCGCTCGCCGAGCCCCACCGGCGGGAGCTGCACGTGCACTGCTACCGGATGCTCGGCTCGTTCACCGACGCCGAGGACATGGTTCAGGAGACCTTGCTGCGGGCGTGGCGGCGGCGCGAGACGTACGAGGGCCGCTCGACGTTCCGGGCGTGGCTGTACCGCATCGCCACGAACGTCTGCCTCGACCACCTGGAGCGGCACCCGCGCCGCCCCGGCGGGGACGGCGAGGTGACGTGGCTGCAGCCGTTCCCGGACCGGTTGCTGGAGCAGGCCGCGCCGCCGGACGCGGAACCGGACGCCGCCGTGGTGGCGCGGGAGACGATCGAGCTGGCGTTCCTGGTGGCCGTGCAGCACCTGCCGCCCCGCCAGCGGGCGGTGCTGATGTTGCGCGACGTGCTCGGTTGGTCGGCGGCGCAGACCGCTGCCGTGCTCGGGTCGAGCGTCGCTTCGGTGAACAGCGCCCTGCAGCGGGCCCGGGCGACGCTGCGCGAGCACCTGCCGCGGCGGCGTTCGGAGTGGTCACCCGCGGGGCCGACCGCGCAGGAGCGCACCGTCCTGCAGCGGTTCGTGGAGGCGTGCGAGCGCGCCGACACGGACGCGCTCGCGGAGCTGATGCGCGAGGACGCGGTCTTCGCGATGCCGCCGCAGCCGGAGATCATCCGGGGCCGTGACGCGGTCATCGAACTGTGGTCGTCCGCGCTGGCCGGCCCGACCGCCTTCGGCGAGTTCCTGCTGGTGCCGGTGTGGCTGAACCACCAGCCCGCGGCCGCGAACTACGTGCGCCGGCCGGGCGAGGAGCGGTTCCGGGCGCTCGCGGTGGACGTGCTGCGCGTCGAGGACGGGGTGATCACCGAGGTGCTCTCGTGGGAGCACACGGACGAGTTCCCGGTGTTCGACCTGCTCGGCCTGCCGACCTCGCGGTGAGCGGGGGCAGCCGTGGACGACGAGCCGGTGACGTTCCTCGGCAGGCCGCTCGGCCCGTCGTTCCGGACCCGAACCGTGACGATCCGCCCGGGTGGGAGCCGGGACTACGACGAGCGGGAGTGGCGGGACGCGCTGGTCGTCGTGGAGTGCGGGGCGGTGCTGGTGGAGTGCCTCGCCGGGGGCAGGCGGACGTTCGAGGCCGGGAACGTCCTGTGGCTCACCGGGATCGGCGTGCGGGCGTTGCACAACGAGGGCGCTGAGAGCGCGGTGCTCGTCGCGATCTCCCGGCGCGAGGCCTCCTAGCCGCGCAGGCCGAGGGCGGTGATGGCCGAGGTCAGCGCCTTCGCGACGGACTCGACGGCGTCGCCGACGCGGGAGAGCGCGGATCCGCCGTCGGAGCGGCCCTTGTCGGAGTCGCCGTCGTCGTCCTTGTCGTCGCCGTCCTTGTCCTTGCCTTTGTCCTTGTCGCTGTCCTTGTCGCTGTCCTTGTCGTCGTCGTCCTTGTCCTTGCCTTTGTCGTCGTCGCTGTCCTTGTCCTTGTCGCTGTCCTTGTCGCGATCCTTGTTGCCGTCGTCGGAGTCCCGGTCGTCGGAGTCGCTGTCCGAGTCGCGGCTGGAGCTGCGGTCGGAGTCGCGGTCGGAGTCGCTGCCGGAGTCGCTGCCGGAGTCGCGGTCGTCGTCGGAGCTGCCGCCGCGGTTACCCGAGTCGCTGCCCGAGTCGCTGTCAGATCCGCTGCCCGAGTCGCTGTCAGAACGGCGCGCGTCGGAGTCGCGGTCGGAGCCGCTCGACGACGAGCCGGTGTCGGCGGGGCCGCCGGAGCTGCTCTCGCCGCCCGTGCCGCCGCTGCGGCTGCCGCCTTCGGTCTGGCCGCTCGGGGCGGGCGCGGCCGCCTGCGGTTCCTCGTCCGCCGGTCCCTGGGCGGGGGGCTCCTCGGCGGCCGGCGGTTCCTGAGCCGGTGGTTCCTGGGCCGGTGGCTGCTGCTCCGCCGGTGCCTCCTGGGCAGCGGGGGGTTCCTCGGCCGGGGGTTCCTCGGCCTCCGCCGCCGGGGCGGACTCGCCGGGCGTGCCCGGTTCCTCGGCGGTGTCCGGCTCGTCTGCCCCGCCGGGCGTGCTGTCGGGCTCGTCGCCGCCCCCCGGCGTGCTGTCGGGCTCGTCGTCGCTCCGGGTGTTCACCTCGCCCTCGGACTCGCCGGCGCCCGGCTCGTCGTCGGTGTCGTCCGACGCGTCGGCGGGCGGCGAGTCCGCGTCCCGCGGGTCCGGGTCGGGCCGGGTCTGGCCGCCGGGTTGGGTGTCCTCGCCGCCGGTGCCGGGCGCCGGGCTGGCCTGGTCGCCGGGGGCGGGGCTGTCGGGACCGCCCGGCTGGGGTGCGCCGGTCTGGGGACCGCCCGCCTCGGGGCCGGCCGGCTGGGGAGCGCCGCTGTCGGGCCCGGCGGTCTGGGGCCCGGCGGTCTGCGGGCCGGCATCGGGGGCGACGGCCGCGGGTGGTCCCTGCTCGCCGGGCTCGCCCGGGGCGCCCTCACCGCCCGGGAACGGGGGCGAGGCGAGGATGCTCTCGTCGGCCGGGCGGTCGCCGCCCGACCGGTCGGGCTCATACGGCTCGACGTCGACGGGGTAGTTCGGGCCGAGCTCGGCGGAGAGCTGCTGCTGCTCGCGGGCGAGGTCGTCGCGGCCCTCCGCGGGCCGGACGACGGGCAGGTCGGCCGCGGCGGCCTCGATCAGGCGGGCGGCCTCGTCGGGGCGGCCCTCGCGCAGCGCGGCCCGCGCCTTCTGGAGGTTCTCGTTGATGGTGATCGCGGCCTCGACCGACCGCGCCCGCTCCGTGTAGAAGACCTCGGCGACCGGCCAGAGGACGCTCCCCGGCTCGGCTTCGGACGCGCCGACCGCGATCCCGGAGCTGGCGAGGGCGATGAGGGCGGCCGCGACGCCGAGCCGGTACGCGTACGGGGAGGTGGCAGCGCGGTGGCGGCCCCGCCGCATCGGGGTGACGACGCCGGCGGTGTCGCCGGGCGCATCGGTGTCCGCGCCGTCGGTGTCCGCGCCGTCCGTGTCCGCGAAGTCACCGTCGTCGGACACGGCGGTGGCGCTCGCGGCGCCGGCAGCGCCGGCGGAGGCCGTGCCGGCCCCGACGGCCTCGGGGCGGACCTCGGCCACCCAGGCCGCGAGCATGGCGACGAGCTCGTCCTCGGTGCCTCGGGCCGAGGCGGGCACGTCGCGCGGCGCCTCCAACCCCGCGGCGATCCGCTCGACGAGCTCGTTGTCGGCGCGCAGTGCCGCGACGTCGAGGGGGTGCTCGTTGTCCGGGGGTAGGGGACGCCGGGTCTCGGCGTCACCCCTGTCGGGGAGATCGTTCTCGTCTCCGAGCCGCACCCCGACCTCCGTTTCTCGTTGGTGGTGCCGGCCGGGTAACCGGCGACAAGACTACCCCGGTGACCTTCGCGCCCCGGGGTGTCCCGTAGGGAGTCGTTCGCGGGCGTGCGGATGTTTCGCGACCGGGTGTTTTCGGCCGGTTACCCGCCGCTCGTCACCCGGAGGCCCACCGCTCGTAGCAGGTCCACGCCTGCAGCTCCAGACGGGTCGTGAACCGGCGCATCTCCCCGCTGAACGGGTCCCGGAACTCCAACGTGGACGCGAGCAGCTGCAGGGGGCGCCGGAAGTCGTCGAGCGGTTTCTCGGTGAGCTCCGGGTAGAAGTCGTCGCCGAGGATGGGGATGCCGAGCCGGTTCATGTGCACCCGCAGCTGGTGGGTGCGGCCGGTCTCGGGCACGAGCCGGTAGCGGCCGAGCCCGCCGGAGCGGGCGAGCAGCTCCACGTGCGTGACGGCGTTGACCGGGCCGGGCTCCTCGTACGCGCGGATCACCCCGCGCTTCTTGACGATCCTGCTGCGCACCGTGCACGGCAGCTCGAGGGTCGGGTCGTAGGGCGCGACCGCCTCGTAGGTCTTGCGCACCCGCTGGTCGCGGAACAGCGTCTGGTAGGCGCCGCGCCGCTCCCTGCGGATGACGAACATGAGCAGGCCCGCGGTGGGCCGGTCCAGCCGGTGGGCGGGCGAGAGCGCGGGCAGGTCCAGGTCGCGGCGCAGCCGGACGAGGGCCGTCTGGAGGATGTGCCTGCCGCGCGGGATCGTCGCCAGGAAGTGCGGCTTGTCGACGACGAGCAGGTCGTCGTCGCGGTGCACGATCCCGATCTCGAACGGCACCGGCGCCTCGTCGGGCAGGTCCCGGTGGAACCACAGGAACTCCTCCGGGACGTACGGCGCGTCCGGTGCGATCGGCCCGTCGCGGCCGACGATGCGCTCCTCGCGCAGCATGGCGTCGATGCGCGCCGGGTCGACCGTGGGCAGCCGGTCGACCAGGTGGTCGCGCATCGTCGCCCAGCGCGGCCCGTCGGGCGACACCGCGGGCGTGCGCAGCCGCACCGGATCGAGCCCGTGCCGCTGGGGGAGCGGTGAGGGTGTCTTGCGCCTCAGCGCTGCCTCCGCTCGGGTCGGGGCATCAGATCTCGGCGCGGATGCGGGTGAGGATCGCCTCGGTGTTCTCGGGCGGCTCGACCTGTGCGCACAGCCGGTCCATCACGGCTGCGTAGTGCTCGACGTCGGAGCGCTTGTCCAGGTACAGCGCGCTGGTGAGCTGCTCGAGGTAGACGATGTCCGGCAGGTCCGGCTCGGCGAAGCGCAGGATCGCGAACGGCCCGCCCGCCGCGGCGTGGCCGCCGTAGGAGAACGGCGCCACCTGCAGCGAGACGTTGGGCAGCTCGTTCATCTCGATCAGGTGGGTGAGCTGCGCGCGGCTCTGCTCGGGGCCCACCAGCTGCCTGCGCAGCGCCGCCTCGTCGACCACGGCCCACAGCGTGGGCGGGTTCGGGCCGGTGAGCAGGGCCTGCCGCTGCATCCGCAGCTCGACCCTGCGCTCGACCTCGACCGGGTCGCTGTGGCCGAGCATCGTGACCGCGCGCGCGTAGTCGCGGGTCTGCAGCAGGCCCGGGATGAACTGCAGCTCGTAGTTGCGGATCACCGAGGCGGCCTGCTCGAGCCCGAGGTAGGTCTCGAACCAGCTCGGCAGCAGGTCGGAGTAGCGGTGCCACCAGCCGGGCGTGTTGGCCTGCCTCGCGAGCTCGAGGAACTGCTCCCGCTCGGCGGGGTCGCGCACGCCGTAGCAGGTGAGCAGGTCGGCCACGTCGCGTTCCTTGAAGCCGACGCGGCCGAGCTCCAGCCGGCTGATCTTCGCGGGCGACGCGCGGATCGCCTCGCCCGCGCGCTCACGGCTGACGCCCGCCGCCTCGCGCTTGCGCCGCAGGGCCCCACCGAGGCCGATGCGGAGCACGGTGGGGCCGGTGGGGGTCCCCTTCGGTGCCCGGCCGCCGGAGCGGTCGAGGACCGACTGGTCGAGTGAGCCGGACTCCACGTCGTCTGGCACGACGATCATCAGGTTCCCCCGGGAGTGTCATTGGGCGCGTTCGGGTGCATGCGCACTGTAGTGAGCACTCTCACTCTGCCGTGCATCGGCACGTACGGCAAGCGTGCGCATCTGCGCGTTCAGCAGGCCAGGTCGTCGAGCTCCCCGCTCCTCGCGGCTCGGACGAAGGCGGCTACGGCGTCCCTGGTGCCGATGAGCACAGGACCGGACGGGAACCGCGAGTTCCGCAACGCGACGTCCCCACCTGCGAGTACGGCCAGCTCGACGCAGTTCCCGCTGGGGTTGCTCGCCGTGCTCTTGCGCCACTGCACGGTCTCGTAGTTGTCTTTCAGAGCGAGTTGCACGTGCAGATGCTCATGCACTGGCACTTGCGGATGCAAGTTAGGGAGGCCACGATCGGATGCGACACGCGCCACCCGAAAGGGTGGGCGCCCGCAGCGGAACGGGGGAGCGCATGAGTTACTCCTGGGGGGCCAGCCACGGTTCGGCGCGCATGGGCGGCGTCGCGTTCGAACGGGCGCGGGCCACCCTCCGGGGTGCGGGCGCGCCACACCGGCCCGCCGACCTCGCGGCGCCGCTGTCCGGGCCACCCGGTCGACGCCCCGAGGTCGAGGACGTGATGCCCGAGCAGCAGCGCGTCGCCGACGAGCTGGCCCCGATGGTCGAGGTGTGGCAGCGGTTGCTCGCCCAGCACGTACCGGACCGGGCTGGGCGCTGTCGCACCTGCACCAAGGGCGGCACCGGCCTGCCCACCACGCCGTGGCCGTGCGTGATCCACGGGATCGCCGACATGGCCCGCCGCACGTACGACGCCCGGCGAGGCCGCGCCGCCGCCTCGTAGCCCCACGGCGACGGCGCGGTCCCGCCCGCCTGCGCCCGGACCCCGCCCCGGCAGCCACCTCGTGTGCCGGGTGCCGGGCGCTTCCGGGCGGGCCTCCGACCCGCGGCCGCGGATCGTCAGTGCAGCCGGTCCGCGGTCGTGCCCGACCCCGCCGGCGCGGCTCATGCGGATGGCTCAGGCGCGCCGGGCTGCGCGCTCCCTCAGCACGTACCGCTGCAGCTTGCCCGTGCTCGTGCGCGGGAGCTCGGTGACGAACTCGACCAGCCGCGGGTACTTGTAGGGTGCGATCGTCTGCTTCACGTGGTCCTGCAGCGCCGCTGCGTCGCGCACCGCGCCCTCACGCAGCACCACGTACGCGGTGACCAGCGCGCCGCGCTCCTCGTCCGGCGTGCCCACCACCGCGCAGTCCACGACGTCCGGGTGCCCGATGAGCGCCTGCTCCACCTCGGGGCCGGAGATGTTGTAGCCCGAGGAAATGATCATGTCGTCGCTGCGGGCGAGGTAGGTGAAGTAGCCGTCGGCGTCGCGCACGTAGGTGTCGCCGGTGAAGTTCCAGCCGTAGCGCACGTAGGTGGTCTGCCGGTCGCCGTCGAGGTAGCGGCAGCCGGTGGGGCCCTTCACCGCGAGGTTGCCCGGCGTGCCGTCGGGCACCGGCCTGCCCTCGTCGTCGAGGATGGTGGCCTGGTAGCCGGCCACCGGGCGGCCGGTGCTGCCGGGGCGGATGTCGTCGTCGGCCGCCGAGATGAACACGTGCAGCATCTCGGTGGAGCCGATCCCGTCGATGATCCGCAGGCCGGTGGCCTCGTGCATCGCGTGCCAGATGCTCGCGGGTAGCGTCTCGCCCGCCGAGACCAGGCGGCGGGCGCCGGCGAGGCGGTCGGCCTTGCCCGCGGCCAGGATCGCGCGGTACGCCGTCGGGGCGGTGAAGACCACGGTGGCGCCGTGCTCGGCCACGGCGTCGGCGAGCTGGGGCGGCGTCACCCGGTCCAGCAGCACCGTGCTCGCGCCCGCCCGGAGCGGGAACACCACCAGTCCGCCGAGCCCGAACGTGAACGCGATCGGAGGCGTGCCGGTCACCACGTCCGACGGCTGGATCTGCACGACGTGGCGGGAGAACGTGTCGGCGATCGCGAGCACGTCGCGGTGGAAGTGCATCGTGGCCTTGGGGCGGCCGGTGGTACCGGAGGTGAACGCCATGAGCGCCACGTCGTCGGCGGCGGTGTCGACGGGGGTGAAGCCGCCGTCGTGGGAGTCGAGCAGGCGGGCGAGCTCGCCGTCTCCGCCGTAGGAGACGGTGCGCAGGCCGGGCGGCACGGCGTCGAGGAAGCCGTGGTGGACCAGTGCGACGGACGGCCTCGCGAGCTCGCAGATGGTGTCGAGCTCGGTGCGGCGCAGCATCGGCATGGTGGCGACCGCGACCCCGCCCGCCAGCAGCACGCCGAGCCAGCACGCCACCTGCCACGGCTCGTTGGGTCCGCGCAGCAGCACGCGGTTGCCCGGCACGAGGCCGAGGTCGTCGGTGAGCGCGGCGGCGATCTGCGCGGCGTGGTGGCGCAGCTCGCCGTAGGTCCACGCGAGCCCCGACCCGCTCATGCACCGGTGGTCGTCGGGCGGGCCCGAGAGCAGCTCGCGGGCGGCGTTGAGCTGCTGCGGGTAGTCGAGCTCCGGCAGCTCGAACACGAGCTCGGGCCACTGCTCCCGGGGCGGCAGATGATCGCGGCAGAACGGGTCCGTGTGGGCGCTGGCCATGGCGAACCTCCCGCCGGAAGTATCGCGCCTTGCTGACGATAGTCAATACTTCGCTATGGATGCGCTGATCGACTACGGCGCTGATCTACAGCTCGGAGAGCGGGACGGCCGGGTCCTCCAGCCGGGCGGGGTCGACCGGCGCGCCGGCGCGGACGATCCGCTCGATCTCCTCGGCCACGTCCCAGACGTTGACGTTCATCCCGGCCAGCACGCGCCCGTCCGCGAGCCAGAACGCGATGAACTCACGCGCCGCCACGTCGCCGCGGAACACGACCCGGTCGTAGCGGCCCGGCTCGGCGTGGCCGGTGTACTCCATGCCGAGGTCGTACTGGTCGGTGAAGAAGTACGGCACGCGGTCGTAGCGGACCTCCTGGCCGAGCATGGACCGGGCCGCGGCGGGCCCGCCGTGCAGCGCGTTGTCCCAGTGCTCGACCCGAAGCCGCCGCCCCAGGAGGGGGTGGTCGACGTTCGCGACGTCGCCCGCGGCGTGGACGTCCGGGTCGGACGTGCGCAGCGCGGCGTCGACCAGCACGCCGCTGTCGACGGCCAGCCCGGCGACCTCGGCGAGCTCTGTGGCGGGGGAGATGCCCACGCCCACGACCACGGCGTCGGCGGGCACGGACGAGCCGTCCTCGAGCGTCACCGACGCGACGCGGCCGTCCCGCCCGACGATCTCGCGCACGCCCGTGCCGAGCCGCAGCTCGACCCCGTGGCTCGTGTGCAGGTCCGCGAAGACCTGCGCGGCCTCGTCGCCGAGCACCCGCCGCAGCGGCAGCCGGTCGATCTCGACGAGCGTCACGGCCGCGCCGCGCGTGCGGGCCGCGGCCGCCACCTCCAGGCCGATCCAGCCGCCGCCGACGACCACCACCCGGGCGCCCTCGACGAGCGCGTCCCGCAGCGCGTCGGAGTCCTCGATGCGGCGCAGGTGGTGCACGCCCGCGAGGTCGGTGCCCGGGACCGGCAGCGTGCGCACCACCGAGCCGGTGGTGAGCAGCAGCTTGTCGTAGCCGAGCCGCTCGCCGTCGGCGAGGGTGACGGTGTGCGCCGCGGGGTCGATCGCCTCCGCCCGCACCCCGGTGCGCAGCTCGATGCGCTGGCCGTCGTACCAGGCCTCGTCGTGCACGAACGCCGCGGACCGCTCCTCGCTGCCGATCAGGTAGCCCTTCGACAGCGGGGGCCGCTCGTAGGGCAGCCACGGCTCCTCGCCGACGAGCACGACCCGGCCGGTGAACCCCTCCTCGCGGAGGGTCTCCGCCGCCTTCGCGCCCGCGAGGCTCGCGCCGACGATCACGAACGTCCGGTCGTCCCCTGCGGTCATGGCCCCACCTGCCGCCTGTCGTCGTAGCGCACATTCGAGCACGCGCGGCTACCGGTCGCCACCGGTGCGCGGTTGAGTGGGCCGATGGGCGGGACGCGCGACGCCGAGCGACTGGTGTTCTTCACCGACGCGGTGGTCGCCATCGCGATCACGCTGCTGGTGCTGCCGCTGGTGGACGCGGTGGGGGAGGCGGTGGACGAGCGGCACAGCTCGGTCGAGGTGGTCACGGGCAACGTGCGGCAGATCTTCAGCTTCCTGCTGAGCTTCGTGGTGATCGCCCAGCTGTGGACCGCGCACCACCGCCTGTTCCAGGGGGTCTCGACCGTGGGCGGCGGTGTCGTCGTGCTGAACATGCTGTGGGTCCTGACGATCGTCGCCCTGCCGTTCCCCACGGAGATGGTCGGCGGGTACGGCGACGACCGGTTCACGGTCGTGCTCTACATCGGCACGATCCTGGCCAGCAGCGCCTGCCTCACCGCGCTCGGCGTCACCGTCCGCGGCCGGCTCGCCGGGGACGGTGCGAGCATGACCGTGCTGCTCGCGCTCGCGCTGCTGGTGGCCGGGCTCGTTCCCGGGGTGGCGTACTGGTCGTTGCTGCTGCTGTTCCTCGGGCCGCTGGTCGGGCGGCTGTGGCCGCCGCCCGCGTCCTCGTGAGGCCCGCGCGGACCCCGTAGGCGGTCTACCATCCCGAAGGGTGAGGCGGCCTGAGCGATGAGGCGGCGCAGCATCGACCTGTGGTCGCCCGCGATCGGCGCCTCGGGCACCGTCGTCGCCTACGGCCACTGGGGGCGGCCCGTGCTGGTGTTCCCGGCCGAGGCGGGCCGGGCGGGCGACTTCGAGGCGCACGGCATGGTCGACGCCGTCGCCGACCTGATCCACGACGGCCGGGTCAAGCTCTACTGCGTCGACAGCTACGACTCGCAGTCGTGGTCGGACCGGACGGTCCCCCTCGAGGAGCGCGCCCGCCGGCACGGCCGGTACGAGTCCTGGATCGTCGACCAGGTGGTGCCGTGGATCCACGAGGACTGCGGCGGGCCGCTGCCGATCCTCACCACCGGCCCGAGCATGGGCGCGTTCCACGCCGCGAACTTCACGCTCCGCCGCGGCGACCTGTTCCCCACCGCGCTGTGCCTGTCGGGCAACTACGACATGAGCGCCCTGTACGGGTGGGGCGAGCAGGGCGAGGCGTTCTACTTCCAGAACCCGGTGGCCTACGTGAGCAACCTGCACGGCGACCACCTGGAGTGGCTGCGCCGGCAGGTGTGCCTCGTGCTCGTCGTCGGGCAGGGGATGTGGGAGGACACCACCGGCGCCGAGGCGAGCACGCGGCGGCTGGCCGGCCTGCTCGCCGAGAAGGGCATCGCGCACGAGCTCGACGTGTGGGGGCACGACGTGTCCCACGACTGGCCGTGGTGGCGCCGCCAGCTCGCCCACCACCTGCACCGCTTGACCTAGCCCGACACCGAGCCGGTGAGAAGGAGGAGGGCCGTTGAACCGACACCTGATCGGGCTGCTGCTCGGCACCGAGGAGGACTGGCCCACCGCCTTCGAGGCGATCGTGCGGCGGATGGGGGCGGTGCGCGCGCGGGCGGGCGAGGAGCACGCGTTCGACGTCGAGCGGATCACCATCGAGCCGTTCGACCTGCGCGCCAAGCCCCGGTACGGGCTCGTCATCGACCGGCTCGCCTACTGGTACTACGTCCCGCGCGAGTGGCTGAAGAAGATCGCGTTGATGGACGACGTGTACCTGCTCAACAGCCCGTTCACGTTCCAGTCGATGGAGAAGCACGCCGCGTACTGCGCGATGATGCGGCTCGGGCTGAAGGTGCCGGACACGGTGCTCGTGCCGTTCAAGGACCCGCCCGACCACGCCAAGTTCGCCTACACCGCTTCCCGCTACAACCAGCCGTTCGACCTCGAGGCCATCGCCGAGGAGATGGGCTACCCGCTGTTCATGAAGCCCTACGACGGTGGCGCGTGGGTCGGGGTGACCCGCATCAACGGCCCCGACGACCTGCGCGCCGCCTACGACGCGTCCGGCCGGCGGCTCATGCACCTGCAGAAGGCCGTGGAGGGCTACGACGTGTTCGCCCGGTCGCTGTCGATCGGTGCGGAGACGATGGTGATGCGGTTCCGCCCCGACCTGCCCATGCACGACCGGTACGCGGTCGACCACGAGTTCCTCACCCCCGAGGTGGGCGAGGAGGTCGTGACGATCTCCCGGCTGATCAACGCGTTCTTCCGCTGGGAGTTCAACTCCTGCGAGAACCTGGTCGCAGGCACCGAGGTGCACCCGATCGACTACGCCAACGCCTGCCCCGACGTCGCGCTGACCTCGCTGCACT
>NZ_DATGOP010000136.1:0-32156 GCF_035305885.1 Pseudonocardia sp.
GCGGGGCGGACGAGCTGGCCTGTAAGCCGGATTCTGTCCCCGGGCGCCTTGCGGCGACACCGGTGGGCGACCATCCATCTGGGCCCGCCGTCACCGACGGGCTCTAGCGGCCTACCCGCAGGCATCGGGCGGGCCACCCTCAAGCGCCTGCGCAGCTCCCGCGGACGGGAGCCTTTTGGCCTTGCTCCGGGTGGGGTTTACCGAGCCACCCCGGTCACCCGGGGTGCTGGTGGTCTCTTACACCACCGTTTCACCCTTACCCCGCGCGGTGTGCGCGAGGCGGTCTGTTTTCTGTGGCACTTTCCCGCGGGTCACCCCGGGTTGCCGTTAGCAACCACCCTGCCCTGTGGAGTCCGGACTTTCCTCGACGACGGTGGACCCGTCGCCGCGGCCGCCCGGCCAGCTCGTCCGCTACGTCCAGCCTACCGCGGGGCCGATCAGTACCAGCGGTGCGCCACGTCGACGACGAGCCGGGAGCCGTCGACGACGAGCACCCGGAACGGCAGCCGGGCCCGCACGCCGACGCCGAACGTCGTGCTGCCCTCGAAGCTGCTCGCGTAGACGACGGAGCGCAGCGTGTCGTAGCCGCTCACGTCGGCGACCTCGTCGCCCGCGGTGGGCGGGGGCTCGATGGTCGGCTCGCCCGCGTCGTCGTAGGCGGGGTGGTGGACGCTCACCTGCAGCCGGGCCCCGCCGGGCACCGGGATCACGTCGCCGGAGCCGTCCTGGCGCACCTCGTCGACGTACTCGACGCGGTAGCCGGCGGCGGTGCCGTCGAGGTCGAACACGACGCGGTCGAAGCAGTCGTGCCGGCCGGTGCGGACGGCCGTGAGCGGGGCGCGGCCCAGCCGCTCCACCTGCTCGGGGGTGCTGCCCCACGGGGTGGAGCAGGCCGACGCCGCGACGGGCACCGGCGACGGGGCCGTGGCCGCCGCGAGGGGCAGCGCGACGGCGGTGACCGCGAGCGCGACCGTCAGCGCGCGGCGGAGGGTGCGGGGCATGGCGACCTCCCTCGGTCTTTTACCTGAAGACGCCCCGCCCCGCTCTCAGGTTGCGTCGTGCTCCTCGACGGGCCGCCGCTCGGCGCCGCACCGCCAGCACCGCTCGTCGCCCTCGCTGGGCATGGCCCCGCACTCCGGGCAGAGCATCCCCAGCCAGCACACCCTGTCGCCGCTGTCGTCGCCCTCGGTCACACCCCCATCCTGCGCGCGGCGGGTGGCGCGCGCCACGCGTGACCCTGACCGCCCACCGAGGGGCTTGCATGCGCACTGCAACTACCGTGGGTCCGTGATCGACGCGTCGCCCGGCTCGCTGGCGTTCCTGCTGGTCGCCGGGCTGGTGGCCGGGGCCGTGAACGCCGTCGCGGGCGGCGGCTCCCTGCTGGTGTTCCCGTCGCTGCTCGCGGTGGGGCTGCCCCCGCTCGCCGCGAACGTCACGAACTCGATCGCGCAGTGGCCCGGCTACCTCGGGATCATCGCGGGCGCCCGCAAGGACCTGAAAGGGCAAGGGCGACGGGTGCTGCTCACCTCCCTGGTGGCGGCCGTGGGGTCGGCGGTCGGCTGCGCCCTGCTGCTGGTGCTGCCCAGCGCGGTGTTCGACGCGGTCGTGCCGGTGCTGGTGCTGCTCGCCAGCGCGGTGTTCGCGCTGCAGCCGCTGATCCGGCGCTGGGTCGCCCCCACGCCCGGCGCGCCGGACCGGCTCGCCACCCTGCTGCCCTCCGTGTTCCTCGCCGCGGTGTACGGCGGGTACTTCGGCGGCGCGCTCGGCGTCATCCTCATCGCCACGCTCTCGTTCTTCGCCCACGACACGCTCGTGCGGCTCAACGCCCTCAAGGGGTTCCTGTCGCTGGTGGTCGCGACCGTGACCGTCGTGTACTTCTCGATCGGCGCGCCCGTGGACTGGTTCGCGGTCGCGACGCTCGCCCCCACCACGCTCGTCGGGGGCTACGTCGGCGCGCGCGTCGCCCGCCGCTCACCGGAGGCCGTGCTGCGGGCGGCCGTGGTGCTGCTCGGCGTGGCGGTCGGGATCTACCTGCTCGTGTCGGGTTGACGCGGGCGCGCCACGGGGCCGACGCTCCCCTTCCACCACGGGAAGGGACCCACGGGGTGATGGCGACCGAGGACCCCCTCGAGCTCCTCCTGCTCTGCAGCCACCCCACGCTCCCGCCGCCGTCGCAGGTGGCGCTCGCGCTGCGGGCGGTCGGCGGGCTCACCACCGCGGAGATCGCCCGGCTGCTCCTGGTGCCGGAGCCCGCCGTCGCGCGGCGGATCGGCGAGGCGGAGCGGCGGCTCGCCGGTGTGCGATGCGGGCCGCGGATCCCGGCTGTGCTCGACGTCCTCCACCGGATCTTCGACGAGGGCGACCAGGGAGGGGCCCGCCCCGAGCTCGCCGCCGAGGCGATCCGGTTGACGCGCCGGCTGCGCGCGCTGCTGCCCGCCGACGGGGAGGTCGCGGGTCTCCTGGCGCTCATGCTGCTCGTCGAGGCGCGCCGCCCCGCCGCCACCGCGCCGGACGGCGGCCTCGTCCCGCCGGCCGAGCAGGACCGGACGGCGTGGGACGCCGCGGCGATCGCCGAGGGCACGGGGATCCTCCGCGCGGCGCTCGCCACCGCGCCGGTCGGGCCGTACCAGCTGCGGGCCGCGATCGCCGCCGTGCACGACGCGGCCGCCCGGGCCGAGGACACCGACTGGCCGCAGATCCTCGCCCTCCACAACCACCTGCAGGCCCTCTCCCCCGGGCCGCTGGTCACGCTCGGCCGGATCGAGGCCGTCGCCGAGGTGCACGGGCCGCGCGCCGCGCTCGCACAGCTCACCGCCGCGGCCGTCGACCCGGCAGTCGCGGAGCACGCCCAGCTGCCCGCCGTGCGCGCCCACCTGCTGGAAGCGGTCGGCGACCTCGACGCCGCCGCCGTCGAGTTCCGCGCGGCCGCCCGCCGTGCGCTCAGTGCGCGGGGGCGGCGCTACCTCGAACGGCGGGCCGCCCGGCTCGCCCGCTGATCAGGGCCAGCGCGGCCGCGATCGTCACGACGGCCGTGGCGCCGTGGACCCCGTAGGCCGCCGACGCCGGCCCGCCGTAGGCCAGCACGATCAGCGCGTCACCGGTCGGGATGGTGCTCGCCGCCAACGTGACCCAGCCGACGACCCGGGGCCGCCGCAGCGCGAGCACCGCGAGCAGGACCAGCCCGCTGCCGATGTCGCGCACCCCCTTCACGGCGAGGAACGGGTTGTCCCCCGCCGGGACCGGCACCCCGAAGCCCGCCCCGAGCGCGCCCGGGTTCAGCAGGAACCCGAGCCCGATGCCGATGATCCCCACGCCGATGATCGCGACGACCACCAGCGCCGCCCGCTGCACCCACATGACGCCTCCCTAGCGCTGCTAGAACTCCTGTCGACGCTAAGCTAGCAATGACAGATTGTCTAGCGGTGCTAGGATCTCGTCGTGGGCACCTCGAGTCGGCGGGAGCGTCAGCGCGCCGAGCGCCACCGCCTGATCATCGATGCGGCGCGCGAGATCGCGGAGTCGGACGGCTGGGACGCCGTCACCACCCGCAGGCTCGCCGAGCGCATCGAGTACAGCCAGCCCGTGCTCTACAGCCACTTCGCCGGCAAGGACGCGATCGTCGGCGCCGTCGCCCTCGACGGCTTCACCGAGCTCGCGCAGCGGCTCCGGGCGAGCGCCGCCGCGGCGTCCGACGGGCCGGCGACGGTGGCGGCGCTCGCCGAGGCGTACCTGCGGTTCGCAGCCGAGCGGCCGGCGCTGTACGAGGCGATGTTCCAGCTCGCCACGGACTACCCGTTCGCCGACCCGGACTCCCCGGCACCCCTGCACGAGGGGTTCGGCCTGCTCCGCGACGGGCTCGCGGCCGCGACCGGCACCGAGGATCTCGACCTGCGCACCGAGCTGTTCTGGAGCGCGCTGCACGGGCTCGTGACGCTCACCCGCAGCGGGCGCCTCCCGGCGGGGGCGCAGGGTGAGCGGGTGCGCCTGCTGGTGGAGCACTTCGTGGGGCGGCGCGGCTGAGCGGGGCGCGACCGCCGCTCCCCCTGACTCGCCCACACCCAGGCCCCGACTCGCCGGCGATCGGACCGCGACTCGCCGACAGCCAGAGCGCGACTCGCCGACAGCCAGAGCGCGACTCGCGTGCACTCAGAGCGCGACTCGCGGGTCGGGGTGGTGGCTCGTGTCGTTGACCAGGCGCACGCTCGCGCCGCCGTCGGGGTAGAAGTCGACGATCGACAGCGCCGCCAGGTCGAGGTGCAGCCGGTACAGCACCCCCGGGCCGCCCTGCAGCGCGGCGCGCAGCAGCATCTTGATGGGCGTCACGTGGGAGACCACGACCAGCGTCGCGCCCGGGTACTCCGCCAGCAGCTCGGCCAGCTCCTCGGACACCCGGCGGCCGACCGCCGCGAAGCTCTCGCCGCCGGGCGGGGCGACGTCCTCGGAGCCGAGCCACCGCGCGTGCAGCTCGGGGTCGCGGGCGCGCGCCTCGGAGAAGGTGAGGCCCTCCCACGCGCCGAAGTCGGTCTCGATCAGCCGTTTCCGCACGACCACCGGCGCGCCGGTCGCGCCGGCGACCTCGTCGGCGGTCTCCCGGGCCCGCCGCAGCGGCGAGGTCAGCACGGCGGCGATGTCCGGCACGCGCGCCAGGCGCTCTGCCGCGCCGGCCGCCTGCGCCCGCCCGAGCGGGGTGAGTTCGGGGTCGCCGTGCCCGGAGTAGCGCCGCTGCACCGACAGCTCCGTCTGCCCGTGCCGCAGCAGCAGCATCCGGGTCGGGGTGCCGGTCTGGCCGGTCCACGCGGCCGAGGCGGGGGCGCTCACGGCTCGGCGGCCTGGGCGTCCATGGCCTGGTTGGCGAGCGCGTCGGCGCGCGAGTTGCGCAGCCGCGGCACCCACTCGAACCGCACCGAGCCGATCTCGCGCACCAGCTGCGCCGCTTCCGCCGCGAGCGGCTGCATCGCCGGGTGCTTGATCTTCCAGCGACCGCTCATCTGCTCGACCACCAGCTTCGAGTCCATCCGGACCTGGACGTCGGTGGCGCCGAGCTCCGCGGCGGCGCGCAGGCCGGCGATCAGGCCCCGGTACTCGGCGACGTTGTTGGTGGTGACGCCGAGCCCCTCGGCCCGCTCGGCGAGGACCTCGTCGGTGTCGGGGTCCAGCACCACGGCGCCGTAGCCCGCGGGCCCGGGGTTGCCGCGCGAGCCGCCGTCGGCCTCGACGATGACCTTCATCGGGTCACAGCCCCGAACCCTCCGTGCGGACGAGGATCACGCCGCACTCCGGGCAGTGCGTCACCTCGTCGGCGGGCGCGGCCTTCAGCTCCGCCAGCGCGATGCGGTCCAGCTCGAGCCGGCACGCCTGGCAGCGCCGCGCGACCAGCGCCGCCGCGCCCACCCCGCGCTGCTCGCGGCGCCGCTCGTAGGCGGCGAGCACGTCGGCGGGAAGCGTGGCGGCCACCTCCTCGCGGTCGCGGCGGCGGCCGGCTTCCGCGGCGTCGATGTCGGCGAGCGCGTTGTCGCGGCGTTCGGTCACGGCGGCGAGCTCCTGCTCGGCGGAGGCCAGCACGCCGCGGGAGTGCTCGACGTCGGCCCCGACCGCCTCGCGCCGCTCCATGAGCTCCAGCTGCTCGTCCTCCAGCACGGCCTGCCGACGGGCCAGGGTCTCCAGCTCGTGCTGCAGGTCGGCAGCCTGCTTCGCGCCGATCCCGGCGCCCGCGAGCAGCTTGTTGTCCCGCTCCGTGCGGGCGCGGACGTTCTCCACGTCGCGCTCGATGCGGCGGATGTCCCGGTCGAGGTCACCCGCGGTCGTCTCGACCTCCACCAGCTTGTCCTTGGCCTCCCGCACGGCGGCCTCGGCAGCGGTGAGCTCGGCGTGCTCGGGCAGGTTGCGGCGGCGGTGCGCCAGGCGCGACAGCTCGGCGTCGACCTCGGCCAGGTCGAGCAGCCGGCGCTGGACGGCGGGGTCGGCTTTCACGAGGCAGGTCCTTCCGGATGAATGCAGACCACGACGCTACCGCTCTCCGCCGCGCGGCCCAGGGCCGCCCACCCCTCGTTCCCGCCGCGCGTCCTACGCGAGGTCGAGCCGGTAGGCGAGCGCGTGCAGCCGCGGTTCCACCGCCAGCCCGTAGTACTCGACGGAGTCGGTGTCGTACGCCGGGTCCCGGCGATAGCCGAGCCCCTCGTACAGCCGGACGGCCCGGGCCATGAACGAGGTCGTGTGCAGCAAGAGGCTTGTGGCACCGGCGAGCCGGGCCCGGTCCGCGCAGCTGGCCATGAGGGCACGGGCGATACCCCCTCCCTCGTGACCGGGCCGGACGGCCACGCCGCGGACGTAGGCGGCCCCGGCGGGCAGCCCGGGGCCGCCCACGTCCAGGTGCACCCGAGCGGTGCCGACGAGAGCGTCGCCGTCCAGCGCGACGAGGTTGGTGGCCCCGTCGGCCTCGATGTCGAGCACGTCGGCCAGGTAGACCGGGAACACCGCGGCCGGGACCACCGCGGCGTAGCCGGCGTAGGCGGCGCGCAGCAGGCCCCGGATCTCGGCCCGGCGGGCCGGGTCAGCGACCACGACGTCGACCACTGCGCGGCTCCTCCCGATGCTCGTCGCAGCCCCATCGTGGCGCAGCGGAGGCGGTTGTGCCGATCCGGCTCCCTGCAGCCGGGCTCAGCCTGCGACGCTGCGCGGCTCCCCCGCCTGGGCCCGCGGCACCACGAGGCAGAGCGCCGCGATGGCCACGCCCAACCCGGCCGCCACCAGGAACACCCGGTCGTAGCCCGCGGCCACGGTTGCGGCCTCCGCCCCGCCGCCGGCGACGGTCGCCAGCACGGCCAGGCCCACCGAGCCACCCGCCTGGCTCGCGGCGCTGGCCACGCCGCCGGTGATCCCCGCGTCGCCCTCGGGCACGCCGGCGGTGGCCGCGGCCACGAGGGTGGGGAAGGTCAGCCCGATGCCGACGGCGATGAGCAACGTCGGTCCGAGCACCCCGGCGGCGTAGCCGGTACCGACGTCAGCCTGGGCGAGCCAGCCGAAGCCCGCCACGAGGCTCCCGCAGCCGGCCACCACCAGGTTGCGCACCCCGGTGCGCGGAAGCAGGGCGGCCGCCACCCGCGCGACCACGACGAAGGCCACCGCCGCGGGCGTCTGCCCCAGTCCGGCCTCGAGCGCGCTCCACCCGAACACGTTCTGCAGCAGCAGCGACGTGAAGTACCACATCGCGATGGCGACGGCGCCGAACAGCAGCAGCATCGCATTGCCGACGGCCACGCTCCGGATCCTGAACAGCCTCAGCGGCATCATCGGCCGGCCGGCGAAGCGCGCCTCCACCGCGACGAAGGCGACGAGCAGCAGCGAACCGACGACGACCGAACCGACGACCAGCGGGGACGTCCAGCCGTGGTCGACGCTCCCCATGACCCCGTAGATCAGCACGGCGAGCCCGGCGGTCCCGGTGACGGCGCCGAGGTGGTCGAGCGGCTCCCGTCCGCCGCCGCGCGCGCCGCGCAGCGCGAGCGCGGCCACCACGACGAGCACCACCCCGATCGGCACGTTGACGAGGAACACCCACCGCCACGACAGACCGGTCGTGAGGGCGCCGCCCGCGAGCGCGCCGGCCATCCCGCCGACACCGCCCGAGGCGGACCACGCCCCGAACGCCCGCGCACGCGCGTGCGGTTCGGCGAACCCGGTGTTGATGACGGCCAGCGTCGACGGGCCGAGCACGGCGGCCCCCACGCCCTGGACGATGCGCGCCGCCACCAGGACCTCCGCGGCGGAGCACACGCCGCAGACCAGGCTCGACGCCGAGAAGACCACAAGCCCGACGACCAGCGTCCGACGCGGGCCGAACAGGTCGGCGGCGCGCCCTCCGAGCAGCATGAAGCCGGCGAAGGTGAGCAGGTAGCCGTTCACCACCCAGGCGAGGCCGGTCGGGGTGAACCCGAGGTCGGCGCGGATCGACGGCAGCGCGACGTTCACGATCGACGCGTCGAGGATCACCATGAACTGGCAGGCGCACACCAGCGACAGGACCAACCAGGCGGGAGCGGTGTGCGGTCGGGACCCGCTGCGCGTCGGGCTGGTCATGACGCCGCGGCCTCGGCGGCGACGCGGTCGCCCAGCAGCCGGAAGGCGATCTCGGCCAGCCGCCGCCCCTGGTACCTGGCCGCATCCAGCGCCGCGACGTTCGAACCGTCGCCGGACGGGCCGGTCACGCCGCGGTGCCGTACGGGTTGCCGCCCGCGGCGTACACGGTCCGATCGGTGAACCCGGGAGGGACGATCAGCGCGCCCCAGTGGTAGAAGACGTTGGCCAGCGACAGGATCGTGGCCTCGCTGCCGCCGTGCCGGTTGTACGCCGAGGTGAAGGCGGTGACCGGCTTGTCGGCCAGCCCGTCGTTCCGCCACAGCTCGCCGGTCTGGTCGATGAACCGCTTGAGCTCCGCGGCGGGCGAACCGAACCGCGTCGGCGTCCCGAACGCGATGGCGTCGGCCCACGCGAGGTCCTCGACCGAGGCCACGGCGGCCGGGTTGTCGTCGACATCGCCATCGGGGGCCAGGTCGGCGACCCGCCGCAGCCGGACCTCGGCCCCGGCCGATGCGGCCCCCTCGGCGACGGCCTGCGCGAGCGCGTGCACGGCGCCCGTCGCGCTGTAGTAGACGACGGCGACCTTCACGGTCATGGTCCGCTCCTGACGTCGGCTAGAGTTAGTTATGCACCTAATAGTTAGGCGCATAACTAACCGTGTCAAGGAGGACCCGTGGACTTCGAGCAGGCCGACGCCCTCAACCAGGCCATCCGCCTGCTGACCCTGCGCCACCGGGCGCGGGCCGCGACGCTGCTCGCCCCGCTCGGCCTGCACCCGGGCCAGGAGGCGCTCCTGCTCGTGCTGGCGAAGAACGGCCCGATGATCCAGGCCCAGCTCAGCGACGCGCTCGCGGTCGAACCGCCCAGCGTCACGCTCATGATCCGCAAGCTCGAGGCGTCCGGGCACGTCCGGCGCACGCCGGTGCCCTCCGACAAGCGCGCCAGCGTCGTCGAGCTCACCGATCGCGGCAGGGCGCTGTGCGAGCAGCTCAAGCGGCTGTGGTGCGACCTGGCCGAGGAGACCGTGGCCGGCCTGCCCGAGCGCACCGTGGCCGAGCTACCCGGCGTGCTGCGGACCATGGTCACCAACGTCGACGCCGGACGGGCCGGCCGCCCCGCCGGTTCCCCCGCCGAGCGGTGACCGGGGCGGCCGCGGTGCGCCTCAGCCGGCGAAGCCGACGCTCCACGGGTCGGTGCGCCGGGTCGACACCTCGACCCGCACCCGGTCCCCCAGCGCGGCGCGCACGACGTCGGCCGCCTGCGCGCACCACGGCCACTCCGACGCCCAGTGCGCCACGTCCACGAGCGCCGGCGTCGGGCGCCCCACCGTGCCGGCGAGCAGGTGCTCGGAGGCGGGGTGGTGGCGCAGGTCGGCCGTGACGTAGGCGTCGACCCCCGCAGCGGTGGCCGCGCCGAGGGCGGAGTCGCCCGCCCCGCCGCAGACCGCCACCGAACTGATCGGCCGGTCCGGGTCACCGGCGGCGCGCACGCCCCACGCCGTCTCGGGGAGCGCGGCGCGCACCCGGGCGGCGAACGCCGACAGCGGCTCGGGCTCGGGCAGCGTGCCGATGCGGCCCAGCCCGCGGGAGGAGGCGAGTTCGGCGAGCTCGAACACGTCGAACGCGGGCTCCTCGTAGGGGTGGCTGGCCCGCAGCGCGGCGACGACCGCCTCCCGGCGGGAGCGGGGCAGCACCATCTCGAGCTTCGTCTCGGCGACCCGCTCGAGCTTCCCGACCGACCCGATGGTCGGGTTGGCGCCCTCGAGCGGCTTGAACTGGCCGGTCCCCGCGGTGGCGAACGAGCAGTGGCTGTAGTCGCCGATCCGGCCCGCGCCCGCCGCCGACAGCGCCTCGTGCACGGCCGTGATGACCGGGCCGGTCGGGATGAACGTGACGATCTTGTCGAGCGGCTCGGCTGGCTCGGGGACGAGCGGTCCGCTGACCTCCAGCCCGATCGCCGCGGCGAGCGCGTCGGAGACGCCGGGGTCGGCCGAGTCGGCGTTCGTGTGCGCGGTGAAGAGCGCCGTGCCGCCGCGGATGAGCCGGTGCAGCAGCGCGCCCTTCGGGGTGTCGGCGCCCACCCCGTGCACACCGCGCAGCAGCAGCGGGTGGTGGGTGACCAGCATCTGGTGGCGCCCGATCGCCTCGTCGACGGTCTCCGGCACCGGGTCCACGGCCACCAGCACGGACTCGACCGGCTCGGCCGGGTCGCCGCACACCAGCCCGACGGCGTCCCAGTCGGCGGCGAGCGCGGGCGGGTAGGCGGCCTCGAGCGCCGCGATGACCTCGCCGACGGTCGCGGTCACGCCGCCACCGCCTCGAGCGTCTCCGCCAGCGCCTCCACCAGCCGGTTCACCTGCGTCGCGGGGCGCACGGCGACCCGGATGTGGTCGGGCCCCAGCCCGGGGAAGGTGTCGCCGCGGCGCACCGCGATCCCGGCCGCGCGCAGCGCGGTGCGGATCCGCTCGCCCTGGCCGTCCGGCAGCCGCAGCAGCAGGTAGGGCGCGGTGCCGGGCAGCACGGTGACGCCCGGGAGCTCGGCGAGCCGCTGCGCCTGCTCGGCCCGCGCCGAGGCGAGCCGCTCGGCCGCCTTGTGGGCCTCCTCGACCGCCGACGGCATCGAGCAGCCGATCACGGCCTCCAGCGCGAGCGTCGAGACCGGCCACGGCGGCCGCGGGGCGGCCAGCCGGGCGAGCAGCTCGGGGTCGCCCAGCGCGTAGCCGGCGCGCAGGCCGGCGAGCGCCCAGGTCTTGGTGAGGCTGCGGAACACCAGCAGCCCCGGCACGTCGGCCGCGCCGGCCAGCGACTCCGCCTCACCCGGGATCGCGTCGGCGAACGCCTCGTCGACCAGCAGCACGCGCCCCGGCGCCGCGAGCGCGCGCACGTCGGCGGCCGGGTGCAGCACGCCCGTCGGGTTGGTCGGGTTGCCGATCACGACGAGGTCGGCCTCGGCGGGCACCGCGTCGGGGTGCAGCCGGTGGCCGTCGGCCTCGTCGGTGAGCACGTGGACGACCTCGACCCCGGCCGAGCGCAGCGCCACCTCCGGCTCGGTGAACCCCGGGTGCACGACGGCGGCGAGCCGCGGCCGCAGCGCAGGCAACAGCGCGAACCCCTCGGCGCTCCCGGCGAGGACGAGCACCTCCTCCGGCCTGCGCCCGTGCCGCGCCGCCACCGCCTCGCGCGCCTGCAGGTCGTGCTCGGCCGACGGGTAGCGGCCGATCCCGTCCAGCGCGACGACGAGCCGGTCCCGCAGCCACGGCGGCGGCCCGCTCCCCTGGACGTTCACGGCGAAGTCGAGCAGACCGGGCCCGGCATCGACGTCCCCGTGATGCCGCAAGGACGCAAGATCCATGCCGGAAGCCTACGGCGGGGGCGGCACCGGTTTTTCGAAGCCGTCCCGGGGTGTGTGAAGGCGTTCGAGCCGGACGGGGAGACTGCAGGGGTGACCGACCGCAACGAGCGCCTGCACGTCGTCTTCGTCTGCACCGGCAACATCTGCCGGTCCCCGATCGCGGAGAAGGTGTTCCGCCACGAGCTGGAGCGGGCCGGGCTCGCCGACGCCGTGCGCGTCTCCAGCGCGGGCACCGGCAGCTGGCACATCGGGGAGCCCGCCGACCCGCGCGCGGCGGCGGTGCTCGAGGCGGCCGGCTACCCCACCGACCACGTCGCGCGGCAGGTGGACGCCGAGCAGCTCGGCGCGGACCTGATCGTCGCCCTCGACCGCTCGCACGAGCGGACGCTGCGCTCGCTCGTGCCCGAGCCGGACCGGGTTCGGCTGCTGCGCTCGTTCGACCCGGACTCCCCGCCCGGCGCCGAGGTGCCCGACCCGTACTACGGCGGGGACGACGGCTTCACCACCGTCCTGAAGATGATCGAGGCGGCCATGCCGGGGTTGATCGAGTGGGTGCGGGAGAACGCGTGAGGGTCCTCGGCAGCCCGGTCCGCGACCGCGTGCCGCTCGGCGGCGGCGCCGCCCGGGTCCGGCTCGCCGACGGGCGCACGGTCCTGGTGAAGGACGGCGACCCGAAGGCCGTGGCGGCCGAGGCCGCCGGGCTGCGCTGGCTGCGGGTCGAGGGCGGACCGCCGGTCCCCGAGGTGCTCGAGGTCGACGGCGGGCGCCTGGTCACCGAGTACGTGGCCGCGGGCTCCCCCGACCGGCGGGCCGCCGAGGAGCTGGGCCGCCGGCTCGCCGCGATGCACGCGGCGGGCGCGCCCGCGTTCGGCGCCCCGCCGCCGGGCGGGCCGACCGACGCGCGCATCGGCGCCGCGCCCATGCGCAACGCGCCCGCGCCGAGCTGGCCGGAGTGGTACGCGGCGGACCGGGTGCTGCCCTACCTGCGCACCGCCCGCGACGCGGGCACCCTCACCGCCGACGCGGCGCGCCAGATCGAGGCGGTGGCCGATCGCCTGCCCGACCTCGCCGGGCCCGCGGAGCCCCCGGCCCGGCTGCACGGCGACCTGTGGTCGGGCAACGTGCTGTGGTCGCCGGACGGCGCCGTGCTCATCGACCCGGCCGCGCACGGCGGGCACCGGGAGACCGACCTCGCGATGCTCGCCCTGTTCGGCTGCCCGCACCTCGACGCCGTGCTCGCCGCCTACGACGAGGCCGCGCCGCTCGCCGCGGGCTGGCGGGACCGCGTGCCGCTGCACCAGCTGTTCCCCCTGCTGGTGCACGTGGTGCTGTTCGGCGGCGGCTACGCCGCGCAGGCGGTCGCGGCCGCCCGGGCGGCCCTGCGCGCGGCCTGACCCGTTCCGACGAACGCGCCGTTCGTCGGTACCCGTCCGACGAGCGCGCCGTTCGTCGGATCAGCGCCAGTCGTCGAGCAGCCGCACGTCCTCCCGGTCGTAGCCGGGCTCGTTGGGGCGGTGCATCGTGACGCCCGGGCTGTCGGTGCGGAAGCCCGCCGCGAGCAGCTGCCGGTACGCCTCGTGGCGGGCGGTGTTCACCCCGAGCGTGAGCCGCGCGGCGCCCGCGTCCGCGGCGAACCCCTGGCACGCCGCCACCAGCGAGTCGAAGGCCTGCGCCACCCCCGGCCCCGGCCGGACGGCGGCGAACTTCACGTACGCCACCCCGCTGCCCGCCTCGGTGCCGGGGCCCGCGTGACACACGGCGAAGCCGCGCGGCGCGTCCGGCTCGCCGATCAGCACCACGTCACCGAGGTTCTGGTCGAGCACCGAAGCGATCTCGCCGCGCACGTCGAGGCCGGGGTGGATCGCGTCGGTGACGTCGGCGCACGCGTCGACCAGGGCGGCCCGCTCGGCGGGCGGCACCACCGACATGCGCCACCCCAGCTGCGGCTCCGCGCCGGTGAGCGGCCGGGACATGATCGCGGTGAGGAACCGGGGCCAGAAGCCGAACCGCTGGTAGAAGCCGTGGTGCTGCTGGCTCTGCGCGAACGTGAACAGGCCCTGGTGGCCGGCGCCCCACCCGTCGAGCACGTCGACGGCGGCAGCGACGAGGCGCGTGCCGATGCCCTGGCCCCACAGCTTCGGGGCCACCGACAGCGGCCCGAAGTACGCGACGCTGCCCCATCGCGTGACGAGCGTCGAGCCCGCCACCTCTCCCTCCACGAACGCCCCGAGCGCGGCGGTGTGGGTCGCCCGGAACCGGGTGCGCACGAGCTCGGTGTCCCGGTGCGCGCCGGGACCGAGAACCGTGGAGAACGCGTCGCGGAAGACGGCGTCCGCCGCGTCCACTTCGGCCGCCTCCAGCGGCCGAACCTCGATGTCCACTGGGGCAGGATGCCGTGCCGCTGCGCCGAACGGACGGCGGGGTTCCCTCCAGAGCGCCCCCGATCGGGGGAAGGTGACTACGAGAGGGCGACGAGCTCGGCCAGCGACTCGGTGACGGCGCCGGCGAGGACGTCGACGTCCGGGACGGCGTCGCGGTCGGCGGTGAGGCCGTAGTGCACGCCGCCCGCGTAGGAGGTGATCCCGATCGCGACGGCCTGACCACCCGCGAGCGGCACCACCGGATACATGTCGAGCATCCGCGCGCCCAGCGCGTACAGCGGGCGCGGCGGGCCGGGCACGTTGGTGACCAGCACGTTGTAGAAGTTGCTCGAGTACTGGCTCGCCAGGCGCGCGCCCAGGCTGTGCACGATCGGCGGGGCGAGCCCGACGAGCTTCATCAGCGCGGACGCCCCGATCGCCTGCCCGCTGCGCTTGTGCACCTCCATGGCCTCGCGCACCACGGCGAGCCGGCGCAGCGGGTCCTCCTCGGTGACCGGCAGGTCCACCAGGTAGGCCGAGATGCTGTTGCCCGCAGCGGCCGGCCCCCGGGAGCGGGCCCGCACGCTGACCGGCACCATCGCACGCACCGACGTCTCGGAGGTGAGCGGCTCGCCCCGGCTGATCAACCAGTGGCGCAGCGCCCCGGCGACCACGGCCAGCACGACGTCGTTGACGGTGCCGCCGTGCGCCTTGCGGACGGCCCGGTGGTCGGCGAGCTCCGTGCGGCACATGCCGTAGCGGCGCTGCTGGCCGGTGGCGGCGTTGAGCGGCTGCACGGGCCGGACGGCCGCCGCGCTGCGGCCCGCCGCGAGCACGCCCTCGACGGTGCGGCCGACCGTCGCCACGGCCTCGCGGACGTCGGTGAGCGCCCGCCCCGCGAGGTCGAGCACGCCCCGCGGCCTGCGCAGCGCCTGCGCGGCGGCGGACGCGGCGAGCTGCAGCCCGGACGGCTCGGGCGCCGGCTCCCAGTGGTCGTCCGGGGTCTGTCGAGGCTGCGGCGTGAGGTCGAGCAGGGCGGCGCCGATGTCCATGGAGGCGAGGCCGTCGACCATCGCGTGGTGGGTCTTCGTGACCACCGCGAACCGGCCGTCGGCGAACCCCTCGACGAGGTAGACCTCCCACAGCGGGCGCGACCGGTCCAGCTGCCGCGCGAGCAGCCGCCCGACGAGCTCGAGCAGCTCCTGCTCGGTGCCGGGGGCGGGCAGCGCGGAGCGCCGCACGTGGTAGCGCAGGTCGAAGTCCGGGTCGTCGACCCACACCGGCAGCCCCAGCCCGCCCGGCACCTCGCGCACCTTCTGCCGGTACCGGGGGACGAGCGCAAGCCTGCGGCCGATCAGCTCGGTGAACGCCTCCGGGTCGAACGGGCCGTCCTCGGGCTGGGCGAACGTCATCACCGCGCCGACGTGCATCGCCGCGGTGCGGTGCTCGGCGAAGAGGAACGACGCGTCGAGCGGCGAGAGGCGGTCGACCACGCCGCCATTCTCCCGGACCGGTCGTGGCCGTTCAGGAGCGGTCGGTCACGACCAGCCGCGCAGCGGGAACCCGGACCGGCCCCGGTCACCGAGCTTCACGCCGAGCACCTGGTGCAGCTGGATGTTGTCCCGCTCGAAGCCGAGCCGGCTCGCCGCCATGTACAACCGCCACACCCGCGCCCGCCCGAGCCCGACCTCGGCGACGGCCTCGGTCCAGTGCTCCTCGAGGTTGTCGCACCAGGCGGCGAGGGTGCGCGCGTAGTGCTCGCGCAGGTTCTCCTCGTGCCGGATCTCGAACCCGGCGTCGTTCATCACCGAGATGATGTGGCCGACCGGCTCCAGCTGGCCGTCCGGGAACACGTACCGGGTGATGAACGGGTCGGTCTTGCGCTTACGCGGCGTGTAGGGCTGCGTGATGCTGTGGTTGAGCAGCCTGCCCTCCGGCTTGAGCCGCCGGTGCAGCGCGGCGAAGTAGCCGGGCAGGTTGTCCTTGCCGATGTGCTCGGTGAGCCCGATCGAGCTGATCGCGTCGAAGTGCTCGTCCGGCGCGTCACGGTAGTCGAGGTGGCGCACCTCGGCGAGGTGGGACAGGCCCCGCCGCTCGATCTCGGCCTGCGCCCACTCGGCCTGGTTGCGCGAGAGCGTGACGCCCAGCGCCTTGACCCCGTGCTCGGCGGCGGCGTGCATGACCATCCCGCCCCACCCGCAGCCGACGTCGAGCAGCCGCATGCCCGGCCGCAGCGCGAGCTTCTGCGCCACGAGCTCGTGCTTGGCGGTCTGCGCCTCCTCGAGGGTGGCGTCCTTCGTGGGGTAGACCGCGCAGGTGTAGGCCATCGACGGGCCGAGCACCCACTCGTAGAAGCGGTTGGACACGTCGTAGTGGTGCGAGATCGCCTTGCTGTCGCGCCGCTTCGAGTGCAGCCGGCCGCGCGGGCGGTACTCGAGCTCCGGGATCGGCTGGCGGTGGCGCAGCCACAGCGGGAACAGCGTGCGGACGAGCCGCAGCCGGTCGGCGCGCGAGATGTCGTTGAGCGTGAGATCGGCCATGGCGTCCAGCACGTCGTAGACGTCGCCGTCGACCTCGATCTCGCCGGTGACGTAGGCGCGGGCGAGCCCGAGCGTGCCGGGCGCGGTGACCAGGCGGGCCAACGCCCGCGGCGTGACGATCTTCAGCGCGACGTCCGACCCGTCGGGCCCCGCCTTGCTGCCGTCGTAGGCCACCACGCGCACCGGGACGTCCTGCCCGAGGACGTCCGAGATGAGCTGCGCTACCTGCATGACTCCCCCTTCACCCGGTGACCTTCGAATACAGGTCGGGCTGCCTGCCGTTCGGGTCGTAGCGCTGCTTCAGCGCGCGGTAGGCGGGCCCGTTGTAGTGCTCCCAGAACTCACCTTCGTCGTAGTGCACCGTCGAGTACAGGGACTTGTGGCCGCCCAGTTCGGCCACGAGTTCCTCGATCCGGCGGTTGTGCGCGTCGGGCCTGCCGGGCACCTCCGGCACGCTCGACCAGAACCCGACGTTGACGTACAGCTCACCGGGCTTCATCGGGTAGAGCGGCCAGGTGCGGTCGCCGCGCAGCCGCAGCGGGCACAGCCACACCGGGCGGATGCCGATCTCGCGGTGGAACGCGTCGAGGAACTCGGCGAGCCGATCGACCGGGATCTCGACGTCCTGGATCACCGGCTCCTCCTGCGGCGTGCGGGTGAGCCGGTGGGCGAGGCGGGAGAAGCCGTAGCGGCGGTCGAGCGCGACGATGCGGCGGTAGACGTCGGAGCGGCGGTAGCGGCGCGGCCACAGCCGCCGCACCACCGGGTGTTGCACGCCGAGCGCGCGGGAGCACCAGAACCAGTCGGTGTCCCACCGCCAGATGTAGTCGTGGGCGGTGAGCACGTCGGTCGCGCGCTCGCGGATCGAGCGGTAGTAGATCCGCTGGCCGGTGTAGTCGCTGACCCCCGGCCCCGGGTCCTCGCTGAACGTGCCGAGCGTGAGGTACTGCTCCCCCGGCCCGAACACGGTGCCGTCGACGAAGTCGGGTCCGCCCTCGCCCGCACCGCAGACCTCGGTGATCACGGCGGCGAGGTCCTCGGTGGCCACGCGCCGGTGCTCCAGCCGGACGTAGGGCGACACCGGCTGCAGCTCGATCTTCAGCCGCAGCGCGTAGCCGAGGGTGCCGTAGGAGTTGGGGAAGCCCGCGAACAGGTCGGCGTGCTCCCCGTCGGGGGTGGCGGTGACCAGCTCGCCGTCGGGGGTGAGGATGTCCATCTCGAGCACCGACTCGTGCGGCAGCCCGTGCCGGAACGCGGTGGACTCGATGCCCAGCCCGGTGACGGCGCCACCGAGGGTGATCGTCTTGAGCTGCGGCACCACCAGCGGCATGAGCCGGTGCGGCAGGGTGGCCTCGACCAGGTCCTCGTAGGTGCACATCCCCTGGACGTCGGCGGTGCGGCCCACGTCGTCGACGGAGATCACGCCGGACAGCGCGGAGGCGTCCAGGGTGCCCGCGGAGCCCGCCCCGTCGAACCGGAACAGGTTCGACGTCTTCTTGGCCAGCCGCACCCGCGTGCCCGGCGGCAGCGCCCGGTACCGACGCACGAGGTCGGCCACCGCGGCGTCGTGCCGGCTTCGGGTCAAGGTCATGTGAGCGACGCTAGTCCGCCCTCCCGGTCGTGCCCAAGCCCTTGACCTGCACCGTTGCTCACACCGTCCGGATCGTCCCGGAGTGGGGGATCCGGCGGCGACCGGCCGGGCGTGGTCTCATGGGGCGGTGACCGACAACCCGCTCCAGAACGTCACGTTCCCCTCGAACGGCGGTACGGCCCACGGCTACCTGGCCGTGCCCGCGTCCGGGCGCGGCCCGGGCGTCGTCGTGATCCAGGAGTGGTGGGGGCTGACGAACCACATCGCCGACGTGACCAACCGGCTCGCCGCCGAGGGCTTCGTCGCCCTCGCACCCGACCTGTACGGCGGCAGCACCACCCACGACGCCGCCGAGGCCGGGGAGCTGATGGCGAAGCTGCCGGTCGAGCAGGCCGCCCGCGACCTCGCGGGCGCCGTCGACTTCCTCCTCGGCCACGAGTCGGTGACCTCGTCGAAGGTGGGGGCCGTCGGGTTCTGCATGGGCGGCGGATTCGTGCTCGTGCTCGCCGCGCAGCAGGGCGACCGGATCGGCGCCGCGGTGCCGTTCTACGGCGTGCTGAAGGAGGACTACCCCGACTTCTCCGGGCTGACGGCGCCGGTGCTCGGGCACTTCGGCGAGCGGGACGAGTACGCCGACCCCGAGTCGGTGCGCGCGCTCGCCGCGCGGATCGAGGCCGAGTCCGGGGTGCGGCCGCAGTTCCACATCTACCCGGCCGGCCACGCGTTCTTCAACGACGAGAACCACCTCGGCACCTACGACCCCGAGCAGGCGCGGATCGCCTGGGAGCGGACGCTTTCGTTCCTGCGCGCCCACCTGCAGTAGCCGTCAGGCGTGGTCGGCCAGGAACTCGTCGATGGCGGGCCACGTGGTGGTGCGGGCTCCGCGGCCGGTGAGCACGCCCAGGTGCCCACCGGGCGCGGTGGTGAACCGGACCTCGGGGGCGCCGGTGAGCAGCCCGACCACCTTCTGCACGGCCGGGAGCGGCGCGATCACGTCGCCGCGCCCCGCGACCACGAGCACCGGGACGTCCACGGCCGAGAGCCGGATCGTCCGCCCGGAGAGCGCGAGCTCGCCGTCGGCGAGGTCGTTGCGGCGCAGCATCAGGTGGAAGATCTGGCCGAACACCCGGCCCGGGTAGCCGTGCATGTTGCGCATCAGGTGCTCGACGGCCTCGATCTGGGCGAGCGCGTCGCGGTCGTCGAGCTGGGAGAGCACCGTGAGCGGCTTGGTCACCAGCTTGTCGACGGCGACCACGTGGAACGCGGCGCTCACCACGGGCGCCGGGAAGCTGCCGATGGCGCGGTAGACCGTGGACAGGCCGCGCCCGCCGGTCGCGATCGCGAGCGGACGCAGCGGGGCCACGAACGGCACGGCCGACACGTCGAACGGGCTGCCGATGATCGTGAGCGTCCGGGCCGGGAGCGGCGCCCCCGCCTGCACCCCCGCGGCGACGGCGAGCGAGCAGAAGATGCCCGCGAGCGACCATCCGACCAGGTGCACGGCGCCGTCCGCGTCCTCCGCGGTGAGCCGCGCGGCCCACGGCACGACGTCGTCGACCCAGTGCTCCATCCCGAGGCGGCGGTCGGCGAACGACTTCGGCCCGTGGTCGACCAGGTACACCGTCCGCCCCTCGGCGAGCAGGTGCTCCACGAACGAGCACCCGCGCCGCAGGTCGTAGGCGAAGTCGGGTGCCCCGAGCGGGGGCACGAGCAGCACCGGCCCGCCGCCCGCGGGCGCCACCCCGGGCAGCGGCAGGTACCGGTAGAGGGCGCCGCGCGGGCCGTCGTCCACCAGCTCCCGCGGCATGCGGCGCAGGTCGGCGACGCCGCCGCGCGCCATGCCGACGAGGTTGGCTGCGGCGGCCACGAGATCCACGCGCTCGAACCTACCGATCCACCGCTTTCGCCCCGCGGTCAGCGCGCTTCGTTGTTACCGGCCGGTATGTGAGACTCGGCCGATGCAGCGCGACATCTTCGACGCCGAACATGACGCCTTCCGCGACCTCGCCCGCACCTTCATCGCCAAGGAGATCACGCCCTTCCACGACCAGTGGGAGCACGACGGCCAGGTCAGCCGCGACGTCTGGCTCGCGGCGGGGAAGGCGGGGCTGCTCGGCATGGACGTGCCCGAGGAGTACGGCGGCGGCGGGGTCGCCGACTTCCGCTACAACGCGGTGCTGACCGAGGAGCTGTCCCGGGCGGGCGCGAGCGGCATCGGCTTCCCGCTGCAGAACGACGTGGTGGCGCCCTACCTCCTGCGCCTGGCCACCGAGGAGCAGAAGCGGCGCTGGCTGCCCGGGTTCTGCTCCGGCGAGATCATCACGGCCATCGCGATGACCGAGCCCGGCACCGGCTCCGACCTGCAGGGCATCCAGACCGCCGCCCGTCGCGTCGAGGGCGGCTGGCTGCTCAACGGGGCGAAGACGTTCATCACCAACGGGATCCTGTCCGACCTGGTGATCGTCGTGGCCCGAACCCACCCGGACGCGGGGAGCCGCGGCTTCACCCTGCTCGTGGTCGAGCGCGGCATGCCCGGGTTCGAGCGCGGCCGCCGCCTGGAGAAGGTCGGCATGAAGGCGCAGGACACCGCGGAGCTGTCGTTCACCGACGTCCACGTGCCGGACGCCAACGTGCTCGGCGAGCCCGGCGGCGGGCTGATCGCGCTGATGCAGAACCTGGCGCAGGAGAGGCTGTCGATCGCGGTCGGCTGCGTGGCGGGTGCGGCGCGCGCCCTCGATCTGACCGTGGCCTACACGAAGGAGCGCACCGCGTTCGGCAAGCCGGTGGCGAGCTTCCAGAACACCCGCTTCGAGCTGGCCGAGATCGCCACGGAGGTCGACGTCACCCAGGCGTTCGTCGACCGCTGCGTCGTCGAGCACTGCGCGGGCCGGCTCGACGCGGCCGACGCGGCGAAGGCCAAGTGGTGGGCGAGCGACGTGCTCAAGCGGGTGGTGGACCGCTGCGTGCAGCTGCACGGCGGCTACGGCTACATGCTCGAGTACCCGATCGCGAAGGCCTACCTCGACTCGCGGGTGCAAGCGATCTTCGGCGGCACCAACGAGATCATGAAGGAGATCATCGGGCGGCAGTTGCTGGGGTGACCGCCGCCAGCCGCGCGCGTTCGGCGTCGACGTCGAAGTCCGGCTCGGGGAACTTCGGGTCCAGCTCCGCCAGCGTCTCGGCGAGCACGGCGGCGACGGCCCAGTTGCGGTACCACTTGCGGTCGGACGGGATCACGTACCACGGCGCGGCGTCGGTGTCGGTGCGCCGCAGCGCCTCGGCGTACGCCTCCTGGTAGGCGGCCCACTTGGCGCGCGCGTCGACGTCGCCGGGGTGGTACTTCCACCGCTTCGCCGGGTTGTCGAGCCGGGCCAGCAGGCGCTCGGCCTGCTCCTGCGGGGAGATGTGCAGCATGCACTTCACGATCGTGACGCCCCGGGCCGCGAGCTCCGACTCGAACTCGGTGATCTCGGCGTACCGGCCGCGCCAGACGTCCTCCGGCACGAGCCCGTCGACGCGCGCGACGAGGACGTCCTCGTAGTGGGAGCGGTCGAAGATCCCGATGCGGCCGGGGGCAGGCACCTGCTTGCGCACCCGCCACAGGAAGTGGTGGGCGAGCTCCTGCTCGGTCGGCGCCTTGAACGTGGCGATGTGCAGGCCCTGCGGGTTGACCAGGCCGCCGACGCGCCGGATCACGCCGCCCTTGCCGGAGGTGTCCATGCCCTGCAGGACGAGCAGCACCGCGCGCTGCCCGCCGCCGATCGCCTCGGCGTAGAGCGCCTCCTGGAGCTGGTCGAGGCGTTCGCCGAGGGCGGCCAGCTCCTGCTTGCCCGCCGCCTTGTCCTGGGGCCCGATCGGCCGGCCCCGCGGGTCCATCTGCTCGACGGGCACGCGGAAGGCCTCCCGCACGGTCTTCGCCATGGCGGGAGCGTATTCGGGGTGATCGCGGAGGGCGACGCGGCCCGGTGGCCGCTCAGGCGTTGAGGTGCGCGGTCCCGCCGGAGTCGTCGGTGGGGATCACGGGGAGCAGCTGGGTCGGGGGCGAGTCGGCCGGAGGCGCGGCGGCCTCGGCGGGGGGCGGGACCGGCTCGGGGGCCGTGATCTCGGCGAGGTCGAGCTCGAGCCGGAACGGCTCCTCGATGAGCAGCTTCTCGTCCCCGCCCGCGCGGGCGTACTCGTGGTAGCGGCCACCGATGATCATGTCCGCGACCGCGAACGGGCCGTCGTGGTCGAGCAGCAGCGAGTACGGGATGCGGCTGCGCGCGTAGAGCTGCAGCTTGAAGCTGCGGTCGGTGGCGCCGTGGTCGGACCCGACCACCTCGATGACCATCAGCGCGGCCGAGGCGTCGAGCGGCTCCGGCGGCGGGGATGCCTCCTCCGGGGCTGCGTCCCGCGGCGCCGCCTCCTGCGCTCCCGTCTCGGGGCCGGCCTCGGGCACCACCTCCATCGCAGTGGTCTCGGGGGCGTCCACGGGCACCGTCGGGAGCAGGGTGGTCTCGGACGCCGCCGACGGGACGGTCTGCAGCGCGGTGGTCTCGGGGACCGCGGGGTCGCCGGCGTCGTCGCCCTCCGCGACGGTCTCGTCAGCGGTCTCGTCGGCGGTCTCGTCGGCGGTCTCGTCGGCGCTCGCGTCAGCGGTGGCGCCGGTGTCCTCGGCGGTCTCCTCGGCGGGCGGCCCGGCGATCGGCTCCGGGCCCGCCGGTCCGGCCCCGGCCTCGTCGACGGGTTCGTCGGCCGGCTCCTCCGCCGGGGCGGCGGTGATCACCAGGTCCGGCACGAGCACGCAGTCGAGGCCGAGGCGCAGCGGCAGCGGTCCGCGCACGACCAGCCCGTCCGGCAGCGCGGCGGCCACCGCCTCCCGCACGCGTTCGATCGCCCGGGTGCGGCGCCGGTGCGGGCCCGGCCCGATCAGCAGCGTGCCGTCGACGACCTCGACGCGGCCGTCGTGCTCGAGGGCGAGGTAGGCGGCCTCGGTCCAGGGGCCCTCGTGGTCGAAGAGGGAGCGATCCACTGCGGCCTCCTCTCGCTCGTTCGCGGCCGTCGGAGGTCACATGGTGGCACGTGACAACCAGGGACCTCAGGGCGACTGAGCGTGACCGCCGATCGGCACGACGAGGGGGGTGCCCGCCACCGGGTCCGGGATCACGCGGGCGGCGAGCCCGAACACCTCGGCGAGCATGGGCTCGGTGACCACCTCGGACGGCTCCCCCGCCGCGACGATCCGGCCGTCGCGCATCGCGATGAGGCGGTCGGCGTAGCGGGCGGCGAGGTTGAGGTCGTGCAGCACCATGACGACCGTGCGGCCCGCCTCCTGGTGCAGCCTGCGGACGAGCTCGAGAACCTCGACCTGGTGGGCCAGGTCGAGGAACGTGGTGGGCTCGTCGAGCAGGAGCAGGTCGGTGCCCTGGGCGAGCGCCATCGAGATCCAGGCGCGCTGGCGCTGCCCGCCGGACAGCTCGTCGACGGGGCGCTCGGCGAGGTCGGCGATGCCGGTCCACTCGAGGGCCTGCGCGACGGCCTCCTCGTCGTCGGCCGACCACTGCCGGTACCAGGTCTGGTGGGGGTGCCGCCCGCGCGCGACGAGGTCGGCCACGGTGAGTCCCTCCGGCGCGGTGGGAGCCTGCGGCAGCAGGCCGAGGACCTTCGCGACCTCCCGGGTGGGCATCTTGTCGATGCGCCTGCCGTCGAGCAGCACCTGGCCCGCGGTGGGCTTGAGCAGCCGGCCCAGCGCCCGCAGGAGGGTGGACTTGCCGCAGCCGTTCGGGCCGATCACGGCCGTGATGGTGCCGGCGACGACGTCGAGGTCGAGGCCGTCGACCACGGTGCGCTCGCCGTAGGCGAGCCGGACGCGCTCGGCCTGCAGCCGGACGGCGGTGGCGGTCTCGACGGGGGCGGCGTCGGTACTGGTCATCGGCGTCATGCGCGGGCCTCCCGGCCGTGACGGGCGAGCAGGTAGAGCAGGTAGGGCGCGCCGAGCACGGCGGTGACGATGCCGACCGGCAGCTCGGTGGCGCCGAACGCCGTGCGGGCGACGAGGTCGGAGATCACGGTGAGCGCCGCCCCGACCACGAGCGACATCCCGATCGGCGGGCGCGCTCCCCCGACGAGGCGCTGCGCGATCTGCGGCGACACCAGCGCGACGAACGCGATCGGCCCGGCGCTCGCGGTGGCCACCGACGCGAGCCCGACGGCGACGAGCAGCAGCAGCGACCGCGCCCTGTTCACCGGGACGCCGAGCCCGCGCGCGGTGTCGTCGCCGTACTGGAGCGCGCCGAGGACGTGCGCGAGCACGAACGCGGCCGGCAGCAGCACCGCGAGCGCGATCGACACGGGCAGGACGTGTTCCCAGCCGCGGGCGTTGAGGCTGCCGTTGAGCCAGACGTAGGCGCGCGCGGCCTCGAACACCTCGGCGACGACGAGCAGCCAGTGCACGATCGCGAGCAGCATCGCCTGCAAGCCGATGCCGACCAGCACGAGCCGGAACCCGTGCACGCCGCGCCGCCAGGCCAGCGCGTAGATGGCGGTGGCGGTGGCGAGGCCGCCGAGGAAAGCCGCCATGGGCAGCCCCGCGGAGGCGAGGAACCCGCCGACCGCGCCGAACCCGCCGCCGAGCACGATCACGAAGACCGCGGCCGCGCTCGCGCCCGCGGTGAGGCCGATCATGTCCGGGCTCGCGAGCGGGTTGCGCGCGATCGACTGGGTGATCGCCCCGGCCACCGCGAGGGCGCCGCCGACCAGCACGCCGGTGAGCGAACGGGGCAGCCGCAGCTCGAGGATGATGAACTGCTGGCTCTGCTCGCCCCCGCCGAAGAGCACCGCGAGCACGTCGGAGATGGCGATCGGGTACTCGCCGCGGCCGACGTTCGCCGCCACGCCGAGCACGAGCACCGCGACGCCGAGCAGGAACACGAGCACGTACCGCGGCCGCCAGACCAGCGAGACGCGCCGCGCGCGGAAGGCGGGGCGGCCGGGCACCCGGTGCACGGGCCTGTCGAGGACGGCCATCAGATCGCGACCATCTTCCGGCGGCGCACGAGCCAGACGAAGAACGGCCCGCCGATGAGCGCCAGCACGATCCCGACCTGCAGCTCGCCCGGCCGCACGACCACCCGCCCGATGACGTCGGCGACGAGCAGCAGCGCGCCACCGGCGAGCGCGGAGGCGGGCAGCAGCCACCGGTAGTCCGGGCCGGTGAACGACCGCACGACGTGCGGGACGACCAGGCCGACGAACGCGATCGGCCCGCACGCCGCGGTGGCCGAGCCGGCGAGGAGGGTGATCGCGACGACCCCCATCACGCGGGTGCGCTGCACGGAGTGGCCGAGGGAGCGGGCGACGTCCTCGCCGAGCGACAGCGCGTTCAGGGCGGGCGCGCCCGCCAGCCCGAGCAGCGCCCCGGCGCCCAGGAACCAGATCACCTGGCCCGCGATCTCGACGTCGCGCCCGGCGAGCGACCCGACCGCCCAGAAGCGGTAGGCGTCGAGGGTCTGCACGTCGATGAGCACCACGGCCGAGGTGAGCGCCGCGAGGAGCGCGGACACCGCGGCGCCCGCGAGCGCGAGCGTGACCGGGGTGGGCCCGCCGCGCCCGACCGAGCCGAGCAGGAACACCGCCACGCTCGCGGCCAGCGCGCCTGCGAAGGCGAACCAGACGTAGCCGTAGAGGCTCCCGACGCCGAACACGTAGATGCCGATGACGACGAAGAACGCCGCCCCGTTGGTGACGCCGAGCAGCCCCGGGTCGGCGAGCGGGTTGCGGGTGTGGCCCTGGATCAGCGCGCCCGCGAGCCCGAGCGCGCCCCCCGCCAGCACGCCGAGCAGCGTGCGGGGCATCCGCAGCGAACGCACCACGATGTCGTCCTCGAGGCCCGTCGGGGTGAACACCGCGTGCCACACGCCCCCGAGGGGGATCGCCTTGGCCCCGACCGCGATGCTCGCGAGGCACGCGCCCACCAGCACGACCGCGAGCAGCGCGAGCCCGGCGAGGCGGCGCACGCGCAACGAACCGACCGCGGGCGCAGGAGCGGCCGGTGTCGTCAGCACAAGCACACGATAGGTGAGCCTCGCCTTCACTCCATAGTGGGCCCGGGCGGGTTCGCCCCGCCGGGGTCGTGACGTTGCTCTCGGCCGGCCGGGCCCGGCTGTGCTGGGATGACCGGATGCGACCGCTGCTGCCCGCCGGACCCGAACTCGACGACGAGCAGCTCACGCAGCGCTACGCCTACCCGCCGGACCTCGGGGCGCCGTTCGTGCGCGCGTGCCTGGTGGCGAGCGCGGACGGCGCGGCGAGCGTGCAGGGCACGTCCGCGGGCCTCGGCTCCCCCGCCGACCGCCGGGTGTTCCGCCTGCTGCGCCGCCTCGCCGACGTGATCCTCGTCGGCGCGGGCTCGGTGCGCGCCGAGGACTACCGCGGCGCCCGCAGGCCCACCCTCGGCGCGGCGACCCCGCCCCCGATCGCGGTCGTCACCGGCTCGGCGCGGCTCGACCCGCGAAGCAGGCTGTTCACCGACACCCGCGTCCCGCCGATCGTCCTCACCCTCGGCTCCGCGCCCGCGCCGCACCGGGATCGGCTCGCGGCGGCAGGCGCCGACGTGGTGGCGCTCGAGCGCCTCACCCCGGACGTCGTCCTCGCCGAGCTCGCCCGCCGCGGCCTGCACCGCGTGCTCTGCGAGGGCGGGCCCACGCTGCTCGGCGACCTGGTGGCGGCCGACGCCGTCGACGAGCTGTGCCTCACGGTCGCCCCGCTGCTCGTCGGCGGCGGGGCGGGCCGGGTTGCGGCGGGCCCGGAGGGCGAGCACCTGCGCCGGCTCGAGCTCGCCGACGTCCTGCGCGAGGACGACGTCCTGCTGCTGCGCTACCGCCGCGCCACCGACGATACCCCGATCGAGTGACATCCCCGGAGCGTGGGCCGGAAATCCGCCTTCCACCGGCGAACACTCCGGCGAGGGGATGGAGGAGGATCGACCACATGAGCGAGAGCACCGCCACACCGACGACGACGACACCCACCACCACGGTCTCGTCCCCGGCCCGGCTCGCCGACGACACCTCCCAGGGCAAGACCACCATCGCGGCCTCGGTGGTCCAGAAGATCGCCGGCATCGCCGCGCGCGAGATCTCCGGCGTGCACTCGATGGGCGGCGGCGTCTCGCGGGCGTTCGGCGCGATCCGGGAGCGGATCCCCGGCGGCGGCACCGGCGCGGCCAACATCGCGGGCGTGCAGGTCGAGGTCGGCGAGAAGCAGGCCGCGATCGACCTCGACATCGTCGTCGAGTACGGCGCGTCGATCGTCGAGCTGGCCCGCGCCGTGCGCCGCAACGTGATCACCGCCGTCGAGCGCATGACCGGGCTCGAGGTGATCGAGGTGAACATCGCGGTCAACGACATCCACCTGCCGCTGGCCCTCGAGGAGGACGCCCAGCCGCCCGTGCAGTCCGCCCGGGTCGAATGACCGCTCCGGCCTCGAGAACGGCGGTCGCGGGCGCCTCCGCGGAGGACGCGCTGGCCGAACGGGTGGCCGCCGCCGTCACCGCGCACCCCGCGGTGGCCCGCCTGCACGGGGGCATCTACAACGACGTCGCCACCTACCTGCCGGGGCGCAAGCTGGTCGGGGTCCGGATCGGCGAGCGCGGCGCCCCCGTCGAGGTGGCCGTCGTGCTGCGCTGCGACCGGCCGATCCCCGAGACCGTCGCCGCGCTGCGCAGCGAGGTGTCCCGGCTGTGCGGGGGCGCCCGCGTCGACATCACCGTGGCCGACGTCGTGCTGCCGGGAGAGGCGTCGTGACCCCCGAGGAGCGGGCCGCCTACCGGGCGTTCGTGCGTGAGAACCACCCGGACCGCGGCGGCGACCCGGAGGTCTTCCGCGCCGGGCTCGCCCGGTTCCGCGCGGCCGAGCAGGCCGCCTCCTCGGCCGCGGACGGCGACGAGGCAGGCGACGAGACCGCGCGCTACGACGCCCCGGTCGAGGTGGTGCGGCCGCTGCCGTTCCCGGTGCGGGTGGGCGTCGCGCTGATCCGCACGTGGCACCGCCGACGCAGCCAGAGAGTCCTGTAAGAGGAGAAGGATGAACGCGACCCAGACCGGCCTGCTGACCGGCCTCGTCCTCGGCCTCGCCGGGGCGTTCGGCGGCCTGTCCGCCTTCCTGATCGTGCTCGTGCTCGGCGCGATCGGGCTGCTCGTCGGCCGCGCCCTCGACGGCCAGCTCGACCTCAACGCCCTGTTCGGACGGGGTCGCGACCGGTGAACCCGCTCCCGGCCGCCGAGGAGCGGGGCCGGCTGGAGATCCACCCGGCCGTGCTCCGCAAGATCGTGGAGCACGCCGCGGACCAGGTGCCCGGCACCCTGCGCCACGCGCGGCACATCGCCGGCATCGACATCGGCGAGGCCGGGGCGAGCGCGCGCGTCACCACCGGGCCCGGGGACCCGCCCACCGTCGACGTCCGGCTCGAGCTCACGCTCCAGTACCCGGCCCCGGTGCGCAGCGTCGTCGCGGCGGTCCGGCAGAAGGTGGGCGAGGAGGTCGCGCGCATCGCGGGGCACCGCGTGCGCGCCATGACCGTGACGATCGACGGCCTGCGCGCGGCGCACCCCGTGGCGAGCCGGCCGCGCTGAGATCCTGGGGCAGGGGCCTCGAGCGAGGGAGGAAGTGTCGTGCGCGTGCTGCTGCGGGTGCTCGTCCCGCTGCTCGGCCTCGCCGTCGCGCTGGTGGGCGCGCTGGTGGTGCTCGAGGTGGTCGCGCTGTCGGTGCGGCCGGACGACGGCGACGGGCTCGTCGTGCCGTGGCCGCAGTGGTACGCCGCGCTCGAACGGACGGCGTGGACCGACGCCCCGGTGCCGGGCATCGCGATCGGCACGGCCGTGTTCGGGCTGCTCCTCCTGCTCGTCGGCCTGTTCGCCCGCCGCCCGGACATCGCGGTCGACGCCCCGGCCCCCGACATCACGGTCACCACGTCGGCCCGCGTGCTCGCGCGCCTCGTCGGCAGGCGGGTGCGGGCCGCCGACGACGTCGCCGCCGCGTCGGTCACGGCCTCGCGGCGCCGGGTCACCGTGGCCGCCGAGGCCTGGAACGACGCCGACCCCGGGCTCGCCGACCGCGTGCGCGCCCGGGTGGAGGGCCTGCTCGACGAGGTGCCGTTGCGCAGGCGCCCGCGGGTCACCGTGACGGTGCAGGAAAGGAGGGGGCCGCGGTGACCGCAGGCGTGCAGCGCCCCACCGACCCCGCCGCGCTGCGGCGGCGGGCGACCGCGGCCGTCGCCCGGTCCGCCGCGGGCGAACGCGCCGTCGCGATCGTGCTCGGGCTCGTCCTGCTCGTCGGGGGCACCCTCGTCGCGCTGCTGTCCTACGGCGTCTTCGGCGCCGGCCGCGCGAGCAGGCCGCTGCTCGACCCGATGATCGTGGCGGCCCTGCAGGCGCAGCCGCTCGTCGCCCGGTTCGCCGCGATCGCCTGCGGCCTGCTGCTCACCGTGCTCGGGATCGTGTGGGCGGCCCACGCGCTGCGCCCCGAGAACCACCCCGACCTCGTCCTCGGCCCCCTGGCGGCCGCCGGCGACACCTCCGTCGTGGTGAGCGCCCACGCCGCCGCCGAGGCGGTCGCCGCCCAGGCGGGCGAGCTGCCCGGCGTCGGCCGGGCCAGGGCCCGGCTCGTCGGCACCGAGGCCGCGCCCGCGATGCGCGTCACGCTCTGGCTCACCGACGACGCCAACGTCCGCGACGTCCTCGCCCGCCTCCACTCCGAGGTGCTCACCACCGCCCGCGCCTCGCTCGAGCTCACCGAGCTCCCCGTCGCGGTGCGGCTCGAGCTGGACCACCCCCACCCCCGGCCGCGCGTGGCCTGAGCCACCCCTCTCCCGAACCGGGGTTCACGTCTCTCACACCGGGCGTGCGGCAAGCTGGGCCGGGATCCAGCACGACCGGGAGGGCACGTGGCACGACCACCGCGTCATGCGGTCGGAGCGGCCGTCCCCCGCGTGGTGGCGCTGCTCTGCCTCGTCGTGACGCTCGCCGGCTGCACCGTCGGGCCGTCGCAGCGCCCGCCGGTGGCCGTGCGCGGTGAGAACGTGCCTGCGGTGCCCGAGCTGCCCGCGCCCACCGAGGAACCCGTCCTGCCCGAGCCACAGCCGCAGCGGGCGACCATCCCGTTCTTCGAGTGCACCGAGGACACGCTCGTCACCCTCGTCGAGCCGGTGCCCGCCGACCGGCAGCTGCGGGTGGACTGCGGCGAGCTCACCGTGCCCGCCGACCCCGACCAGCCCTCGCTGGGCGCGGTCACCCTCGGCGTGATCCGCGTCGGGGAGGCGGGGGCGCCGCCCGACCGGCCGCCGCTCCTCGTGCTCGGCGACACCACCCGGGAGCCGTCCACCCGGCACGCGGCCGTCCTCGCCGGCATGATCGACCCGGGCCTGCTGGAGCACTACACGCTCATCGGCCTCGACCGGCGCGGCGCGGGCGAGGACATCCTGCACTGCGCGCCGGAGGACGCCCGCGCGGCGCTCGTGGACGCGAACCTCGAGTCGATCGGCGAGGCCGACCTCGCCCTCCTCCTGGAGCGGGCGCGCGCGGTGGTGCAGGAGTGCAACCTGACGCTCGACGGCGGCCTGGGCAGCTACCGCAGCGCGTCGACCGCGTCCGACGTCGAGCTGCTGCGCGCCGCGCTCGGGGTGGAACGGCTGTCCGCGGTCGGCGTGGGCGACGGGGCCTCCGCGCTCGCCATGTGGGCGAGGTCGGCGCCGTCTTCGGTCGGGCGCCTCGTGCTCGACGGGCCGCTGCACCCCACCCTGGACGAGCCGGACCTGTCCGACAGCAGGGCCGCGGCCGCCGAGGCCGCGCTCGACGCGTTCGGGGTGGCCTGCTCGGCGCGCCCGGACTGCCCGCTCGGGGCCAACCCGCAGGCGACGATCGCCGCGCTGCTGGAGCGCCTGGAACGGCAGCCGCTCGTGGCCGACGACGGCAGCAGGCTCACCGCGGGCGCCACCGTCACCGCCCTGCTGGTCGGGCTGGGCGAGCCGCGGCGGTGGCCGGGGCTCGCGGCCGCCCTCGCCGCGGCGAACGCGGGCGACCCGATGCCGATGCTGATGGTCCTCGCCCCGATCACCGGCCCGCGCAGCCTGTTCGACGGGATGCTCGCCACCAGCTGCAACGACACCCAGCGCCGGCTCGCCCCCGGCGAGATCGAGGACGTCGCGCAGCGCTGGGTCTCCGCCTACCCCACGTTCGGGGCCGCGCTCGCGATGCGGCTCCTCGCGTGCGCGCCGTGGCCGACCGGCCGGGAGTCGCCGGTGGCCGGGATGGCCGAGGGGGCGCCGCCGATCCTCGTGATCGGCACGGCGGCCGACCCCCGGGCCGCGCTGGACGGGGCCCGGCGCACCGCCGACTCGCTCGCAACCGCCCGCTTCATCAGTTGGCAGGGCGCGGGCACCGGGGCCTACCCGCGCACCCCGTGCATCCGCGGCATCGTGGACGCGATGCTGGTCGACGGCGTCATGCCGGAGTCCGGCACGCTGTGCCCACCGTGACGGGGCCCACCGTGACCGGGCCCACCGTGACGGGGCCCACCGTGACCGGTGCCGTCAGCAGTAGTGCTGCTGGGCGTAGTCGACGACGTCGCTCGCCTGGCGGCGGGTGACGTTCGGCAGCACCGCGGGCACGGACCGGGCGAGCTGCGCCTCGTCGGCGCCCTGGTCCAGCTGCGAGCAGATCGCGTCGGCGGCCTCGACCTCGGCCTGTCCGCTGCTGCTCGTGGGGATGTCGGCGTCGCGCAGCGCGGTGAGGAACGCCACCGCCTTGTCGCTGCGCAGGTCGATGGCCTGCACGGTCGGCTCCGGCTGCGCCGCGGGGGCGCTCACCGCCGCCGGGGCGGGCTCCGTCGGGGTGGCCTCCGGCTCGGAGGTCGTGAAGAAGGCGACGATCGCGGCCACCGCGAGCACGGCGCCCACCCCGACCGCGGCGACGACCGGCCGGGACGTGAGCCGGCTGACCAGGCTCTGCTCCTCCGGCTCCTTGTCGTGGTCGTCGTGGTCGACGTCGGCGGCGTCGGCGGGCTCCCGGTGGGGCTCACGGCCGGGCTCACGGGGGTGCTCACGGCCGGGCTGCTCTGCGATCTGCCGGCGCGGGGTCACCGTGGTGGCCTCGGCGGCGGGCGTCGGTTCCGGCCTGCGGGGCCGACCGGGCTCGCGCAGGCCGTTCAGGCCGGTCAGCACGGCGGTGGCCTCACCGTCGGACCCGCCGCGCCCGGGGCCTTCCCG
>NZ_DATGOP010000137.1:0-39525 GCF_035305885.1 Pseudonocardia sp.
GGCGAGGGTGGCGGTGGAGTGGGGTGCCGTGCTGGTGGTGGGGTTCACGGGTGTGCAACCGATGCGGCTCGGGCCGTGGCGGTCCGCGGGTCGTGCGTCAGGTGGGTGGGTGAGGGCGGGCCGGAGTGCTCCTGGGCGGGACGTGTGGGGCGTCCGACCAGCCCGAGGGCGGGACGTCCGCGGCGGAACCGGGGCAGCAGGCGGCGGCCCCGGCGGCCCGGGGGAGCCCGCCGCCGGTGGTGGCGAGGCGGGAGCGGACCCGGTCGACGAGGTTCGTCGCGGGGTGGGGCGCCGCAGCGGCGGTCGGTTCACGGCCGTGCCTCCGGTTCTGTGCGAGACGTCGCGGTCGGGCCGGTAGCGGGGGTTGGGAGCGGTCGGTCGGGTGGGCTCGCGCCGATGGGCTGTCGGCGTAGGGCGCGTTGAGGCGCGGGCACATCGACGCCGTCGGTCTCCGCGCGTACGGCGGCCGGGCGGGGCCGGCACCGGCGGTGGCGAGGCGGGGACGCCTCCGGTCGACGAGCGCGGTGGCGGCGCGTGCCATGCCGGCGCGGGTGGTCGTGGCCAGTGGTAGCCGGTCGACGTGGGTGGCGGGATGGCGTGCCGTTGCCGCGTGGCGCTCATGACCGCGACTGCCGAATCCGTGCGGGTGGTGGCGGGAAGGGCGAGCAGCTGGTCGGCTCGGCGTAGGACGCGTAGCGCCGCGAGCACGCCGAGGTGGGATGGCGACTTCACCGGTCTGCGCGCGAACCACGGCGGATCGCGTGAGTCGCCGCAGGTGGTGGCTGGAGCGGGTACGGATCCGGTCGACGTGGGCGACAGGGGCGGGCGTCGGCCGGAACGGGTGCTCTTGATCAACGCCTCCGTTGCGGATGGCGGAGGGGAAGTCGGTGGAGCGGGCAGCGATCCGGCGGGTGCGCCCGCGCCGATGTGCTGTTGAGGGAGGGCGTGTAGGGCCGCGCGCACGTCGAGGGCGGATTCGGCGCCGTCGGTCCCTGCACGGACGGCCCCGGTAGCACCGGGGGTAGGTGCGCCGACGGTCGTTGCGCGGGCGCTCACGGCCGGGACTCCGAGGCCTCACGGACGGCGGCGAGGACGGTGCGGGCGGTACCGGCGAGCGGTCCGTGCGGGCGCGGGGGCGCCTCGCCGCGTTCCAGGGCGCGGGCGAGGCCGGGTTCCGGGCGCATCGCGGCGAGCAGCGGGACCCCGACCGCCCTGGCGACCTCGTCGGCGTCGATCCCGCCGGGTGCGGGCCCGCGCACGACGGCGCGGACGGGGCGGCCGTGCGCCGCGAGCGTGGCGGCGACCCGCGCGCCCGCGGCGCAGGCGCGGACGTCGGCGGTGACGACGAGGGCGACGAGGTCGGCGACCGCCAGGGCCGCGGCGGCCGCGTCGGTGGGGTGGCGGGGGAGGTCGCACACGACGACGTCGCCCGCGCGCCTGCCCGCCTCGACAACGGCGCGCACGGCGGCCGGGGCGGGGCCGTGGGAGCTGCGATCGCAGGACAGGACGGCGAGCGCGCCGTCGCGGCGCCCGATCCGGGGCGACGGGAGGGCCGCGTGGAGGGCGGCGGCCGGGACGCGGCCGTCTTCGACCCCGATGCCGGGCCAGCGCAAGCCGCCGAGGTCCTCGGCGCCGAGGACGAGGTCGAGGCCGCCGCCGAGGGGGTCGCAGTCGACGAGCAGGGCGCGCCCGCCCTCGCGCACCGCCGTGACGGCGACGGCGGCGGCCAGCACGGACGCCCCGGCGCCGCCGCGGCCGCCGACGACCGCGAGCACGGTGCCGCCCGGGCGGGGGCCCTCCGCGGCGTCGGTGAGCGCCGCGACGAGCCACTGCTCTGCCTCGGGCAGCGCGACGACGTGCTCGGCGCCGACCGCTACGGCGTGCCGCCAGACCGACGGGGGTGGCGCGCCGCGCACCGCGACGATGACGTCGCCCCGCCGCGGCAGCCCGGCGCGGGCGCACTGCGCGGCCGCGGCGGCGTCGAGCAGCACCAGCGGGGCGTCGCTCCAGTACGGCCGGGCCTGCGGTGGGTCGACCGCGCGTTGCACCTCGCAGCCGGCGGCCGCCGCGAGCCGCAGGAGCGCGTCGAGCAGGTCGGGGTCGGAGACCATGACCAGGCCCCTGCGGGGCGGGCCGGTCCGCTCCGTGGTCTCTCTCGATCGCACGACAGCCTCCTCGTGGACCCGGTGGGGTGGGGCGGGTTGAGGCCAGCGTGTCGGGTGGAGGGGGTGGGTGGGGGGTGATCGTGGAAGCTGTGGACAACCTGTGGTTGATGTGGACAACTCGCGCAGCGCGCGGTTGACCAGCGCGTTTTCGTCGTCCTGGTGGGGAAGAATGGGACGGGGGCTGCTGACTACCCACAAGTGATCCACAGGCCTCGCGCCGGGCCTGTGGGTCGGTGGAGGGTGGCGGTCCGGCGCCGCGGCGGGCGTCAGGCGTCGACGCGCGGGGCCCGCTCGGCCGGGCCGCCGGGGGCCCCGTCTCCGCGGGCCGACCGGGCGACCAGCCGGTCCTGCGCCGCCCGCAGGTGGGCCGACAGCCGGTCGGCGGCGTCCGCCGGGTCGCCCGCCTCGATCGCCGCGAGGATCGCCCCGTGCTCGGCGGCGACGGTGCGCGGGTCGGTGGTGCGGTGGGCCTGGAACTGGCCCATCGTGAGGTGCACCTCGCCCATGATCAGCTCGTGCATGCGGGAGAGCCGCTTGCTGCCCACGGCGTCGACCAGTGACGTGTGGAAGGCGATGTCGGCCTCGACCTGGTGGGGGAAGTCCTCGTCGGCGACCGCGCGCTCGACGTCCTCCTGGGCCCGGCGGGCCTCGGCGGGGACCGTGCGCTGTTCGGCGAGCCGCTGCACCGCGCGCCGCTCGATGCAGTCGCGGGCGAAGTAGAGGTCGAGCAGCTCGTCGACGCCGAGCTCGGGCACGACCGCGGTGCGGTGGGCGGTGCGGTGCAGCAGCCCGGCGGCCGTGAGCCGCTCGAGGCAGGCCTTCGCGGTGGGCCGCGCGACGTTGTACTCGCCGACCACCCGCGCCTCGGTGACCTTCTCACCTGGGGCGATGTCGCCGTTGATGATCCGCTGCCGCATCGACTCGTACAGCGCATCGATCATCGACGACGGCGCGAGCGTGAACCGCGACGTCCCTGCCGACATGCCCCTACGCTACTGCCCGGGAAAACTGTTAGACAAGTATGCATTGCATCTTGACTGACAAGTATCAGCTCCTTAGCGTGTGCGCAGCCACATCGACCTCAGAGCCGAGGAGCTCCGGATGGACCTCGTGACCCGACGACGTTTCCTGCAGCTGGTCGGACTGGGCGCCGGGATGACGGCCGTCGCGGCGTGCGGCGGCGGCTCGGACGGCACCGCGATCCGCTACGCGTGGTGGGGCGACACCATCCGGCAGCAGAAGTACACGGCCGCGATCGAGGAGTTCGTGAAGCAGAACCCGGGCATCGAGGTGCGCCCGGAGTTCGCCGACTACGACGCGTTCCAGGAGCGGATCACCGTCCAGACCGCGGGCCGCGACGTCCCCGACGTGTTCTGGATCCCGTCGCCGCACGTGATGAGCTACCACGACGCCGGGCTCTACCGTCGGCTCGACGACATCTCCTCGCTCGACCTGTCCCAGTTCCCCGCCGAGCAGCTGGAGCTGTACAAGATCGACGGCGAGCTGAACACGCTGCCGCGCTCCGTGCTGACCGCCGCGGTCCGCTACAACCAGACCTTCCTCGACGAGGCCGGCGCCGAGCTGCCCCCGGACGACCCCCAGCACTGGACGTGGAGCGGCCTGCAGGAGTTCCTGATCGACTACGCCCGCGACGCACCGCCCGGGCGCAAGGCGATCCACTACAACGCCCAGGCCGACCTGTGCTTCGAGGCGTGGCTGCGCCAGCACGGGCAGGACCTGTGGACCGCCGACGGGCGCATGGGCTTCGAGCCCGCCGCGCTCGAGGGCTGGTTCGAGTGGTGGGAGGTGCTGCGGCGGGCAGGCGCCGCGACCAGCCTCTCCGAGCAGGAGGGCGCCTCTCCGGAGTGGGAGGTGGTCGGCGACAAGGTGCTGATGACGTTCGGCAACTCCAACCACATCGCCGACGAGGCGCCGATGTTCCCCGACTACGAGTTCAACCTGCGGATGATGCCGGTGCTGCCCGACGCCGCCCCCGGTCACCGCTTCGGCTACCTGAGCCGCATCGCCATCTACCAGGGCATCGACGACGACAAGCTCGATGCGGCGGGCAAGCTCGTCAACTTCAACATCAACGACCCCGGCTTCCTGCGGATCGTGGGCCTCTCGGTGGGCGCGCCCGCCAATCCGCGGATGCTGCAGGAGGCCTACGCGGTGGCGAACGAGGACGAGAAGAAGATGCTCGCCGTCGTCGAGCAGGAGATGGCCGAGGAGCAGCGGCCGCGCTACGAGGCCCCGCCCGGGTCGGGCACGTGGCGCACGATCATGATCCGCGGCGTGGAGGAGGTGGCGCTGGAGCGCGCGAGCGTGTCCGAGGCCGCCGCCCGCGTGATCGCCGAGATCGACCGCGAGCTCGGTCAGGCGAAGTGACCCAGCAGACCCTCGTGCGGCCGGCCGCCGCGAGTCCCCAGCCCCCGCGGCCGCGGCGCCGGCCGCCTTCCTTCCGCAGGCAGGGCGGGGCGGCGCACGTGTTCCTGCTGCCGTTCCTGCTGGGGTTGGTGCTGATCACGGCGGTACCGCTGCTCGCGTCGCTGTACCTGTCCTTCACCGACTACGACCTGCTGCACGACCCGGAGCTCGTCGGGCTGGACAACTTCCGCCGCATGGCGGAGGACGAGCGGTTCTGGGCGTCGGTCGGGGTGACGCTGCGCTACGTGCTGGTCTCGGTGCCGCTGCAGCTGGCCTTCGCGCTGCTGCTCGCGGTGGTGCTGGACAAGGGGATGCGCGGGCTCGCGCTCTACCGCAGCGCGTTCTACCTGCCGTCGCTGCTCGGCTCCAGCGTGGCCATCGCGATCCTCTGGCGGCAGCTGTTCGGGCACGAGGGCCTGATCAACGCGGTGCTCGGCTGGTTCGGCATCGAGGGCGAGAGCTGGCTGCAGAACCCGGACACCGCGCTGTCGACGCTCGTGGTGCTCAACGTGTGGACGTTCGGGTCACCGATGATCATCTTCCTGGCCGGCCTGCGGCAGATCCCCGAGGAGCTCTACGAGGCGGCCCGGGTGGACGGCGCCGGGAGGCTGCGGCAGTTCTCCAGCGTGACGATGCCGCTGCTCACCCCGATCATCTTCTTCAACCTCGTGCTGCAGACGATCGGTGCCTTCCAGGCGTTCACCCAGGCCCACATCATCTCCGGCGGCCAGGGCGGACCCCTGGACTCCACGCTGTTCTACACGCTCTACCTGTACCAACAGGGTTTCCAGAGCTTCAACATGGGCTACGCGTCAGCGATGGCGTGGGTGCTGCTCGTCGTCATCGCCGTGGTGACCGCGGGGCACTTCCTGCTGTCGAAGTACTGGGTTTTCTACGGGGACGAGCGATGAGGGCCGGCCTGCGGCACGCGGTGATGTGCGTGCTCGTCGTGCTGATGATCTACCCGCTGATCTGGATGCTGGTCAGCTCGTTCAAGCCGAGCAACCTCGTGCTGTCCGAGCCCGGCCTCATCCCGTCGGAGGTGACGTTCGACAACTACCGGGATGGCTGGGACGCGCTCGACGAGCCGTTCTCGCTGTTCTTCCTCAATTCGCTGTTCGTCAGCGTGGGCTCGATCGTCGGGAACCTGTTCTCCTGCTCGCTGGCGGCCTACGCGCTCGCCAGGCTGGAGTTCCGGGGCAGGCGGCTGTACTTCGCGATCACGCTGGTGTCGGTGATGCTGCCGCTGCACGTGCTGGTGGTGCCGCAGTACATCTTCTTCTCGCAGCTGGGCATGGTGAACACCTACTTCCCGCTGCTGCTGCCGAAGTTCCTCGCCACCGACGCGTTCTTCACCTTCCTCATGGTCCAGTTCATCCGCACGATCCCGCGGGAGCTGGACGCCGCGGCGTGGGTGGACGGCGCCGGGCCGTTCCGCATCTTCTGGTCGGTCATCCTGCCGCTCATGACCCCGGCCCTGGTGACGTCGGCGATCTTCACCTTCATCTGGACCTGGAACGACTTCTTCACGCCGCTGATCTACCTGACCTCGACCGAGATGTTCACGGTCCCGGTGGCGCTGAACTCGATGATGAGCTCGGAGACCTCCAGCGGTGTCGGCGCGCTGTTCGCCATGTCGCTGCTGTCGCTGCTGCCGGTGCTGGTGTTCTTCGTGACGGCCCAGAAGTACCTGATCCGCGGCATCTCGACGACGGGACTCAAATGAACCTGCGCACCCCCGACTGGCACCGGACGGCCACGCGCTGGACGCAGCTCACGCTCACCGAGAACGACCCGGTCGAGTTCGACCCGCAGTTCTGGATCGACGTGATGCGCCGGACCCGGTCCAACGCCGCGTGCATCAGCGCGGGCGGGTACATGGCCTTCTACCCGACGCGGATCCCGTACCACTACCGCAGCCGCCACCTCGGCGACCGCGACCCGTTCGGCGAGCTCGTCGCGGGCGCGCGCTCGCTGGGGATGCACGTGATGGCCCGCGTCGACCCGCACGCGGTGCACGCCGACGCGCTCGCGGCCCACCCGGAGTGGGTCGCCCGCACCCCCGACGGCGAGCCGCGCGAGCACTGGGCGTTCCCCGGCACGTACGTGACCTGTCCGTTCGGGCCGTACAACCGGGAGTTCGTCACCGAGGTCGCCCGCGAGCTGATGCGCGAGTACGACATCGACGCGATCTTCGCCAACCGGTGGCAGGGCCACGGCGTCTCCTACAGCGAGCACGCGCGCCGGGCGTTCTACGACGCCACCGGCCTCGAGCTGCCGCTCGAGCCCTACGACCCGGACGATGCGGCCTGGAAGGCCTACCTCCCGTGGCGCCGCCAGCAGCTCAGCGAGCTCGTGGCGCTGTGGGACACCGCGGTCAAGGACATCCGCCCGCACGCGCGGTTCATCCCCAACCTCGGCTCGCTCGCCGTGCACGAGCTCGACCGCGACCTGATCGAGCGGCACTACCCGTTCTTCGTGCTCGACCGGCAGGGCCGGGAGGGCCTCGAGGCGCCGTGGGCGGCGGGCCGCAACGCCAAGCGCAGCCGCGGGGCGTTCCGGGACCGGCCGGTCGCGCTGATCTCCTCGGTGGGACCGGAGTTCCACGCCCACCGGTGGAAGGACGCGGTGGCGAGCCCCGCCGAGATCCGCACGTGGATCATCGACGGTGTCGCCCACGGCGCCTTCCCGTGGTTCACCAAGTTCAACGGCACCGTGCCCGACGACCGGTGGGTCGAGCCCGTGGTCGACGCGTTCGGGCTGCACGCGAAGGTCGAGCCGGTGCTGTCGCGGATGCGGGTGACCGCCGACGTCGCGGTGTTCGACGCGGCGCAGCCGGGCAGCGACGCGCACGAGGACGGCTTCCACCACGCGCTGGTCGAGGCGCGGATCCCGTTCGAGTTCGTCTCCGCCACCCGCTTCACCGCCGAGGAGCTCGGGCGGTTCCGGGTGCTGGTGCTCGCCAACGCGGAGCGGATGAGCGACGAGGCGTGCGCCGTCGTACGCGACTTCGTGCAGGCGGGCGGCGGCGTGGTGGCCGGGTACCGGACCTCGCTGCAGACCGCCGACGGCACGCCGCGGGGCGACTTCGGGCTCGCCGACGTGCTCGGCGTGCACCTCGAGCAGGACGCCCGCGGCCCGGTCAAGAACAACTACATCGCGCTGACCGGTGAGCACCCGGTGTCGGACGGCTACGGGGGCGCCCGCCGGATCATCGGCGGCACGCACCTGCTGCAGGTCAGCGCCGCACCCGACGCCGAGGTGCCGTTCCGGTTCGTCCCGGACTTCCCCGACCTGCCCATGGAGGAGCTCTACGCCCGCCGGCCTCCGCGGGACCCGGCCGTGGTGGTGCGGCAGGGGGCGGGGCGCACGGTCCACATCGCGTTCGACATCGGCTCGCTGTTCTGGGAGACGCTGCAACCCGACCACGGACGGCTGATCGCGAACGCGGTGCGGTGGGCCCTCGGCGCGCCGCCGCGGGTGGCGGTCGACGGACCGGGGCTGCACGACGTCGCCGTGCACTCCGGCGACGGCGAGCTCGCGGTCTGCCTGGTCAACCTCACCAACCCCGGCGCGATGCGCGGCCCGGTGCGGGAGCTGATCCCGGTGGGCCCGCTCACCGTGTCGGTCGCTGTGCCGGACGGGTGGACCGGGGCGGGCGGGCGGCTGCTCGTCTCCGGGACCGACGCCGCCGTCGCGGTCGTCGACGGGCGGGCACGTGTCGTCGTCGACTCGGTGGAGCTGTTCGAGGTGCTGCACCTGCAGTGGGAACGGTGATGCGGCTCTGGTGGCACGAGCCGTTCCGGGCGTTCCAGACCAACCTGCGCGAGATCGACGCGGGCCTCGACGTCGAGCGGGTCCTGGACCAGATCGAGGGGTTCGGCGCGAACGCGTGGCTGCTGTCGGTCGGCGGGATCGTGTCGAACTACCCGACCGATCTGCCGACGCAGACCCGCAACCCCGCGCTCGCCGAACGCCCGAGCGGCGACCTCGTCGGTGACGCCGTGGCCGCGGCGCACGCCCGCGGGATCCGGCTGCTCGCCCGCATGGACTTCTCGAAGGTCGACCGGCGCCGCGCCGAGGAGCACCCGGAGTGGTGCTTCGTGGGCCCGGACGGCGAGTGGCAGACCTACAACGGCCTCACGAGCGTGTGCCCGAGCGGCCCGTACTACCAGCGCGAGGCCTTCGCCGTGGTCGACGAGGTGCTGTCGCGCTACGACGTCGACGGTTTCTTCTTCAACTGGGCGTCCTACAACGAGCGCGACTACAGCGGCCGCTACCGCGGGGTGTGCCGGTGCCTGTCGTGCGCGCGGGCCTTCGGCGCGCCGCTGCCCACCGGCCCGGACGACCCCGCCTACCCGCGGTGGCGCCGGTTCGCCAAGGCGATGATCGACGACTTCTGCGGGCGGATGCGCGAGCGGATCGCGGCGCGCAGGCCCGAGGCGCCGCTCATCATGGGCGAGACCGCCGACATCGTCTTCCACGAGGCGAACAACGCGGTCGGCCGCCCGCTGTGGCACCACCGCACCAGCGAGCACGTCAGCGCCGCCCGCACGTACCGCCCGCACGTGCCGGTGTTCACCAACGCCGTCGGCTTCGTCGACATGCCGTACCGGCTCGCCGGCGAGGAGCCCGAGCACGTGGCGCAGTACCTGGTGCAGGCGATCTCGCGGGGCGCCAACCCGTCGACCTACGTCATGGGCACGCCGGACGACTCCCGCTACGAGTGCCTCGAGCTCGCCGGCCGCATCACCCGCCACCACCGCGACCACCAGGTCGTCTACACCGACCTCCGGCCGGCCGCCCGGGTGCTCCTGGTGCGGCCCGACCCGCTCGCCCCCGAGGTGCCGACCGCCGAGTTCCAGGGCCTGTACCGGGCGCTGCTGGAGCGGCACGTCCCGTTCGACGTGCTGGGGGAGGAGCGCCTCGGCAGCTGCGACCGGCTCGACGAGTACACGGTCGTGGTGCTCGGCGACCTCGGCGCGCTGGAGCCCGCCGCGGTCGCGGCGCTCGACGCCTTCCCGGGGGCGATCGTGACCACGGGCTCCACCGGGTTCGACGGGGACGTCGCCCAGCTGGCCGGGTCGCCGGTGGCCGAGCGGCTCGCCGTCCGCGACGGCGTCGAGGCGGTCCGGTCGATGCACCTGCTCCCCGACGACAGCCCGTACCCGGTGCCGGTGATCGGCGCCTACCACCTCGTCGCGCCGACCGACGGCGCCCGCACCGCGATGCGGGTGTTGTCCCGCGCGCCCTACGGGCCGCCGGAGAAGTGCTACGGGCACGTCGAGCTCGCCCACCCCGGCCTGCTGCGCGCGGGCCGGATGACGGTGCTGCCCTGGACCGTGGGCCGGGCCTACCGCGAGGTGGGGCTGTCGGCGCACCGCGACCTGTTCGTCGACGCCGTCGTCGCCGCGGCGCCGGTGCCGGTCGCGGCCGACACCGACCTCCCCGACCAGGTGGAGGTGGTGCTCGGCCGCTCCCGGGCGGGTCAGGTGGTGCACCTGGTGAACCTCACCGGCGCGGGCCCGCAGCGGTTCGGCCCGCCCGTCCCGGTGCACGGGGCCCGGCTGTGGATCCCGTGGTGGGACCGCCCCGCCCGCGTGCGGGCGCTGTGCGCCGGCACCGACCTGCCGGTCGTCGAGCGGGACGGTCGCCCCGGCGTGGACCTGCCCCCGCTGGGGCTGTTCGAGGTACTGGTCGTCGACGGGAGAACGTGATGGATCGACCGCTTCTCGTGCTGGTTCTCGGCGTCGCGGAACAGGAGGAGGAGCGGATCAGGGCGGCCGCGCCGGGCGCCGACGTCGTGTTCGCGCCGAGCGCCGCCGACGTCGCCGACCGGCTCCCGGACGCGGACGTGGTGGCGGGCAAGCTCGACGCGGCGCAGCTCGCGGCGGCGCGCCGGCTGCGGTGGGTGCACAGCTGGGCCGCCGGGGTCGACTCGGCGCTCTTCCCGGAGATGGTGGCGAGCCCCGTCGTGCTCACCTGCTCGAAGGGCAACGGGGCCGTCCCGCTCGCCGAGCACGCGATGATGCTCATGCTGATGCTCGACCGGCACGCGCCGCGCTGGCTGCGTGCGCAGGAGTCGCGCACGTGGGACCGCTTCCGCCACGGCGAGCTGGCCGGGACGACGTGCGGGATCGTCGGTATGGGCGGTGCGGGCACCGCGCTCGCCCGCCGCGCCGCCGCGTTCGACATGCGCGTGCTCGGCCTGCGCCGCCGCCCCGAGCTGCAGGTGCCCGACGTGGAGCGGATGTACGGGCCGGACGAGGTCGAGGCCTTCGCCGCTGAGGCGGACTTCGTGGTGGTCACGGCCGCGCTGACGCCGCAGAGCCGCGGCCTGCTGGGCGTCGACGCGTTCCGCGCGATGAAGCCGACCGCCCGCTACGTGTGCGTGTCCCGCGGCGGGATCGCCGACGACGAGGCCCTGCTCACCGCGCTGCGGGAGGGCTGGATCGCCGGGGCCGGGCTGGACGCGCACGCCGTCGAGCCGCTGCCCGCCGACAGCCCGTTCTGGTCGCTGCCGAACGTCATCGTCACCCCGCACAACGGCGCGACCACCGCGCAGACCGCCCGGCGGGGCGTGGACGTCTTCGTCGACAACCTCACCCGCTTCGTCGCGGGGGAGCCGCTGCGCAACGTCGTCGACAAGACCGCCGGTTACTAGCAGCGACCCGGCCCCGGACCCGGGACGGCCCCCGCCAGGGGGGATTGGCGGGGGCCGTCGGGTGGTTCAGCTCCGGGGGGTCGAGCTGAACCAGATCGTCCGGACAGAGCCGGACAGCTTCATCGTAGCCCCTGACGAGCACATCCGCGCGTTTCTGAGACAAGCAACTGGACGGGTGTCGGTGCGGGGCCGGGCGGGTACGTCGCCCTGGTCTGGCAAGCTCGCCGGTGTGTCCGGTGCGCTCGCCACCCAGCTCTCCGCCCCGGTGCCGGGTCGCTCCGGGGCCGCTGCGTTCTTCGACCTCGACAAGACGATCATCGCCGGGTCGAGCGCGCTCGCGTTCAGCAAGCCGTTCCGCAAACAGGGGCTCATCAGCAGGCGGGCGGCCCTCCGCAGCGGTTACGCGCAGTTGCTGCTGGTGCTCTCGGGGGCCGACGCGAACACCATGGACCTGTTGCGCAAGCGGATCACCGCGCTCTGCACGGGGTGGGAGGTCGCGCAGATCCGCAGCATCGTGGCCGAGACGCTGCACGACATCGTGGAACCGCTGGTGTACGCCGAAGCGGCTCAGCTGATCGCCGAGCACCACGCGAACGGCGACGAGGTGGTGGTGCTGTCGGCCTCAGGGCAGGAGGTCGTCGAGCCGATCGCCGCACTGGTCGGCGCGGACCTCTGCGTCGCCACCCGCATGGGCGTCGCCGACGGGCGCTACACCGGGGTCATCGAGTACTACTGCTACGGCGAGGAGAAGGCGAAGGCGGCGCGGCAGCTCGCCGAGGAGCGCGGCTACCGGCTCGAGGACTGCCGCGCGTACTCCGACTCGATCACCGACCTGCCGCTGCTCGAGGCCGTCGGGCACCCCACCGTCGTCAACCCGGACCGGGCGCTGCGCCGCGAGGCCGAGCAGCGCGGCTGGCCCATCCTCACCTTCGCCGACCCGATCGCGCTGCGGTTCCGGCGCCCGCCCCTGCGCACGACGCTCGCCGCCGCCGGGGTCGGGGCGGCCGCCGCGCTCGCCGCCGCGGGCTGGTACGCGTGGCGACGACCCGTGCGTTCGTGAGGCCCGTGGTGCCCCTGTGGGGGTGGCTCCGGTCACTGATCGCCACGGTGCGTGCCTGAACCGGTGCACTTCTCGACGCCACTTGCTGTGGTCCGGGTCACCGACTACAAAGGGTGGTACGGACCCCTGCCGGCCAGGGGCGGTGCGGTGGAGAAGCACCCGTCCACCCCGCGCAGGGCTCCGTGCGGGAAGCTCCGGGCGCTCCACGCACAGCACGCCGCGGGAGGCATGTCGTCGTGGGCCTGCGTACCGGGACGCCGGACGCCGAGGCCACTACCACGACACGTAGTGCACGCCTGGAACTCGGACTTCCCGCGCAGGCGGGCGGCGCCCCTCGGGGCGCCGCCCGTCGCCTGTTCTAGGCGCGGGCGTCGGCGATGGACCTACCCTCCCGGGCCCCCGCCTCCCACTGCGCGCAGCAGTGCAGCAGCCACTCGCGCACGCCGTCCCCGGTGCCGCTCGCGAACGCGGCGGCCGCGCTGCGGTACTGCGCCGCGTGGCGCAGGTGGCCCACCTCCGGCACGGCGAGCCCCTTCGGGTCCAGGCCCGCGGCCACCGCCGCGAGCCGGGCTGCGGCCCGCGCCACCACCCCGTTCGCCGTCGGGAACGGCGCGAGGGCGAGCAGCTCCCCGTGCACCACCGCGACGAGCACGGGGGCGGGGACCTTGCTGCCGCCGGTGACGAGGTCGGCGAGCAGCCGCAGCCGGGTGGACACCTCCTCGCCGGGGCGCGGCCTGCCCAGTTCGGCCTCGTGCCGGCTCTCGGGAACGAGGTCGGCCGCGGCCACGACGTGCAGCCGCGCCAGGGCCTGCAGGGGGGAGCTGCGCCAGGCGCCGAGCAGGCGCCCGGACTCCTCGGCGGCGCGCACGGCGCCCGCGAGGACCGGGTCGGTGACGGTGCCGTCGACCGTGAGCGCGGCCCCGTCCAGTGCGGCGGACGCCCGCGCCGCCCGCAGGCTCGCCTCGGCGGCGCTCGCCGGCCACCCCCGCCGGTTGACCGGGTGGTTGTGCACGGGGACGAGCGCGTCCCGGGCCCGGGCCACCGCCTCGGGCACGCCGGGCAGCTCGAGCAGCGGGGCCAGCGGATCGGCGGTCACGGCCACCACCGCATGCTGCCATCCGGGTCCACCTCGCGTACGCCGAGCCCGGCTCCAGCGGGACGCCGCCGGCCGCTCAACGCTCCCCGAGCGCCGCGCGACGATGCTCGCGGGGGGAGACGCCATAGCGAGCGCGGAACGTACGGCTGAGAGTCGGGGCGTCGGGGATCCCCCACCGGGCCCCGATCTCGGCCACCGTCCGGCCGGCGAGCTGCGGTGAGCGGAGGTCGTCGTAGCAGCGCCGCAACCGTTCCTCGCGCAACCACCGCCCGAACGTGGTCCCCTCGCGCGCGAAGAGCCGGTGGAGCTGGCGCAACGAGATGTTGTGGGCCGCGGCGACCGCGGTTGGCGTGAGGTGCGGATCGGACAGGCGCAGGTGCATGTAGAGCTTGATCCGCTCGAGCGGCTCGCCGCCGTCGGGACCGGACCGCCACCCGTCGATGCCCCCGACGTCGGCGAGGGCGGTCGCGATGAGGTCGACCGCCATGTGCCCGAGGCGCTCCGCCGTGGCCGGGCTGGTCGCATCGGCGACCCCGGCGAGGTTGACCAGGAACGGGGAGGTGAGCCGCCCGATCCGGGAGTCGGCGGCCACCCGCCGGGACGTCACCGCGCGCGGCTCCACCCCGCGGCTGCGCAGGGCTTCCCGGGGGAACTGCAGCACCAGGTGGTCGAAGTCGTGGCCCTGGAAATCCACCCGGTAGGCCCGGGTGGAGTCGAACAGCGCGAGGTCACCCGGGCCGAGCACGACGTGGCGCCCGTCCTGCTGCCCGATGGTGCGTCCGCGCAGCTGCAGCGCAAGCAGACAGCGCTCTTCTTCGAGGGATGCGAGATGACGGCGGGTGCGCTCAGCGGCCATGGGGTCGGTGAGGATCCGGGTCACCTGCACGGGCCCGAGCTGGGAGGTGCGGACGGTTCCGCGGAAGCGCCCGGCCACGGCGGCCTGCGTGACCTCGAGCCGGATGAACGTGGAACAGATGACCTCGCGCCAGAAGGCGACGCGATCTCGAGGCGCCACTGCCTCGGTCGACAACACCCGCTGCACGCGGGCGACGGTAGGAGCGCCCGGTGTCGACGACAAGACGGGAGTTGTCGCTGAGTGCCAGGTCGATCGGCGTCCTGCGCCGTCGGACCCCCGGGCGGTGCACGCCTGGCGACCCGGTCCGGTCGGCTCCGCGATCGGTTTGTCGCTGCGTGCCTTCCCGATTGCGGGCTCGTGACGAGGCGCCCCGGTCGCCGCGCCGTCGTGGCTACCGTCCTCCCAGCCGAGGCAAGGAGGCCGTTCATGCAGGTCAGGGCTGGGATGCTTCCCGTCGACGCGGCCGTGCGGTTCGCGGCTGCTCCCGCACTCACCACCGAGCGGGGTACGGAGACGTTCGCCGCTCTGGACGCCACGGCGAACCTCGTGGCCTCCGGGTTGTCCGTGCACGGACTGCGGCCCGGGGACCGGGTCGGCGTGCTGTCGTACAACCGCGCGGAGGTCGTCCACGCGTGGCTGGGCACCGAACGAGCGGGCATGGTCCGGGTCGTCCTGCACAGCCACTTCGACATGGCCGCTCACGTCGCCCTGCTGCGGTTCGTCGGCGCGCGGGCGATGCTGTTCGACACCGGCTTCACCGACGCCGTCGCGGCCCACCTCCACGAGCTCGCGGGCATGCTGTTGATCGCGATCGGGGAGGGGCCGCCGGAGTGGGCGGTCCCATGGACGCAGGTGCTGGCGTCGGGGTCCCCCGAAGCGGCCCCGCTCGACGTCCACGAGGACGCACCGGCGTTCATCCAGCCCACGACCGGCACGACCGGGAACCCGAAACCGTGGATCGTCAGCCACCGGTCGTGGGCCGCTGTGATCGCGCAGAACCTGCATCACCTCGACACCTTCGCGCCGGGGCTCTCCGCGGTCGGACCGGACGACGTCGTGCTGCACGCGCACGCCCTCCAGTGGGCGTCGGGCTTCCAGCTCCTCTACCCGTACCTCGTCCGGGGCGCCCGGACGGTGCTGCTCGACGATTCCACGTTCGAACCCGACCGGCTCGTCCGGACGATCGTCGACGAGGGCGTCACCGGGCTGCTCCTGCCGGCGCCGATGCTCACCCCCGTCCTCGACCTGATCGAGCGGGAGGGACCGATCCCGCACCGGCTGCGGCGCCTGGTCGTCTTCTTCGCGACGCCGGAGCTGCTGCAGCGGACCACGAAGCTGCTCGGCCCGGTGTGGTGCCACGGCTTCGGCTCGACCGAGCAGGGCGCGGTCACCACCCGGCTGCGCGCGGACGAGGCCGCTGAGGACCCGCGGCGGCTGTCGAGCGTGGGGCGCCCGGCGTCCCCGTTCTTCGAGGTCGCCGTCGTCGACGACAAGGGCAACCGGGTCCCGCCCGGGCAGCTGGGCGAGATCGTCGTCCGCAGCGCCATGTCGTCCAGCTGCTACTGGGGCATGCCCGAGCGGACGCGACGCGCCTTCCTGCCCGGCGACTGGTTCCGCCCCGACGACGTCGGCTACCTCGACCACGAGGGCTTCCTCTACTACGTCGACCGCGCCGTCGACTCGATCCGGACGACGGCGGGCACCGTCTACCCGCACGTCGTCGAGGCCGCGGTGCTCCGCCACTCCGCGGTCGCCAACTGCGGTGTCGTCGGGCCGGGGGGCGACCGCGTCGTGGCCGCCGTCGTCCTCAAGTCCGGCGCCGCCGACGGCCCGGAGCTGCGGGCCGAGATCGCCCGGTGCGCCGAGGCCGGTCTCGCACCCCACGAGCGACCGGAGATCGTCGTGGTCGACGACCTGCCGTGCGTGCTCGGGGGTGCGAAGGTGCAGCGCGCGGTGCTGCGCGAACGCCTCATCGGGGCCGGCGTGTGAACGCGACCAGGGCGGCGCTGTGCGCCGCGGGCGACCGCGTCGTGCTCCTCGACGGCGAAGGCCGCACCCGCACCGGCGCCCAGCTCGTCGACCGGGTCGACCGCCTGGCCGGCGCGTTGACCGAACGCGGGCTGGCCGGTGACCGGGTCGGGATCTGGTCGGCCAACAGCCTCGCCACCATCGAGGCGCACCTCGCCGTCGAGTGGATCGGCGGGACCCGGGTCCCGGTCGACCCGAACGCATCGCCCGCTGAGGCGGCGCGGACCTGGGAGGCGGCCGGCGTCCGAGGGGTGCTGGTCGACGTCGAACGCGCCCAGGCGGCCGGGCCGCGGGCCCTCGTGCACGACGACGAGTTCCCGGCGAGCGGGCCGCCCCGGTTCCCGACGCCGGACATCCCGCCCGAGCGGACGGCGCTGCTGTACCCGCGGGCGGTCGACGGTGGCCGGCTGCTGGCCGTGCCCATCTCGTACGCCAACTGGGAAGCCACGATGGCCGCGAACACCGCCCTCTACCGCGGCGGCGGGTACGGTCCCGGATTCGGCCCCGACGAGCACTTCCTCACCGTGCAGCAGGTCATGCACGGGACCGGCCTGGTGGGGACGTTCCCGTTCCTGCGGATGGGGTTGCCCCAGACCGTCCTGCGGCGGTTCAACGCCGACGCCGTGCTCGAAGTCATCCGGGCGGGAACGGTCACCGCCACGATGGTGGTGACGACCATGCTGACCCGCCTCCTCGAGGCCGCCGCTCAACGGCCCGGCGGGCTGGGCGCGCTGCGGCGCCTGCTCTACGGCGGGGCACCGCTGCCGCCCGCCGACCTGGAGCGGGCGGCCCGCACGTTCCCCGACGTCCTCGTGCAGATCTACGGCCGCCTGGAAGGCGGGTGGCCGCTCACGGTGCTCGACCAGGCCGATCACCGGGCGATCGCGGCCGGGGATCGGCGGCGGGCGGGGAGCTGCGGACGACCGGTCACGGAGCTGCGGCTGCGGCCGAACGGCGAGGTCTGCGCGCGGTCGGACATGGTCGTCGCCGAGTACGCCGATCCCGACGGGTGGTGCTCGCTCGGCGACCTCGGGCGGCTGGATGGGGGCTACCTGCACCTCGAGGGCAGGCTCGACCGGATGATCAACACCGGGTACCACGTCTACCCGCAGGAGATCGAGTCCGCGATCCGGCGCATTCCCGGCGTCGCCGAGGCCCTCGTCCGCGGAGAACCGGACGGTGATCGCGGCACCGCGGTGGTGGCCCACCTCGTCGGGCGCGACGGCGTACGGCCCGACGACCTCGTCGAGGAGGTCGACAGCGCGCTGCGCGCCGCGTTCGCCCACTACAAGGTGCCGCGCCGCTATCACGTCGCCGACCGGCTCCCCGCGACCTGAGCCGCGTGGGAACCGATCACGTCGAAGCCGACCGCGCCGGGTCCAGCGCGACCTCGTGACCGCACGAGGCGTGCGTGTTCTCCGGGCAACGCCCGCGGAGCCGACATGCACGACGACCCAGCGGCCGTCGTGACGGCCCGCGAGATCCGGCGGGTGCGGTCAGCCGCCCGGGAACTCCACGCTCCCGGTCACCGACAGCCGCGCGAGGCGGTCCGCGACGGTGCTACCCGGGGGTGGGAAGAACACGACGAGGCGCTGGTCGTCGCTCGGGGTCGCCACGGTCTCGCAGTCGAGGTCGATCGAACCGACGACGGGGTGGATGACGCGCATCCGGCTGGCCCGCCGGACCCCGGCCTCGTGCTCGCGCCACAGCACGGCGAACTCGGGGCTCTCCTCGCAGAGCTTTCCCACCAGCTCGGTCGCTGCGGCGTCGCCGGGTCCGCGACGGGCCACCGCCGCGCGTAGGTCGGCCACGTGCACGCGACCCCGGTGCCGCCGCTCTTGCTCCGTGTACGGCTCTCGCACGGAGGGATCGGTGAACCACTTCACGACGACGTTGCGTCCCGCTCCCGTCACCGGGCAGTAGCCACCGAGCAGGTGCTCGGCCAGGGCGTTCTGCGCCAACACGTCCCCGAGGTCTCCCAGAACCTGGGCGGGGACCTCACGGAGCTGTTCGAGCAGCCGGAGGACAGCGGGCCGCACCTGGTCCCCGGCGAGCGGTCCGGCCGGAGGCCGATGGCCGGCGAGCAGGTGCAGGTGGTTCACGCCGTCCTCGGTCAAACGGAGCGCGCGGCCCAGTGCGGCGAGCACCTGCGTCGACGGCTGCGGGCTGCGGGCCTGTTCCAACCGCATGTAGTAGTCCGCGGACATCCCGGCCAGCAGCGCCACCTCCTCGCGGCGCAGACCGGGGGTGCGGCGCCGCGGCCCGGCGTTGAGACCGACGTCCGACGGGTGCACCCGTTCCCGGGATCGGCGCAGGAAATCGGCCAGGCCGCGGCGGTCCATGGCGCCGATTCTGCCCTCGTGGGGGCTCCGGGAACCAAGGATCACCAGTCCTAGCCACGGCGCTGCCCTCCCCGACGTCCGCCCGCGCGCCGACCCTCTGGTCGTCGAAGTCCCGCCGATCTGGGAGAGCCGGATGAACGTCGTCGAGGCAGGGGATGGTTTCCGAGTGCACTACCGGTCGGCGGGTTCTGGCCGCCGCCTGGTGCTCGTCCACGGTGCCGGTCCGGGCGCCGAGGTCACGTTCGGGCACCTGGTCGACCGGTTCACCGACATCGCCACGGTCGTGCTGCCCGACCTCGCGGGGAGCGATGCCGCCCCCGACACCGGCGGTGCTGAGCTCACGATCGCGAACCTGGTGGAACACGTGCGCGCGGTCGTCGAGGACGGCGGGGACGAACCGGTCGACCTCGTCGGGTTCTCGCTCGGAGCGCCCGTCGTCGTCGCGGTCGCGAGCACGCACCCGGCGCTCGTCCGCCGCCTCGTCCCGGTCGCCGGCTTCAGCCGGGCGGACGAGGTGATGCGCAACCAGTTCATCGCGTGGAAGCGGCTCGCCGACGACGCGGAGGGCTTCGGGCGGCTGGGCACCGCGACCGGTTTCAGCCGGGATTTCCTGAACAGCATCGGCAGGGCGGGGGTGGAGGAGCTGGCGCTCAACATGAAGCCGACGCCTTCGACCCTGCGCCAGCTCGACCTCGTGCTCGGGCTCGACATCCGTCACCTGCTGACCGGTGTCCGTGCGGAGACCCTCGTGATCGGCGAGACCCAGGACGGCACGGTTCCGGTCGCCAACGCCCGCGAGCTCGCCGCCGGGATCCCGGGCGCGGAGTACGTCGAGGTCGACTGCGGCCACGTGGGCCTGTTCGAGAGGCCCGACGAGTTCGTCGCGCTCATCCGCGGGTTCATCGGCAGGCCGTGATGGCGGCCGGCCGCAACCCGCGCGGGCTGCTGGCGCTCCTGGAGTTCGCTCGGCAGGCGGAGGACGTCCGTCACGGGGTTGCGCCGTCCCGCGTCGCACGGGCTCGCTGCACCGCGAGCGCGTCAACTCCCGCCCAGCGGGCCGTCCGCGGGCTGCTCGCCCGGGCGGACGAGGCCGCTCTCGTAGGCGATCACGACGAGCTGGGAGCGGTCGCGGGCGCCGAGCTTGCTCAGCAGGCGGCCGACGTAGGTGCGGGCGGTGTCCGGGCTGATGTGCAGGGCGCGGCCGATCTCGGCGTTGGACCGGCCCGCCCCGACCTGGGCGAGCACGTCGCGCTCGCGGTCGGTGAGGCCGGCGATGCGCTCGGGCCGGGCGGCGGTGGAGCGGGCCGCGGCGGCGAGCACCCGCCGGGTCACCGCGGGCGAGAGCAGCGCGTCGCCGCCCGCGACGACGCGCACGGCGTCGCGGAGGGCGTCCGGCGCGGTGTCCTTGAGCAGGAACCCGGCGGCGCCCGCGCGGATGGCCTCGAACAGGTACTCGTCGTCGTCGAAGGTCGTCAGCATGATCACCTGGACGGCGCCGAGCGCGGGGTCGGCGAGGATCTGCCGGGTGGCCTGCAGCCCGTCGGTGCCCGGCATGCGGACGTCCATGAGGACGACGTCGGGGCGGTGGGTGCGCACGACCGCGAGCCCGGTCGCCCCGTCGCCCGCCTCGCCGACGACGGTGATGTCGGGGGCGCGTTCCAGCAGCGCGCGCAGGCCCGCGCGGACGAGGTGCTGGTCGTCGACGAGCACGACGCGGATCTCGCTCACTACGTCGGCCTCCTCAGCGGCAGGCGGGCCCGCACCTCGAAGCCGGTCGGGTGCGCGTTGCGGGCGTCCACGGTGCCGCCCAGCAGGGTGGCCCGCTCGATCATCCCGCGCAGCCCGTGGCCGTGGTCGGCCGGCCGGTCCTGCGGCGCGCCGCGGCCGTCGTCGCGGATCTCGAGGGCGAGCTCGGTCGGGGTCGCGTCGACGGTGACCGTGACGCGCTGCGCCTCGGCGTGGCGGAGCGCGTTGGTCAGCGCCTCCTGCACGACCCGGTACGCCGTGGTGCTGACGACGGTGGGGATCGCAGAGAGGTCCCCGGTGGTCCGGATCTCGACGGGAAGGCCGCTGCGGGTCACCCCGTCGGCGAGCGCGCCGATCCGGTCGAGCCCCGGCGGCGGCTCCCGGCCGCCCGGTCCGCCGAGCCAGGTGCCGATCGTCGCCCGCAGCTCCGACATCGCGCCCCTGGCCGCGTCGCGGATGGTCCGGACGGCGCCGCGGGCCGCCGCGGGGTCCTCGTCGTCGATCGCCTCCTCGGCGACGGCGGCCTGCAGGGTGATCACGGACATCGTGTGGCCGAGGGTGTCGTGCAGCTCGCGGGCGATGCGGATGCGTTCGACGTCGACCTGGCGGGCGGCCTCCCGGCGCCGCTCCTCGGCCGCCGCCTCCGCCTGCCGGGTCATCTCCGCCTGCAGGGCGCGCCGCGAGCGCACGGCGTCGCCCAGCGCGATGACGGCGACCACCAGCACGGCCTCCGCCCCGAGGTTGAGGCCCAGCACGTAGGAGACGGCGTCTCCCTCGGCCAGCCGCGCGGTCACCGATACCGCGAGCAGCGCCCCGGCGACCGCCGCCGCGGCGACCGGGCGACCGCGTTCGGCCGCGCCGTAGAGTGCGGCGGCGATGGGGGCGGCGAGGCCGATCGGCGGCAGGTCGAGCAGGTAGTAGCAGACGAGGCCGACCGCGGTCGCGGCCGGCACGGCCACCGGCCAGCGGTGGCTCGCCAGCATCAGGGCCCCGAACCCGGCCGCGAACGCGTAGGCGAGCGCGGTCTCGCCCAGCGGGCGGGGCTCGGTGGCCACCGCGGCCGCCACCAGGCAGAACACCGCGACACCCAGCAGCGCGTCGACGCGGGTGGGGCGGCCGTCTCGCATGGTCGAACGGTAATGGCCCGCCCGGTTCCCGCGCTGTCGTCGAGAAGCGTCGTCGTGGCCGTCCCGCGTACGCCGCAAGGCGACGGTGGCCGTCCGCTTCCGCGGCCCGGGACCGCGGCGGGTACGCCGAGGAGCGAGGTCGGATCGCGCGTCCGGGAGGCAGCCGGGGCGGGGGTGGCGAACCTAGCTTCGGGTCAGCCGGGCGGCCGTGGGGGTCGCCCCGGGACGACCGGTGGAGGTCCACGCAGATGTCTCGCCCGACCTGGACCGCGGTGGCGCTGATCGCGCTGGTGTGGTCGTCGATGATGTCGTTCGGCGGGGTGGCGGCCGAGACGGTGGTGCTGTACCCGAACATCTTCGGCGACGCCCCGGAGTCGCTTCGGCGCACGCGCGAGTTCATGGTCGCCGGCGGCCCGAGCGACTACTTCCCACCGTTGGGTGCGACGGTGGTGCTCACCTGCCTCGCGGCGACCGCGCTGACGTGGCGCGAGCCCCGGGTGCGCTGGTGGATCGTGGCGGCGACCTGCGTGTTCGTCGCGTGCGAGTTCGTGTTCTCCGCGCTGTTCTTCTGGCCGCGCAACGAGATCATGTTCGTCGACCCGCTCGGCACCCACTCCCCGGAGTACCTGCGGCAGGTCGCGGAGGAGTTCGTGGCCGGGCACCGGGTGCGGCTGGTAGGCGGCGGGGTCGCCGCGGCGCTGGCGTTCACCGGGCTGCTGCGGTGGGTGCGCCTCACCGCGCCCGCGCGCGACGGGCACGCTGCCGGGGCCGTGCGATGACCGCGGCGCGCCGCTCGCCCGACCTCCCCCGGCCGGCTCTGGTGGGGCTGGCCGCGCTCGCCGGCCCGCGGGTCGTGCTGCACGACCTGGGCATCGTCGAGGAGGGATCGCTGGTCAACGGGCTGCTGGTGGTCGTGCCGCCCGCCGTCTGGATCGCGGTCGTCCTGTGGCACCGCCCGCCCCGGCCGTTCCGCACGGTGGTGGTCATCGGGGCGATCTACGGTGTGTTCCTCGCGGTGGGGCACCAGCTGCTGTGGCGGGCCGCGCTCCCGGCAGACGTCGACCTCGCGGTGCCGGAGTTCGCCCTGCGCGCGGCCGCCGTGGCCTCCAGCCTGGTCACGGGCACCCTGGTCGGGGTGGTCGCGGGCGCCGTCGCGGTGGCGCTGTGCCGGGTCGTGCCCGCGCGCGACGGGGCAGCGGGCCGCGGGGCCTGAGCGCGTACCGTTGCTCCGCCGCTGATCGGCGGTTCGTCGACCGTCCGTCGATGCGTCCCCACCTGTCCGGACCGACGGTGCGTCGCGGCGTTCGGCGCACTAGCGTCGAGCTTGGAGAATGTGTGGAGCCGGGCGTCGCCGCCCAGGACCCAGGAGGAACATCGATGGCCGAGGACAACGCCACGCTCGACAACTTGTACACCGAGACCCGGAGCTTCCCGCCGAGCCCGGAGTTCGCCGCGCAGGCCAATGTCACGGCCGACTGGTACGACCGCGCCGAGGCCGACCGGGAGGGATTCTGGGCCGAGCAGGCCGAGCGGCTGCACTGGGAGCAGAAGTGGGAGCGGGTGCTCGACTGGGACAACGCCCCCTTCGCGAAGTGGTTCGTCGGCGGCAAGCTCAACGTGGCGTACAACTGCGTGGACCGCCACGTCGAGGCCGGCTACGGCGACCAGGTCGCGTTCCACTGGGAGGGCGAGCCGGGCGACACCCGCACCATCACCTACGCCGACCTGAAGCGCGAGGTCTGCAAGACCGCCAACGCGCTGGCCGAGCTCGGGATCGGGGCCGGGGACAGGGTGGCCATCCAGCTGCCGATGATCCCCGAGGCGGTGTTCTCCATGCTGGCCTGTGCGCGCCTCGGCGCGCTGCACTCCGTCGTGTTCGGCGGGTTCTCGCCCGGCGCGCTGAAGGCCCGCATCGAGGACGCCGAGGCGAAGCTGCTGATCACCGCGGACGGCCAGTTCCGCCGGGGCAAGCCGGTGCCGATGAAGGCCGGCACCGACGAGGCGACGGCGCAGACCCCGACGATCGAGCACGTGCTCGTCGTCAAGCGCACCGACATCGACGTGCCGTGGACCGAGGGCCGCGACATCTGGTGGCACGACCTGGTGGACAAGCAGTCCGACCAGCACACCCCGGAGGCGTTCGACTCCGAGCACCCGCTCTACATCCTCTACACCTCGGGCACCACCGGTAAGCCGAAGGGCATCCTGCACACCTCCGGCGGCTACCTCACCCAGTGCGCCTACACCCACCACGCGGTGTTCGACCACAAGCCCGGCGAGAGCATCTACTGGTGCACCGCCGACATCGGCTGGGTCACCGGGCACAGCTACATCGTGTACGGGCCGCTGGCCAACCGCGCCACGTCGGTGATGTACGAGGGCACGCCGAACACCCCGCACGAGGGCAGGCACTGGGAGATCATCCAGAAGTACGGCGTCACGATCTACTACACCGCCCCCACGCTGATCCGCACGTTCATGAAGTGGGGCCACGACATCCCCGCGAAGTACGACCTGTCGTCGCTGCGGGTGCTGGGCAGCGTCGGTGAGCCGATCAACCCCGAGGCCTGGATGTGGTACCGGGAGCACATCGGCCGCAACAACTGCCCGATCGTCGACACCTGGTGGCAGACCGAGACCGGCGCCATCATGATCTCCCCGCTGCCCGGGGTCACCGCCGCGAAGCCGGGCTCGGCGATGCGGCCGCTGCCGGGCATCAGCGCCGAGATCGTCAACGACGACGGCAAGCCGGTCGGCCGCGGCAACGGCGGCTACCTGGTGCTCGACAAGCCCTGGCCGTCGATGCTGCGCGGCATCTGGGGCGACGACGAGCGCTACCGCGAGACCTACTGGTCGCGCTTCGCCGCGCAGGGCTACTACTTCGCCGGTGACGGCGCCAAGTACGACGACGACGGCGCGTTCTGGCTGCTCGGCCGGGTGGACGACGTGATGAACGTGTCCGGCCACCGCATCTCCACCACCGAGGTGGAGTCGGCGCTGGTGAGCCACCCGACGGTGGCCGAGGCGGCCGTGGTCGGTGCGTCCGACCCGACCACCGGGCAGGGCATCGTCGCGTTCGTCATCCTGCGCGGCAACGTCGCCAAGGACGAGGCGTCGGGCGCCGACGCCATCAAGGCGCTGCGCGAGCACGTCGCGAACGAGATCGGCCCGATCGCGAAGCCGCGCCAGATCATGGTCGTCGAGGAGCTGCCGAAGACGCGTTCCGGCAAGATCATGCGGCGCCTGTTGCGCGACGTGGCGGAGAACCGCGAGATCGGCGACGTGACCACGCTGGCCGACACGTCGGTGATGGACATGATCGCCGCGGGCCTGAAGGACAGCAGCAGGTCGGAGGACTGATCCCCGACCCGGGAGTGGGTGCGGGCGCCGGGTGCGGCGCTCGCACCCACTTTCCGCTTCTGAACGGTATACGGTAGACGACAAGCAAGTCGACGATCGGAGCCAGGCTGATGACGGCGGCGAAGGTGCCAGGCGTCGAGGCGCGGGCCGGGAAGTTCCCGGGACCGAGCCTGATCCCGGAGCTGAACGCGATCCAGGCGCGGCTGGGGTGGCTGCCGCGCGAGGAGCTGGAGGCGCTCTCGCGCGAGACGCGCCGGCCCCTCTACGAGATCGAGGGCCTCATCTCGTTCTACCCGCACTTCCGCACCGACCCCCCGCCCAAGGTCGCGGTGCACGCCTGCCACGACCTCACCTGCTGGCTCGCCGGCGCCGAGGACCGGCTGGCCGAGCTGCGGGCCCGGCTGGAGGGCGACGAGGACGTCGAGTTCACCGAGGTCTCGTGCCTCGGCCGCTGCGACACCGCACCGGCGGTGGCGGTCAACGAGCACCCGGCCGCGCTGGCCGACACCGACGCGCTGGTGGCCGCCGCCCGGGCCGACGAGCTGGGTCACGCGGCGCCGACCCGCTCCGGGCGCACCGAGCCGTGGCCCAACGACCCGTACGCGCCGGGGGAGGAGCGCTACCGCGTGCTCCGCTCGGTGCTCACCGGTGAGCGGACCCCGCAGGAGGTCATCGCCGCCGTCACCGACTCCGGGCTGCGTGGGATGGGCGGCGCCGGGTTCCCGACCGGGCGCAAGTGGCAGCTCGTCGCCGACCAGCCCGGCGGGCTGAAGTACGCCATCTGCAACGCCGACGAGTCCGAGCCCGGCACCTTCAAGGACCGGCAGATCCTCGCCGACGAGCCGCACCTGGTGCTCGAGGGCCTGCTGCTCGGAATGGTCTGCACCGGCGCCGAGCAGGGGTACGTGTTCATCCGCCACGAGTACGGCCCCGAGGAGCGGGTGCTGCGGGAGGAGATCGAGGCGCTCCGGGCGGCCGGGCTGATCGGCGTGGACGTGCTCGGCTCGGGGCACACCCTGCAGCTGGACATCTTCACCTCGCCGGGCGGCTACATCCTGGGCGAGGAGTCGGCGCTGATCGAGGCGATGGAGGGCCACCGCGGCGAGCCGCGCAACAAGCCCCCGTTCCCCGGCGTGTACGGGCTGTGGGGCAGGCCCACGCTGATGAACTCGGTGGAGACGTTCGCCGACGTGCCGATCATCGTCGAGCGGGGCGCGCAGTGGTGGCGCGAGCAGGGCATCGGCGACTCCGTCGGCTGGAAGTTCTTCGCCGTTTCCGGGCACGTCGAGCGGCCCGGCGTCTACTGCGTGCCGATGGGCACCACCGTCCGCCGGCTGCTCGAGGAGGCGGGCGGCGTGGCGGGCGGTGCCGCGCTGCAGGCCGTGCAGCCCGGCGGGGCGTCGTCGAACTTCCTCGGCCCCGACCAGCTCGACGTCCCGCTCGACTTCGGCACGCTGGCCGAGGCGGGCTCGATGCTCGGGTCGGGCGCGCTGGTCGCGATCGCCGAGGGCACCGACCTGCTCGCCGCCGCCACGAACGTGCTGCGGTTCTTCCGCAACGAGTCCTGCGGCAAGTGCGTGCCCTGCCGGGTCGGCTCGACCAAGGCGCACACCCTGCTCACCGACGCCATCGCGACGGGCGGCCTCGACGATGCGGGCCGCGAGCGGATCCTCGAGCTGGAGACGGTGATGCGCAAGACGTCGATCTGCGGGCTCGGCCAGGTCGCCCTCGGCCCGGTGGTGAGCGTGCTCGGCCTGCAGCGGGGCGCCACCACGGTGCGGCAGCACCCGAAGAACGACGACCCCGAGGTCGACGACAAGACCGACCGCAACGGGAGCGCCTGACCCCGGCCTGGACGCGACGAGGCCCTGCTCCGGAACCGGAGCAGGGCCTCTCGTCGTGCGTCGGCGGGTCAGCCCGCCGAGCGGGGACCGGTCAGGTCCTCCTCGGCCTCCGACCCCGCACCCGACTCCGACCCGCCGGACGCGGCGTCGCGGCGCGACTTCAGCAGGCTCGCGATCGTCGTGACCGTGAGCGTGACGACGATGACGCCGAGGGAGACGACGATCGGGATCTCCGGCGCCCAGGCCACGCCGTGGTGGTGCAGCGCCTCGAGGATCAGCTTCACGCCGATGAAGGCGAGGATGAACGCCAGGCCCTTGCTGAGGTACACGAGCCGGTCGAGCAGCCCGCCGATCAGGAAGAACAGCTGCCGCAGGCCCATCAGGGCGAACGCGTTGGCCGTGAACACCAGGTAGGGCTCCTGGGTGAGGCCGAAGATCGCGGGGATCGAGTCGACCGCGAACAGCAGGTCGGTGGTGCCGATCGCGACCATCACGATCAGCATCGGAGTCACGAGCCTGCGGCCGTCGACGACCGTGGTGAGCCGCGCGCCGTCGTACTCCTTGGTGGACGGCACCGTCCGCCGGACGAAGCGGAGCACGCGGTTCTCCTCGAACTCCTCGTCCTCGTCGGACTCCTTGATCAGCTTCCACGCCGTCCAGATCAGGAACGCCCCGAACAGGTAGAACATCCAGTCGAAGCGGGAGATCGCCTCGGCGCCGAGCGCGATGAAGATGCCGCGCAGCACGAGCGCGAGCACGATGCCGATCAGGAGCACCTTCTGCCGGTACTCCTTCGGCACGGCGAACCGGCTCATGATCAGCACGAACACGAAGAGGTTGTCCATCGAGAGCGAGTACTCGGTGATCCAACCCGCGAAGAACTCACCGCCGTACCGCGGACCGGCGACCGCGAGGAGCCCGAGCCCGAACGCGGCGGCGAGCGAGACGTACACGATCACCCAGATCGTGGACTCCCGCATCGACGGATCCCGGGGGTTGCGGGCCACCAGGTAGAAGTCGAAGGCGATCACGGCGAGGAAGCCCGCGATCGTCGCGATCCACGCCCAGGTGGGAAGGTTCATCTCTCTCCTGTCGGGGGTCGTGCCCGGCAGCAGCGGGCGCCGACGGGACGATAACGGCGCGGCGGCCGAAGCGCACCGCCGCGCCGTCCGTGCCGTCGGTCACGAGGAACGGCGGCTCCTCGTGCGGGGAGCGCCGGGGGAGGTCGCGGGAGGGGAGCCCCGCCGGCGGGCCCGCCGGTACTCCCTGGCCGCCCACACCTGCTCGGCGTGGGCGAGGTAGCGGGCGTACACCCGCTGCGCGTAGGGGTTGTGGTCCTTGATCTGCTTCAGCCAGGCCGGGGTGATCCGCTCGTAGAGCCAGATGAAGCCGATGGCGAAGCCGAGGCTGATGAGGGCCTGGTAGATGAGGAAGCCCACCACGTCGTCGGGCGGCGCGGGGTTCCCGCCGAGCAGCGCGGGGGTCATCATCTCGTGCGCGAGGCGGGCGAACGGGTATCCCACCAGCCACAGCAGCGCCACCGGCGTGAACATGCCGGGCTTGGCCCAGCCGAGCCCGACCAGCACCCCGTAGGCCGCCCCGAGCAGCGCCAGCGGCACCGCCAGGGCGACCGCGCCGGTGAGCGCCCAGCCGGCGGGCTGGCCCGCGAACGCGGCCAACCCGCCGACGACGGCACCCCCCAGCACCCCGATCACAGCGCCGCTGGCGCTGAGCTCGGCGAGCTGACGTGCCTGCAACAGCGACATGTCAGCTCACGACCACGCCGAACCGGAAGAGGCTGTAGAAGAGCATCCCCAGGTAGAAGAACGCCCCGAACCCGATGACCAGGTTCGTCCACAGCTTCGGCCGGATCGGCTTGGGCAGCATCCGGTTGTTCACCAGCAGCAGCACGATGCAGTAGGCGCCCATGGCGAACGTGGACAGGAACGCCAGCACGTCCAGGATCGCCGCAGGCCCGTCGGCCGGCCCCCAGAGCAGGATGCAGATCCCGAAGATGATCACACCCCAGAGGAAGCCGCCGTAGAGGTACGACATCCGCAGCCGCTTGGCGCCGGGGACGAAGTTGTACGTCATGTCCGCCTGGCCCCGGGAGAACGAGTCGAACAGCCCGAGCGTGGCGTTCAGGCCGATCAACGCGATGAACCCGAGGAACACGCTGCCCATCGCGGGCCCGCCGACCGCGGCGAACGACGACGACATCGCGTTCAGCGCGGCTTCCCGCTCGCCCTCGCGCAGCAGCGCGACGACGTCGGGGCTCTGCCGGGCCGCCGCCTGCGCGAGAACGGTGAACGACACCGTGACCAGCATCGTGATTCCCCAGAACAGCAGCAGCGCGTCGAAGGTGACCCACCGCCGCCAGCCGCGCCACTTGGCCATCTCGGCGGGATCGTCGGTGTCGAACATGAACCCGCGCGCGGGCATGACCTCTTCCTCGCCCGCGTGCGCCAGGCCCCGCGTCTTGGGGATGTGGGCGCCCATGGCCGCGCCGCTCTCCCGCAGGTGCAGCGTGTACCACATCTGCTGCATGCCCGACGGGCCCGCGAACGCGACCGACCCGACGATCACGGGGAACCAGGTCTCGCTCATCGCCTCCGCTGGCAGGTAGCCGAAGGCGAACATCCCGGTGATCGTGGTGACGAGGTCGCCCCAGGTGCCGACGATGGAGGCGATCACCGCCGTGCCGAGCACCAGGGTGCCGATGAGGATCCCCAGCACCTTCTCGAGCAGGTCGTAGATGACCTTGGCGAGCGTGAACACGGTGCCGACCAGCAGCATCCCGATGATCGCCGCCACCTGCCACGGCACCCCGGTCGCCGACTCGAACGCCGACGCGCCGGCCGACAGGTGCCCCGGCCAGATGTAGATGAGGATCGCGATCGTGAAGAAGAACCACATGATCGGCTTGAACACGCGTGCGGCGCCCGTGAAGATGCTCTCCCCGGTCGCCATCGCGTAGCGCGCCATCTCCAGCAGGACGACCGCCTGCAGGGTGACGCCGATGAGGAACAGCCAGCGGATCTCGGGTCCGAACAGGAGCACGAGCCGCGGCCACATGTACGACTCGCCCATCCCCACGCCGAGCGCGACGAGGAACACCGTCGGGCCGATGAGGTGGATGGACGGGGGTGGTTCTGGCAGCTTGCGGATGGGCATCGGTTCCAGGCCGCCCGCGTGCCACACCCTTTCCTGACCGGTGGTGGCACCCGTCTCCGCGGCCGGTAAACCGGCGTCGGGTTGCTTGGAAGTCGTCACTTCTGGGACCTCTCCGTTGGGATCTCCTGGGGTTTGACTGCCCGGCCCTGCTTCTGCCTCCTCGTCTTCTCGACGCGGTCGACGGCCGGTCCGGCCGGCCCCCTGGTGGGTGGGCGAGTCCCCGGGGCGCCGGCCGGTCCGGCCGCTTGCTGCCCCGGCGGCGACGGTGCCGCCGGGCTGCGATCAGATGAGCCCCGCGCTGCGGGCCCACCGGTACTTGGCGCCCAGCACCGCGACCGGCTTCTCGGTGGTGTAGGGGTAGGCGACGATGCCGCGCTCGTAGAGGTATGCGCTGGCCTCCTCCACCTCGGTGTCGCCCGCGAGCGACGCCACGACCGGCTTCTCGATCCCCTTCTCCCTCGCCTCGGCCACCACGCGGGCGGTGAGCTCGGCGAAGACCATCGGTGGGGTCACGATCGTGTGCCAGTAGCCGAGGATCAAGGCGTGGATCCGGTCGTCCTCGAGGCCGAGCCGGATCGTCGCCTCGTAGGTCGACGGCGGCTCGCCGCCGGTGATGTCGATCGGGTTGCCCGCGGCGCCGAACGGCGGGATGAACTTCCGGAACGCCTCGTCGAGGTCCGGCGGGATCTCCATGAGCGACAGGCCGTTCTCGACGCACGCGTCGGAGAGCAGCACCCCGGAGCCGCCGGCCCCGGTGATGATCACGACGTTCTCGCCCTTCGGCGTGGGCAGCACCGGGATGCCGCGCGCGAACTCGAGCATGTCGTTGAGCGAGTAGGCGCGGACCACGCCGGACTGGCGGAGGATGTCGTCGTAGACCTTGTCGTCGCCGGCCAGCGCGCCGGTGTGGGAGCCCGCGGCGCGCGCGCCCATGGCGGTGCGGCCCGCCTTCAGCACGACCACCGGCTTCTTCTTCGTGATCCGCTGCGCGGCCTCGACGAACGCTCGCCCGTCCTTGAGGTCCTCGAGGTGCATCGCGACGACCTTGGTGTCGTCGTCCTGCTCGAAGTAGGTGAGCAGGTCGTCCTCGTCGAGGTCGGACTTGTTGCCCAGGCCCACGATGGCCGAGACGCCGGTCTTCGTGGTGCGGCTGAACCCGAGGATCGCCATCCCGATGCCGCCGGACTGCGAGGTGAGCGCCACCCCGCCCTTGACGTCGTACGGGGTGCAGAACGTCGCGCACAGGTTCTGCGGCGTGTAGTAGTAGCCGTAGATGTTCGGACCGAGCAGCCGCACGCCCTGCTCGCGGCCGATCCGCACGATCTCGTCCTGCAGCTCGTGGTTTCCGGTCTCGGCGAACCCGGACGGGATGAGCACGGCCGCGGGCACGTTCTTCTCGCCGACCTCGCGCAGCGCCTGCGGCACGAACTTCGCCGGCACCGCGAACACGGCCACGTCGACCTCGCCGGGCACGTCGCCGATGTTCTTGTAGGCCTTCTTGCCGAGGATCTCGTCGGCCTTCGGGTTGATCGGGTAGATCTCGCCCGCATAGCCCCCGTTGATGAGGTTCTTCATCACGGAGTTGCCGATCTTGCCGGTCTCGTTCGACGCCCCGATGACGGCGACCGCGCGCGGCCGCATCATGCGGTTCATCGTCGCCAGGATCTCCTCCTGGCTGTAGCGCACCGGCTCCGCCGGCTCCTCGCTGTCGAGGAGGATGCGCACGTCGGCGGCGGAGGCGCCGTCCGGGCGGGCGAACACCGGGTTGAGGTCGAACTCGCGGATCCGCGGGAAGTCGGTGACCAGGTCCGAGAGCCGCTTGATGATGTCGGCCAGCGCGTCCGCGTCGGCCGGCTCGGCCCCGCGGGCGCCCTTGAGCACCTCGGCGGCCTCGATGTCGTCGAGCATCCCGCGCGCCGTCGGGGTGTCGACCGGGGCGAGCCGGAAGGTGGCGTCCTTCAGCACCTCGACGAGCACGCCGCCGAGGCCGAACAGCACGACCTTGCCGAACGTGGGGTCGGTGGTGGCGCCGATGATCACTTCCTGGCCGCCGCCGAGCATCTGCTGCACCTGGACGCCGTCGATGGCGGCGTCGGGCTTGTAGGCCTTGGCGTTGGCCACGATCTCGTCGAACGCGGCCCGCACCGCGTCGTCGCCCGAGACGCCGACCTTGACGCCGCCCGCCTCGGTCTTGTGCAGGATGTCCGGCGACACGATCTTCAGCACGACCTTGCCGCCCAGCTCGGCGGCCAGGCGCACGGCGTCGTCGGCGGTGCTCGCCAGCCCCTCGCCCGGGGTGGGGATGCCGTACGCCTCGCAGACGCGCCTGCCCTCCGGCGCGGTCAGCGAGTCGCGGCCCTCGGCGATCGCCTTGTCCAGGACGTCGCGTACCGCGTCCTTGTCGTAGGCGCTGTCGTACCCGGCTCCCATTGCTCAGATCACTCCGTTCGTCTTGAGCTCGGCGAACCGCTCGGGGGCGATGCCCAGTTCGCGCACGTACACGTCCTCGTTGTGCTGGCCGAGCAGCGGGGAGGTCTCGACCTGCACGGGAGAGTCGGAAAGCTTGATCGGGCAGCCGACCGTCTTGAACGCGCCGCGCTCCGGGTGGTCGACGGTGACGATCATGTTGTTCTCGACCAGCGACGCGTCCTCGATCAGCTCCTTGGTGGACAGGATCGGGCCGCACGGGATGCCGTGGGCGGTCAGCTCGGCGAGGGCGTCCCACTTGTTGAGCCCCGAGGACCACTCCTCGATCAGCTGGAACATCTTGTCGAGCTTCGGCAGCCGGGCCTCGGGCGTGGCCCACTCGGGGTCGTCGGCCAGCTCCGGCCTCCCGATCAGCTTCGCGATGGGGGCCCAGCCCTGCGGCTGGACGATCACGTAGAGGTAGTCGTTGGGCCCGCCCGGCGCGCACTTCACCGCCCAGCCGGGCTGGCCGCCGCCCGAGGCGTTGCCCGAGCGCGGGACCTCGTCGCCGAACTCCTTGTTGGGGTACTCGGCGAGCGGGCCGTGCTCGAGGCGCTGCTGGTCGCGCAGCTTGACCCGGCACAGGTTGAGCACCGCGTGCTGCATGGCGACCGTGACGCGCTGGCCGCGCCCGGTGCGGCCGCGCTGGACGAGCGCGGCGAGGATGCCTGCGACGGCGTGCATCCCGGTGCCGGAGTCACCGATCTGCGCGCCGGTGGCGAGCGGCGGGCCGTCCTCGAACCCGGTGGTGCTCATCGAGCCGCCCATCGCCTGGGCGACCACCTCGTAGGCCTTGAAGTGGGTGTAGGGGCCCTCGCCGAATCCCTTGATGGAGGCGTAGATCAGGCGCGGGTTCAGCTCCTGCAACCGGTCCCAGGTGAAGCCCATGCGGTCGACGGCGCCGGGGCCGAAGTTCTCGACGAGGACGTCGGAACGCTTCACCAGCTCGGTGAAGATCTCCTTTCCCTCGTCGGATTTCATGTTGAGGGTGATGCTGCGCTTGTTGCAGTTCAGCATCGTGAAGTAGAGGCTGTCGACATCCGGCAGGTCCCGCAGCTGCTGGCGGGTGATGTCGCCGCTGGGGGCCTCGAGCTTGACCACGTCGGCGCCGAGCCAGGCCAGGATCTGCGTGGCCGACGGACCCGACTGGACGTGGGTCATGTCCAGGACGCGAATTCCTTCGAGTGCACTCATCTATCGCCCCCGATCACTTGTACATGGTTTGGTTCATGGTTCCCGGCGCGTGTACGTCGGGGTCGACCCGCACGTTGATGAGCGAGGGCAGACCCGATTCCCGGGCGTGTCTCAGAGCAGGTGTGAAGTCGGCGGGGTCGTGCACCTCCAAGCCGTATCCGCCGAGCATCTGCACGAATTCGTCGCATCCGCGCAGCGCGTCGTCGACGATCCCGATCATCGGGAGGTCGAAGGGAACGAGTGCGGAACTCGACCGCGGCGTCCGCGTGGAACGCGTTGGCCACGCCGGTGACCGCGCGGGATCACCGACCCCGGTGCCGTCGGCGCTTCCGGGGATCGTCTGCGTCATACGAGCTCCTCGTCGTCGCCGCCTCGGGGCCGGCGACCGTCTACTGCATACGGTATGGCTGTCTTGGTACTCCTTGGTCGGCTCGTTGTCCAGAGGGACCTTGACTCTTCGTCGACTCCATACTGCATACTGAATGCACAGTCGCCGAGGACGGGAGCCCGACGTGAAGGTTGCTGTGCTGGGAGCGGGAGCGATCGGTGCCTACGTGGGGGCAGCCCTCTGCCGAGCGGGTGTCGAGGTGCACCTCGTCGCGCGAGGCGCGCACCTGGAGGCCCTGCGCGAGCGGGGGGTGCAGGTGCTCAGCCCGCGAGGGGATTTCGCCGCCCACCCGCACGCCACGGACGATCCGAACGAGATCGGGCCGGTGGACCACGTCTTCCTGGGGTTGAAGGCCAACGCCTACGCCTCGGCGGGGCCGTTGGTGGCCCCGTTGCTGCACGAGACCACCTCGATCATCGCCGCCCAGAACGGCATCCCCTGGTGGTACTTCCACAAGCTGCCCGGCCCGTACGAGGGGCACCGGATCGAGAGCGTCGACCCCGGCGGCGCGGTCACCGCGGCGCTGCCGCTGGACCGGGCGGTCGGCTGCGTCGTCTACGCGGCCACCGAGATCGAGTCACCCGGCGTCGTGCGGCACCTGGAGGGCACCCGCTTCTCCATCGGCGAGCCGGACATGAGCATCTCGCGGCGCTGCACCGAGTTCAGCGAGGCGATGGTGGCGGGCGGGCTCAAGTGCCCGGTCGAGCGCGACCTGCGCTGCGACATCTGGATCAAGCTGATGGGCAACATCGCGTTCAACCCGCTGAGCGCGCTCACCCGCGCGACCATGGCGGGCATCTGCCGGCACACGGGCACGCGCAAGCTCGTCGCCCAGATGATGGAGGAGACCCTCGAGGTGGCCCACCGCCTGGGCTGCTACCCCGAGATCTCGGTCGAGAAGCGGCTCGCGGGCGCCGAGCGCACCGGCGAGCACAAGACCTCGACGCTGCAGGACCTGGAGCGCGGCCGCCCCATGGAGCTCGACGTGCTCCTCACCGCGGTCGTGGAGCTCGCCGACCTCACCGGCGCCGAGGTGCCGACGTTACGGGCCATCACGGCCGTGGCGGACCTGCTCAACCAGCAGGTGGCGGCCGCCTCCTGACGCCGGCCTCCTGGGGCGCCGGGACGGGCGCGGGAACGCTCAGCGCGTTCCCGCGCCCGTGCGCTGTGCGGAGTCGGTGCGCCGTGGCAGCCGCGCCGCGAGCCACGCCGACGAGGCGAGCAGGAACGCGTCGACGACGTGGGCGACGGGCTCGATGCGGCCGATCCGGCTGAGCGGGAACGCCGCCCCCGCGACGAGGAGCGCGACGGCGAGCGGTCGCGGCACGAGCCGGGCCCGCAACAGCGCCGCGCCGAGCAGCACCGGCGACAGCGGGAAGAGCGGCCCGGGCCCCCAGAGGGCGAGCCACGCCGCGACGGTGTGCCGGTCGACCGCCGCCACCGACTCCTCGCCCGTGAACCCGTAGCCGGCCTCGAAGAAGCCCTGCAGGCCGAACGCGATCCCGCCGAACGTGCCGAGCACGGTGAGCACCAGGCCGACGGTGGCCACCGCGGGCATGCGGGCGTGCAGGCGTTCCCAGGCCCCGAGGAGCCCGTACACCCACACCGCGGACGCCAGCGCCGCGAGGACGCCGCCGGTCACGCCGTAGCGGCCGTCCACCCAGAAGAACGTCGAGGTCGCCAGCAGCAGCGGGCCGAGGACGAGCGAGGCGCGGCCGAGTGCGTCGAGACTCATGCCGCGCAGGCTATGCGTAGACAGCCTACGTATATATCCGGGCGGACCCCGAACTTCGTCGGGGTCCGCCCGGAACCGTGCGGGTCAGTCCGCGGCCGGGACCAGGTCGGGCACCGGCTCGAACTCGGTGATCGCGTCGAGGCTCTGGCCCATGGCCGCGTTCGCCTCCCGCTCCACCATCACCTCGACCAGCACCGGCAGCTGCTGGGCCTGCGACTCGAGCGACGCCCAGGCAAGCGCGTCGGCGATCTCCTCGGGTCGCTCCACCCGCCGCGCCGGGCAGCCGAAGGCCTGCATCAGCGTGACGTGGTCGATGCCGCCCTCGCCGTAGTGCAGGTCGACGGCGTAGTTCATGTCGTAGCCGAGCTCGGCCTGCCGGATCAGCCCCAGGTACTCGTTGTTCACCATGACGATGACGAAGGGGATCCGGTACTGCGCGGCGACCGCGACCTCCTCCATGAGGAACTGGAAGGAGTAGTCGCCGACCACGGCCACCACCTGCTGGTCCGGGCGGGCGCACTTGACGCCGATCGCGGCCGGCACCTCCCAGCCGAGCGGCCCGGCCTGCCCGCACACCAGGTAGTGGCGGGGGCGGAACGTCCGCTGGAACTGGCCGGACCAGATCTGGTAGAGGCCGATCGCGGTGACGAACGTGGTGTCCGGCCCGAACGCCCGGTTCAGCTCGCGGTAGACGCGCGGCGGCTTGATCGGCACGTCGTCGAAGTCGTCGCGGCGCAGCAGCGTGCTGCGCAGCTCGGCCACCCGCTCCACCCAGCGGCCCGGGGCGAGCTGCGGCGAGGCGTGGCGCGCGTGCTCGGCGAGCGCGGCGAGGGTGGGCTTGGCGTGGCCGACGATGCCCAGGTCCGGCTCGAAGACCTTGCCGATCTGCGTCGGCTCGATGTCGACGTGGATGAACCTCCGGCCGCGCCGGTAGGTCTCCAGGTCGCCGGTGTGCCGGTCGCCGAACCGGGCCCCGACCGCGAGCACCAGATCGCTCTCCAGGAACGCCGCGTTGCCCCACCGGGTCTGAGTCTGGATGCCCGCCATGCCGGCGAAGAGCGGGTGGTCCTCCGGGAAGGCGCCCTTGCCCATGAGCGTGACCTGCACCGGCACCTGCAGGTGCTCGGCGAGCATCCGCAGCTCCTCGGAGGCGTTCGCGCCGATCACGCCACCGCCGGCGAGGACGAGCGGGCGCTCGGCCGCGAGCAGCATCTGGACGGCCGCGGCGATCGGCTGCGGCCGCGGCTGCGGGACCTCCACCGGGAACGGCGCATCGAGCGCCGGGTCGTAGTGGCAGGTGCCCTTCTGCACGTCGAGCGGCAGGTCGACGAGCACCGGGCCCGGCCGGCCGGAGCGGGCGACCCGGAACGCCTCCCGGAACACCCACGGCGCCTGGCCGGGCTCCTTGAGCTGCACCGCCCACTTCGTCACCGGTTTGGCGATCTCGACGATGTCGACCGCCTGGAAGGCCTCCTGGTGCAGCTTCGCCCGCGGGGCCTGCCCGGTGATGCAGATCATCGGGATGGAGTCGGCCATCGCCGTGTACAGCCCGGTGATCATGTTGGTGCCGGCGGGGCCGGAGGTCCCGATCGACACCCCGACCTTGCCGGTGGCCCGTGCCCACCCGTCGGCCGCGTGCGTGCCGCCCTCCTCGTGGCGCACCGTGAGGTGGCGGATGCCGCTGTTGCGCAGCGCGGCGTACAGCGGCAGGATCGCCGCTCCCGGGATGCCGAAGACGGTGTCGACACCCTCGGACTCGAGCACCGCGGCGACGGCTTCCATGCAGGGGATCCGGGTCATGAGGCTGCCTTTCCCGAGAGGTTCTCCAGCACTTGCAGCAGCACCGAGTGGTCGAGCGGGCCGTAGCCGTTGGCCCGGGCCGCGGCGATCAGCTGCGCGGTCAGGCCGGTCATCGGCAGCGCGACTCCCGCCTCCCGGGCCGCGGCGAGCGCGATGCCCATGTCCTTGTGGTGCAGGTCGATGCGGAAGCCGGGGGTGAAGTCGCGCGCCACCATCGACTTCCGCTTGAGCTCGAGGATCCGGCTGCCCGCGAGGCCGCCCGCGAGCACGTCGAGCGCGGGGCCCGGGTCCACCCCGGACGCCTCCAGCAGCACGATCGCCTCGGCGACGAGCGCGTAGGTGCCGCCGACGACGAGCTGGTTGGCCGCCTTCACCGTCTGGCCCGCCCCGCTCGGCCCGACGTGCACGATCGTCGCGCCCAGCACCTCGAACACGGGGCGGGCCGCCTCGAACGCCTCGGGGTCGCCGCCCACCATGATCGACAGAACGCCGTCGATCGCGCCCCTCTCCCCGCCGCTGACCGGCGCGTCGAGCGCCCGCACGCCCCGCTCGCGGGCCGCGGCGGCGATCGCCACCGAGGTGTCGGGCCGGATCGTGCTCATGTCGACGAGCAGCAGGCCCGGCTTCGCGTGCTCGAGCACGCCGTCGGGGCCGAGCACGACCTGTTCGACCTGAGGCGAGTCGGGGAGCATGGTGATCACGACGTCGGCGGCGGCCGCGGCCGCGACCGAGCCCGCGTACGCGCCACCCGCCGACACGAGCCGCTCCGCCGCCTCCTGGCGGGTGTCGTACCCGAGCACGGTGTGGCCCGCGGCGACCAGGTTGGCGGCCATCGGACCGCCCATGATGCCCAGCCCGATGAAGCCGATCGTGCTCATGCGGTCTCCTCGACGCGGGACGAGCGCAGGTGGCGGGGGAGCCAGCCGAAGCTCTCGGCGGACGGCCCGACCGGCTTGTACTCGAGCCCGACGTGGCCGCGGTAGCCGCTCGCGGCGAGCCGGGAGAGCACGGCGTCCCAGTCGAGCTCGCCGGTGCCGGGCTGGCCCCGGCCGGGCGGGTCGGCGATCTGCACGTGCCCGAACTTCGCGCCGCGCAGCTCGACCAGCCGCTCGACCGGCTCGCCCATCCGCGCGAGGTGGTAGAGGTCGGCGAGGAAGGCCACGTTCGGCACGCCGTGCACGACCTTGAGGTAGTCGACCAGGTCGAACGCCTTCTGCGACGAGGTGATCGGGTAGTGCGGGCTCTCGAAGCTGTTGAGCGCCTCGATCACCACCGTCGCGCCGACCCGCCCGGCCTTGGTCGCCGCCAGCACGAGGTTCTCGGTGGCGAGCTCGCGCTGCTCGGGCACCGTCACGGCGGGGTCGCGGTTGCCGTAGAGCGCGTTGAGCACGGTGCAGCCCAGCGAGGCCGCGAACTCGACGGCCACGTCGACGTTGGCGCGGAACCGCGCGCTGTCCGAGGGCCGGGAGAGCAGGCCGCGGTCACCCGCGGCCATGTCGCCCGCGTCGAAGTTCAGCCCCACCAGCTGCACCCCGGCGTCGGTGATGGCGGTGCGCAGCGCGTCGAGCTCGCGGTCGGCGGGCACCGGCTCCGGGAAGGGCCACCACAGCTCGATCGCGTCGAACCCGGCCTCGGCCGCCGCGGCGGGCCGTTGCAGCAGGGGGAGCTCGGTGAACAGGATGGACAGGTTGACGTCGTAGCGCAGGCCGGCGGCGGTCACGGGCGCCCCCCGGTCGCGGCGAGCCGGCCCTGCTGCAGCCCGGCGAGCTGCTCGCGCATCAGCGCGGCCGCCTCGCTGGGGGTCTTGCCGACCTTCACGCCCGCGGCCTCCAGGGCGTCCTTCTTGGCCTGGGCGGTGCCCGCCGAGCCGGACACGATCGCGCCGGCGTGGCCCATGGTCTTGCCCTCGGGGGCGGTGAACCCGGCCACGTAGCCCACGACCGGCTTGGTGACGTTGGCCTTGATGAACTCCGCGGCCCGCTCCTCGGCGTCCCCGCCGATCTCGCCGATCATCACGATCGCCCGGGTCTCCGGGTCGGCCTCGAACGCCTCC
>NZ_DATGOP010000138.1:0-7730 GCF_035305885.1 Pseudonocardia sp.
TGGAGCCTCCCGATGACCTTCGCCGCGATCACCGCCGTCTCGCTCGCCGTGCTGCTCCTGGGGTGGCGGGCGTTGTCGGCCGCCGTGTCGGCGCGGGCGCGCCAGCAAGCCCTGCGTTGATCCCCCGGGCTGATCCCCGCGGGCACCGCCCCGCGCCTGCATAGACTGGCGGCATGCCCGCCCGCACCCTGCTCACCCCCGGCACCGTGTCGCCGACCCGGCCGGTCCCCGCCCACATCCCGCGCCCGGAGTACGTCGGGAAGAAGCGACCGGAGCGCACCAACGACCCGTGGGTGCAGACCCCCGAGACCATCGAGCGCATGCGGGTAGCCGGCAAGATCGCCGCGCAGGCCCTCGAGGCGGGCGGCGAGGTGGTGGCGCCGGGGGTCACCACCGACGAGGTCGACCGCGTCGTCCACGAGTTCCTCGTCTCCCACGACGCCTACCCGTCGACGCTGGGCTACAGGGGCTTCCCGAAGTCGTGCTGCACCAGCCTCAACGAGGTGATCTGCCACGGCATCCCGGACTCGACGGTCATCCAGGACGGCGACATCGTCAACATCGACGTCACCGCCTACGTCGACGGCGTCCACGGCGACACCAACGCCACGTTCCTCGCCGGCAACGTGAGCGAGGAGGACCGCCTGCTGGTCGAGCGCACCCGTGAGGCCACCATGCGGGCGATCAAGGCGGTGCGCCCCGGCCGCGAGCTGAACGTGATCGGGCGGGTGATCGAGTCCTACGCCAAGCGGTTCGGCTACGGCGTCGTGCGCGACTTCACCGGCCACGGCATCGGTCGTTCGTTCCACAGCGGCCTGGTCGTGCTGCACTACGACGAGCCGAGCGTGGACACGGTGCTCGAGCCGGGCATGACGTTCACGATCGAGCCGATGATCACCCTCGGGTCGATCGACTACGACATCTGGGACGACGGCTGGACCGTCGTCACCAAGGACCGCTCCCGCACCGCCCAGTTCGAGCACACGGTCGTGGTCACCTCCGACGGCGTGGAGATCCTCACGCTGCCCTGACGCGGGTCAGCGGATGCCGCCGATCCGCTCGAGCGGCCAGACGACGAACCGGACCTTGCCGACGACCCGGGCGACCGGGACGGGGCCGTTGCCGTCGGCGCGGGAGTCGACCGAGTCGTTGCGGCTGTCGCCCATCACCCACAGGGCGCCGTCCGGGACGCGGACGGGCCCGAAGCTCTCCTGGCGCGGCGGCCCGGCCTCGGGCGAGAAGTACAGGTGGGGCTCGTCGACGGCGGCGCCGTCCACGGTGATGCGGTTGCGCCGGTCGCAGCAGGCCACGACCTGCCCGCCGACCGCGATCACGCGCTTGACGTACACGGTCTCGTCGGCGGTGTGGAGCCCGGCGAGCGCGCCGAGCCGCCGCACGGCGTCCAGGAGCGGGTTGCCGGTGCCCGCCGGGACCTGCAGCTCGCTGCTCGTCCAGCTGTCCGGGACGGCGAACACCACCACGTCGCCGGGCGCCGGGGGCGTGAACCGGTAGGTGAGCCGGTCGACGAGCACGCGGTCGTTGACGCAGCCGGGGCAGCCGTGCAGCGTGCGTTCCATCGATCCGGACGGGATGAGGTAGACCCGGGCGACGAACGCCGGGACGAGCGCCAGCACCAGCAGCGCGGCGAGGACCAGCACGGGGCCGCGCCGGATCCGCCGCCGGGCGGGCCCGGCGCCACCGGTTTCCTCGACCGGATCGTCGACGGTGGCGTCGACGGTGGCGTCGCCCGCCCGGCGGTTCGGCCGGTCGAACACGGTTGCCCCCTCGTGGCGGGTAGCAGACGGATCAGTAGTCGGTGGCCGCGCCGCCCGCGCCGCCCTGACCGCCGGTCGAGGTGCACTGCAGGAAGCCGTCCTGCGGCGGCGGCAGATAGCGGCAGGTGGCGGTGCCCGTACCCGGGCGGCCCGGTGCGCCGTCGCGCTCGTGCGGGTCGCCCGCCCAGAGCGCACCGCCGAACAGCGCGGCGGCCGCGGCGGCACCCACCGCCGCCGCGGCGACGGCCGACGCGCAGCGCTTCAGCGGCGGCGTCACCGCTGCACCCCCGCCGCGCCGTCGTCGCCGTCCTGGCCCACCGCGTTGCAGAAGGACACGTCCGACGGCGGCGGGTAGCGGTGGGTGCAGGTGGCGTCCTCGCCGGGCGCGCCGGGGGAGCCGACCGCGCCGGGGCCGTCCCCGGCCAGCGCAGCCCCGCCGGAAGCGGCGAACCCGGCCCCGACGAGGACCGCGGCGGCGATCCCGACCACCACCCGGCGGAACGGGCGCCCCTCTTCGGCAGTCACGTCGTCATCCCCTTGTGATCAGTAGTCGGCGCCGGCGCCACCCGGGCCGCCGGGACCGCCGGTTGCGTTGCATTGCGAAACATCGCCACCGCCCCCGAGGATGCCGAGCGAGATCGCGATCGGGAGCAGGCACTGAGAATTCGCGGGACCGCCCGCGCCGCCGGGCCGCCCCGGTAATCGGTGCCGCCGGGACCGGCCGCCAGTGCGGCGCCGCCGTAGAGCACCGGTCCGATCATCGCGAATGCGGCCAGCGCCATTGCAGTCCTACGCGTGAAAATTTTCATCCTGGAATCTGTTCCTTCCCAAAGCAGCGTCGACGACGAGGTCGGTCGAACGGGGGAGCGAGCTTCGATTCCGCGCACGGCGCGGCGGCGCCACGGGGTGTCGATCGGGTGGCGCTGCGGGTGCGGGTTACCCTGGCGGGGGTGCAGGCCCCCGACGAGCCCGGGGGCCTGCACCGTCTGCAAGGTGATCGAGATGGATCAGTAGTCGGCCCCAGCGCCGCCGGCGCCACCAGCACCACCAGCAGCGTTGCACTGGGAGACGTCGCCGCCGTTGCCGACGAGCGCCCCGAGCGAGACGCCGATCGGGATCAGGCACTGGGAACTGGCATCGCCGCCGGCGCCCCCTGCGCCACCGACGTAGTCGTCGTGACCGCCGTGGCCGCCGGCCATCGCCGCACCACCGAACAGCATCGTCCCGGTCAGAGCAAAAGCAGCCGCAGCGGACGCGACACGGGTCTTACGAAGCATCTTGCTCTCTCCTTTTGATTGGCGGAACGCGGTTCGTTCCGCACGGCACTCAGGAGTAGTCCGATGCCCCCCGCCTGTCCAGTGGGAGGGCACACTATTGCCCCCCTTCCCACCTGGTCGAGTTGTCTCTTTCGATTCCGAACACGTCCGGTGACGATCAGGTTCCCCGCCGTGAATCGGGCAAACCGCCCGACTTGCAGTCGTGTCATTCACCGCTCGGTGTGCCGGGCGCGCCACATCGGGTGAATTCGGGTGCGGAGTGTGTTCGAAGAAGGGTTCTCCGGCTCCGGCGGGTGAACCTGTCGGGAATCACGTAACAGCCCCGCCATGGCCTCGTTGCAGGACCGTCAACGGCGGGCCCGTGCACCTGGGGGAGGTGAGCCGCCACCGATGATCGAGCTCGAAGGTGTCGCCAAGAGCTACCGGGCAGGCGCGGCGCAGGTGCGCGCGCTCGACGGCATCGATCTCCGTGTCGACGACGGCGACTTCGTGGCGATCATGGGACCCTCCGGCTCCGGCAAGAGCACGATGATGAACATCCTCGGCTGCCTCGACGTCCCGACCGAGGGCCGCTACCTGCTCGACGGCACCGACGTCTCGCGGATGACCGACGACGAGCTCGCCGAGATCCGCAACCGCAAGATCGGGCTGGTCTTCCAGTCCTACAACCTGCTGCCGCGGACCACGGCGCTCGCCAACGTCGAGCTGCCGCTCGTGTACGGCAACCAGCGGGCGCGCCGGACGAGGGCCCTGCGGGCGCTGGAGGAGGTCGGGCTCGCCGACCGCGCAGGCCACCTGCCCAACCAGCTGTCCGGTGGGCAGCAGCAGCGCGCGGCGATCGCCCGCGCGCTGGTCACCCGCCCGACGATGATCCTCGCCGACGAGCCGACCGGGAACCTCGACACCGAGGCCAGCCACGAGATCGCCCGGATGCTGGGGCGGCTGTCGCAGGCGGGCCGCACCGTCGTCCTCATCACCCACGAGGAGGAGATCGCCGCCTACGCCCGCCGCGTGGTGCGGCTGCGCGACGGCCGCGTCGTCGGCGACGAGCGCACCGACGCCCGCCCCGGCGGCGCGGAGGGGAGCGGGGAGGAGGCCACCCGCGAGATCGCGGTGGGCCCGCAGCGGGAGGCGGGCGCGTGACGCTGCGCATGGCCGTCGTCATGGCGTGGCGCGGCCTGCGCGCCAACGGTCTCCGCTCGCTGCTGACCATGCTCGGCATCATGATCGGCGTCGCCGCCGTCATCCTGCTCGTCGGGCTCGGCAACGGCACGTCCGCCCGGCTGAACTCCCAGCTGGAGGCGCTCGGCACCAACCTGATCGGGGTCTTCCAAGCCAGGGGCAGCGTGTCCGAGGGCGGTCAGGTCCAACCGCTGACCGACCGGGACGTCGAGGCGCTGCGCGAGTCCACCGAGGCCCCGCGGTTCGTCACCGTCACCCCCGTCAAGCAGGCGAGCGCGGTGATCAAGGGTGCGCACGGGTCCTGGCGCACCAGCATCGTCGGCTCGTCGCAGGACTACCCCGCCGCGCTGAACCGGACGGTCGAGGCCGGGAAGTTCTTCACCGAGTCCCAGGTCCGCACCCGCGCGCGGGTGGTGGTGCTCGGGCCCGAGCCGGTCCGGAAGGTCTTCGGCGGCGTCCCCGCGGCTGCCCTCGGCGAGCAGGTGCGCATCGGGTCGCAGATGTTCGAGGTCGTGGGCGTGCTCAAGCCGAACGGACAGCAGGACGACCTCGCGGTCATGCCGATCACCGCGGTCCGCACCTACCTCGTGGACGGCGGCGCCGACGACCGGGTGGACCAGCTGGTCGTGCAGGCCACCGGCCAGGACGCCGTGCCCGCCGCGATGGCCAAGATCACCCGGGTCCTCATGGACACCCACCGCATCGACGACCCCGCCCAGAAGGACTTCGAGGTGCGCTCGAACCTCGACCTGCTCGAGCAGTACGGCGAGGTCACCGCGGTCTTCACGCTGTTCCTCGCGTCGATCGCCGCCATCGCGCTGCTCGTCGGCGGGATCGGCGTCATGAACATCATGCTGGTCACGGTCACCGAGCGGACCCGCGAGATCGGGCTGCGCAAGGCGCTCGGCGCCAAGCGGCGGACCGTGCTCGAGCAGTTCCTCGTCGAGTCGACGGTGCTCTCGGGCATCGGCGGCTCGGTCGGCGTCCTGCTCGGGGTCGCGCTGTGCCTGCTGGGCCAGCGGTTCGGCGCCGCGTTCGGCGATTTCGCCCCGCCCCGGCTGTCGATCCCGTCGGTGTTCCTCGCGTTCGGCGTCAGCCTCTGCATCGGCCTGTTCTTCGGGGCGTACCCGGCGAAGCGGGCCGCCCGACTCCGCCCCATCGAAGCCCTGAGGTATGAATGACCACCCGAACCTCCGTCCGTCGCCTCACCGCCGCGGCCCTCGTGCTGCTGGTCGCGGGGTGCACCAGCGCGGAGTCGCAACCGCTCACGGTCAAGGTGACCAGGACGAGCGTGACCTCCACCGTCACCGCCACCGGGTCCCTGCAGGCCATCACCGAGCAGCACCTCGGCTTCCCCGAGGGCGGCAAGCTCGTCGATGTCGGCGTCGCCGTCGGGCAGCGGGTCGAGGCGGGGCAGGTCTTGGCCCGCCTCGACGACTTCGCGGCCCGCCAGGACCTCGCGGCGGCCGAGGCGCAGCTGGCCCAGGAGCGGGCGGCGCTGGCGCGCATCCGGGGCGGCAACCAGGTGAGCGCGGCCGAGGACGACGTCGAGCGGGCCCGCCAGGTCCTGAAGGCCACCGAGGAACGGGCCGAGGCCGTCGACGACGCCAACGCCTCGGCCGTCGAGCAGGCGGAGCGGCAGCTGGAGGCCGACGAGGAGGCGCTGCGCGACACCGAGGCCCGCACCCGGGCCGACCGCCGCGCCTGCTCGCCCGAGGACCGCGAGGACGCCGAGCGCGACGACCGGGGCGACGAGGAGTTCTTCGCCCTCTCCCGGCGCACCGCGCGCGACGACGACTGCGCGGCCGCCGGGGCCGCCGAGGCCGAGGTCGAGCGGGCCGAGCGCCAGGTGCGCGCGAGCGAGGCGGCCCTCGAGCAGGCCGAGCACAAGCGCCGGGTCGACCGGGCCGAGCACGATCTGGCGATCGCCAACGCCCGCCGCGAGCTGCAGGCGGCGAAGAACGAGGCCGAGGGCGCCCGCGGGGACCGCCCGCACGACATCGACGAGCAGGAGGCGGTGGTCGCGCAGCTGCAGGTCGAGGTCGAGCGGTCCCGCCGCGGCGTGGAGGACACGGTCCTGCGCTCGCCCGTCGCCGGCACCGTCGAGAGCATCAACGGGGTTGTCGGCGAGTTCGTCGGCGGCGGCTCGGGCACCACCCCGCTCGCGCCGGGCGGCGCCGTCCCGCTGCCCGAACGCGGGTCCGGCGTCTCGTCGGCCGAGCGGGCGAGCGCCGAGGGCGAGCGGCCGGGCGGCCAGTCGTTCATCGTGCTCGGCGACGTCGAGAGCTTCCGGATCGTCGCGCCGTTCGCCGAGACCGACGCCGCCCTCGTGCAGCCGAACCAACCCGTCGAGGTCACCTTCGACGCGATCCCCGACCTCACCCGCTCCGGCACGGTCGTGAGCATCGCGCCGACCGGGACCGATATCCGCGGCGTGACCAGCTACTACGCGGTGATCGTGCTCAACGAGCTCGACCCCCGGCTCAAGGACGGCCTGACCGCGTCGGCCAACGTCGTGGTGGACCACCGCGACAACGCCCTCGCCGTGCCGAACGCGGCGCTGTTGCAGAGCGGGGACACCGGCGTCGTCACGGTGGTGGAGCCGGACGGGTCGCAGCGGCAGGTGCAGGTCGAGCTCGGGCTCGCCGGAGACAGCGTCACCCAGGTCCTCTCCGGCCTGCACGAGGGGCAGCGGGTCCTCGTCGCGCCGGGCGGGTGACGACGGGCCGGGCGTCAGCCGCCGTGGCGGTGCTCGCGGCGGTACTCGCTCGGGCTGCACCCGTGGACCGTGCGGAACTGCCGCGAGAAGTAGAACGCGTCGGTGTAGCCGACCGCCGCGGCGACGTCGGCGATGTCGCGCGACGAGGTGATCAGCAGCTCGCGGGCGCGCGCCATCCGCAGCCGCTTGACGTACTCCACCACGCCACCGCCGGTGGCGGCGCGGAACAGCGCCGAGAAGTGCGAGGGTGACAGCCCCGCGGTGCGCGCGAGGTCGGCCACGCTCACCGGCTTGGCGAAGTTGCGGCGCAGGTACTCCTGGGCCTGCCGCACCGGCTCCGTGCGCTGCCTGCCGCCCGCGGCCACGTCCGCGGCCAGCTGGGCGAGCAGCGACCAGCCCGCCGCGGACGCCGAGATGAGGCTCGGGAACGTCTCGTCGCGCTCGAAGCAGGAGATGGCGTCGTCGATGGTGGCGACGGCGCGGTAGGTGTCGTGCAGCTCGACGAGGGCCTCCCGCCCGTCCGGCGCGATCACCGCGAGCAGCTCCGGCACCTGGGTGCCGGTCGCATGCAGCCACCAGATCGTCCATGGCCGGTCGGGGTCGGCCAGGTAGACGTGCGGCCGGTGGGGTGGGAGGACGAGCGCCTGCCCCGGCCGCACCGGGATGGTGCCCCCGCCCGCCTCGCAGTGGCCGAACCCGTCGACGCAGACGATCGCGATCGCCTCCGGGGCGCCTTCCGGGCGGTGTCGGCCGTGGTTCGCCGCCCGCGGGAAGTAG
>NZ_DATGOP010000139.1:0-33662 GCF_035305885.1 Pseudonocardia sp.
CTTGTCGCGGGCCTCGGCGAGCTTGTCGAGGGTCTGGTTGAGGGCGTTGACGTAGGTCTGGTGGTGCTTGGAGTGGTGCAGCTGCATGATCTCGCCCGAGATGTGCGGGGCGAGGGCGCCGTAGTCGTAGGGCAGGTCGGGAAGCGTGTAGGTACCCATGCCCGGATCGTCGAACCTGAAGTCGGGTTGAGATCAAGCGGCGATGGCCCGGATCACTCACCGCGCCGCCCGGTACGCCCGGGGGAGTAGGCGAACCGTCGCCCGCGATCGGACGACACCGCGGCCCGCGGCGCCGACGATCGGACGCCATGGACACCCCGCTGGTTCGCCCGCGCCGGATCTGGCTGATGTTGGTGGTCGCGGTCGTGGCGGGCGCGGTGATGGCGGCCCCGTACGCGTCGCTCGACCCCGCGGCCGGCCGGATCGCGGTCGAGGGTCCGCTCCACCACCGGCTCCTGATCGCGCACATCGCCACCGCGACGGTCGCGCTGGTGCTCGGGCCGCTGCAGTTCGTCCCGGCGCTCCGGGCCCGCAGGCGCTGGCACCGCGGGATCGGGTGCACCTACCTCGCGGCGGGCGTGCTGCCCTCGGCCGTGGTCGCCGTCCCGGTGGCGCTGCTGTCGGACAGCCTCGTGAGCCGGGTCGGGCTGGTGGTCGTCGCGGCCGGGTGGCTGGGCACCGCCGTCGCTGCGCTGCGCGCGATCCGGGCGGGCGACGTCGCGGCGCACCGGGCGTGGATGACCCGCAACTACGCCCTGACCTTCCTCGCGGTGACCGCCCGGATCGTGGTGCCGCTGCTGCTGCTCGTGGGCCTGCTCTCCGGCGCGATCGCGCCCGCGGAGATGCCGACGGCCGTCGCGTCGCTGATCCCGGCCGGCCAGATCGCCGGGTGCGCGATCAACCTGGCCGTCGCCGAGGTGGTGCTCAGGCGAGCTCGACGGGGCCCGACGGGGTCCGGACCACGGCGTGCAGCGCAGGCTCCGGCGCCCGCTCCACGGTGACGTCGGCCGCCCCGAGCGCCGCCAGCCGCTCCCGGGCGGCCGCGGGCTCCGGGTGCCGGACGGCGAACGACTCCAGCCGCGCGCCGGGCGCGGCGGTGCGGCTGGGGTGTTCGGTGTCGCCCCACGCGATCAGGAACGGCGCCACCGCGGGCACGTCGGACGGCAGCGGGGTGAGCCGCCACGCCAGCCGCACCCCGTCGCCGCGCACCCGGGCCATGTCGCGGGCGTCGCCCGGGTCGTGGCCGCGGGCGCGGGCGGCGGCGATCGCGGCGTCGAGGTCGTCGACCCGCACCGCCCACGCGACGAGGCGTGGGCCCCGTAGCCCGTCGATGCCGAACGGCCGCGGTCGGCCCGGGTCGGGCTGCTCCGGGTCGGGCCCGACCACCTCGAGGTAGGCCCCACCGCCCAGGTCGGCGAGCGCGTTGCGGGTTCCCAGCCCGTCGTGGGCGCCGCCAGGGCTGGTGGCGAGCCCCTGCCGGGCGAGGTCGGCGACGGTGGCGGCGAGCTCGGGGGTGGCGAGGACGAGGTGGTCGATCACACCCCCGATCATCCGTCACGGCCAGGTCTGCGCGGTCAGGTCGTCGAGATGCTCGCGGGGCCGCTCGCGAGCACGGCGGCCGCCAGCGCCTTCGCGGCCGGGCGGCCCTCGGTGCGCGGATTGGTGAGCAGGACGAGGTCGATGTAGCCGAGCTCGGGCAGGCGATGCTGTGGACCGAGCGGCGTGAGCTGCACCGGGACGAGGCTGCTCGCGAGCGCCGAGATCCCGATCCCCGCCGCGACCGCGCCGATCAGGCCGTTGACGCCGCGGCACAGGCACGCAGGGCGGTAGGTGATGTTGGCCCGCTGCAGGGCGTTCTCCATCGCCGAGCGGGACAGGCTCGGGTTCGGGTAGACGACCAGGGGCAGCGGCTTGCTCATGTCCAGCCGGGTGCTGGCCGTACCCACCCAGACCAGGCGGTCGCGCTTGACCAGCTGGCCCCGCGGCTCGCCCCGGGGGCGCTTGCCCACGAAGAGGTCGAGCCGGTCGTTTTCCAGCCTGCGGTGCAGCGTGCCGCTCTGATCGATCGACAGGTCGAGGTCGACGAGCGGGTGGTCGCGGCGGAACTCCCGCAGTATCTGCGGCAGCCGCGTGAGCGCGAGGTCGTCGGACATTCCGATGCGCAGCCGGCCGTGCGGGCGTTCGCCGCTGAAGTAGTTCGCGGCCTGCTCGTGCGCCGCCAGGATGGAGCGGGCGAAGCCGATCATGGCCTCGCCGTCGGGGGTCATGGAGACGCTGTGTGTGTCGCGCTGCACCAGCACGCGCCCGGCGGCCTCCTCGAGCCTGCGGATGTGCTGGCTCACGGTGGGCTGCCGGATGCCCAGCCGCGCCGCCGCCTGCGTGAAGCTGCGCGTCTGCGCCACGGCCAGGAACGTCTGCAGCTGCGCGGGGTCGAACGTCTTGGCTGTCATATTGCTCCGCAATAACAGTTAGTCGCTTGATCGCCGTTCACAATACGGTACTGGCGCGGGATACTGAGGTACGGATTTCTGTGGCACTACGAAGGGTTATCCGTGACAACGGCTGCGGCCGACATACCCGTGAGCGGGACCACATCAACCTCCGATTCTTCTGCCCGATTCGGCACATTCGCCGCTCTTCGCGTACCGAACTTCCGCATCTACCTCGGCGCTCACGCGGTCGCCAGCACCGGCACGTGGATGCAGAACATCGCCCTCGAGTGGCTGGTCCTCGAGCTCTCGGGGAGCCCGGCCGCGGTCGGTATCACGATGGCCCTGCAGTTCCTGCCGATGCTGCTGCTGGGCATGTACGGCGGCGTGGTCGCCGACCGCTACCCCAAGCGCACGATCCTGCTGATCACCCAGACGCTCAACGGGCTCCTGGCCGCGGGTCTGGCCGTGCTGACGATCGGCGGGCACGTGCAGGTGGGGCACGTCTACGTGTTCGCGCTGCTCGCGGGCCTGGTGTTCGTCGTCGACAACCCCACGCGCCAGGTCTTCGTCAACGAGGTCGTCCCCGGCCGGTACGTCCGCAACGCCATCGCGCTCAACGCCGCGGTGTTCCAGACCAGCCGCCTCGTCGGGCCCGCCGTCGCCGGCGTCATGATCGCGACCGTCGGGTCCGGGTGGGCGTTCGCCGCGAACGCCGCCTCCTACCTCGCCCCGATCGCCGGCCTGCTGCTGATCCGCACCGCCGACCTGATCCGCACGCCCCCGGTCGAGCGGGCGCCCGGCCAGCTGCGCTCGGCGCTGCGCTACGTGGCCGAGCGGCCGCACGTGGCGTGGACGATCGTGCTCGTCGGCGTGGTCGGCACGTTCGGGCTCAAGTTCCCGGTGGTGCTCACCGCGATGGCCGACGAGACCTTCGCCGGCGGCGCGCAGCTCTACGGCATGTTCAACGTGGTGCTGGCGGTCGGCTCGGTGGCCGGGGCGCTGATCGCGGGCGGGCGCACCCGCACCCGGCTGCGGGCGATCGTGCTCACCGGGGCCGCGTTCGGCTCGGCGCAGGTCGCCGCGGCGCTCGCGCCCGAGCTGTGGGTGTTCTTCGCGGCGCTGGTGGCGATGGGCGCGGTGAACCTCGCGTTCCAGGCGATGGCCAACTCGTCGGTGCAGTCGTGGGTGGACGGGAACGTGCGTGGCCGGGTCATGAGCCTCTACATGCTCGCGTTCGTCGGCGGCACGCCGCTGGGCGGCCCGGTGGTCGGGTGGATCACCGACGCGTTCGGCGCCCGGGTCGGCATGGCCTTCTGCGGGCTCGTCCCGCTGCTGGCCGCGGTCGGGGTGGCCGTGGTGCTCGCTCGGCACGCCCGCGCCGAGCGGCGGCCCGAGCGGGCCGCCGCGCCGGAGCCGCTACCGGTCCAGTAGCCGGTTCAGCCAGCGGATCTGGGCCTGCCGCTGGTAGGACTCGCCGCCCTCGTGGTCGTTGTAGTGGTAGACCTCGATGTCCTTGTCGCCCGCGTAGTGGTTGTACGCGGCGTACACCGTGGACGGCGGGCAGATCAGGTCCATCAGTGCCACCGAGAACAGGGCGGGCGCGTTCGCGCGGCGGGCGAAGTTCACCCCGTCGAAGTAGGACAGGGTGCGCAGCACCTCGTCCACCCGCCTGCGGTGCACGGACAGGTAGCGGGTGAGCTCGGCGTAGGGGTCCTTGTCGCAGATCTCCAGCGCCCGGGTGAAGTGGCACAGGAACGGCACGTCGGGCATCACGGCCACGAGGTCGGGCACCAGCCCGGCCACCGCGAGGGTGATCCCGCCGCCCTGGCTCGCGCCCTGCACGGCCACGCGCGTGGCGTCGACGCCGGGCAGCGTGCGCACCGCCTCGACGGCGCGCACGGCGTCGGTGAACACGCGGCGGTAGAAGTAGGTCTCCGGGTCGTCGATGCCGCGGGTCATGAACCCGGGGGTGGCCGGGCCGGACCCGTGCGGGTCGGGCGTGCGCCCGCCGCCGCCCCACCCGGCGCCCTGGCCGCGGGTGTCGACGAGCAGGTGCGCGTACCCGGCGCTCGCCCAGCGCAGCGACTCGCCCGGCAGATCGCGGCCGCCGTTGTAACCGATGAACTCCACGACGGCGGGCAGCGGGCCGTCCAGCCCGCGCGGCACCGTGAACCACGCCCCGATGCGGTCGCCGCCGAACCCGCTGAAGCTCACGTCCTGCACCGCGACGGTGCGGTAGGGGGTGTCGACGTCCTCGGCGCGGACGTCGAGGTCGTGCGTGCGGGCCTCGTCGAGGGTCCGGCTCCAGAACGCGTCGAAGTCGTCGGGCCGGCCGACGTCGGGGCGGTAGGAAACGAGCTCGTCGAGCGTCAGGTCGGCGCGGGCCACGGATCTCCTGTCCTCGGCTTCGAGTTGCGAGGAGAAGATATCCGGCCCGCGATCACAGGCTCTCGAGGGCGCTGTCCAGGTCCGGGTGCAGCGGCAGGATCTGCTGCAGGTTCATCGTCTCCCACGGGCGCAGCACCGCGGTGTTGTCCGGGGGCGCCACGAGGCGCAGCGGGGGGAGCGGGTCCGGGGGCCGGGCGCGGTAGCCACCGCCTGCGGGGGCGGTGGTGCGCGTGGCGAGCTCGGCGAGGGTGCCCAGCCCGGACGAGCCGAGGAAGCTCACCTCGGTCAGGTCGACGACGACGCCGGCGAGGTCGGGCCCCTTCATGGTCTCGTCGACCGTCTCCATCAGCTTGCGCGCGGTCAGCAGGTCCAGCTCACCGGCCACGGTGACGACGGCTGCTGATCCGATCCGCCTGACCGTCAGCCTCATGACGTCGGCAGGGTCGCTGTCGCTCATCCGGGAACCGTATCCGGCGCGGCGGGGTCGCGGCGACGCGGAGCGTGACCGGCGTGCCGCGGGGGCGGCCACGCACCGTGACGCCTGTGGCCGGTGTCACCCGTCCGGGGGGCCTTGGCGGCGGGCGGTGTATGGACGCCGCCTGCCGGGGTAGCCGTCGTTGTGTGGATCTCGTTCGTCGTGCCGGTCGCCGTCCTGCTGGGAACGCTGCTTCTGCAGCGGCTCGAGACCAGGCTCCTCGGTGATCCGGTGCGCGACGAGCGTCCCGCCGGCCGCGAAGCGGTGCCCGTCGGTGCGGAACGGCCGCTGGTGAGCCGGCGCGGGCGGCCGCGCCGGGCCCCGCGCTCCCCGGTGCTACGCGCGACCGCCTGAGACACCCGCCGACGCGGGCGCCCGCCGGGTTCGCACGTGGTGGGCGACCACGGCGAGCGTGGCCGCGAGGAACACCAGCTGCATGAGGGTGCGCGGCAGCAACGGCGTGCCGAACCCCTCCAGCGCCGCGTGGACGTTCGCGGGGAACATCACCACGAGCAGCGCCGACAGCCCCGCCGCCGCCCCCGGCGCCGTCCGGGCGACGAGCAGTCCGGCCGCGCCGGCGAGCTCGAGCACCCCGGTGATCGTCACCAGCAGTTCGGGCGCGGGCAGCGCGGGCGGCACCATCGCGATCAGCTCCTCGCGCATCCACGCGAAGTGCACCACGCCGGTGAGCGTGAACATCGCCGCCAGCCCGCCGCGCAGCGCGACGGGCCACGGCCGGAGGGCGCGCACGCCCGCGGCCCCCGCGGCCAGCAGGAGCGCGGTGACGGCGACGAGGGTGATGAGCGGTTCCACGGCAGGCTCCTACTCGGCAGTATCAAGTTGGCAGTGTCAAGTTGACAGTGTCAAGTTGACGCTGCCAAGATGCCGCGGCCGCTCCATCTTGTCAACGTCAATCCGGGGGTGGGGTCACTCCGGTGTGGCGGCCGCCTCCCGCAGCAGGGCGAGCCGGATCTCCCGCGCCGTGGTCATGTGCCGGCCCGCGATGTCCCGGGCCGCCTGCTCGTCGCGGGCCCGAACGGCCGCGACGAGCCGGTCGTGCTCGTCGAGGGCGGTCGTCCACCGGTCGCCCACCGAGAGCGTGGAGCGGGGCGCGTGGACGAGGTGGATGGAGAGCCGATCCAGCAGGTCGATCAGCACGGGGTTGTGGGTGGCCTGCCAGACGGCGGCGTGGAACTCCAGGTTGGTGCGGATCCGCGTGGTGTCGTCGGGGTCGCGCAGGGCGCGGTCGCGGGCGAGGAGGCCTTCGAGGCGCATCAGGTCGGCGTCGCTGCGGCTGCGCGCGGCCTGGCCCGCGGCCTCCGCCTCGAGCAGCACGCGCATGTCGTAGACCTGCACGACCTCGGTGGGGTCGATCGAGCGGACCTGCATGCCGCGGGCGCCCGGGGCGAGGAGGCGGTCCTGCTCCAGCCGGCGCAGGGCCTCCCGCACCGGGGTGCGCGACACCCCGAACCGCTCCGCGAGCGGGATCTCCCGCAGCGGGGTGCCCGGCGGGAGCGCACCGGAGAGGATCTGCTCGCGGAGGTCGGCGTAGACCGCCTGTGCGTCGGTGCCCGCCATGATCACGACGGCGAGCCGGCCCGGCGGCCGAGCACCGCGCCCGCGGTGCGGCCGCTGCCGCCCGGGTGGTTGTCGCCGACCACGACGACGTCGGCGGTCTCGATCTCCTCCTGCACCGGCAGCCCTTCCACTTGTCCGTGACTGCACATCACTGTATACAGCCGTCGGCAGGTCAAGGGATCGGACCGGCGACGGGAGGCCGGCGATGGGGGGACCGGAGACCACCGAGCAGGGCGACCCGCGCAGGCCGGGCCGCGGCGTGGCCGCGCTCGCGGTCGCGCTGGCGGCGACGGTCGCGATCGTGCTCACCGCGCCCGCCGACGACCGCGGCGCCGCGCAGGAGGTGCTGGGCGAGCGGCAGCTGAGGATCATGGCCCCGGCCTCGCCCGGCGGCGGCTGGGACCAGACCTCGCGGGAGATGCAGAAGGCCCTGCGCGAGCTGGTGGGGCGCACCGAGGTCTACAACGTCTCCGGCGCCGGCGGCACCATCGGCCTCAGCCAGTTCGTCCGCCACGAGGGCGACCCCGCCGAGCTGATGACCACCGGGCTGATCATGATGGGCGCGGTCATCGCGAACGGGTCGCCGCACTCGCTCGCCGACACCACCCCGCTCGTGCGGCTCACCACCGACTACCAGGTGATCGTGGTCGCCGCCGACTCGCCGATCACCGGCGTGGCGGACCTGGTCGCGGCCATGCAGGCCGACGTCGGCGCCGTCTCGATCTCGGGTGGGTCGGCGGGCGGCGCCGAGCAGATCATGGCCGGGCTGCTCGCGCAGGCGGTCGGGGCGGACCCGGCCCAGGTCAGCTACGTCGTCCACTCCGGCGGCGGCGAGGCGCTCACCACCGTCCTGTCCGGGCGCTCGACGATCGGGATCTTCGGGCTGTCGGAGATCGCGCCGCAGATCGAGGCGGGCACCGTGCGCGCGATCGCCGTGTCGAGCGCGGAGCGGCTGCCGTCGCTGCCGGACGTGCCCTCGCTCGCCGAGTCCGGGCTCGACGTGGTCGTGGAGAACTGGCGGGGCGTGGTCGCCCCGCCCGGCATCTCCGACGAGGAGGAGCGGGCCCTGGAGGACGTGCTCGTCCGCATGGCGCACACCGAGGCGTGGCGCGACGCGCTCGCCCGCCGCGGCTGGGGCGACGCCCTGCTCGCCGGGGAGGAGTTCGAGGCGTTCGTGCGGTCCGAGCAGGAGCGGGTGTCGCGGGTGCTCACCCAGATCGGGTTGGGGGGAAGCTGATGGCAGGGCGGGAGGAGACGCGGGCCGCTGTCGACCGGCACACCGTGCTCGCCACCGCGGCGTTCGGCGGGCTGCTCGTGCTCGCCGCCGTCCTCGTGATCGTCGACGCGGTCCGGCTGCCCGACACCGCGGCCGCGGTCGGGCCCGCCGCGGTGCCGCTCCCGGTCGGGGTGGCGCTCGGCGTCGTCGGGGCGGCGCTGCTCGTCGACGCCCGCCGCAAGCTGCCGAGGGCGGGCGCGGGCACGCCGTGGCAGCCGCGGGCCGGGCTGCGGGTGCTCGCGCTCGTCGCGGCCCTGATCGGGTTCGCGCTGCTGCTGCCGCTGCTCGGGTACGTCGTCACCGCGACCGCCCTCTTCGTCACAGCGGCCCTGCTGCTCGGGGCGCCCCGCGACTGGCGGGTGCTCGCGTGGGGCTGGGCGCTGGCCGCCGTCGTTTTCCTGATCTTCGACCGCCTGATCGGGCTCACCCTGCCCGCGGGCCCGTGGGGGTTCTGATGGACGGCGTCACGCTCCTCGTGGAGGGCTTCGCCTCCGCGCTGACCCCGTCGCACCTGCTGTGGGCGCTGATCGGCGTCACGATCGGCACCGCCGTCGGCGTGCTGCCCGGCATCGGCCCCGCGCTCACCGTCGCGCTGCTCCTGCCGATCACGTTCCGGCTCGAGCCGTCGCACGCGCTGATCATGTTCGCCGGCATCTACTACGGCGGCATGTACGGCGGGTCGACCACGTCGATCCTGCTCAACACGCCCGGCGAGAGCGCGTCGATGATCTCGGCGCTCGAGGGCAACAAGATGGCCCGCGCCGGGCGCGCCGCCGCCGCGCTCGCCACCGCCGCGCTCGGCAGCTTCGTCGCGGGCACCATCGGCACCGTCGCGCTGACGTTCCTCGCGCCCGTGGTGGCCGACTTCGCCACCGGCTTCGGCCCGCCGGAGTACGTCGCGCTGATGGCGGTCGCGTTCGTCACCGTGAGCGCGCTGCTCGGGCCGAACCTGCTCAAGGGCTTCGCGAGCCTGCTCGTCGGCGTCACGATCGGGCTGATCGGCATCGACGCCCAGAGCGGGCAGCCCCGGCTGACCTACGGCCTCGACGCGCTGCTCGACGGCGTCGACGTCGTCATCGTGGTGGTGGCGCTGTTCGCCCTCGCCGAGGCGTTCGGGCACCTGCTCGCCGGGACCGGGCACACCACGGTCGAGCCGCTGCGCGGGCCCGCGGTGCTCTCCCGCTCGGACCTCCGCCGGTCCTGGCCCGCCTGGCTGCGCGGTACCGCGCTGGGATTCCCGATCGGCAGCCTGCCCGCGGGCGGCGCCGAGGTCCCCACGTTCCTGTCCTACGCCGCGGAGAAGCGGCTCACCCGCCACCCGGAGGAGTTCGGGCGCGGCGCGATCGAGGGGGTGGCCGGGCCGGAGGCGGCCAACAACGCCGCGGCGGCGGGCGTGCTGGTGCCCCTGCTGACGATCGGGCTGCCCACGTCGGCCACCGCGGCGGTGATCCTCACCGCGTTCCAGTCCTACGGGCTGCAGCCCGGCCCGCAGCTGTTCTCCGAGTCGGGGGAGCTGGTCTGGACGCTCATCGCGAGCCTGTACGTCGGCAACGTGATGCTCTTGGTGCTCAACCTGCCGCTGGTGCGGGTGTGGGCCCGGCTGCTCACGATCCCGGCCTACGCCGTCTACGCGGGCGTGCTCGTGTTCGCCACGCTCGGCGCGTACGCGGCCGGCGGCACCACGGTCGACCTGGTCGTCCTGTGCGGGCTGGGCCTGCTCGGGCTCCTGATGCGCGCCGCCGAGGTGCCGGTGGCCCCGGCCGTGGTCGGGCTGATCCTCGGCCCGCTGGCCGAGCAGCAGCTGCGCCGCGCGCTCACCCTGAGCGAGGGCGACCCGTCGATCCTGGTGTCCTCGCCGATCACGGTGTTCCTCTGGGTGGCCGTGGTGCTGGCCCTGCTGATCCCGCTGGTGCTGCCGGTGGCCAAGCGGCGCCGGCGGGCGCTCTCGGTGGAGTGAGGGCTCAGGGCACGCTCCGGCCGAGCGCCGTCGCCGCCGGGCGCGGCGAGCGCCAGTGCGGCGCCGAAGTACGGCGCGGCGGCGGGACCGAACCCGTCGACCACCACACCGCCGCCGACGGCGCCGAGCGCGATCGCGTCGTGGAACACACCCGCGAGCAGCGACGAGGCCGCCTCCCGGGCCTGCGGTGCCGACGGGGCGAACGCCGCCACCGTCCGCCGCACCGACCGCATCGCGGCGCTGCCGGCGGCGGAGTTGCCGACGACCCCTGCCACGCCGTAGCCGAGCAGCAGCGTGCCGGTCAGCGGCGTATCGACCTCCCGCGTCTCGAGCACGGGGTGGACGCAGGTGTCGGTGCCGAAGCGCCCGACCACGAGCAGCCGCGCGTCACGCAGCAGGGCGGCCACCCCGGACACCCCGCACACGCGCTCGGCGGGCAGCGGCCCGCGCCGAGGCCGGCGCGGCCATCCGGGGAGCGCGCTCGGCCGGGTGTGGCACCGCGACCACGAGAACGCGCGGATGCGCGCCTTCGCCGAGGTGGTCGCGGCGACGGTGCCCCGAGCCGGGCGTCGGCCGCCGTCAGGAGCGGTGCCACCACCGGGCGCGCCGGGGCGGGCGGATGTGCACCGAGCCGGCGCGGACCGAGCCGCGGATGCGGAACAGCGGGCCGCTCTGCCCGTCGGCGCGGCCGCGGAGGCGGTTCTCGACCTCGGAGAGGGTGGCCTGCAGCCCGTCCTGGTCGACCCGTGCGCCCGCGGGCAGGCGCAGCTCGACCGAGCCGCCCACCACGTCCAGCTCGAGGTCGACGACGTCGTGCGGGATGTTCGCCTCGGTGAAGTCCAGCTCCGCGGTGCCGACGATCGTGCGCACCACCAGGTGTGCGGGCACGTCCCACGCGCCGCGGCGGGTGACCGAGCCCAGCGTGCTGCGCACCTCGGCGCCGCCGCCCCCGTCCCCGGTCGGGCCGGTGCCCCCGCCGCTCACCGTCGGAGCGGGCCGCTGGATCGGCGGCGGGGCCGGGTTCGGCACCTGGGCCGGGCGGTCCGGGTGGGTCAGCCCCGGCAGGTCGAGCAGCACGACGTTGAGCTCGCCGCGGGTGCGCGCGGCGAGCGCGGTGTCGACGCGCCGGGTGAACTCGTCGATGTCGAGCAGCCCGGTGCCGACGGCCCGCTGCAGCAGCTCGACGACGTGCTCACGCTCGGCGTCCGAGACGCGCAGGAAGCGGGCGCTGGTGTGCTGATCGGTCACGCGACCACCGTATCGCCGCAGGGGTGTCTCACCGGTCGGCCCGCACCAGCAGGTACAGCAGGACCGGGGCACCGACGGCGGCGGTGAGCACGCCCACGGGCAGCTCGTCCGGCCCGAACAGGCGCCGGGCGGCGAGGTCGGCCCCGGCCACGATCAGGGCCCCGACCCCCGCCGCGGGCAGCAGCCCCGCGGGCCGGGGCCCGAGGATGCGGCGCACGATCTGCGGCGCGACGAGCGCGACGAAACCGATGGGCCCTGCGGCAGCGGTGGCGAGCGCGGTGAGCCCCACCGCGGCCGCCACCAGCGCGGCGCGGACGGTGCCGATCCGCCCGTCGAGGGCGCGCGCGAGGTCGTCGCCGAGCTCCAGCAGCCGCAGGTGGCGGGCGAGCAGCAGGACCACCGGCACCACCAGCGCCGGCCCGGTCGCCGCGACGAGCACGTCCGGCCAGGAGCGCCCCGCCACGTCGCCCACCAGCCAGGTGGCGGCCTGCATCGCGGCCTGCCGGTCGGATCGGGTGAGCAGGAACGACGCGGCCGCGTTCGCGAGTGCGGTCACCCCGATCCCGACCAGCACGAGCCTGCGGGGGCCGCCGCCCGCCACGGCGTACACGGTCGCCGCCGCGGCGGCGGCGCCGGTCAGCGCCCCGGCGACGACCGCGGCCGGCCCCGCCCCCACCACGACGATCATCACGACCGCCCCGGCCGACGCCCCGGCCCCGACCCCGATCACGTCCGGGCTGACCAGCGGGTTGCGGGCGATGCGCTGCAGCAGCGCGCCCGCGAGTCCGAGCGCCGCCCCGACCAGCAGCCCGACCAGAGCGCGGGGGAGCCGGTTGCGCACGACGATGTCGTATGTGAGCGGGGTGCCGCGGCCGGCCAGCGCGTCGAGCACCGCGGGCAGCGGCACCGGGTATTCGCCGACGGTCACGGCGTAGAGCGCCACCGCGGCCGCCGCCGCCCACGCGGCCGTCCCGAGCAGCACGGCCGACGGCTCCAGCCGCAGCGCGACCCGGCCGGCCCGCAGCGTCGCGGTCACGGCTGCGGCACCCGGCGCCGGCGCACCAGGTACAGGAACACCGGCCCGCCGAGCACCGCGGCCGTGACGCCGACCTGCACCTCCTCCGGCCGCACGACGACCCGCCCCACCACGTCGGCGAGCAGCAGCACCAGCGCCCCGAGCAGCGCCGACAACGGCAGGAGGCGCACGTGCGCGGGACCGACGAGGATCCGCGCCGCGTGCGGCACCACCAGCCCGACGAACGCGACGGGCCCGGCGACCGCGGTGGCCGTCCCGGCGAGGACCACGATCGCCCCGACCGCCACCGCGCGCAGGAGGGCCGGCCGGGCCCCGACGGCGCGCGCCGCGTCGTCGCCGAGCGCGGCGGCGTCGAGCGGCCGGGCGAGCGCGAGGGCGAGCGCGGTGCCGGCGGCGAGGAACGGGACGGCCTGCGCCACCGTGGCGAGATCGGCCCTCGCGAGCGACCCGACCAGGAAGAACCGGAACCGTTCGAACAGGTCGTGGTCGCGCAGCACCACCGCCGAGGTCAGCGAGAACAGCAGGGCGGACACCGCCGCCCCGACCACGGCGATCGTGCCCGGGGTGGCGCCGCCGCGGCCCGCGGAGGCGATGGCGAGCACGGCGGCGAGCGCGAGCGCCGCCCCCGCGAAGCAGAACCACACGTAGCCGCCGAGCGGCTCGACACCGACGAGCGCGAGCGCCACCACGCCCGCGAACGCGGCCCCGCCGTTGACCCCGAGCACCTCGGGCCCGGCGAGGGGGTTGCGGGTGAGCCCCTGCGCGACGGCGCCCGCGAGCCCCAGTCCGGCGCCGGCGAGCAGCCCGGCCGCGGTGCGGGGCACCCGCAGGTGCACGACGACGGCGCTGCCGGCCGCGCCGGGGTCGGCGAGCGCCGCGACCAGGTCGGCGGGCGTGACCGGCTGGATGCCGACGAGCAGCGACAGCCCGGTCGCCACGATCACGGCGAGCGCCGCCACCGCCGGGGCGGCGCGCGGTCGGCGGCGGGTGGCGAGGCCGATCACCGCAGCTCGGGGTGCACGAGCGCGGCGGCGAGCTCGGCGGCGTGCGCCGCCCGCACCCCGGCGGCGCGGTCGGCGAACAGGAAGCCGTGCACGCGCCCGTCGCGGACGGCCCGCAGCCCGGCGAGGGCGGGGTGGGCGCGGATGCGCTCCGCGTCCCGCTCGGCGTCGGCGAGGGTGAAGGAGGCGTCGCAGCAGGTGCTGGTGAGGATCACGTCCGGGTCCCGGGCGGCGATCTCCTCGGCGCCGACGGTGAAGTTGCGCCTGCCCTGCAGGTCGGCGAAGGCGTTGTCGGCGCCCGCGACGTCCAGGATGCGGGTGACGAAGTCGGGTCCGCCCGCCACCCGGAACGTCCCGTCGTCCTGGGGGTTCACCACCGCGACCCGCGGGCGGGGCGCGCCGGCCACCCGCTGCTGCACCGCCGCGACGCGGGCCTGCATGTCGGCCACCACGCGCGCGGCGCGGTCCTGCACGCCGAAGAGCCTGCCCAGGTCGCGGACGTCGGCGTAGACGTTCTCGAAGTTCACGGACGCGGGGTCGATCGCCTCGTCGGACAGGCCGTCGGCGCTCGGGCACAGCGGGGAGAGGATCCACGACCCGACGCCGAGCTCGGCGAGGCTCGCGCGGGTGCCGACGGACTCCGACCCCGCCGCGGCGAACAGGTTGTTGTAGCCGGAGAGCACGAAGTCCGGGTTCGCGGCGAGCAGCGCCTCCCGGCTGGGCGTCTCCGGCAGGTAGGGCGCGGCGGCCTGGGCGGCGGCGTACTCGGGGAGCACCTGCGCGTCGAGGTAGGCGGTGCCGACGAGGCGGTCGCCCACCCCGAGCGCGTGCACCAGCTCGATCGCCGGCTGGTAGACGGCGTAGATGCGCTGCGGCGGCGCGGGGACCGCGACGTCGATGCCGCAGTTGGTGGCCCGGATCGCGGTGGGCGCGGGCGCCGACGCGGCGGGTGGGCCGCTGCAAGCGCCGAGGAGGGCCGCGGTCACGACGATCACCACTGCGCGCAGCACGGGGCGCGATGCTACTGCTCATCTGAACAAATCTTCAAATGTGAGGTGGGGTCGCTACCCGCGGCACGCCGCGACCAGCAGCTCCAGCTCCCGCTCCAACCCGGCCTCCCCGACCTCGACGACCTCGAGCGGGAGCCGCAGGTAGGCCGCGGCCCGCTCCGCGGCCGCCCGGATCCGCGGCACCGGGTGCTGGGCGAGCCACACCACCCGCCGGTAGTGGCGGAAGTACTCCTCGCGCAGCTGCGGGTACCGGTCGAGGCCGAGCTCGCGGATCACCGACCGGTCGAACGACAGCGCGAGGTAGTCGGTGAGGACGTACGTGCCGGGCTCGTCGGCGTAGATCCGGCGCATCCGCTCGGCGCCGGCGAAGGCGTCGTAGCAGGTGTCGCCGCGCAGGCGGGGGAGGCCGAGGCGGGCGCACACCTCGTCCAGCGCGCCGTAGGTGCCGCAGTCGGCGTAGGCCACCGCGACGGCCGCGTGGGTGGCGCGCAGGTCGACGACCCGCTGCTCGACCGCGGCCGCGATCCGCTCGGGGTGGTTGTGCAGCAGCGGCGGCAACGGGTGGACCTCCACGGGCCACCCGCGCCGCCCGACGACGGCGGCCACGTGCGCGGCGATGGCGCCGCAGGCGACGACGGCGACCCGGCGCCCTTCAGGAAAGCCACATTCATGAACGTGGGCTTCATGAATGTGGCTTTCCTGAACCTCAGGTGGGGAAGGCCAGCTGGTCGATGAACCGGTCGTTGAAGTCCGGGCGGTCGCTGAGCTCGACGTAGCGCACCTCCTCCAACAGGGCCTCGGCGGCGGCGCGCTCGCGGACCGACAACAGCGCCATCTTGGCGCCCTCGCCCGCGACGTTGCCCGCGCTGACGATGCGCAGCACCGGGATGCCCGGCACCAGGCCGATCCGGACCGCGGCGGCCGGGGACAGGTAGCTGCCGAACGAGCCGGCGAGCAGCACCTGCTGCACGTCGGCCGGGTCGATCCCCAGCTCGGCGGCGAGCAGTCGCCAGCCGGTGGCGATCGCGGCCTTGGCGAACTGCAGCTCGCGCACGTCGCGCTGGGACAGGTACACGCCGGGCGCGAGCACGAACACCCGCTCGTCGCCCACGGTCTGCAGCCGGTCGGCGAGCCCGGGGCGCAGCCGCGCCGCCGCCTCCGGGGTGAGCAGCCTGCCCGAGGCGTCGAGCAGGCCGACCTGCAGCAGCGCGGCGACGGCGTCGACCAGCCCCGACCCGCACAGGCCGACCGGCTCGACGTCGCCGATCACCTGCAGCGCCACGTCCTCGTCGGAGATCTTCACGCCCTCGATGGCGCCCGGAGCGGCGCGCATCCCGCACCGGATCTGCGCCCCCTCGAACGCAGGCCCGGCCGGGGCGGCGGTGGCGAGGACGCGGTCGCCGTCGGACAGCACGATCTCGCAGTTGGTGCCGACGTCGACGAACAGGCGCACCCGCTTGTCGCGGTCCATCCCGGACGCGAGCGCGCCCGCCACGATGTCGCCGCCGACGTAGGCGCCGAGCGCCGGGAACACGTACGCCCGGGCGGCCGGGTGCAGCCGGAGCCCGAGGTCGTCGGCCCGCAGCCGGGGGTAGGACCGGGTGGCCATCACGAACGGCGCCACCCCGAGCGGCTCGGGGTCGATGCCCAGCGCGAGCGCGGTCATCGTCGCGTTGCCCGCGACCGCGACCTCGTAGACGTGGGCCGGGTCGACGCCCGCCGCCGCGCACACCTCGTGGGCCAGCCGGTCGAGCGCCTCCCGGGCGTGCCCGGTGAGCCTGCCGAGCGCCTCCGGGTCGAGCATGGTGGCGCTGATGCGGGTGATCACGTCGCCGCCGAGCGGCTGCTGCGGGTTGAGCAGCGATGCCAGACCCGCGGGGGTGCCGGTGGTGAGGTCGAGCAGCGTGGCGACGACGGTGGTGGTGCCCAGGTCGAACGCGATGCCGTACACCCGGTCGGTGGTGTCGCCCGGCTGCACGTCGACCAGCACGTCGTCGACCAGCACCGCGGTCACGCGGAAGTCGGCGGCGCGCAGCGCGCGGGGCAGCGCACGCAGCGCGTGCAGGTCGACCGCGGGCTCCAGGTCGGGAAGCGCGGCGAGCAGGCGCTCGAGGTCGGTGCGCTGGTCGGCGAGCGTCGGCTCGGGCAGCTCGACGCAGCGCTTCTGCACCGCGGGCCGCAGGATCACCTGCCGCCCGACGCCCACCGTGGCCGCCTTGGGCCGGGTGACGAGCGGCGGTACCTCGACCCGCAGGTCGCTCGTGGCCGGGGCGCGGCAGGCGAGCCGCCACCCGGCGCGCAGCTCGTCGGCGTCGAACGCGCGCGGGTCCAGCCGGGAGACCGGCACGTCGCCCTCGACGACCCGGACCTTGCACTTGCGGCAGGTGCCGTGGCCGCCGCAGGTGGAGTCGATCGCGATGCCGTTCCAGCTGGCGGCGTCGAACAGCGTGACGCCCGAAGGCACCCGCACCTCGCGGGGCCGACCGCCGTCGACCTCGTAGGAGATGCGGACCCGGTCGGTGCTCACGCCGGCTGCTTCCTCGCCCGGTGCGCCGCGATCCACGCCGCGCCCCACTCGTCGTTGCCGAGCAGCAGGTCGGCGGCCTTCACCGCGTCGACGATCTGCGGGGTGCGCACGTCCATGACCGCGCTGGTGAGCCCGCACGTCATGGCCATCGGCAGGAACGCGGCGCCGAGCGCGTGCCGGTCCGGCATGCCGAACGAGACGTTGGACGCGCCGAGCGTGGTGTTCACCCCGAACTCGTCGCGGATCAGCTCCAGGGTGTCGAGCGTCTTGCGCACCAGCGTGGAGTCCGCGCCCACCGGCATCGCGAGCGGGTCGATCACGATGTCCTCGATCGGGATCTCGTACTCGCCGACCGCGACGTCGATGATCTTGCGGGTGATCTCGAGCCGCTTGCGCGGCTCGTCGGGGATCTCGTCCTCGGCGTTGGGGAGGGCGATCACGGCCGCGCCGTGCTCCTTGACCAGGGGCAGGATGGCCTCGAGCCGCTCGCGCTCGCCGGTGACGGAGTTGACCAGCGCCTTGCCGCGGTAGGCCGCGAGCCCGGCCTCGAGGGCCTCCACCACCGACGAGTCGATGCACAGCGGCAGGTCGGTGAGCTCCTGGATCATCGTGACCGCGCGCGAGAGCAGCTCTGCCTCGTCGGCGAGCGGCACACCCATGTTGACGTCGAGCATCGTGGCGCCACCGGCGACCTGCTGCTCGACGTCCACCGCGATCCGGGAGAGGTCGCCGGCCCGCAGCTGCTCGGCGAACTTCTTGCGGCCGGTGGGGTTGATCCGCTCGCCGATGAGGCAGAACGGCTGGTCGGGGCCGATCACCACCTCGCGGGTGGCCGAGGAGACCGTCGTGTGCACCTCACACCCCCACCGCGGCCCGTCGGGTGGCGAGCAGCTCCTTGGCGCGCCGCACCGCCGTGGACGCGTCGGCGGCGTAGCCGTCGGCGCCGACGGCGTCGGCGTACTCCTGGGTGACCGGGGCCCCGCCGACCATGACGATCACCTGGTCGCGCAGGCCCGCCTTCTGCAGCGCGTTGATGTTGGCCTTGAACATCGGCATGGTCGTGGTGAGGAACGCCGAGAACCCGACGATGTCGGGCTTGTGCTCCAGCACGCCGGCCACCACCTTCTCCGGCGAGACCTGCACGCCGAGGTCGATCACGCGGAAGCCCGCGCCCTCCAGCATGATGTTGACGAGGTTCTTGCCGATGTCGTGCACGTCGCCCTTGACCGTGCTCATGAGGAACGTGCCGACGGTCCGGGCGCCGGTCTCGGCGAGCAGCGGGCGCAGCCGGTCGAGCGCCCCCGCCATCGCCCGGCCGGCGATGAGCATCTCGGGCACGAAGAAGTCGCCGCGCTCGAACCGGGCGCCGACCTCCTCCAGCGACGGGATGAGCGCGTCGAACAGCATCGTCTCCGGCGCCAGACCGGCCTCGAGGCCCTGCTCGGTGAGCTCGAGCACCCGCGGCCCGTTGCCGACGAGGGTCTCGTCGTAGAGCGCTCTGAGGATCTCCTCGTCAGTCATACGGCTTCCTTTCCCCAGTGGTGGCCGAGCTGGGCGGACAGCCCGCGCAGCTCGCGGACCAAGATGTCCCCGAGCCGGGTGATCCCGTGGTCGTTGATGCGGGTGGTGGGGCCGGACACCGACACCGCGGCGATCACGGCCCCGTCGACGCCGCGGACGGGGGCGGCGACCGCGCCGAGCCCCACCTCCAGCTCGTCGAGCGAGACGGCCCAGCCGCGCCTGCGCACCTCGACGAGCATGTGCTCGAGCGTGGCGCGGTCGACCGGCGAGTGCGGGGTGCGCCGCTCCAGCTGCCCCGGCGGCAGCGGGAGCACCCCGAACGCGTAGAGCACCTTGCCCAGCGCGGTGCAGTGGGCCGGCACGTCGACCCCGACCCAGTTCGTGGAACCGAGCAGGTAGCGGCTGTCGATCTGGGCGATCTGCACGACCTCCCGGCCGCGCGGCACCGACATGTTCACCGTCTCCTCGGTGAGCTCGCTGATGCGGTCCAGGGTGGGCCGGGCGAGCTCGACGAGGTCGTGCAGCGCGCTGGGGCGGGCGGCGTAGATCGAGAACAGCGCGCCGGGGCGGAAGGCGCCGTTCTGGTCGCGCTGGACCAGCCGGCTGCGCTCGAGCGCCTGCAGCAGGCGGGAGGTGGTGGACTTCGCGAGCCCGAGCTCGGCCACGAGCGAGCTGAACGTCCGCGGCGCACCGGACTCCACGACGAGCGCGAGCAGCGCGCTCGCGCGGTCGACGGCCTGGCTGCCCAGATGTTGTGTCGGCATCGCCGGATCCGTTCCCGAAGAGTTCCATGTTATGGAACCAGTGTTCCGAGGAATGCCGTTAGGATCCTGCCGGCATCGGTCGCCGTCAAGCACCGGTTTTTGCGAAGATCCGCAGGGGGTCCGCATGTTCCGCAACACCATGCCGCGCTACGAGATCCTTTCCGAGGAAGCGATGGCCACCCTCGACCGCGGGTGGCGGCGGATCGTCAGCGAGATCGGGGTGGAGTTCGTTTCCGAGCGCGCGCTGGAGCTGTTCCGGCAGGCCGGCCAGAAGGTCGAGGACCAGTGCGTGATCTTCGACCCGGACTTCGTGCTGGAGCAGGTGGCCAAGGCGCCGCGCTCGTTCGACGTGCAGGCCCGCAACCCGGCGCACACCGTCCACATCGGAGACGACGCGATGGTCTTCGGCAGCGTCTACGGGCCGCCGTTCGTCCGCGAGGGCGACGTCCGGCGCGACGCGAAGCTCGCCGACTTCCACTCGTTCGCCAAGCTCGCCCAGAGCTTCGACGCCATCGACTCCGCAGGTGGGGTGGTGTGCGAGCCGGAGGACGCACCCCTGGACTCGCGGCACCTCGACATGACCTACGCCCTGCAGACGCTCACCGACAAGATCTACATGGGCAACGTCGTCTCGGGGGAGAACGCGCGTGACACGCTGGCCATGACGGAGATACTCTTCGGCGGCCGCGAGGCCATCGAGGCCACGCCCGCGACCATCTCCTTGATCAACTGCAACTCGCCCCTGCGGTGGGACGAGCGGATGCTCGAGGCGCAGTTCGTCTACTCCGAGGCGAACCAGCCGGTCGTGCTGACCCCGTTCCTCCTCATGGGTGCGATGTCGCCGGTTTCCATTCCTGCAACGTTGGCGCAACAGATGGCGGAGGCGCTCACCGGCATCGCGTTGTCGCAATTGATCAGGCCCGGCGCACCCGTGATCTTCGGTTCGTTCCTGTCGAACATCGACATGCAGTCCGGGTCCCCCTGTTTCGGGACACCCGAATCGGCGGTGGGGTTGCTCTGTACGGGTCAGATCGCCCGGCGGTTCGGGCTACCGGTGCGTTCCGGGGGCGGGTTGACCTCGAGCCAGACCCCCGACGCGCAGGCGGGCTACGAGAGCCTGATGACGATGCTCCCGACGTTCCTCGCGGGCATCAACTGGGTCATGCACGCCGCGGGCTGGCTGGAGGGCGGGCTCGTCGCCTCCTACGAGAAGTACGTGCTCGACGTCCAGGTGCTGGAGATGCTGCAGCAGGAGTTCACCCCGCTGGAGATCGACGAGGCGTCGCTGGCGTTCGAGGCCCACGACGAGGTGCGCCACGGCGGGCACTTCCTCGGCGCGGCACACACCATGGAACGGTTCCGCACCTGCTTCTACCGCCCGTTCCTGTCCAGCTCGGACAACTACGAGCGGTGGGTCCGCAACGGGGCGGCCGACGCCGCGGCCCGGGCCGCCGAGGTGGCCCGCACGAAGCTGGCGGAGTACGAGCCACCGCCGCTGGACGACGCGATCCGTGAGGAGCTGGAGGACTACGTGGCGCGCCGCAGGCGCGAGCTGGGCGACTGAACTCCGACGAGCGGCGCGTTCGCCGGAACCCGATCCGACCAACGCGCCGCTCGTCGGATCCGAAGCGGAGACCGGGAGGAGTGGCATGACCGGAGCGCGCGTCGTGATCATCGGGGCCGGCGTGGTGGGGGCCGCGCTCGCCGACGAGCTCTCCGCCCGCGGCTGGACCGACGTCACCGTCGTCGACCAGGGGCCGCTGCCCGCGGCGGGCGGGTCCAGCTCGCACGCGCCGGGGCTGGTCTTCCAGGCCAACCCGTCGAAGACGATGACGGAGATGGCCCGCTACACCGTCGACAAGCTCGGCGGGCTCTCCCTCGACGGGCAGCCCTGCTACCTGCCGGTCGGCGGCCTGGAGCTGGCGACCACGCCGGAGCGGCTCGCCGACCTGCACCGCCGGTGCGGCTGGCTCACCTCGTGGGGCGTCGAGGCCCGGGTCGTGGGGCCCGACGAGTGCGTCGCCCTGCACCCGCTGCTCGACCGCGACGCCGTGCTCGGCGGGCTGCACACCCCGACCGACGGCCTCGCGAAGGCGGTGCGGGCCGTCGACGCCCAGCTGCGCGCCGCCGCCGAGCGCGGCGTGCGGATCCTCGACCGGCACGAGGTCACCGGCATCTCCGTCACCGGCGGTCGGGTCACCGGGGTGGTCACCGACCACGGCGAGCTGCCCGCCGACGTCGTCGTCTGCTGCGCGGGGATCTGGGGCCCGAAGGTCGCGGCGATGGTGGGGGTGTCGCTGCCGCTCACGCCGCTGGCCCACCAGCTGGCCTACACCGACCCGATCCCGGCGCTCGCCGGCCACGACCGGGAGGCCACCCACCCGATCCTGCGCCACCAGGGCGCCGACCTCTACCTGCGTGAACGCGGCGAGTCGCTCGCCGTCGGCTACTACGGCCACGACCCGATGCCGGTCGACGCCCGCGACATCCTCGGCGTCGACGAGGCCGAGGTGATGCCGTCGGTGCTGCCGTTCACCGAGGACGACTTCGCCCCCGGCTGGGCCGAGGCGCAGGCGGTCCTGCCCGCCCTGCGCGAGGCCAAGGTCGCCGACGCGATGAACGGCCTGTTCTCGTTCACGATCGACGGCATGCCGCTCATGGGGCCCGTGCGCGACGTCCCGGGTTTCTGGGTGGCCGAGGCGGTGTGGGTCACCCACTCCTGCGGGGTGGCCAAGGCGGTGGCCGAGTGGCTGGTGGAGGGCCGGTCGACGAGCTTCGACCTGCACGAGTGCGACGTGAACCGGTTCTGGCCGCACCAGCTCGCCCCCGACTTCGTGCTCGCCAAGAACAAGCAGAACTACGTCGAGATCTACGACGCGCTGCATCCCCTCGAGCCCATGCGCGAGCCGCGGCCGCTGCGCACCTCCCCGTTCTACGAGCGGGAACGCGCCCTCGGCGCGGTCTTCCTCGAGGCCGCGGGCTGGGAGCGCCCGCAGTGGTACGAGACCAACGCCGCGCTCGTCGCAGGCCGCGACATCCCCACCCCCGACGACTGGGCCGCCCGCTGGTGGTCGCCCACCGTCGGGGCGGAGGCCCAGATCACCCGCGAGCGCGTGGCGCTCTACGACATGACGTCCCTGACCCGCATCGAGGTGAGCGGCGCGGGCGCCACCGCGTTCCTGCAGCGGGTGAGCACCGGCAACGTCGACCGCCCGGTCGGCACGGTCACCTACTGCCTGCTGCTCGACGAGGGCGGCGGCATCCGCAGCGACATCACCGTCGCCCGGCTCGGGCCCGAGGAGTACCAGGTCGGCGCCAACGGCCCGCTCGACCTCGACCTGCTGCTGCGCGCGGCGCCCGACGGCGTCGTCGTCCGCGACACCACCGCGGGCACCTGCTGCGTCGGGATCTGGGGCCCGCTGGCTCGCGAGGTGGTGCTGCCGCTCGCGCCCGACCTCGCCGACGTGCGGTACTTCCGGTGCAGGCGGGTGTACGTCGGCACGGTGCCGGTCACCGCGCTGCGCGTGTCGTACGTGGGCGAGCTGGGCTGGGAGCTCTACACCACCGCCGACATGGGCCGCACGCTGTGGGACGCGCTGTGGCAGGCAGGCCGCGAGCACGGGATCATCGCCGCGGGCCGGGGCGCGTTCAACTCGCTGCGGCTGGAGAAGGGCTACCGCTCGTTCGGCACCGACATGACGTTCGAGCACGACCCGTGGGAGGCCGGGCTCGGGTTCGCCGTCAAGCTCGACAAGGGCGAGTTCACCGGCCGCAACGCCGTGCTGCGCCGCCGCGACCGGGTCCGCCGCAGCCTCGCCTGCCTCACGCTGGACGAGACGGTGCTGGGCAAGGAGCCGGTGTTCGCCGACGGCCGCCCGGTCGGCTACGTCACCAGCGCCGCGTACGGCTACACGGTCGGCCGCGGCATCGCCTACGCCTGGCTGCCCGCCGAGCTCGCCACGCCGGGACAGCCGGTCGAGATCGGCTGGTTCGACCGGCGCATCCCGGCGGTGGTGGCGCAGGAGCCGCTCGTCGACCCCGGGATGGAACGCCTGCGCGGTTGACCGGCGGCCGGCGTCGTCCTCACAGCCCCGGCGGCTCGTAGCGGCCGTCGACGGCGGTCCACCCCCCGTCGACGGTGAGCACGCTGCCGGTCACGAAGCTCGCCGCGTCCGACGCCAGGTACACCACGGCGCCGGCGAGCTCCGACGGCTGCGCCCACCGGCCGAGCGCGCTCTTGGCCGCGTAGGCGCCCGCCCACGCCGGGTCGGCGCGGATCTGCGTGGTCAGCGGGGTCTCGACGACGCCGGGGGCGATCGCGTTCACCCGCACCCCGCGCGGCCCGAGCTCGGCGGCCGCGGTGCGCAGCAGCTGCACCAGCCCCGCCTTCGTGGCCGCGTAGACGCCCTGGCCCGGCTCGACGGTGACCGCCCGGATCGAGGTGAACCCGATGATCGACCCGCGGCCGCGCTCGGCCATCGGGCCGCCGAACGCGCGGACCAGGTCGAACGAGGCGCGCAGGTTGAGGTCGACGACCCGGTCGAACTCGGCGTCGGCGTAGTCGAGCAGCCGCTTGCGGACGTTGGTGGCCGCGGTGAACACCAGCACGTCGACCTCGCCGAGCTCCGCGGCGGCGGCGCGGACCGCGGCCCGGTCGAGCACGTCGAGCGCGTACGCGGTGCCGGTCGCTGTCCCGGCCGCGGTCTCCGCGGCGGCGTCGGCGTCCCGGTCGGCGCACACGACCTCGGCCCCGTGCGCGGCGAGCGCGCGGGCCGCCTCCCGGCCGATCCCGCTGCCCGCGCCCACGACGACCGCGCGCCTGCCGTCGAGCCGGAACAGCCCCTGGTAGCTCACGGGCGGATCACCGCCATCCGCGTGACGGTCAGCTCCTCGACCGCGAACCGCGGCCCCTCCCGGCCGATGCCGGAGTCCTTCACGCCCCCGTAGGGCATCGTGTCGGAGCGGAAGCCGGGCACCTCGTTCACGACGACACCACCCACCTCCAGCCGGTCCACCGCGCGGAACGCCGCCGCGAGCGACCGGGTGAACACGCTCGCGTGCAGCCCGTAGCGCGAGGCGTTGACCACGTCGAACGCGGTCTCCAGGTCGGGCACGGTGCGCACGCACACCACCGGGCCGAACACCTCCTCGTCCCAGGCACGCACCCCGTCCGGGACGCCGGTCAGCACGGTCGGGACGCCGTCGCGCAGCCGCTTCGCGCCCGCGGCGACCGCCTCGTCGACCCACTCGTCCACCCGCCGCTGCGCCGCGGGGTCGATCAGCGCGGACACCCGGGTCGCGGGGTCGCGCGGGTCCCCGACGGTGACGTCGGCGAGCCCCGCCGCGAGCCGCTCCAGCAGCGCGTCGGCCACCGGCTCCTCCACCAGCACCCGCTGCACGGAGATGCACGCCTGGCCGGAGGCGTAGAACCCGCCGCGCAGGATCGCCGAGGCCGCGGCGTCGAGGTCGGCGTCGGCGGCGACGACGAGCGCGGCGTTCGAGCCGAGCTCCAGCAGCACCTTGCGGGGTGCGGCGGAGCGGGCGATCCGGTGCCCCACCTCGGCCGAGCCGGTGAACGAGACCGCGCCGATCCGCGGGTCGGTCACCAGCCGGGCGCCCACCTCGGCATCGCCGGTGACCAGCTGCACCATCGACGGCGGCGCCCCCGCCTCGCGCAACGCGTGCACGAGCCACAGCGTGGCGAGCGGGGTCTGCGGCGCGGGTTTGCCGATCACCGGGCAGCCCGCGGCGATGGCCGGGGCGAACTTGTGGGCGGCGAGCAGCAGCGGGTAGTTGAACCCCGTGATCCCGATGACGACGCCGATCGGCCGCCGGGTCCAGAAACCGATCATGCCGTCGCCGGAGGGCAGCAGGTCCAGCGGCACGGTCTCCCCGTGCAGCCGGGCCACCTCCTCGGCCGCCGCGGCGAGGGTCACCAGCGTGCGGTCGACCTCGACCCGGCAGTCGACGAGCGGCTTGCCGGTCTCCAGCACGAGCAGGTCCTCCAGGTCGCCACGGCGGTCGGCGAGCGCGTCGCGCGCCGCGAGCAGCACGTCGCGGCGGACCCGCGAGGGCAGCGCGGCCGCCTCGGCGCGGACGGCGAGCGCCGCCTCCAGCGCGGCCTCGGCGTCGGCGACGCGGCCGACCGGGCCGGGGGCGACGACCGAGCCGTCGTAGGGGAACCGGACGTCGGCGGTGGCCGCGGGCACCCAGCCATCGCCGATCGGCAGGCCGTCGGGGAAGGGGAGCGCGGGCGGCGTCACCGTGGTCGTCGTCGGCACCGGGCTCACCGCAGGAACCGGTCGGCCGCGGCCGCGTAGACGTGGGCGCACCGGACGATGTCGGCGACCTCCACGAACTCGTCGGCCTGGTGGGCGATCCACTTCCCGCCCGGCCCGTAGACGACGGTCGGGATGCCCGCGTCGCGGGTGAGGATCGTGCCGTCGGTCGCGCCGGGCACGCCGCCGTAGCGGGCGGGCTCGCCGACCACCTCGGTGTGGGCGGCCGCGAGCGCGGCGACCAGCGGGTGGTCGGTGGCGATCTCGACGCACGGCCGGTCGTCGACGACGGTCAGCTGCGAGGTCACCCCGTCCGGGGCGCCCGCCTCGGCGGCGAGCGCGCGCACCCGCTCCACCAGCGCGGCGTGGTCGACGCCCGGGATCGTGCGCACGTCGACCGCGACGCTCGCCCCTCCCGGGATCACGTTGATCTGCTCGAGCGAGCCGGCCCGGCTCACCGTGGGCGTCACGTACACCTCGCCGAGGTGCTCGTGGGCCGGGTGGGCCTTCTGCAGCTCGTCCTGCAGCGCGGCGAGCGCCACGAGCAGCCGCCCGGCCGCGGGCAGGGGGTTGCGCCCGTGCTGGGGCATCGCGCCGTGAGCCATCGCCCCGAGCAGGTCGACCCGGATCCGCACCGCGCCCTTGGCCGAGGTGCAGATCTCGCCCTCCTCGGGCTCGCAGATGATCGCGCCGTCGACGCCGCGGGCGAGGTCGGTGCCTGCGAAGTGCTTGGCGCCGAGCATGAGCCCCTCCTCGTCGACGAGCGCGCACACCAGCACGCGGCCCGGGAAGGGGCCCGCGAGCTGCAGCGCCCGCACCCCGTGCAGCATCGCGGCGACGCCCGACTTCATGTCCGCCGACCCGCGGCCGTAGAGCCGCCCGTCGCGGATCTCGCCGCCGTAGGGGTCGACGCTCCAGCCGCCCGGGTCGCCCTCGGTGACGACGTCGGTGTGGCCCTCGAACGCGAGCGTGCGCCCCGGCCCGCCGCCGCCCTCGACGACCGCGACGACGTTCGGCCGGCCCGGCGCCACCTCGGTGATCAGCGGCTCCCAACCGAACGACCGCATGGTCTCGGCCACCAGCTGCGCGGCGGGGGCCTCCCGCGCTCCGTCCTCGTTCACCGTGCGCAGCCGCACCAGGTCGCGGGTCAGCGCGACCACGGCCTCCTCGTCGACGGGGTAGGTCACACCAGCTCCTCCGGGACACCGCGGGCCAGGTCGGCCGCCGTCCGGCCGGCGAGCGCCCCGCGGATCGTGGGCACGGCGGCGACCAGCCGCCGCGTGTACGGGTGCTCGGGCGCGTCGGCGACCCGCGCCGCCGGCCCGAGCTCGACCAGCTCGCCGTGGTGCAGCACGGCGATCGTGTCGCAGACGTGGCGCACGACGGCGAGGTCGTGCGAGACGAACACGAGCGTGAGCCGGTAGCGCTCGACGAGGTCGGCGAGCAGGTTGAGGATCTGCGCGCGCACCGACACGTCCAGCGCGCTCACCGGCTCGTCGGCCACCAACACCGACGGGCGCGGGGCGAGCGCTCGCGCGATCGAGATGCGCTGGCGCTGCCCGCCGGAGAACTGGTGCGGGTAGCGGTCGCCCGCGTCCGGGGGCAGCCCGACCGCGGCGAGCAGCTCCGCGACGCGCCCGGGCACATCCGGCTCGCGCTTGCCCGCGAGCGGCTCGGCGACGATGTCGCGCACCCGCATCCGCGGGTCGAGCGAGCCCATCGGGTCCTGGAACACCACCTGCAGCCGGTCGCGCAGGAACCCCAGCTTGCGCTCGGGCTGCCCGCCGACGTCGCGGCCGTCGAAGGTGATCGTGCCCGCGGTGGGGGAGTCGAGGCCGGCGAGGAGCCGGATGAGCGTCGACTTGCCGGAGCCGGACTCGCCGACCAGCCCGAACCGCTGCCCCTCGGCGATCTGGAACGAGACCCCGTCCAGCGCGTGGACCGACGGCGGCCGCTGCCGCAGGGACGTGCGGGGCCGCCGGTAGACCCGGTGCAGGTCGCGGACCTCGATGAGCGGCCGCTGCGGAGCTTCAGGAATGTGGCTTTCCGGAAGCCCAGGTTCGTGGATGTGGCTTTCCTGAACTTCCCGGGGCTCCTCCACCGGGTGGTGGCAGGCGTACCCGCCGCCGTCGCGCGGCGTCCACGGCGGCAGCACCGCGCAGTCGTCGGACGCGTTGGCGCAGCGGGTGCGGAACACGCAGCCGTCGGGGAAGCGGCCCGCGGCGGGCACCGAGCCGGGGATCGTGCGCAGCCGCCCACGGTCGTCGAGGTCGCCCAGGTCGGACGCGGCGAGCAGGCCGCGGGTGTAGGGGTGGCGGGGCCGGGTGAAGACCTCGGTGACCGGCCCGGACTCCACGATCCGCCCGCCGTACATCACCAGCACGCGCTCGCACACCGTGGCGACCACGGCCAGGTCGTGGGTGATGAACAGCAGCGCGGCGTCGCGCTGCGCGACCCCGGACAGGATCAGGTCCAGCACCTGGGCCTGCACCGTGACGTCGAGCGCGGTGGTCGGCTCGTCGGCGAGCAGCACCTTCGGGCCGTTGGCCAGCGCGATCGCGATCATCACGCGCTGGCGCTGCCCGCCGGAGAGCTGGTGCGGGTAGGCGCCGGCCAGCCGCTCGGGGTCGGGCAGCTGCACGCTGCGCAGGAGGTCGACGGCCGCGGCCCGGGCGGCGCGGCGGTCGGGCCGGGTGCCGTGCAGCCGCATCACCTCGGCGACCTGGTCCCCGACCCGCATCGCCGGGTTGAGCGCGGTCATCGGCTCCTGGAACACCATCGTCATCGCGCCGCCGCGCACGGCCGCGAGCTGCCGCTCCGGGGCGCCGACGAGGTCGTGGTCGACGCCGTCGAGCCGAACCGAGCCGGTGGCGTGCACGCCCTCGGGCAGCAGGCCCATCATCGCGAGCGCGGTGAGCGACTTGCCGGAGCCGGACTCGCCGATGAGCCCCACCCGCTCGCCCGCGGACAGGGAGAACGACACGTCGGAGACCAACCGCAGGTCGGCGGTGCCCACGCCGAGCCCGTCGACGGTGAGAACGGTGCGCGCGCTCATCGCCGGTCCACCAGCCGCGGATCGAAGCGGTCGCGCAGCCCGTCGCCGAGCAGGTTGAACCCGAGCACCGCGAGCGCGATCGCCAGGCCCGGCCACAGCGCGAGCTCCGGCCGCACGGCGAGCAGCTGCTGGGCCTCCTGCAGCATCCGCCCCCACGACGGGGTCGGCGGGCGGGTGCCGAAGCCGAGGAAGGACAGCGCCGCCTCGGCGAGCACGGCGATCGCGAACGACACCGACGCCTGCACGAGCAGCAGGCCCCCGATGTTGGGCAGCACGTGCCGGACGGCGATCGCGGTGCGCGGGCGCCCGGCGGCGCGGGCGGCGAGCACGTACTCGGTGGCGAGCACCTGCAGCGCCCCGCTGCGGGCCAGCCGCGCGAACGACGGGACGGTCGCGATGCCGATCGCGACCATCGCGGTGAGCGTGCTCGGCCCGTAGACCGCGCCGAACATGATCGCGAGCAGCAGCGCGGGGAACGCGAGCACCAGGTCGTTGGCCCGCATGACGAGCTCGCCCAGCCACCGCGGGCCCATCGCGGCGACGATCCCGATCGGCGTTCCGACGACCCCGGCGAGCCCGACCGCCACGACCCCGACGAACAGCGTGGTGCGCGCGCCGACGAGCAGCTGGCTCACCACGTCGCGGCCGAACGTGTCGGTGCCCAGCCAGTGGGCGGGGCCCACCGGGGCGAGCCGCGCGGTGGGGTCGACGAGCACCGGGTCGTACGGCGTCCAGACGAACGAGACGAGCGCCGCGGCCACGACGAGCCCGACGAGCGCGCCGCCCACGACGAGCGTGGGCGGGCCGATCCGGCCCCGGGTGCCCGCGGCCGTCACGCCGCCCTCCGCAGCCGGGGGTCGAGCACGGTGTAGGCCACGTCCACCAGGAAGTTGACCACCAGGACCGCGAGCACGAGCACGATCACCACGCCCTGCACGAGCAGCAGATCGCGGTTGGCGACGCCGTCGAGCAGGAGGCTGCCCAGCCCCGGGATCACGAACACCCGCTCGACCACGACCGCCCCGACGAGCAGCGTCGACAGCTGCAGGCCGAGCACCGTCACCACCGGGATCGCGGCGTTGCGCAGCCCGTGGCGCACGAGCGCCCGGCCCGGGGTGAGGCCCTTGGAGCGGGCGGTGCGCAGGTAGTCCTCGCGCAGCACGTCGAGCACGGCGGAGCGCACGTAGCGGGTGAGCACCGCGCCCTGCACGAGCCCGAGCGCGAGCGCCGGGAGCAGGAGCTTGCGCAGGAAGTCCACGGGGTCGGCCGCGGGCGGGGTCCACCCGCCGGAGGGCAGCCAGCGCAGCCGCACCGCGAACACCGTGACGAGCAGGATGCCCGCGATGAAGCTCGGCACGGCCACCCCGACCTGGCTCGCCGCCGAGATCACCGCGCCGCTCGCGCGGCGGTGCCGCACCGCGGCCAGCACCCCGAGCGGCAGCGCCACGACCAGCGCGACCGCCATGCCGGACAGCACGAGCCAGGTCGTGACGAGCAGCCGGTCGACGATCTGCGGACCGATGTCGACGTGCGTGACGTAGGAGCGGCCGAAGTCGCCGACCGGGAGCCCGCTCACCCAGTCCAGGTACTGCACGACGAGCGGGCGGTCGGTGCCGAACGCCGCGCGGGTGGCCGCGACCGCCTCCTCGGTGGCGTTGACGCCGAGCGCCACCCGGGCCGGGTCGCCCGGCAGCACGGACATGAACGCGAACACGACGACCGACGCCACGGCGAGGCTCGCGGCGAACACCGCGGTCCGGCGGAGGAGCTGCAGCAGCACGGTTACCCGCGGGAGAGCGCCGTGACGTCGAACGACTCGCCGATCCGGTTCTGGGGCAGGCCGCGCACGTCGGCGTCGGCGACGATCAGGTTCGGCAGCACGAACAGCCAGTCCGCCGCCGCGTCCTCGGCGATGATCCTCCCCACCTGGCGCAGGCTCGCCACCTGCTGCTCCGGGCCGCCGGCCTCGGACTCGGCGAGCAGCCGCTGCACCTCGGGATTGTCGTAGCGCCAGTAGTAGTCCGGGTCGCCGAACGTGCGGATGTCGCGTGGCTCGACGTGCGAGACGATCGACAGGTCGTAGTCGGCGCCCCGGAACACCTCCTCGAGCCAGCGGGCCGGGAACTCCAGCGGCTCGATCTCGGTCCGGATGCCGACGGCGGCGAGCTGGCTCTGCACCACCTGCGCCGCCGCGACCGCGTAGGGGAGGTTCGCGATCCGCATGCGCAGCGACGGGTTCGGCATCCCCGCCGCGGCGAGCAGCGCCCGGGCCGCCTCCGGGTCGTACGGGGTGACGTCGGGCATCGGCTCGTACCAGGGGTCCGTCGGCGGGACCATGGTGTCGATGGTGGCGCCGCGGCCTGCCCACGCGGTGTCCAGCACCGCCTGGTGGTCGATCGCCATCGCGATCGCCCGGCGCACCCGCACGTCGCTCGTCGGGCCCGAGGCGTTGTTCATGGCGAGGGTGACCTCGCCGTTCGTGGTGCCCTCGATCACCTGGAACCGGTCGTCGCCGTCGAACTGCGCGAGCGCCTCGGGCGCCTGCACGGTGCCGATCACGTCGATGCCGTCGGTGAGCAGGGCGTTGACGGCGGCGGTGGCGTCGCGGAAGTACTGCAGCTCGATCCGGGGGATCGCGGGTGGCTCGCCCCAGTAGTCGTCGCGGCGGGTGAGCACGAGGCGATCGCCGCGGCGGAACTCCGCCACCGTGTACGGGCCGGTGCCGACCGGCGTGTTCGCAAGATCGGCCACGCCCGACGGGTCGAACATCGCGCCGATGCGGGTGGTCATGGAGAACAGCCAGTTGTTGCTCGGCCGGGAGAGCGTGACCCGCACCTGCGTCGGCGAGACGACCTCGACGCCGGACACGACGTCCATCCCGTTCTTGAGCGAGATCGTCCAGGCGTCGGACTGGACCCGCTCGATGCTGAACTTGACGTCGTCGGCCGTGAACGGCTCGCCGTTGGAGAACGTGACGCCCTCGCGGAGGGTGAAGTCGTAGACGAGCCCGTCCGGGCTCACGGTCCAGGACTCGGCGAGCGCCGGCACGATCTCCCCGGTCGCCTGGTCCAGCTCCACGAGGCCCTCGTAGACGTTCACGAGGAGAGCCTCGGGGATCGCGGCGCCGTCGGTGCGGGTGAAGTCGAGGTTGGCCGGCTCGGCCGTGAACCCGATCCGCAGGGGGGCGTCCGGGGAGTCCGGCGCCGCCCCGGGTGAGGCGGTGGAACCGGCCGAGCAGCCGGCCGCGAGCAGCGCCCCGGCCAGCAGGAGGACACCCGAACGGGGCAACGAACGCATCACCTGGAGGATCCTCCCACCCGCAACTGGTCGGACCAGTGGCCTCATCGAGCCGCTACCGTGTCATGGGAGATCGGGTCGGTCAAGCACGAGCGGGGCGGCGATGGCAATGGCGGATGCGGAGGCGGGCAGGCCCTTCGAACCGGTGCGGCCCGTCCGCGCCTACCAGAGCATCGTCGAGCAGGTCGAGGACCGGGTGCTGCGCGGGCTGCTGCGTCCCGGCCAGCGGCTGCCCAGCGAGCGGGAGATGACCGCCCAGTTCGGCGTCAGCCGCTCCACGGTGCGCGAGGCGTTGCGCGTGCTGGAGAGCGACGGCCTGATCCGCTCCCGGCCCGGCGACCCGAACGGTCCCGAGGTGCTGCCGTTCTCCCCGACCGCGCTGCGCAAGTCGATCACGCGCCTGGTCCGCGTCGACGAGATCGGCCTCGCCGAGCTCGTCCAGTTCCGGATGCTGCTGGAAGGCTCGGCGAACCTCCTCGCCGCCCGGCTCGCGACCGACGACGAGCTCGCCGCGATGGGCGATGCCCTCGCCGAGATGGAGCGCGCCCTCGACCGCGGCTACGAGGAGTTCAGCCGCGCCGACGTCGCCTTCCACGACACCGTCGCCACGGCCAGCCGCAACGTCCTCATCCAGGTGTGCAGCGACGTCGTCCGCGGCGTCGTGCTGAGCCTCATCTCGCAGAAGATCGCCGACGCGCCGGACCGCCGCAGCCTCATGGAACGATCCCTGCGCCACCACGCCGAGGTGCTCGACGCCGTCCGCCGCCGCGACGGCCCGCTCGCCGCGCGCCTGGCCCGCGAGTCGCTCTACGACTACTACGCCGACTACGTCCCCGAGGCCGAGCGGCCTCTGGTCCGGGCGTTGCTCGAAACCGAGTTGCCCTGAAGCCGGGTTCAACTCCTAGCGTCGGGGACATGACCGATCGACTGCGCGGGTACGGCGCCGCGCTCTCCGTCACCGACGAGCTGGCCGAGCACGCGCACGCGGCCGAGCGGTGGGGCTACTCCGCGGTCTGGCTGCCCGGCGGACAGCTGGCGAGCCTCGAGCCGCTGCTCGAGATCCTGCGCGCGACGACCCGGGTCGCGGTCGTGCCCGGGATCATCCCGCTCGACGTGCACGGGGTCGACGCGATCACCGCGCTGTACGCGGAGGCCGAGCGGATCGGCCCGGGGCGCCTCGTGGCCGGCGTCGGCGGCCAGGTCGGCATCGCGGTGCTGCGGCAGGCGGCCGACGCGCTCGGCGCCGCGGTGCCGCGGGAGCGCACCCTGCTCGCCGCGCTCGGTCCGCGCAAGCTCGACCTCGCCCGGGATCGCTTCGGCGGGGCCGTCACGCTGCTGGTGACGCCGGACCACACGTCCTGGGCGAAGGAGCGCCTCGGCGGGTCGACGCTCGTGGTCGAGCAGATGGTCGTCCTCGACGAGGACCCGCGGGCGGCGCGGGCGGCCGCGCGCGAACCGCTCGGCTTCCTGGCGGCCGTGCCCGGGTACGCGGCGACGTTCTCCCGGATGGGCTTCGGCGAAGCCGACGTCGCCGACCTCTCCGACGGCCTGGTCGACGCCACGTTCGCCTGGGGCGGCGCCGACCGGGTCGCCGCCCGGCTGCGCGAACAGGCCGCCGAGGGGGCCGACCACGTGGTGGTCGGCCCCCTCGGCGGCCCCGGCGAACCGAAGACCCTGGAACGGCTCGCCACCGAGCTCGCGCTCGCCTGACCCGCGCGGCCCTACGAGCCCGCGGAGGCGTCGATCGAGACCGTGCGGAACTGCGGGCGGCCGTTGACCGGCAGCTCGAAGCCCTTCACGTGGTTGCGCACCGCGTAGT
>NZ_DATGOP010000140.1:0-71175 GCF_035305885.1 Pseudonocardia sp.
CGTCGCTGTCGCTGTTGCTGTCGCTGTCGCTGTCGTCGCTGTCGCTGTCGTCGCTGTCGCTGTCGTCGCTGTCGCTGTCGCTGTTGCTGTCGCTGTCGCTGTCGTCGTCGCTCTCGTCCTCGGCCTCGCTGCTGGAGCCGCCTCGGGAGCCGCGGTCGGAATCGTCGTCGCCGGTGTCGCCGGAGTCCTCGGTGTCGCTGGAGTCCTCGGTGTCGCCGGAGTTGTCGTCGGAGGCGTTGCGGGAGCGGCTGTCGCTCGACGCGTCGCCGCCGGAGCCCTCCTCCTCCTCGTCCTCGCGGTCGTCCGCTTCCGCGCGGGTGGGGAGGAGGTCGTCGACGACGCCCAGGAGGCCGCGGCGGTCGCCGCCCTCGTCCGACTCGCTGCCCGGCTCGCGGTCGTCCTCGGCGCGGGGCTCGTCCTCGGTGGTGCCGTCCTCGGTGGTGTCGTCGGACCTCGCCGGGGCCTCGTCGGCGGTGTCCTCGGCGGAGTCCTCGCCCCCGCCCTGCCGGCCCCCGAGCGTCAGCGCCGGGAGCTCGACGGCGGGCAGCTCCACGTCGGGCAGCTCGACGCGGGCGGACCCGAGCGTGACGTCGGGCGTCTCGATCGTGGTCTCCGAGACGGCGACGCCGGGGAGGGTGACCTCGGGCGGGGCGTCGGCGGAGAGCGTCACCCGTGCCCCGGACACCTCGACGTCCGGGGTGGTGACGGCCGCCCCGGACGCCCCGACCGGCCCGACCGTCGCGTCGGAGGTGGTGACGTCCGGGAGCCGGACCTCGGCCGGCGTGGTGGCGGCCCGCAGGCTGCGCGGGGCCCCGGACACGTCGACCCCGGGCAGGTCGACCGCGGCGGATCCGACGCCCACCGAGGGGGTGTCCACCGGGCCGACGACGGGCAGCGGGGTGTGCGCCGTGGGCACCTCGACCGGCGGGGTCCGGACCGGCGGCGCCGCGAGGACCACCGAGCCGCCGGCCGGGGCGCTCGGGGCGGGCGCCGAACCGCCGCCCCCGCCGGGCCGGCCGGCCCCCGGACCACCGGGGGAGGGCGCCGGGGACAGCGGCCACGGCCACCCCGCCGCGGGCGGCGCCCCGGCGCCGGGCTGCGGGACGGTCGCGGGCCCGGGGGCGCCCGCGCCGGGCGCCACCGCGGGGGAGACGGCCGGGGTCACCGCGGGGGCGGCGACGGCGGGGTCCGCCGCGGCCGGCGCGAGCCGCGCGGCGGGTGAGGGGCCGAGCCCCGCGGGCGACGCGGCGTCGACCGGGCCGGCGTCGACCGGGGCGGTGTCGACCGGGGCGGCGTCGAGCTCGGACGGGATGCCGGCCGCGAACAGCTGCCGCGTCGCGGCGAGCACGAGCCCGTCGTCGCCCGCGCCGACCGTCCACGCGTGGACCTGCGCGCCCGCGTCCGGCAGCGGCCCTCCGGCGTCGCCCGCGCCCACCGACGGCCCGGCGGCGTCCTCGACCACGGACGGGCCGAACACGGCCGTCGCGGCGAACAGCGCGCCCGCCGCGACGACGACCTTGCGCCCGTTGCGGCGGGGCGGCGGGGGCGGCGGGGAAGCGACGCGGGCGTGCCCGCGCGGCACGAGCGGGCGGTCGGCGACGCGCGGCCCCCGGCCCTCGCGGCGCAGCAGCGCGGCCACCGACACCGCGCCCTCCGGGCCGGTGGTGCGCCGGGGCGGCACCGGCATCCCGGAGCAGCGGGCGATCAGCTCGGCGACGGTCACGGTGCCGGGGGCGGTGCCGGGGGCGCTGGAGCGGGGACGGGGTGAGCAGGCGGGCGGTTGCACGGTCGCGTTCTTCCCGGAAGGTGGTGGGGTTCGAGCAGGTCCTGGTGGGGCCCGATGCCTTCCTACCTGCGCCCGACGACGACCGGCCAGACGCTGTTCGCCCGCTCGTCGCGGATCACCTGAACAGCCGCGAGGGCCTCCCGGATGCCGCCCGGCGTTCCGAACGAACCACCCACCGACGGGGGCGTCCGAGCGCACCACCGGCCGACGGCCGCGACCAGGCCGAAGGGAGCAAGCGCCCGAGGGCGGGCCCGAGGGCGGTGCCGCGGCCGGCACCCGGCCGGGTGTGACCGTGGGTGACGGCCCTCACCTGAACGGTGCTGTCCACGAGGACGACCCGGCCGGGGCGTGCACGGCGATCGCCTGCTCCCACACCTCGTCGCGGCGCAGCGCGCGGTCGACCACGGCGCGCAGCAGCCAGTCCACCCGGTAGTCCTCCGAGACGATCGACGGCCCGGCGTCCGCGGGCACGTCGAGGGCGAAGGCGAGGTCCTTCGGCTGCCGCGGCCGCAGCTGCAAGGGCCCGCTCGCGGCGACCTCCGCCGCGGTGTGGCCGACGACGGCGGGGCCGCGGCCGGAGGTGACGGTGGTGCGCCGGACGAGCTCCACCCGCACGCCGCGGGCCTTCAGGTCGGCCTTCGCGGTGAGCCGGACGGCCCCGCGGAGGGTGCCGCCCGCGGGCACGCTCCCGCGGGGGAGCCCGGAGAACGACACCGAGCACACCGGGGTGCCGCCGCCCCGCCGCACGGGCGGCTCCGCGGGCGCCGCGCGCTCGGGGGCGAGCACCGCGACCGGCACCTCCACCGGGTCGGGGAAGCGGCGCGACGCGGTGACCTCGCAGCGCACCAGCCACCGCGACGACGCGCCGGGCCCCTCGCTCGTCGGCGGCCCCCAGCGCTCCTCCGGCTCGATCCAGCTGTCGTAGCTCTCCGGGGCGGCCGCGTCGCCGGAGGCGGGGTAGCGCTCGTCGGCGCAGTCCTCGGGCCGCTCCGGCGGCACGATCCGCCGCGGCACGGGCAGCACCGCGGTGAGCTCCCGGGCCGCGCCGGCGGGCAGGTGGTCCTCGGCGAGCACGTACTCGCCCGCGACCGCGCGGTCGTCGGTGTAGCCGCCGCCCCCGGCGGGGTACTGGTCGACGTGCACGAGCGCGACCGAGCACTCCACGTCCTCGAGGTCCTCCAGCGGCTCCAGGCGGACCACGGCCGTCACGGCGTCGCCCGGCAGGTAGGACCGGCGATCGGTCGCCAGGTGGATGTCCATCGCCCGCGTCGCGGCCACGGCGCCGCACCTCCTGCTCGTCGTCGGTGTCGCAGGGCGCCAGCCGCCCGGCGACTGCTCGGTGCGCCCCCGCGGCGCGTTACCGATCTGCGCGCGCGGGCCGGTGCCCGGTGACGTCCGCAGTCGTGTGGTGGGCGACGGTCACGGGGATCGTCGCCCTGCTGGCCTTCGACTACGTCTTCCACGTGCGCAAGGCGCACGTGCCCTCGCTCACCGAGGCGTCGGTGTGGTCGGCGGCGTACGTGGGGGTCGCGCTGCTGTTCGGCGTCGGCGTGCTCCTCGTCGCCGGCCCCGCGACCGGGGCCGAGTACTTCGCCGGCTACGTCACCGAGAAGGCGCTGTCGATCGACAACCTGTTCGTCTTCCTGGTGATCATGACCAGCTTCCGGGTTCCCCGGGCCGACCAGCAGAAGGTGCTGCTGTTCGGCATCACGATCTCGCTGGTCGTGCGCACCGCGTTCATCTTCCTGGGCGCCACCCTGATCAACACGTTCGCCTGGGTGTTCTACGTCTTCGGGATCGCGCTGCTGATGACGGCGGGCAACATCGTCCGCCACCGCGACTCCGACGAGCGGTCGGCGGACAACGTGATGGTGCGGCTCGCCCGCCGGTTCCTGCCGACCTCGGATGCCTACGACGGCGACCGGCTCACCACCGTCGTGGGCGGCCGCCGGGTCATGACGCCGATGGTGCTGGTCATGGCGGCCATCGGCAGCACCGACGTCCTGTTCGCGCTCGACTCGATCCCGGCGATCTTCGGGCTCACGCAGGACGTCTACGTCGTGTTCACGGCCACCGCGTTCTCCCTGCTCGGCCTGCGCCAGCTGTACTTCCTGCTGAACGGGCTGCTCGATCGGCTGGTCTACCTGTCGTACGGGCTCGCGGCGATCCTCGCGTTCATCGGTGTGAAGCTCGTGCTGCACGCGTTGCACGAGAACAACGTGCCGTTCATCAACGGCGGCGAGCCGGTGGACGTCGTCGAGATCGACACCGCCGCCTCGCTCGCCGTCATCGTCGGGGTCCTGGTGGTCACCGTGGTCGCGTCGCTGCTCTCCGCGAAGGGGCGCGCGGTGAACCTCGTGGCCGCGGCGCGGCGGCACGCCACCGAGTACCTGGAGTGCGAGACCGATCCGGCGGTCCGCGAGGACCTCTTCCAGAAGTTGCTGGCCGAGGAGGCCCAGCTGCGCGGGCTGCCCGAGCGGTACCGGGCGCGCATCCGCCGGGAGGAGCAGCTCATGGCGCTGCTGCGGCGCGCGCACGCCGAGCACGAGGCCCTCGCCGCGCCGGGCGGTGGCCCTGCGGGCTGACCGGCCCGCACTCTCATGCCGTCCGGCTATCACAGCCGGTCTTGGACGCCGGCCGGGCGCCGGCGGCAGCCTGCGGCCCGTGCGGGCTTCGGACTGGTGCGGGAGGGGAGCGCGGCGGGCGGTCGGCGCCCTGCTGCTCGCGATGATCTCGGTCACCGGGTGCGCCGCGGGTGGGGCCGCGGCGAGCGCCGACGGCGGGCCGAGCGCGGCGCTGCTGCCCGCCGCGGCCGCGTACGTCGACGCGGTCGCCGCGCGCGACCTCGACGCCCTCGTCGCCGCGTTCGCCGTCGACGGGGTGGTCGTGGACGTGCAGCGACGGATCGTCGGCCGGGACGCGATCCGGGAGTGGGCCGCGCGGGAGGTGATCGGCGGCGGCCTGCCCGTCGACGGCGTGGTCGAGCTGTCGCCGCGGGTTCAGCGGGTGCGGGTCCACTGGGCGCCCGCGGGCTCGGCCGGGTGGGCGGCGGACTACACGTTCACGGTGGAGGGGCGGGAGATCGTCGAGGCAGACCTGCAGCACGCCCGCTGATCCGGCCGCACCTCAGCGCTCGGGGCCCAGCACGGGCTTGATGTCGATGACCGGGGTGCCGTCCACGGCCTCGAGGGCGTCCACCTCGATGGTGGTGCCCTCGATCGCGGTGATCGTGACGACGTGCAGCCCGACCGGGTTGGGCCGGTCCTGAGACCTGGTGGCGAACACGCCGGTGAGCGGCCGGGCCGGGTCGCCGCGGGGGTGCACGGCCAGCACGGACCGGTCGGCGCGGTGCAGCCAGGTCAGCACCACGACGCCCTCCCCGGCGGCGAGGCCGTCCACCGCCTCGGCGTACTCGGGGCGGACTTCGATGCGGGCGGGCGGCGCCCCCTCGTCGGCCTGCTTCGGGGCCGCCGCGGGATCGGTCAGGGGCGAGCGGACCCGGCCGATCGGGCGCAGCTGCACCCCGCGGATTGTGCCGTGTCGGGTGGACGGCCCGGAACCGGGTATTCCCGCCGCAATGCCCCATCTCGTCACACGTGTTCTGCGTCACGTGCCGGTGGCGCTGCCCCCGTGCGGTGGGCACCCTGATCGCAGCACCGTTGGGGAGTATTCCGCTCGCGGTGGCGTCGTCAGCACGGAGAAGGCCCCGCGGCCTGGGAACGACAATCACGCGGGACCCGAACCCGGCGCCACCGATTCGCCGCTCCGCCGGGAGAGGCGAAGGGAAGAGACCTCGGGGCGGCCCGTTGCTGCCCGAGACCGTGGAGGTCCTCCCCCGTGAACGTCCCCGTATGGCTGTGGTTCGCCACCATCGGCGGCCTCGCCGCGATCATCGTGGCCGACCTGTTGCTGGTCGACCACAAACCGCACACGGTGACGGTGAAGGAGGCCACCCGCTGGGTGGTCTTCTACATCGCGCTCGCCGTGGCGTTCGGCCTGGGCATCTGGTACTTCGCCGGCGGCACCTACGCCGGGGAGTTCTTCGCCGGCTACATCACCGAGTACTCGCTCTCGGTCGACAACCTGTTCGTCTTCGTGATCATCATGTCGTCGTTCGCGGTGCCTTCCATCCACCAGCACCGCGTGCTGCTCGTCGGCATCGTGATCGCGCTCGTGATGCGCGGCCTGTTCATCGCCGTGGGCGCCGCCGCGATCAACGCTCTGAGCTGGGTGTTCTACATCTTCGCCGCGTTCTTGGTCTACACGGCGGTGAACATGGTCCGCCAGGGCGTCGGCCACGAGGACGAGGAGTGGAGCGAACCCCGGGTCGTGAGGTTCGTGCGGCGCATGCTGCCCGTCACCCAGGACTACCACGGCTCCAAGGTCACCATCCGGCTCGACGGCAAGCGCTGGGTCACCCCGATGCTCATCGTGATGATCGCGATCGGGCTCACCGACCTCCTGTTCGCGCTCGACTCCATCCCGGCGATCTTCGGCCTCACCCAGGAGCCGTACCTGGTGTTCACCGCCAACGCGTTCGCGCTGATGGGGCTGCGCCAGCTGTACTTCCTGCTCGGCGGGCTGCTCAGCAGGCTGGTCTACCTGTCCTACGGGCTCGCCGTGATCCTCGCTTTCATCGGCGTGAAGCTCGTGCTGCACGCCCTGCACGAGAACGAGCTGCCGTTCATCAACGGCGGCGAGCCGGTCCCGGTGCCGGAGGTCGGCATCGGCCTGTCGCTGTCGGTGATCATCGGGGTGCTCGCGATCACGACGGTCGCCAGCCTGCTCGCGTCGCGGCGCAACCCGGCACCGACCGAGTGACCCCCTCGCGCGCCGCCTCGGCGCGGGGTTGTTGACTCGGTCGTCGACCCGGTGCAACCGCTTGCGTGTCGAGGAAGGTGTGACATGACCACGAGCAGCCACGACGTCATCAGCCCTGTCGACGAGACGGTGCTGACGACGGTCGAGTTCTGCGGCCGGGAGGAGGTGGACGAGCGGGTCGCCCGCGCGCAGCGCGCCTTCGAGGCGTGGCGCGCCGTGGCACCGGGCGAGCGGGCCCGCCTCCTGCGCCGCTTCGCCGAGGCCGTGGACGCCGACGTCGAGCACCTCGCCCGGCTGGAGGTGCGCAACGCCGGCCACACCATCGGCAACGCCCGCTGGGAGGCGGGCAACGTCCGCGACGTGCTCGCCTACTACGCCGCCGCCCCGGAGCGGCTCACCGGCAAGCAGATCCCCGTCCCGGGCGGGGTCGACATCACCTTCCAGGAGCCGCTCGGCGTGGTCGGGGTGATCGTGCCCTGGAACTTCCCGATGCCGGTGGCCGCGTGGGGGTTCGCGCCCGCGCTCGCCGCGGGCAACACGGTGGTGCTCAAGCCCGCCGAGCACACGCCGCTCACGGCGCTGCGGCTGCAGGAGCTGGCCCTGGAGGCGGGGCTGCCCGAGGACGTGCTGCAGGTCGTGCCCGGCACCGGCGAGGAGGCCGGCGAGCGGCTCGTGACCCACCCGCTGGTCCGCAAGGTCGTCTTCACCGGGTCGACCGCGGTCGGCAAACGGATCATGCGCCTCTGCGCGGACCAGGTGAAGTCGCTGACGCTGGAGCTGGGCGGGAAGAACGCCAACATCGTCTTCGCCGACGCCGACCTCGAGCGCGCCGCCGCGACGGCGCCCGGCGCCGCCTTCGACAACGCGGGCCAGGACTGCTGCTCCCGCTCGCGGGTGCTCGTCCAGCGCAGCGTCCTCGACCGGTTCATGGAGCTGCTCGAGCCCGCCGTCAAGGGGTTCGCCGTCGGCGACCCGGCCGACGAGTCGAGCGAGATGGGCCCGCTGATCTCCGCGGCCCACCGCGAGAAGGTGTCCTCCTACGTCGACGACACGGCCCGCGTGGCGTTCCGCGGCAGCGCGCCGGAGGGCCCCGGGTTCTGGTTCCCGCCCACCGTGCTCGCGCCCGTCGAGCGGGACGCACGGCAGTGGCGGGAGGAGATCTTCGGGCCCGTCATCGCCGTCATGCCCTTCGACGACGAGGCGGACGCCATCGCGCTCGCCAACGACACCGAGTACGGGCTGTCCGGGTCGCTGTGGACCCGCGACATCGGCCGGGCGCTGCGGGTCTGCCGCGCCTGGGAGAGCGGGAACCTGTCGGTCAACTCCCACTCGTCGGTGCGGTACTGGACGCCGTTCGGGGGCTTCAAGCAGTCGGGGCTGGGCCGCGAGCTCGGGCCGGACGCGGTCAGCGCGTTCACCGAGACGAAGAACGTCTTCATCGCCACCGACGACTGAGGGGACCGGGCGGTCGGTCGGCCTCGCGATCGGCGGCCTCGCCGCGGGTGCCGCCCGGTCGGCCACCCGCGGCGCGGGCGACGGTCAGGACAGCACGCGGATCTGGAACGGGTAGTCGTAGGGCCGGTCGTCGGCCGCCCGGATGGCGCCCTTGATGTGGCACCACGCGGACACCACGAACAGCACGATCATCAGCGGGACGCCGATGAGCGCGCCGACGACCGTGAAGATGAGCACCCAGCTCAGCAGGTAGAGCAGCCAGAAGCTCAGGTTGAAGTTGAACGCCCCCGCCGCCGCCCTCCGGGCGAACGGGTCGTTCTTCTGCACCAGCCACACGATCAGCGGCCCGAGCAGGCTGAGCGAGCCCGCGGAGAGCAGGGCCGCGATGGGCGCGGACAGGTGCGCGATGATCGCCCCGATCCTGCTGTGCGCGGGCAGCGCCGTGGGCCTGGTCTCGGCGTCATGCGGGTCGTAGGGCTGGTACGGCTGGGACATCGGTCCACTCCTTCGCCGGCGGTCTCACCCGGTCAACGATCCGGACCGGCCGGCCGTGCCCGGAACGGACGATCCTCCCCCGGTCGGGCGGGATGCGCCACCGACCGATGGGGTCACGCGTCGAGCTCGGCGAGCGCCTTGCGCGCCTGCTCCAGCTCGGCCTCGAGCGCCGCGACCCGGGCGGCGCGCTGCTCGCGGGCGGCGTCGATGACGGCGTGGATGGGGCCCGCCAGCTCCGCGTGCAGCTCCTCGGCCGCCCGCGACACGGCCGTGGCGGACACGGGCAGCCCGCGCGACAGCCACGTGTTGCCCTGCTTGAGCTCGGCCTGCCAGTCGCCGTCCGCCGTGCCGGTGACGGTGAGGGTGAGCTCGATGGTGCGGGTGGTGCGGGCGCCGCCCTTCGCCCGGCGGCGGCGCGGCGCGGCCGGCTCGGCGGCCTCCGCGGTCGAACCGGCGTCCCCGGTCGCAGCTGCGTCCGCGGGCGGGGTGACGGGCTCGGGCTGGGTCATCGGCGGGGTGCTCCTCACAGACGGCGCGGCAGAACGGGAGCAGATCGTAGAACGCCTGTTCGACCGCGCCGTCCCCGGGGCACCCCGCCGACGGCCTACAGCGCGGCGTAGAGCGCGCCCTCGAAGTCGCCGTACAGCTTCCACGCCTCGTCGGCGAGGAACGGCAGCGAATTGGTGTAGATGGACGCGCACACGCCGGTGGTGCGGTCGATGAAGAAGTGCGTGTTGAACAGCCCCGCCCATGCGCCCGTGTACGCCCTGCGCCGCCCGGGGACGTCCTGGGTGTTCAGCAGCAGGCCGTAGCCCCACTTCCAGCCGGGGCCGACGCGCAGCGCGTGCGTCGTGGCCGGGTCGGCGGTCGGGATCTCGGCGGGGAAGTCGAGGTCGCCGATCTGGTTGGAGAACGCGGCGTCGACCGTCTGCTCCGACAGGATGCGCTCGCCGTCGAGCTCACCGCCGCGCAGCAGCGCGCGCTCGAACCGGATGTAGTCGCGCGGGGTGGAGTAGATGCCGTGGCCGCCCGCCCACCAGTCGGGGTTCGGGTTGAGGATCTCACCGATGGGCGTCCACTTCCCGTCCTCGCCCTTCACGTGGACGGCCACGCAGTTCGCCCGGCGCGCGTCGTCGGGCCGGAACGTCGTGTCGGTCATGCCGAGCGGCCCGGTGATCCCCTCGGCGATCACGACGTCGAGCGTCCGCCCGGCGACGACCTCGACGACCCGGCCCAGCCAGTCGGTGTTGATGCCGTACTCGAACCGGGTGCCCGGGTCGGCGACCATCGGCGCCCGGAAGGCCTCCATCGACCCGGGGACCACGTTGGGCACGCCCGTGACCTTCTCGTACTTGGCGATGTCGGCGTTCCAGAACCAGTAGCTCAGGCCGCTCGTGTGCGTGATCAGGTGCCGCACGGTGGCCCGGCGGCCCGCGGGGCGCAGCTTCGGGGTGTCGCCGTCGAAGCCCTCGAGGACCTGCACGTCGGCGAAGTCGGGGCAGTAGGTGTCGACGGGGGCGTCCAGTTCCAGGTCGCCCCGCTCCACCTGCTGCAGCGCCGCGGCGGTGCAGACCATCTTGGTCATCGACATGATCCGGAAGTGGGTCGACGTGCTGACCGGCTCGTCGTCCTCGCCGACGGCCCGCACCCCCGCCGCACCCTCGTAGATGATCCCGTCGCGGTCGGCGGCGATCGCCGCCACGTGCGGGACGCCGCCGGTGCGGACGGCGCTCTGCAGAACCTCGTCGATGGCGCTTCCGTCGATGGACCTACCCACCTGGACCTCCTTGGCCGGTGATCGAACGGGCACGCCCCCGGGCGCACGGCGGCGGTGACGTGCCCCCGGGGGACGACGATGGCGCACGGGCGGCCGGCCGGGGAGCGGGGTCCCCCGCCCGCACCCCCGCTTCAGGCGAGGACCGGGTGCTGGTCGAGGAACCCGGTGACGAGGCGCAGCAGGTCGTCGGGCCGCTCGATGTGCAGGCCGTGGCTCGACCCCGGCCCGGTGACGAGTTCGAAGCGGGCCTTGGGGATGGCGTCGGCCACCGCCTTGGCCTGCCGCGGCGGGGTCAGCAGGTCCTGCTCGCCGACCACGACCAGCGTCGGCGCCTCGATCCCCCCGAGCCGGTCGAGCGTGTCGAGCGCGAGGTCGGCGTCCCACTGCTCCACGGTGACCGCCATCTGCTCCTCGTTCTGCGGGAACGCGGGCAGCATCGGCTCGAACAGCTGCTGGACGTCGGGCCGGTCCATCAGCTCGGGGGAGAAGGCCAGGCCCGCGACGGCGAGCGCGGCCTCCATGTCGCCGACGGCGTAGGGGAGGCGCAGCGCGGTGAAGATCGCGCGCTGGAACCCGTCGCAGCGGCCCCACGTCGCGTACAGGACCGCCGAGGCGACCCGCTGCGGGTGGGCGATGGCGAGCTCCTGCACGACGGCCGACCCGAGCGACCAGCCCATCGCGTGGGCCTTCGGGATCTCGAGCGCCTCGAGCAGCGCCGCGGCGTCCTCCGCCATCGTCGCCGCGGTGATCGGGCCGTCGCCGCGCTCGCTGCCGCCGAGCCCGCGGTTGTCGAAGGCGATGACCCGGTACCGCTCGGCGAGGCGGGGCACGAGCTCGCCCCACAGCGGGATGGAGCCGGACGTGCCCATCACGAGCAGCAGCGGGTCGCCCTCCCCGCTCACCTCGTAGTGCAGCGAGACCCCGGTGCGGACGGACTGCAGGGGCATGGGGGACCTCCAGCTCTCTCAGCGGTAGACGAGCGACCCGTCGTCGAGGTCGGCCTTCGGGAGGATCTCCATCTCCTCCTCGTGCTCGTGCATGTGCGTCCACGGCTCGCGGTCGCCCTGCTTGAACATCACGTCCTGGGAGCGCATGACGTAGCCGGCGTTGAAGTTCTCCGGGTCCGACCACGGACGCAGCTGCATGTCGGCGTCCTCCGGCCGCAGGGTCGGGACGACCACCGTGGCGCCCTTGTCGCCCATGTGCCGGAACAGCCGTCCGACCAGGTCGGTGACGAGGTCGACGCGCAGCGTCCAGCTGTGGCGGAAGTAGCCGAACACGTACGCCATGTTCGGCACCCCGCTGATCATGATCCCGCGCCAGGTGACGCGCTCGGGGAAGGAGACCGGCTCGTCGTCGACGGTGAACGCGACGTCGCCGAAGGCGGAGAGGTTGAAGCCGGTGGCGGTGACCACGATGTCGGCCTCGACCTCCTCGCCGGAGCCGACGCGGATGCCGTTCTCGGTGAACTCCTCGACGGTGTCGGTGACGATCGAGGCCTTGCCCTCCCGCAGCGCGGCGAACAGGTCGCCGTCGGGGACGATCGCGATGCGCTGCTGCCACGGCCGGTACCGCGGGGTGAAGTGCTTCTCGATGTCGAAGCCCTCCGGCAGCAGCGGCCGCATCGAGTCGATGAGGAACGCGTGGACCTCGTCGGGCGCCTCGAGCGAGGTGCGGGCGAGCCAGTGGTACTGCGCCATGTACTGGCGGCGCAGGATCTCGTGCGTCCACTCCTCCGGGATGTCGAGCTGGCGCAGGGTCACGGCGAGCTCGTGCGTGACCGGCGGCGCGTACCAATAGGAGGGGGAGCGCTGCAGCATCGTCACGTGCTCGGCCTTCTCGGCCATCGCGGGCACCACCGTCGCCGCGGTGGCGCCGGAGCCGATGACGACGACGCGTTTGCCGGTGTGGTCGAGGTCCTCGGGCCAGCTCTGCGGGTGCACGACCACGCCCCGGAACCGGTCCATGCCCTCCCACCGCGGCTGGTAGGGCTTCTCGTGGTTGTAGTAGCCCTGGCACATCCACAGGAAGTCGGTGGTGTGACGCACCCGCGTCCCGTCGTCGCGGCGCGCCTCGACGGTCCACCGGCGCGCGTGCGACGACCAGCTCGCCGACGTGACCCGGTGCCGGTACCGGATGTGGCCGGCCAGGTCGTCCTCGGCGATGACCTCGTCGAGGTAGGCGAGGATCTCCTTGCCCTCGGCGATCGACGGTCCACGCCACGGCTTGTGCCGGTAGCCGTAGGTGAACAGGTCGCTGTCGGACCGCACGCCCGGGTACCGGTGCGTCCACCAGGTGCCGCCCCGGTCGTCCTGGGCCTCGAGGATGACGAAGGAGCGGTCGGGGAACTCGTCGCGCAGGTGGTGGGCCGCGCCGATGCCGGAGACCCCGGCGCCCACGATGAGGACGTCGACGTGGCCGCCGTCCTCGATCTCCCCGGTGTCGCGCAGCGGCGTCGTTGCTGGTGCGGTCGTCGTCATGGCTCGCCCTTCGGCAGGGGGACGTCGTGACGCCGATCACCGTAGGCAGCGTGCCCGCGCCGGGGAGTGTCCCAAAATCGGACAGCTCCGCCTTGACGCGGCACGCACCATGGGAGTGGGCACGAGGAGGTGCGCGCAAGGTGGGTGAGCTCGCGGATCGCGCGCACCGGCTCACCTGCGCCCGCGCCGCGTTCCTCGACCGCGCGGACGCCGACCTGCGCGGGGTGCCCGACCACGTCGCCGCGTCCTGGCGGCGCAGCGTCTCCCGCGGGGTCCACCCGGACGTCGTGGTCACCGAGTACCACGACGACCTCGACCTCGGCTCCCGTCTCGTGCGCTGCGCGCGGCCGGTGATCGAGCAGCTCGCCGAGCAGATCGCCGACATCCCGATGTGCGTGGCGCTCACCGACGACCGCGCGCGGCTGCTCGTGCGCCGGGACACGAGCCCCTGGTTCGGCCGGATCGCCGACCGCCAGTGCTTCGCGCAGGGATTCGGCTATTCCGAGGACGCGGTCGGCACGAACGGCGTGGGGACCGTGTTCGAGTTCGGCGAGTCCGTGCACATCGTCGGTGCGGAGCACTTCGTGGAGAGCCTGCAGCCCTACGCCTGCGCGGGGGCGCCGGTCCGCGACCCGTTCACCGGCCGGATCGAGGGCGTGCTGGACATCAGCTGCCTGCGCGAGCACTCCTCGCCGATCCTGCACTCGCTCGTCCGCTCGGCGGCGGCGCGGATCCAGCGCAACCTGCTGGCCGACCGCAACGAGCAGCAGCAGGCGCTGTTCGACGCCTACACCCGGCTCGACGCGCGCAGCCGGGAGGCCGTGCTCGCCGTGGGGCCGCGCACGGTGATGGCCAACACGCCGATGCAGACCCTGCTCGACCCCGGCGACGTGGTGGCGCTGCAGGACCACGTGCGGTTCGTGATGACGCGCCACGCGAGCGTCGACGACCGGCTCGACCTGCCGTCGGGCACCCGGGTGCGGGTGCGCGGCTCCACGGTGGTGGTCGGGGGCGCGGTCGCGGGGGCGGTCGCCGTGGTGGGGGTGCTGAACGAGGTCGACGTCGCCGACCTCGTCCCGGCCCCGCGGCCCGCGGAGAACGGCTCGGCGGCGTGGCGCGCCGCCTCGGCCGCGGTCGCGCAGGCGCTGCGGGACGGTGCGCCGGCACTCGTGATCGGCGAGCCGGGCAGTGGGCGGTTCACGCTGGTGGCCGAGCTGCACCGCAGCGCGCGCGAGGACGGCCGCGCCGTCGGGATCGCACCCGAGCGCGTCGCGGCCGCGCCCGAGGAGGTCGCCGCGGCGATCGCGGCGGCCGGCCCCGCGGTGCTGTACGTGCTGCGCGACGTCGACCGCGTGCCGGCCGCCGCGGTCGACACCCTCGTCGCCGCGCTCGGCGGGGGCGTGCCGCCGTTCGCCGCGACCGCCGCGCAGCCCGCGCACGACGGGCTGCTGGCCGTGATGCGCACGTCGGCCACGGTGCCGCCGCTGCGGGCCCGCACCGGCGACCTGCCCGCGCTCGCCCGCGCCCTGCTGGCCGAGCTGGCCCCGCGCCGCGACGTGCGGCTGTCCCGGGCGGCGCTGCGGCTGCTCGGTCGCTACGACTGGCCCGGCAACGTGGCCCAGCTGCGCGACGCGCTGGCGTCGGCGCTGCGCCGCCGCCCGGTGGGCTGCATCGGACCCGCCGACCTGCCCGAGTTCTGCCAGAGCGCCCCCCGCACCGCGCTGCGCCCGGTCGACCGGGCCGAGCGCGACGCGATCGTGAGCGCGCTGCGCACCGCGGGTGGCAACCGGGTGGCCGCGGCCGCCGCGCTCGGCCTGGCCCGCTCGACGCTCTACCGCAAGATCCGCCAGTACGGGATCACGGTGTGACCAGGGTCGTCGGGCCCGCCGCGCGCAGCAGCGCCCCGAGAGCCGGCGTCACGCGGGCTCGCCGGCGGCGAGCCGCACGGTGAAGCCGTCCTCGCGCCAGATGAGGTCGGTGGTGACGTCGAGCTGGTGGGCGACCCACAGGCCGAGCCCGGCGCCGTCGGGCGTGCGCGGCCGGGGCGCCAGCCCGACCGTGCGGTCGGCGGGGCCCGGTCCGGTGTCGTGCACGGTGACGAGCATCCGCGCAGCGGCGCGCCAGATCCGCACGGTGACGGGGGACCCGCCGTACATGTGGGCGTTGGTGACGGCCTCGGAGGCGGCGTAGGCGAGGTCGTCGAGGACGGCGGGGTGGACGTGGCCGTCGCCGAGCTCCCGGATCGCGGTGCGGGCACCGCCCGGCGAGCAGTCGACGAGCCGCCGGGTGGGCGGCGCGGACTCGAACGGGTGCGGCTCCACCGGCAGGAACGCGAACCGCTCCGGGTCCTCGTAGTCGGCGCTGCGCACGACGCGCCCGTCGGGGGCGACGAGCCGCGGGTGGGCGCGGAGCACGACGTCGCGGACGTCCGGCCGCAGGGCGGTCGAGTCGTAGATGCACCGGGACCAGACCGGCAGCTCGCGCCACAGGGCGTTGATGCCGGCCTCGTAGCGGTCCCACCCCGAGAAGGACCGCCCGGTGCCGGCGGCGGGGACCTCCCCGGCGATGCGGACGCGGGTGGCGCCCTCGGCGAGGTGCTTCTCGAACTGCCGTTGGTAGCTGCCGATGGCGCGCGTCGGCGCGCTGTAGTGGTCGGACTCCCCGACGAAGGAGACACCCGTGTCGTCGGCGATGCGCGACCGGATCAGGTCCGTCTTGCGTCGGTCGAAACCGATGATCACGGGCTCCCCGGCGGCGACGGCGGAGTCGATGAAGTCGACGACCAGGGCGCCGAACTCCGCGTCGGAGCGGTAGAAGCCGGCCTCGTGCACGTGACCGCCTCCGGTCGGTGCCGCCGCGGCGCTCATGACGACGGCTCCGCGTCGACGATCTCGACGTGGACGAAGGGGACCAGCTGCGCGAGGCGGCGCACGAGCCGAGGCGGGTCCGCGATCAGCGCCGGGATCCCGAGCCGGGCGGCCATGGCGTCGATCGCCTGCAGCGCGCGGTGGTCGATGAAGGTCACCGCGGAGAGGTCCCAGACCACGGCAGCGGCGTCGGGCGTGAGCCGGATGCGTTCCAGCGTCCTGCGGAACTGCGCCGCGCTGGCGGCGTCGACCTCGCCGGAGAGGCCGAGCGCCCCCTCCGACGTGGTGAAGACGTGGAACGGCGTCAGCGCCGCGGGTGCGATCGGGTGGACGCTCGCGAGCTCGGCGAGGACCGCGGGGCCCAGCTGCGCGTCGTAGGCGCACATCGCCGAGAACGGGTGGGTCGACGCGAAGCGGTCCACCTGGGACTCGTAGCGGATGAAGCAGTCGCGCCGCGCGGGTGAGCGCACCATCTCGGTGACGTCGGCCCCGACCCGGAAGCCGGCGTAGCCGTCGGCGAGTGCCCGCTGCGTGGCCGTCGCGAACGCCTCTGCCGCCACGTCCGGGTCCGAGAGCACCCTCGCGCCGTACACGACGTCGAGGGCCACGATCTCCAATCCGCCGCCGGCCAGCAACCGGTCGACGTCGGCGAGGCCCTCGAGGCTCGACCTCAGCGATGCCGGGTCGCCCGTGCCCGCGTACGCCACCCGCAGGCCACGGGCGATCCCGGCTCCGAGGAACTCGACGAGGCTCGCACGAAAGCTCGACAGGTCGCGGTAAGGCCAGCAGATGTGGTCGTTCGCGCTCAGCGCGAGCAGCGAGCCAACGGGCCCCACCGTCCGCATCCGGGGACGCTAACACAGCGCTGCCGGTCTTGGGCCCTCCCGTCTTGCGCCTACGACCTGCCCGGGCCGAACCGAGGCGCGCGGGTTCCTCAGTCGAGGCAGAACTCGTTGCCCTCGGGGTCGGCCATCACGATGTGGCCGCCCTCGAGCGGGGGACGGGGCTCGTGGCGGGCGAGCCGCTTCGCGCCGTGGGCCACGAGCCGGTCGGCCTCCGCCTCCAGCGCGGCCATGCGGGCCTCGCCGTCGAGGCCGGGCGCGGCCCGGACGTCGAGGTGCACCCGGTTCTTGACCCGCTTGCCCTCGGGCACCCGCTGGAAGAACAGCCGCGGGCCCGCGCCGTCCTGGTCGACGACCGCGGCGGCGTCGTTGCGCCGTTCCGGCGGGACGCCGAACGCCTCGAGCGCCTGGTCCCACGAGTCGAACCCCTCGGGCGGGGGCTGCACGCGGTAGCCGAGGGCCTCGGCCCAGAAGGCCGCCAGCGCGGCCGGGTCGGCGCAGTCGACGGTGATCTGCACGTCGCGTGCCATCTCAGCGCACCCCCTTCGTGTGCAGGTGGAGGTCGCGCAGCAGGCAGACCTCGGCCAGGTGGTGGATCAGCTCCCGGTGGATGTGCAGCACGAGCGTGGCCATCGGCTCGTCGGCGAACGGCCCCTCGGCCGGGCCGCACGGCCGCCGCAGCCCGTCCTCGCCGAGCGAGGAGACCCCGGCGAGCCAGGTGGCGTACTCGGCGTCGAGCTGGGCCAGCGCGGCGTGGGCGGTCGGCGCGTACTCGAACGACTGGTAGTCGGTCGCGGCCCGGCCGAAGTGCGAGGCGTTGCGCATCGCCAGCACACCGACGATCACGTGCCCCAGCCGCCACGCGATCGTCGTGAACGGCGCAGGCGTGGGCTGCGGGAACGCGAAGTCGATGGTCATCTCGCCCGCTCCGGCCTGCACCGGCGCGGTGCCGGTGCCGCGCGGGCGCACGCTCCAGCACCCGGGTACCGGTTCCCAGAAGTACTCCTCGTCGGTCAGGCCGTCGAGGCGCTTGCGCAGCTGGTGGGTCCAGTGCCAGTCGATCTGGTCGCGGAGCAGCTGGTTGTAGGTCTGGTCGGTCACGGGACAAGCTTCTCGCGAATAGCGGACAGATACCTTCCGTGATCCGTGGGACGATGGTGATCGTGACCGTCGAGGCGACCACCGAACGGGTGCTGCGGCTGCTCGCGCTGCTGCAGCGGCGGCCGTCGTGGACCGCCGCCGAGCTCGCCGCGGAGCTCGGGGTCACCGACCGCTCGGTGCGCCGCGACGTCGAGCGCCTGCGGGCACTGGGCTACCCGGTGCACGCGACGGCGGGCGTCGGCGGCGGCTACCAGCTGGGGGCGGGCACCCGGCTGCCGCCGCTGCTGCTCGACGACGAGGAGGCGATCGCCACGGCGGTCTCGCTGCGCATGGCGTCGGGCGGCACGGTCGCCGGCGCGGGCGAGGCGGCCCTGCGGGCGCTCGCCAAGCTCGACCAGGTCATGCCGCCCCGGCTGCGGGCCGAGGTGCGCGCGGTGCACGGCGCCACCGAGACCCTCATCGGGCCGGGCGTCGAGATCGACGCGGACCTGCTCGTGACGCTCGCGCGCGCCTGCCGGGACGCGGTGCGGGTGCGCTTCCGCTACCGGACCCGCGGCGGCGGTGAGCACGAGCGCACGGTCGAGCCCGTCCGGATGGTCGCCACCGACCGCCGCTGGTACCTCATGGCCTGGGACGTCGACCGCGCCGACTGGCGCACCTTCCGCCTCGACCGGATGCGCGACGTGGTCGCCACGACCTGGCGGTTCCGGCCGAGGCAGCACCCCGACCCGCTCGCGTACGTGCAGCGGTCCGTGGCCGAGGCTCCGTACCGCCACCTCGCCCGGGTCCGGCTGCGCGCCCCGGCGGAGGAGGTGCGCCGGCTCGTGCCGCCCCAGGTCGCCCGGGTCGAGCACGACGGCGACGGGTGCTGCGTGCTCGTCGCGGGCGGGGACGAGCTGGACTGGCTCGCCGTGCACATCGCCCGGCTCGGGTTCGACGGCGAGGTGCTCGATCCCCCCGAGCTGCGCGAGGCGGCCGCGCGGCTCGCCGACCGCCTCGCGGGGCTCGCCGGTCGCGTACCCCCGTGAGCGCAGGCGGGCGCCGGCGCGTACCACCCGCGCGGTAGGCGAGATCGCGTCGCGAGCGGGACGCCCCGGCGGGCCCGATCGCGAATCGTGGGGACACCAGCGATCGAAGGAGATGCACATGGCCGTCCCCGCCTCCGCCCGCCGCCGGTCCGCCGCGGACCTCGCCGCGGGCGTGCTCGCCCCCGTCGGCTTCCTCGGCGCCTACCTCGTGGCCGCGCCGCTCACGAGCGCCGCCGCCGACCGCGACCTGCCCATGCCCGGTGCCCCGGCCGCCGAGGTCGCCGCCTACTACGCGGCCAACCCCTTCGCGGTCACGCTGACCGCGGGCCTGCAGGCGGTCTCGGTGATCTGCCTCGCCGCCTTCGTGGGCTTCCTCGCGCCCGCCCTGCGCGCCCTCGGCGCCGCCTGGCTGCCGCGGGTCGGCTACCTGGCGGTCGCCGCGATGCTGGCCTCGTGCCTGCTGTCGATGACGCTGTCGCTGGTCGTGACGTCAGCGGGCGACGGGGTGGTCCGCGTGCTGCGCGAGGCGAACTTCTACACCGGCGGCGTGATCCACGTCGTCGCGCTCGGGGTGTTCGTCCTCGGCTCGTCGGTGCTGCTCGGCCGGGAGCACCTGTTCGGCGCCCCCACCCGCTGGTTCGGGTTCGTCGCCGGCGGGATCGCGGTGGCGTCGGTGCTGTCGCTCACCTTCTACTACGCCAGCGTCGCCCTTCCGGTCGGGCGCGTGCTCTCGATGGTCTGGACCATCGCCGCGGGCATCGCCGTGCTGAGGCGCAAGTGAGAGCAGGGCACCAGTGACAGCACACCTGATAACGCAAATGACTCAGCCAGTAGGCCACCTGTACTCTTCGTCCTGTGACCGCAGCCCCCGGGCGACGTGAGACGCTGCGTCCGTTCGCCCGCACCCGCCTCTACGAGCAGCTCGTCGAGCGGCTGCTCGACCACATCCACGCCGAGGGGCTGAAGGTCGGCGACCGGCTGCCGCCGGAGCGCGAGCTGGCCGCCCAGCTGGCCGTCAGCCGGGCGACGGTGAGCCAGGCGCTCGTCGCGCTCGAGGTGCAGGGCGTGGTCGACGTCCGGCACGGAGACGGCGCGGTGATCCGCGACATCCCGCCGGACCGGCAGGTGCTCGCCGCGCTGCACGCGCGCAGGCACCGGCTGCGCGAGGTGATCGAGGCCCGTGAGGCGCTCGAGGTCAAGCTCGCGGGGCTCGCCGCGAAGCGCCGCACGGACGACGACCTCGCCGCCATCGACGCGGCGCTCGAGGAGATGGACCGCGACATCGAGGGGGGCGGTCGCGGTGTGGCCGCCGACGAGCGGTTCCACGCCGCGGTCACCGCCGCCGCGCACTCGGGCCTGCTCGCCCGGCTCATGGCGGAGATCTCCGAGCTGATCCGGGAGAGCCGGGTGGAGTCGCTGTCCCAGCCGGGCCGCCCGCGCGAGTCCCTGGAGGCGCACCGCAAGGTCGCCGACGCCATCCGCGCGGGCGACGCGGCCGGCGCGAGCGCGGCGATGGCCGCCCACATCGAGGCGGTCTCCGACGTCGCCCTGCTGCGCGACGAGTGAGAAACGAAATCGTCGATCGTGGAATCGGCTCCGCCGGTGCGGCGCCAATTCGTGAGCGGTGGGGAGCTCACACCGCTGTAACGCGGCCGTCACCTGAGCGGAATGTCGCCGTAGTCGCCCCCACCTAGGGTCCCGCGCATGAAAACGTTGCGGCACCCCGCGCTGCAGATCGGTATCGCCGCGATCCTCGGCATCCTCTTCGGTCTTGTCGTCGGGGAGTGGGCGGCCAATCTCAAATTCATCGGCGACCTGTTCATCCGCCTGATCCAGATGTCGATCGTGCCGCTGGTCATGGCCTCGGTGATCGTGGCCACCGGGTCGATGACCGGTGCGGGCACCGGCCGCATCGCCCTGCGCACGTTCGCCTGGATGCTCGGGTTCTCGGTGGTCGCCGCCGTGCTGGCCTGGCTGCTCGGCGCCGCGTTCCGGCCCGGCGCCGGCATGGTCTACACCGATTCGGTCGACCCGGGCCTCGGCGAGTCGGCGGGCGAGGCGCTGGGCTGGCAGGAGACCCTGCTGAACTTCGTCTCCACCAACATCTTCGACGCGATGGCGTCGGCGGCGATGGTGCCCATCATCGTGTTCTCCCTGCTTTTCGGGATCGCATTGCGGGCCCACGTCGCCAGAACCGGCGACACCGCGGTTCTCACGTTCATCGACCAGATCCAGCAGATCGTGCTGATGATGATCCGGCTGGTGATGCACATCGCGCCGATCGGTGTGTTCTGCCTGTTGGCGAACATCGCCGGAGACGTGGGCTTCTCGGTCGTGACGAGCGCGCTGAAGTACCTCGGCACGACGCTGCTCGGCGTGCTCATCCTGTTCGCCCTGTTCGTGGTCGTCGTGACGGCGCGGACCCGGTTGGCCCCCTGGAAGCTGCCCGGCAAGCTGGCCGAGCAGACCGCGATCGCGGTGACGACCACGAGCTCGGCGGTCACCTTCCCGACGGTGCTCAAGAACGCCGTCGAGAAGGTGGGGGTGAGCCAGAAGATCGCGAACTTCACGCTCTCGGTCGGCCTGACGATGGGCTCGTACGGGGCCGTCCTCAACTACATGATCGTCGTGATGTTCCTGGCCCAGGCCGGGGACGTTCCGCTGACCTTCGGGCAGATCGCGCTCGGCATGGCGTTGGCGATCCTGCTCAACATGGGCACGATCACCGTGCCCGGCGGCTTCCCGGTGGTGGCGATGTTCCTCGCGACGTCGCTGGACCTGCCGTTCGAGGCCGTCGGCCTGTTGATCGCCGTGGACTGGTTCACCGGCGTCGTGCGCACCTTCCTCAACGTCAACGGCGACACGTTCGTCGCGATGCTGGTCGCGAACGCCGACGACGAGATCGACCGCGACGTCTACAACGGCACGAAGATCGTCCAGGCCGAAGCGGCCGACCTGGGCGAGCACGGCGCGGCGCTGGCCGCCGACCGCGCGGACTGATCGCGTTCCTCCACTCGACCGGTCTCGGGGCGCACGTGTCTCTTGACAACAGGTCCGGAGACCTATTGGCTAGGCCACTCAGCCACGCGTGATCTCTGTCAACGATGACGCGCCTCGTGGGGCCGCGGCCCCTTGAGCCCCAAGGATCGATCATGTCCGCAGAGTGGTTGTCCATCCTCGCGCTCGTCGCGCTGTTCGTCGTCGGCACGCTGCTGCCGATCAACATGGGGGCGCTCGGCTTCGTGGCCGCGTGGCTCGTGGGGACGTACGCGCTCGGGCTCTCCGAACGGGAGATCATCGACGGCATCAGCGGTGACCTGGTGCTGACGCTCGTCGGGGTCACCTACCTGTTCGCCATCGCCCGCAACAACGGCACCGTCGACCTGATCGTGCGCGGCGCGGTGCGCACGGTCGGCGGCCGGGTCGGTCTCGTCCCGTGGGTGATGTTCGCCGTCACCGCCGTCCTCACCGCGATCGGTGCCGCGAGCCCCGCGGCCTGCGCGATCGTCGGGCCGATCGCGCTCGGGTTCGCGGGCAGGCACCGGATCAGCCCGCTGATGATGGGCATGTTCGTCGTCCACGGCGCTCAGGCCGGCGGGTTCTCCCCGATCAGCATCTACGGCGTGATCACCAACTCGGTGATGCGCGACAACGGGCTGCCCGTGGACGAGGGCGCGATCTTCCTGGCGAGCTTCGCGTTGAACCTCGCCATGGCGATCGCGCTGTTCCTCGCCCTCGGCGGGCGCGAGCTGCTCGGCAGGCGGGTCGCCGAGGGCGGCCCCGACGGCGGCCCCGACGGCGGCCCCGTCGATGGCACTGGCGACGTCGACGGGGCCCCGTCCGGTGGCGGCGGCACGGCGACCGCGGTCGCCGCGCGGCGGACGGTCCGGACCGACCAGGTCATCACGCTCGCCGCGTTCGTCGCGGTCGCGCTCGTCGCGCTGGTGTTCGAGCGCAACATCGGGTTCACCGCCATCACCGCGGCCGTGATCCTCACCGCGCTCTTCCCGAAGGAGCAGAAGGGCGCGATCACGCAGATCGCGTGGTCGACCGTGCTGCTCGTGGCCGGGGTCAGCACGTTCGCGACGATCCTGTCCACCGCGGGCGCGCCGGAGGCGGTCGGCACCTGGGCCGCGGGCCTCGGCACGGTCCTCCTCGGCGCGCTGGTGCTTTGCTACGTCGGCGGCGTGACCTCGGCGTTCGCCTCGTCCACCGCGCTGTTGCCGATCATCATCCCGATCGCGGTGCCGCTGATCTCCTCCGGCGCGGTGAGCGCGGTCGCGGTGGTGGCGGCGCTCGCGGTGTCGTCGACGGTCGTCGACGTCAGCCCGTTCTCGACCAACGGTGCGCTGATGGTCGCCAACCGCCCCGACACGATCTCCGAGGACCGCTACTACCGCCAGATCCTCGGCTACGGCGTGATCGTCACCGTCGCGGGCCCGCTCGTGGTCTGGGCCGCGTTCGTGCTCAGCGGCGTGCTGTGAGGGAGGCCCCGATGCCCGACGCCACCGGCCCGCTCACCGGCACGCTCGTCGTCGACCTGTCCCGCGCGCTCGCCGGCCCGCACGCCACGATGATGCTCGGCGACCTCGGCGCCCGGGTCATCAAGGTGGAGGCGCCCGGCGCGGGCGACGACACCCGCGGCTGGGGCCCGCCGTTCGTCGACGGCACCTCGACGTACTTCCTGTCGGCGAACCGCAACAAGGAGTCCGTCGCCCTCGACCTCAAAGACCCCGACGACCGGGACGTGCTCGTGGAGCTCGTCCGCCGGGCCGACGTGCTGGTCGAGAACTTCCGCACCGGGGTGCTGGACCGGCTCGGGCTCGGCTTCGAGGTGCTGCACGCGATCAACCCCGGCCTGGTCGTCCTGTCGATCACCGGTTTCGGGCACGACGGGCCCGAGGGCGGCCGCGCCGGGTACGACCAGATCGCCCAGGGCGAGGCGGGCCTGATGTCGCTCACCGGCTCGCGCCCGGACGACCCGCAGAAGGTGGGCACGCCGATCGCCGATCTGCTGGCCGGAATGTACGGCGCGTACGGGACGCTCGCCGCGCTGCTGGAGCGCGAGCGCACCGGCGCGGGCACCGTCGTGCGCACCTCGCTGCTCGCCGCGACCGTCGGCGTGCACGGGTTCCAGGCCACGCGCTACACGGTGGCCGGCGAGGTCGGCCGGGCCCGGGGCAACCACCACGCCTCCATCGCGCCGTACGGGCTGTTCCGCTGCGCGGACGGCTCCGTGCAGATCGCGGTCGGCAGCGAGGGGCTCTGGCGGCGGTTCTGCGCGGCCTTCGACCTCGACCCCGCCGCACCCGGTTTCGCCACGAACCCGGAGCGGGTGGCGAACCGCGAGAAGCTCGTCGAGGTGATCGAGGGCGTCTTCTCCGGCCGGCGGGCCGCGGGCCTGCTCGCGCGGCTCGCCGAGGCGGGCGTGCCCGCCGGGCGGGTCCGGACCCTCGACGAGGTGTACGCGTGGGAACAGACCCGCAGCCAGGGGCTGCTGATCGAGGTCGAGCACGCGACACTGGGACGCGTGCAGCTGCCCGGCCCGCCGCTGCGGTTCTTCGACCCGGAGGGGCGCGAGGTCACGAGGACCGCGCACGCCGCGCCGCCGACCCTCGACGAGGACGGGGCGGCCATCCGCGCCTGGCTCGCGGGGGTGGGCGAGCGGTGATCGGCACCCGCCTGCGCGCCCGCGACCTGATCGAGCTCGTCCTCGGCGACACGTTCTCGAGCTGGGACGAACCCGTCGACCTCACCGGGATCGACCCGGACTACGCGGCCCAGCTCGCCGCCGCCCGGGAGCGCGCGGGCACCGACGAGGCCGTCATCACCGGCGCGGGCACGATCGACGGCGTCGGCGTCGCCGTGATCGCCGGCGAGTTCGAGTTCCTCGGCGGGTCGATCGGGCGGGCCACCGCCCGGCGCATCGTCGCCGCGGTCCGCCGGGCCACCCGCGAACGGCTGCCGCTGCTCGTCGCCACCTGCTCGGGCGGCACCCGGATGCAGGAGGGCACGCCCGCGTTCGTCGAGATGATCTCGATCTCGAAGGCGATCGTGGAGCACAAGGCCGCGGGCCTGCCCTACCTCGTCTACCTGCGCAACCCGACCACGGGCGGGGTGTACGCGTCGTGGGGGTCGCTGGGCCACGTCACGGTCGCCGAGCCCGGCGCGCTGATCGGCTTCCTCGGCCCGCGCATCGTCGAGGCGCTCACCGGCAAGCCGTTCCCCAGCGGGGTGCAGCGCGCCGAGCACCTCGTCGCGAAGGGGGTCATCGACGGCGTCGTGGCGCCGGAGGACCTGGCCGGCGTCACCCGCCGGGTGGTGCGGCTGCTCACCCCGCACCCGGCCCCGGCCCGCGCCGCCGACCCGCCCCCGCCGCCTCCGCGGCGCACGACGTCGACCTGGGAGTCGGTGCTGCTCACCCGGCGCCCGGACCGCCCCGGCGTGCGGGAGCTGCTGCGGTTCGGCGCCGACGACGTCATCCCGCTCAGCGGCACCGGCGACGGCCAGCGCGACGCCGGGCTGCTGCTCGCGCTCACCGCGTTCGACGGGCTGCCGTGCGTCCTCGTGGGGCAGGACCGCCGCCACCAGACCCCGGAGCGCCCGCTGGGGCCGACCGCGCTCCGCGAGGCGCGCCGCGGCATGCGGCTGGCCGAGGAGCTGCGGCTGCCCCTCGTCGCCGTGATCGACACGCCCGGTGCCGCCCTGTCCCCGCGCGCCGAGGAGGGCGCGCTCGCCGGGGAGATCGCGCGCTGCCTCGCCGACATGTCGAGCCTCACGGTGCCGGCGGTGTCGGTGCTGCTCGGGCAGGGCAGCGGGGGAGCGGCGCTGGCCCTGCTGCCCGCCGACCGGGTGATCGCCGCCGAGCACGCGTGGCTGTCGCCGCTGCCGCCGGAGGGCGCGAGCGCGATCGTCCACCGCGACACCGCCCACGCGCCGCAGATGGCCGAGCGGCAGCGGGTGAGCGCCTTCGAGCTGCGCGACGACGGTGTCGTGCACGTCCTGGTGCCGGAACGGCCCCCGGCCCACGAGGCCCCCGAGACGTTCTCGCGGGCCGTGGCCGCGGCCTGCGCCGCCGCGATCCGGGAGGCCACGCGCGCGAGAGCGGGCCGCGGCCCGGCCTGACCACACCGTCGGGCCGGCCCGCCCGCGCGCTCCGAGTTGAGTCGTTCAAGGAACTGGTCCAGGGTGGGCCCGGTGCCAACGAGGTCGGACCTGGAGCAGGCCCTGCGCGGGGTCGCGCTCCGGGTGACGCGGCCCCGGTTGGCGGTGCTGGCGGCGGTGCACGAACACCCGCACTCGGACACGAGTTCGCTCATCGGGTTGGTGCGCGCCGACCTCGGTGAGGTGTCCCACCAAGCGGTGTACGACGTGCTGCGCGCCCTGACCGCCGCGGGCCTCGTGCGGTGCATCGAGCCGCCCGGATCCGTGGCCCGGTACGAGGCGAGGGTGGGCGACAACCACCACCACGTCCTGTGCCGGTCCTGCGGAGCCATCGCCGACGTGGACTGCGCGACCGGCGACGCCCCGTGCCTCACCCCGTCCGACCACCACGGCTTCGCGATCGACGAGGCCGAGGTCATCTACCGGGGGCGGTGCCCGGCGTGCTCGGCGGCCCGAGAAGGAACGGCGAAGCAGGACAAGGAGCGGACGTGACCGACAGCATCAGCGAGTCCGAGAACCCGGCGATCCCCTCGCCGACGCCCGAGGTGAGCCGGCCGCGGACCACCCGGGACTGGTGGCCCAACCAGGTGGACCTGACGGTCCTGAACAAGCACTCGCCCCGCTCCAACCCGATGGGGGAGGGGTTCGACTACCCGACGGAGTTCGAGTCGCTCGACGTCGAGGAGCTCAAGCGCGACCTCGTCGAGCTCATGCGCACCTCGCAGGACTGGTGGCCCGCCGACTACGGCCACTACGGGCCGCTGTTCATCCGGATGAGCTGGCACTCCGCGGGCACCTACCGCATCCACGACGGCCGCGGCGGCGGCGGGGAAGGCGCGCAGCGCTTCGCGCCGCTCAACAGCTGGCCGGACAACGCGAGCCTGGACAAGGCCCGGCGGCTGCTGTGGCCGATCAAGGAGAAGTACGGCCGCAAGATCTCCTGGGCCGACCTGCTGGTCCTCGCCGGCAACGTGGCCATCGAGGACATGGGCCTTCCGACGTTCGGGTTCGGCTTCGGGCGCGAGGACATCTGGGAGCCCGAGGAGATCTTCTGGGGGCCGGAGGACACCTGGCTCGGCGACGAGCGCTACAGCGGCGAGCGGGAGCTGGCCGAGCCGTTCGGCGCCGTGCAGATGGGCCTCATCTACGTCAACCCGGAGGGCCCCAACGGCAACCCCGACCCGCTCGCGTCGGCCCGCGACATCCGCGACACGTTCGGCCGGATGGCGATGAACGACGAGGAGACCGTCGCGCTCATCGTGGGCGGCCACACGTTCGGCAAGTGCCACGGCGCGGTCGACCCGCAGTACATCGGGCCCGAGCCCGAGGCGTGCCCGGTCGAGCACCAGGGCCTCGGCTGGAAGAACTCGATGGGCACCGGCGCCGGCCCGTACGCGATGACCAGCGGTCTGGAAGGCGCGTGGACCACCGAGCCGACCCGGTGGGACAACGGCTACCTCGACAACCTCTACGGCTACGACTGGGAGCTCACCCGCAGCCCCGCGGGTGCGCAGCAGTGGACACCGAAGAACCCCGAGGCCCAGGGCACGGTGCCGGACGCCCACGACCCGGTGAAGCGGCACGCGCCGATGATGCTGACCTCGGACATCGCGCTGAAGGTCGACCCGATCTACGGGCCGATCACCAAGCGCTTCCACGAGAACCCCGACCAGCTCGCCGACGCGTTCGCCAAGGCCTGGTACAAGCTGCTGCACCGCGACATGGGCCCGATCTCCCGCTACCTCGGCCCCTGGGTGCCCGAGCCCCAACTGTGGCAGGACCCGGTGCCGCCGGTGGACCACGAGCTGGTCGACGAGTCCGACGTCGCCTCGCTCAAGCAGGCCGTGCTCGCCACGGGCGTGCCGGTGCCCCGGCTCGTCGCCACCGCGTGGGCGTCGGCGGCGAGCTTCCGCGGCACCGACAAGCGCGGCGGGGCCAACGGGGCGCGGGTCCGGCTCACCCCGCAGAAGGACTGGGAGGCCAACGAGCCCGAGGAGCTGGCCGCGGTGCTGCAGACCCTCGAGGGGGTCCAGCGCGACTTCAACGCCGCGCAGGCGGGCGGCAAGAAGATCTCGCTCGCCGACCTGATCGTCCTCGCCGGCTGCGCCGGGGTGGAGCAGGCGGCCCGCGACGCCGGGTACGACATCACCGTCCCGTTCACGCCGGGGCGCACCGACGCCTCGCAGGAGCAGACCGACGTCGACACGTTCACCGTCCTGGAGCCGAAGGCCGACGGCTTCCGCAACTACCTGCGGGCGGGGGAGAAGCTCCCGCCGGAGACGCTGCTGGTGGACCGCGCCTACATGCTCAACCTCAGCCCGCCGGAGATGACGGTGCTCGTCGGTGGCATGCGGGCGCTCGGCGCCACCTTCCGGGGCAGCAACGACGGCGTGTTCACCGACCGGCCCGGGGTGCTGACCACCGACTTCTTCCGCAACCTGCTCGACATGCGCACCGAGTGGAAGGTGTCGCAGGCGGAGAACACCTACGAGGGCCGCGACCGGTCGACCGGCGAGCTGCGGTGGACCGCGACGGCAGTCGACCTCGTGTTCGGCTCGAACTCCCAGCTGCGCGCCATCGCCGAGGTCTACGCGTGCCGGGACGCCGGCGAGAAGTTCGCGCGCGACTTCGTGGCCGCGTGGGACAAGGTGATGAACCTCGACCGGTTCGACATCCGCTGACGGTTCCCGGGGCCCCGGGTCGGCGCCGCGTGCGCCGACCCGGGGGCCGCGGCGCACGTAGCCTCGGGGCATGAGCGTCAGCGCCGGACCGCGGCTGCACCTCGACCACACCTTCGCCCGCGAGCTGCCCGGCCTGGCGGTGCCCTGGACCGCGGCGCCCGCCCCGGGCGCCGAGCTGCTCGTCCTCAACACCGACCTGGCCGCCGAGCTCGGCCTCGAACCCGAGGAGCTGCGGGAGCCCGCGGGCGTCGCGCTGCTCGTCGGCACCGGGCTCCCGGACGGGGCGCACCCGGTCGCCCAGGCCTACGCGGGCCACCAGTTCGGCATGTACCAGCCGCGCCTGGGCGACGGGCGGGCGCTGCTGGTCGGTGAGCTCGTCGACCGGGACGGTCGGCGGCGCGACCTGCACCTCAAGGGCTCCGGCGCCACCCCGTTCGCCCGCGGCGGCGACGGGAAGGCGGCGGTCGGCCCGATGCTGCGCGAGTACCTGATGGGCGAGGCGATGCACGCGCTCGGCATCCCCACGAGCCGGGCGCTCGCGGTCGTCGCGACCGGGGAGGAGGTCGTGCGGGAGCGACTCCTGCCCGGCGCGGTCCTCGCGCGGGTGGCGGCGAGCCACCTGCGGGTCGGCACGTTCCAGTACGCGGCGGCGACGCGCGACGTGGAGCTCGTCCGCGCGCTGGCCGACCACGCCATCCGCCGCCACCACCCCGAGGCGGCCGAGGCACCCGAGGTGTACCTCGAGTTCTACCGGCGGGTGGTCGACGCGCAGGCGGCGCTCGTCGCCCGTTGGATGCTCGTGGGCTTCGTGCACGGCGTGATGAACACCGACAACACGACGATCTCCGGCGAGACGATCGACTACGGACCGTGCGCCTTCCTCGACGCCTACGACCCGGCCACCGTCTTCAGCTCCATCGACCACGGTAGCCGCTACGCGTACGCGAACCAGCCCGGGATCGCCCAGTGGAACCTGGCCCGGCTGGGCGACACCCTGCTGCCGCTGATCGACGAGGACCAGGACGCCGCCATCGAGGCGGCCACCGAGGTGGTGGCCTCGTTCGTCGAGCGGTACGAGGGGTACTACGCGCGCGGCATGGCCGCGAAGCTCGGCCTCGCGGAGCCTGACGACCACCTCGTGCGCGATCTGATGGGGCTGCTGGCCGGCCGGCGCGTCGACTTCACGCGGTTCTTCCGCGGGCTGTCGGCGCACCTGCGCGGCACGGACGGGCCCCGGTCGCTGTTCGCCGAGCCGACCGCGTTCGACGCGTGGGCGGCGCGGTGGGAGGCCGCGCTGCCGCCGGACCGGGCGGCGGTGGCGGAGGCGATGGACCGGGTCAACCCCGTCTACATCCCGCGCAACCACGTCGTGGAGGAGGCGCTGGCCGCCGCCACCGAGGGCGACATGGGGCCGTTCCACCGGCTCGTCGAGGTCGTCAGCGACCCCTACCGGGAGCGCCCCGGGCTGGAGCGCTTCGCCGAGCCCGCGCCGGCGGAGTACCGCCACGTCACCTACTGCGGCACCTGAGCGGGCTCAGCAGGACTCGTCCAGCCGGACCACGCCGAAGTCGATCCGGGTCGACGGCGTGATCGTCGCGCCGGGCGGCACGCTCTGGCTGCACACCTTCCAGTTGCGGTCGGCCACCTGCAGCCGGCCCGCGCCGGTCGCGTCGTGCGAGGTGGTGATGAGGATCCCGTAGCCGGTGAGCTCCTGGATGCGGTCCTGCGCCTCCTGCAGCCCGACACCCACGAGGTCGGGCATCACCCAGCTCGTCGCCCGGGTGGCGCTCGGCGGCGCCGCAGGGCCGGTCTCGGGCGCCATCGGCACCGGCGCGGTGTAGGTGATCGTCTCCGGCGGGTTCGGCGCCGGGGGAGGGGGCGGCGGCGGGCCGCCGCAGGCCGCGAGCACGGCGCAGGCCGCGAGCACGGCGCGGACCGGCACTGCGCAGACCGGCACGGCGCGGACCGGCACTGCGCGGACCGGCACTGCGCAGACCGGCACCGGGGCCCGCGGCGGCCTCGCGATCAGCGCGGGTCCTCGAACGTCACCGTCACCTGCTCGTAGCCGAGGGAACGCGCCAGCGTGGTGAGCATGTCGCGGGTGTTCGCCTCGGCCCGGGCGGTGAGGTCGCTCGCCCGCGCGGTCTCCTCGATGCGGCGCGCCGCGAGTTGGTAGAGGTCCTCGTCGTCGACCGGGTTGCCCGCCAGCACGCCCGCGACCCGCTCGACGATGCCGCGCTCGCGGCCGACCACGCGGGTCGCCGCCGGGTCGAGGGTGGCGGACGACAGCCGGGCCCGCGGCAGCGTGAAACTGACCGCGCTGTCGTCGGCGGTCGTGCGCACCCGATCCGGTCCGAGCCCGGACAGGTCGACGAGCGCATCGACCCGCCCGGTGGCGAACAGCGTGGTGCGCTCCCCGCTGATCACCGCCGGGACGTGCGGGGTGTCGTGCTCGATGTCGACGAGCACCTGGAACGAGCCGGTGGCCGCGTGGTACTCGGAGATGTCGCTGAGCGCGGCCATGAGCGGGGCCGGGCCGCGGTCGACGGTCCGCGGGGTGAACGTGTCCGACAGCGCCGGGAACAGCCCCCCGACCTGCGCACCGAGCGGCAGGGCGATCGCCACCGCGGCGATCGCCGCGAAGAGCGCGACGCGCGGCCGGCGGCGCAGCCTGCCGAGCCACGCCCTGGAGTCGGGCCCGAACGGGTGCTGCGCCATGCGGATCTCCCCGGGGTCGAGCGCGTGTCCGCACAGGAGGACACGCCCCGTGACCGGTACGTGTCAAGGGGTGCGGGCGAACACCGCCCGAACACCGGCTCGTTGACACCCGGCTCCCACACGAATTACGTTCGACGAACGAACAGAAGTCGGGGGTCGCATGACGCAGCTCGCCACCCAGCTCGGCGCCCAGCCGACGACAGCCCCGCGCTACGCCCGCCCCGCGGAGTGGCCGGACGTCGACCTCGTCGACACCGACGTGCACATCACGCCCCGCTCGATCCGGGCGCTCTTCCCCTACCTGCCGGCGCGCTGGCGCGACTACATCACCGAGAGCGGCGTCGCGAGCCTCGAGTCCGACCTCTACCCGCCGGGCTCGCCGCTCTCCGCGCTCCCCGGCTCCCGCCCCGCCGACGGCCCGCCCGGCTCCGACCCCGACCTGCTGCGCACCCAGCTGCTCGACCCGTGGCGGACCCGCATCGCGATCACGCACTGCATCTACGGCGTCGACGGCATCCACAACCCCGACTGGGCCGTCGCGATGGCAAGCGCCGTCAACGACTGGCAGCTCGCCGAGTGGCTCTCCGGGGAGCCCCGGCTGCGCGGGTCGATCGTCGTGGCGGCCCAGGACCCGCAGCGGGCGGCGGCCGAGATCGACCGCGTCGGCGAGCGCCCCGAGTTCGTGCAGGTCCTCATGCCGGTGCGGGCCCGCGCCCCGCTGGGCAACCGCGCGTACTGGCCGATCTACGAGGCCGCGGAGCGGCACGGGCTCGCGCTCGGCGTCTACGCCGGCGGCGCGGGTGGCAACCCGATCTCCCCGGTCGGCGCGCCCAGCTACTACCTCGAGGAGTACGTCCTGCTCGCGCAGGTGTTCCAGGCCCAGCTCGTGAGCCTGGTCAGCGAGGGCGTGCTCGTGCGGTTCCCGAACCTCAGGATCGTGCTCATCGAGGGCGGGTTCACCTGGCTGCCGCCGCTGATGTGGCGGTTCGACAAGAACTGGAAGGGCCTGCGCCGGGAGGTCCCCTGGGTCGACCGGCTGCCCTCGGAGAGCATCCGCGAACAGGTCCGGCTCACCGCCCAACCCCTCGACGAACCCGACGACCCGGCGCGGCTGCTGGAGGTCGTCGACCGGCTGGGCAGCGACCGGATGCTCATGTTCGCCACCGACTACCCGCACCACCAGTTCGACGACCCGGCCCGGTCCGCGCCGGTCGGCCTCGCGCCCGAGGCGATGGCTCGGTTCCTCGGCCGCAACGCGCTCGACACCTACCGCCTCGGGGAGTGATCACGTCGATGTCCCGGCCGCGCCCGCCCCTCGTCGACTGCGACATCCACAACGAGCTCGCCCCCGGCGCGCTGCACCCCTACCTGCCGCGGCGCTGGCGCGAGTACGACGAGGCCTACGGCCACCGGGGCGACGGCGGCGCCTCCTACCCGAAGGGCGCCCCACGGGCGGCGCGCACCGACGCGTGGCCGCCGTCGGGCCTGCCCGCGGGCGGCGACCTCGACTTCATGCGAGAGCAGCTGCTCGACGCCTACGACGTCCGTTACGGGATCCTCAACTGCCTGAGCACGGCCAACCGGCAGCGCAACCCGGAGTACGCGGCCGCGCTGTGCCGCGCGCTCAACGAGTGGCAGGTCGAGCAGTGGCTGGAGAAGGAGCCCCGGCTGCGCGCCGGCATCGTCGTCCCGTACGAGGAGCCGGAGCTCGCCGTCGCCGAGATCGACCGCGCCGCCGCCCACCCCGGGTTCGTGCAGGTCCTGCTGCTCGTGCGCACCGACGAGCCGCTCGGCAAGCGCAAGTACTGGCCGATCTACGAGGCCGCGGTCCGCAACGGGCTCCCGGTCGGCGTCCACTTCGGCGGCGGGCGCGCCCACCCGATCACCGGCACCGGGTGGCCGTCGTTCTACATCGAGGACCACACCGCGATGGCCCAGGCCTTCCAGGCCCAGCTGGTCAGCCTGGTCGTCGAAGGGGTCTTCGAACGCCTCCCCGAGCTGAAGGTCGTGCTCATCGAGGGCGGCTTCGGTTGGGTGCCGTCGCTGATGTGGCGGCTGGACAAGCACTGGGCGCGGCTGCGCGGCGAGGTCCCGCACCTGTCCCGCAGGCCGTCGGAGTACGTGCGCGAGCACATCTGGTTCACCACGCAGCCGATCGAGGAGCCACCCGAACCCCGCCACCTGCTCACGGTCTTCGACAACATGGGCGGCACCGACAAGATCCTCTTCTCCACCGACTACCCGCACTGGGACTTCGACGACCCGGACCGCGCGATCAAGGCGAAGCTCGACCCCGAGACGCGGGCGCGGATCTTCGGCGGCAACGCCATGGCGCTCTACGGGCTCGACTGATGGCGGGGCACGTCGTGGGCACGACCGACGAGATCGGTCCCGGCCAGCGCAAGATCGTCGAGATCGAGGGCCGGTCGATCGGGGTGTTCAACGTCGGCGGGCGCTACTACGCGCTGCGCAACGCGTGCCCCCACGCCGGCGCCCGGCTCTGCGACGGCGTCCTCACCGGCCTGGTGACCTCCCGCACCCCGGGTGAGTACACCTACCTGCGCCAGGGCGAGATCCTGCGCTGCCCGTGGCACGGCTGGGAGTTCGACATCGCCACCGGGCGGTCGTGGTTCGACCCCGCCCGCACCCGGGTGCGGGCCTACGAGGCCACCGTCGAGCCCGCCCCGCCCGAGGACGCCGTCCTGACCGAGGCCGGGTACCGGCCCGGGCCCTACAGCGCCGAGCGCTACGAGGTCGAGGTGCGCCGCCAGTACGTCGTCGTCCACGTATGACCGCTGGTTCGGCTCCCTCCGCCGGGACGATCCTGGAGCTCATCCGGCAGACCGGCGGGCTCTCGCGGGCCGAGCTGCTCGAGCGCAGCGGCATGGCCCGCTCGACCCTGTACGCGCGCCTCGAGGAGCTGGCCGCGCTGGGCGTGATCTACGAGGCGGAGCCGCTCGAGGCGGGCCGCGGCAGGCCGTCCCGGCGGATCCGCTTCGACGACCGCGGCCGCGTCGTGCTCGCGGTGGCGATCGGGCAGGCCATCGCCCGGGTGTCGGTCACCGACGTCTCGGGGCGCGAGCTGCGGTCGCGCACCCGCCCGGTGGAGCTGTCCCGGCCCGCCGCTGAGGTCCTCGACCCGCTGCTGGACATCGGGGCGGTGCTGCTCGCCCCCGGCGACGTCCTCGCCGGCGTCGGGGTCGCCGTGCCGGCGCCGGTGGACGTGCGCACGGGCCTGATCCGCGCCGCGACCACGATCGCCGACTGGCCCGCCGACGCCGCGCTGACCGCGGCCGGGCGCCGCTTCGGGGTCCCGGTGGTCGTGGAGAACGACGGGCGCGCCGAGGCGCTGGGGGAGTGCGCTCCCGGGGAGACGATGGTCTACGCCAAGGTCGCCACCGGGATCAGCTGCGGCATCGTCGTCGACGGTCAGGTGGTGGGCGGGGCCCGGGGCGTCGCGGGCGACATCGGGCACATCCTCGTGGACCCGGCGGGCCCGCGGTGCCGCTGCGGCCGCCGCGGGTGCCTCGCCGCCTTCAGCTCGGGGGCGGGCCTGGTGGAGCGCCTCGGGCTGGGTTCGCTCGACGAGCTGGTCGCCGCCGTCGGCGACGGCGCGCCCACCGCGCTCGCCGAGCTGCGGGCCGCCGCGGGCCACCTCGGGCGCGCCCTCGCCGCCATCGTGGCCACCGTCAACCCGGGCCGGCTGCTGCTCGGCGGCGCGGTCGGGCGGCTGCGGCCGATGGTCGACGAGGTGCGCGCCCGCGTGCAGGGCGACGTCGTCGAGCGGGTGGCCGACGGGCTGCGGGTCGAGGCGGGCGCGTGGGGCGAGGCCGCCGCCGCCCGCGGGCTCGCCGACCTGGTGGTGCGCCGCGCCTACTCCCCGGAGGCGATCGACGGGCTGCTGCGGGGGTGAGCCGGCCGCCAGCGGACGGGCAGCCGCCGCGGCTTGCGGAACACGAGGCCGGTCGGCCGGACCGGCTCGTCGAGCCGCAGGTCGGGCAGCTCGACCAGGACGGTGCGGACGGCGATCTGCGTCTCCAGCCGGGCCAGGTCCATCGCGAGGCAGGCGTGGGGGCCGTGGGCGAACGCGAGGTGCCGTGGCGCGCCCGCCCGGCGCAGGTCGAACGCGTCCGGGTCGGGGAACGCCGTCGGGTCGCGGTTGGCGCCCGCGAGCGACACCGTCACCGGGTCGCCGCGCCCGATGGGCGTGCCCGCGAGCTCCACGTCGCGGGTCGCGTAGCGGTCGACGACGGCGGCCGCGGGTTCGAGCCGCAGCGACTCCTCGACGGCGCGCGGCAGCAGGTCGAGGTCCTGATCGAGGTCCTCGCGCACGGCGGCGAGCAGGCCCGGATCGCGCAGCAGGTGCCACAGCGCGTTGAGGATCATGCCCTCGGTCGTCTCGATGCCCCCGAACAGCAGGACGGCGGCGTTGGACACCACCGCCACCTCGCCGAGGCCGCCCGCGGCGGCGTCGGCGAGCACGGAGCCGTCGCGGGCGGTGCCGGCCCGCAGATCTTCGGCGAGCGCCGCGAACGCCGCCGTGGCCTCGGCGGGCACCGCACCACCCGCGGTCACCTCCGACACGGCCGTGACGAACGTCGAGTACCACCGCAGGACCGTCGCCGGGTCGACGGTCAGCCCCAGCGCCTCGGCGACCACGCGCACCGCGAGCGGCCCGGCGACGCTCGCGCGCAGCTCCGCCCGCCCGGCGGGGCGGATCGCGCCCACCAGCTCCGCCGCGAGCTCGGTGATGCGCGTGGTGAAGCGGTCGGCCACCTCGGCGGGTCGGAACGGGCCCGCGAACGGCCGGCGCGCCGCGGCGTGCGCCGGCCCGTCCAGCGAGAGCATGCTCGGCCCGACCACCCGGGCCGTCGAGAAGCGGGGGTCGTCGACGGTGAACGTGCGCGGGTCCCGCAGCACCCGCAGGGCGGCGGCGTGGCTCGTCACCAGCCAGCACCCGAGGTCGGGCACCCACGAGACCGGTTCGGCGGCGCGCAGCCGGGCGAGCGCGGGGTGCGGGTCCGCGGCGAGCTCGGCGCGCGTCACGGTGGCGCCGACGGGGAACGCGCCTGTGTGCTCCATGCCGGGCGGTTCACCTCCGGGGGCGCCGCTTGCCGAACACGGTGACGAACATGTAGTCCTTGCCGGCCGCGTGCGGGGAGAAGAACTCGATGACCTCGTCGTCGTACGAGGTGGAGCCGACCGCGCCGAGCCCCATCGTGTGCGTGCCCAGGTGCAGCTTGCCCGCGTGCAGGGCGCCTTCGAGCTGCGCGAGCCGGTAGCCGCGGTCGCCGTAGCGGGTCAGGAGCGACGGCAGGTGGGCGAGGTGGTAGAGGTTGACGTGGGCATCGCCCGCGTACCGCTGCTGCGCCGCGATGCGGGCGGCCTGCGCGCGGAACGAGCCCTCGCGCAGCAGCTCGACCGCGTTGCGCGCCGGATGGTGCAGGTAGATGCCCGGTGCCAGGCCCTCGACGGCGTGCACGATCAGGTAGAGGTCGGTGAGCGGCGCCCCGGGGGTCAGCACGTCCGATGCCACGCCGCGGGTCGAGCGGTGCAGCAGCGTGGAGAACGCCTCGAAGGGGATCGCCACGTCGGTGTCGTAGTTCCGGGTCGAGCGGCGGCGCAGGATGATCTGCTCGACCACCCGCGGGTCGAGCTGCTCCGTCGGCCGCAGCTCGACCAGCTCGCCCGTCGGCTCGGGGGCGGGCCTGCGCCAGCGGGGCGACCGCCAGGCCGCCGCGTCCTCGCCGGTGCGCAGGCAGGACGCCAGGTGCATGTCGGTGATCGCGTGGAAGACCACCTCGGCGGGCGACAGCCGCCTCGTGGGCAGCTCGACCGGGTCGAGCGCCGGCAGCGCCGGCGGGGTGGGGCCGGTGCGGCCGATGGCGACGAGCGCCACCGCCGACTCGCGTGTCCCGTCGACGCCGAGCAGGTCGTTCACCTGCCCGTCGGCGTAGCCGAGCACCAGCTCGGTGGGCTGGTCCGCCGAGGCCGCGATCGCGAGGATGTGCGAGAGCGACGTGCCGGCGTCCCAGTACGCGTGCCGGTAGGCCCGCTCGCGGTAGCGCCACGCGTTGCGCCAGAAGGTGCTGGTCATGACCAGCACGACCGGCGCCGCCGCGACCGAGGGCGCCTCCCCGGTGGCCTCGACCAGCGCGGCCCGGTGGTCGCCCGCCCGCAGCAGCCGCAGGCTGTGGTCGAGCGCCGAGTAGTGGTAGACGCCCGCGTCGAGGTCGGGCAGGTCGGCGCAGACGAAGTACAGCTCGAGGTGGTACTGCGCGCCGGTACCGCCCGCGGTGCGGTAGTGGTGCACCCGGCCGTCCTGCGTCCGCCACGTGCGCTCCAGCGAGCCGTTGGTGAGCAGGCCGAGGCGGGCCAGCAGGTCCCGGCCCGGCGGGGTTGCCCCGGCGGCCTCGGCACCGGTGCGGGAGAGGGCCTCGAGCGCCGGGATGCCCGTCTCCGGCAGCTCGCGGGTGAGCGCGATCGGCGGCGCGGTCTCGTAGACCTTGTACAGGAAGGGCTTGATGTCCCAGTCCTTCTGCCAGATGGCGGCGGTCCGGGTGGCCGGGTCGCCGATGCCGATGCGCTCGTCGCCCTCGGCGTCGCTCAACGCGTAGTACTTCGTGAGGTCGTGGAAGACCCGCGCCTGGTATGTGTCGTCGGCCATCGCGCCCAGTGTGCCCGCCCGCTCAGCCGTCCTCGCGCAGGTCGAGCCACGCGACCTGCTCCGGGGTGAGCTGCACGGCCGCCGCCTCCGCCGAGGTGCGGGTCTCCTCCACCGAGCGGGGCCCGATCACGGCGAACGTCGGGAACGTCTGGGCGAGCACGTAGGCGAGCGCGACCGCGGTGGGTGCGACCCCCAGCTGCGCGGCCAGCTTGCGCGCCCGCGCGAGCCGCTCGAAGTTGCCGTCGCTGTAGTAGCAGCGGACCAGTTCGGGATCCGAGTGGTCGTCCGGCGCGGCCCGCCCGGTGAAGAACCCGCGTGCCTGCGACGACCACGGGAACAGGGGCGTGCCGGTGCGCTCGAACCACCGCCGGTCCTCGTCGTCGGTGACGTGCCGACAGCCCTCCCACGGCACGTCGAGGGCGCGGGCGAGCCCGAAGTGGTTGCTGACGGCGGCGAAGCCCCGCCTGCCGTGCGCCGCGGCGTAGGCGTTGGCCTCCTCGATCCGCTCGATGCTCCAGTTCGACCCGCCGAAGACGCCGATCCGCCCGGCGACGGCGTGCTCGTCGAGCACGTCCACGAACTCGCCGACCGGCACCTCCGGGTTGTCGCGGTGCAGGAAGTAGATGTCGACCCGGTCGGTCTGCAGGCGCTCGAGGCTCTCGAACAGCTGGCTCGTGACCGACTTCGGGTCGCAGTGCGGCGTGTGCGCCCCCTTGCCGATGACGACGACCTCGTCGCGGACCCCGCGATCGGCGATCCACTGCCCGAGCAGCCGCTCCGGCAGCCCGCCCGCGTAGTGGTGGGCGGTGTCGAACGCGTTGCCCCCGCGCTCGGCGAAGTCGTCGAACATCTCGGCCGCGTGCTCGGCCGTCCGCTGGTTGTCGCAGCCCATGACGAGGCGGGAGATGTCGCGCTCGACGCCGGGGATGCGACCGGTGGGGAGGGGGGTGCGCGGAGCGATCACCGCTCCATCGTCTCGTGCTGGTGGGTTCCGCGGAACCGCTCGCCGCTGTTCCGCGTGCCCGGCCCCGCCGGCCTCCTGGCGGCGCCGCGCAGTGCGCGGGGCCGCGGCGCCTCGGATAGGGCATTCGCGGGCATGCCGCGGACCTGCGTTTCCCCGCGGGCGACGCCAACGGGAGGCGGCTTCACTTCCGGGCTCCGCGGAACCTGCTCTGTGCTCCGATTGCGCAGTCCTGGGTGGGCCTCCTGGTGGCGCCGCGGAGTGTGCGGGGCGCTCCTCACCTGTCGGTGGCGTCTTTCGGCGTCCGCTGCGCGATCGCTTCGCGCCCCTCGACCTGTGAGCCTCTGCGGCCCCTCGGCAGGCCGTTTCCGCGCGGCGCCACCACGAGGCGGTCCCGCTTTCAGGTTCCGCGGAACCCGGTTCGCGCCCCGAAAACTGTCAGACCCGGATGCCATCCTGACCTCACACACCCGGTGAGGAGGAAAACCCGATGTCCGGCGCCGTTGTCCCGTTCCCCACCCCGTTCCACGCCATGAGCGACGGCGAGGTCGAAACCGGGCTGCTCGGCATCGCCGGCCATATCGCCGCCGCCCAGTGCCGGGCATCGCCCGCGCCCTGCACCAGCTGCCGTTGATCACCGAGGCGTCCGCCGCCGGGGAGCTGTCGTACTCGAAGGTGCGGGCCATCACCCGCGTCATCGGCACCGACACCTCCGCCCTGGTGCGGATCGCGGCCCAGCTGGCCGCGGGCACCTCCGGGATCCGGAACGCCACCGTCACCGACCCCGGAACCGCCGAAAAGATCCTCCTCAGCATCGCCCGGCACGGCACCGCCAGTCACCTTGAAACCTTGATCCGGGCCGCGCGGCAGTTGATCGCCCCGCCCGAGGACCTGGCCGCCCGGCGGTCGGTCACGTGGCGGTGGGCCGACGACGGTTGTCTCGAGTTGCGCGTCCGGTTGACCCCCGACCAGGGGGCGACGCTGATCGCGGCGATCGAGGCACAGACCCCGAAGCGCAAGCCGACCGCGCCCGACCCCGAGCCTGTCCCGGCGGACCTGGTCGAGCGGGCCCGTGAGCAGGAACCGGGCCTGGTGGTCGATGGTGTCCCCGCGCGCCGGGCGGATGCGCTGCTCGCGCTGGTCACCGGGCACACCGACGCCGGGACGGTGGTCGAGCGGGGCAACGCCGAGGTGGTCGTGCACGTGGATGCCTCCACCCGCACCGCCCGCCTCGACGGCGGACCGACACTGGCGCCCGCGACCGCGGCGCGGTTGGCGTGTGATGCGAAAGTGCAGCTCCTCCTTGATGACCGGACGGGCAACCGTATGTACCTGGGCCGCTCCCGCCGCCTCGCTTCCGATGCTCAGGTTCGGGCGCTCACGGCGCGGGATGGGCAGCGCTGCCAGTTCCCGGGGTGTCCGCACACCCGGTACCTGAACGCGCACCACATCATCCCGTGGGAGGTGGGCGGGCCGACGGATATCGACAACCTGATCATGATCTGTTCGTTCCACCACAAGGTGGTGCACGAGCACGGCTACGAGATCGATCGCGTGGACGGGAGGTGGGTGTTCCGCCGCCCCGACGGAACACCCGTTCCCGACGCAGCCGAGCCGCTGAGCGGGAAGGCGGAGAGCCTGGTCGAGATGCACGCCCGCGCGAGACTGTGCATCGACCACACCACCATCAGCTCGAAATGGGAGGGCGACTCCCTCGACGTCGACTACGTCCTCAGCCTGCTCCTGCTACCGAAGCGGATCACCCCGGCTGCGTGAACGCGGGTTCCCCGCGGAACCGCGGATGAAGAGCGAGCGCCGTCACGCCCCGTTCGACGCCGCTTCGGGAGCGAGCTTGAACGTGGTGAGCACCGCCGTCGCGCCCGCGTGGTCGCCCAGCGCCCGCAGGTGGTCGGCGAGGGCGCGGGCGTTGGCGATGGTGCCGGGGTGGTCGTCGCCGAGGACCCGCCTGCGCCGGTCGAGGGCGTCCCGGTCGACGTCGCGGGCGCGCGCGAAGTCGCCCAGGGCGTGCAGGTCGGCGGCGAGGTTGTTGGCGGAGTTGAGGGTCTTCGGGTGGTCGTCGCCGAGGATGCGGCGCCTGCGGGCGAGGGTGTCCTCGTCGAGGGCGAGGGCGCGGCGGTGCTCGCCGAGCTCGCGCAGGTCGATCGCGAGGTTGTGGGCGTTGGCGAGGGTGTCGGGGTGGTCGTCGCCGAGGATGCGGCGCCTGCGGTTGAGGGAGTCCTCGTCGAGCTCGCGGGCACGCTGGAACTCGCCGAGCGCGCGCAGGTCGGTGCCGAGGAAATGGGCCGACTCCAGCGTCTGGATGTCGTCGGGGCCGAGGACGCGGCGGCGGGAGAGGAAGGCGAGCTCGTCGAGCTCGCGGGCGCGCCGGAAGTCGCCCAGCGTGCGGTAGTCGCCCGCGAGGGCGGCGGCGGTGGCCGCCGTGCCGAGGTGGTCGTCGCCGAGCGCCCGCCGGCGCCGGGCGAGGGTGTCCTCGTCGAGCCGGCGGGCCTGCTCGAGCTCACCGAGCCCGCGCAGGTCGGCGGCGAGGTTGTTCGCGGTCGCGAGCGTGTGCGGGTGGTCGGGGCCGAGGACGCGCCGACGCCGGGCGAGGGTGTCCTCGTCGAGCTCGCGGGCCTGCTGGTACTGGCCGAGCGCCCCCAGCTCGACGGCGCGGTTGTGCGCGTCGGCGAGGGCGTCGGGGTGGTCGGCGTCGAGCGCGGGGCGACGGTGGAAGGGCCAGGGCACTGGGTCCTCTGCAAGGTCAACGATGATCAGCGGTGTGCTGGCCCAGATCGTGGCAGGCGCGGGCGGCGCAGGCGAGAGGGGCCCACGCCTCACGCGGGGACGGGCGCCTCCTCCCGCCTCCTCGCGAGCGCGGCCTGGGCGCCCAGCGACAGCACCGACGCCACCACCATCACCACGGCCATCACCAGCGGGCTCGAGCCGACCAGCGGGGACACGGCCGCGCCGAGGGCGAACTGCAGCGCCCCGAGCAGCGCCGACCCGGTACCTGCGATGTCGCGCACCTCGCGGGAGGCGAGCGCGCTCGCGTTGCCCATGACGAACCCGAGGCTCGTGACCGCGAGGAAGAGCACCACGAGCACCGGCCCCGTCGAGGGGCCCGCCAGCACGATCCCGAGCAGCGCGAGCGACAGCAGCACCAGCGCGGTGGTCGCGACGGCGAGCACCCGGCGCGGGTCGACCCGCCCGGCGAGCCGGGCGTTGGCGACGCTCGCGAGGATCAGGCCCGCGGCGTTCGTGCCGAACGCGGCCGCGAAGGCCCGGTCGGAGAGTCCCAGCGTCTCCTGCAGGGCGAACGGCGAACCGGAGATGTAGGTGAACAGCGTGGCGAAGGCGAAAGCGAAGGCGAGCGTGAAGCCGACGTAGCGGGGCCGCGACAGCGCCGACCGGACGTCCCGGGCGGTGGCCCGCAGCCCGCCGCGCACCCGGCGCTCCGGTGGCAGCGTCTCGGCGATCGCGAGGAACGCGCCGATCACCATGAGCAGGGTCAGCCCGGTCAGCGCCACGAAGATCGCCCGCCAGCTGCCGAGGCCGAGCAGGCCGCTGCCCATGAGCGGGGCGGCGACGGGCGCGATCCCGTTGATCGCCATCATCAGCGAGAACAACCGCACCGTACGGCTGCCGGTGGTCCGGTCGACGATCACGGCCCGGCTCAGCACGATCCCCGCGGCGCCGCCGAAGCCCTGCAGGAACCGGGCGACCACCAGGGCGCCGACCGTCGGGGCCACGACGCAGGCGGCGGTGGCGACGAGGCAGAGGGCCGTGCCGGCGAGCAGGAGCCGGCGCCGCCCCCACGCGTCGGAGAGCGGGCCGATGACGAGCTGACCCGCCGCGAGCCCGACGAGGAACCCGGTGAGGGTCGTCTGCACGCCCGAGGCGGTGGTGCCCAGCTCCGCGGCGACCTGGGGGAGCGCCGGGAGGTACATGTCGGTGGCCAGCGGCGCGATGGCGGTGAGCAGCGCGAGCACGCAGATCCACACGCCGAGGGGTGCCCGGGCGGCCAGCGACATGGTGATCTCCACGGACGGGGAACGGCGGCCAAGTGGTTATCAGTTTATATCTACTTCTAGCCGATACGATCCGTGATGTGACCGACATCGACGTCGAGCTCGACCAGCTCGCCGAGGCCGCGCACACGCTGTCGCGCACGTTGCGCCGCACCGGCGAGCTCGAGGTGGGGCTCGAGCACCTGCCCGCCTCGGAGGTCGACGTCCTGCGCTACGTGGTGGCGCGCCCGGGCGTGTCGGTGTCGGAGGTCGCGCGGGGCCTGCGGCTGCAGACCAGCAACGTGAGCACCACGGTCCGGGCGCTCGTCGAGCGCGGGCTGCTCGTGCGGGAACCGGACCCGGCCGACCACCGGCGCAGCCTGCTGCGGTCGAGCCCGCTCGCCGAGGAGCACCGGCGGCTGCTCGGGCGGGCGTGGAGCCGGTCCATCGCGAGCGCGCTCGCGGAGCTGTCCGCCGACGACGCGGCGGCGATCCGCGCGGCCGTGCCCGCCCTGACCCGGCTGGCCGAGGCCCTGCGCAGGCGCGCAGAGGGATGACGCTAGCCGCCGTGCGCGGCGTCGTAGGCGCGTTGGGCCTCGACGATCCGGTGCACGTTCACCTCGGCCCAGTCGGCGATGACGGCGATCGGCTCGATCAGCGAGCGGCCGAGGTCGGTGAGGGAGTACTCGACCCGCGGCGGGACCTCGGCGAAGATCTCGCGGCTGATCAGGCCGTCGCGTTCCATGCGGCGCAGGGTCTGGGTGAGCACCTTGGGTGCGACACGCCCGATCCGGCCGCGCAGGTCCGTGAACCGCATGCGGCCGTCGCTGAGCAGCAGCACGACGAGCGAGGTCCACTTGTCGCCGATCCGGTCGAGCACGAGCCGGGTGGGGCACTGGGGATCGAACAGGTCGCCCTCGTCGCCGGCCTCCCGCGCGGCCCTGAGCTGGTCGAGCGAAGCCGGCGCGCCATTGGTAACCACGAGGTACTTATAGCACGTTGAAGTACTCGATCACCGACGGTTACTTTCGCGGAAAGGATCACGAGCGAAGGGAGCCGTCGATGAGGATCGCGGTCTACGGGGCGACGGGCATGATCGGCAGCCGGGTGGTCGCGGAGGCGCTGTCGCGCGGCCACGAGGTCGTCGGCATCACCCGCTCCGGCGGCGAGCTGCCCGCCGGCGCCGTCTCCGAGCGGGGCGACGCGGGCGACCCGGCGCTGACCAAGCGCATCGCGGGCGAGGTGGACGTCGTCGTGTCGGCCATCGGGCCCGACCGCACCGGCGGCGACCGGCGTGCGTACCTCGGGCACCTGCGCAACCTGGTCGACACGCTCGGGGACACGCGGCTGATCGTCGTCGGCGGGGCGGGCTCGCTGCTCGTGGACGGCAAGCGGTTGGTCGACTCGCCCGACTTCCCGGAGGCCTACCGCCCCGAGGCGCTCGTCGCGGCGGAAGCCCTCGACTACTTCCGGGGGCTCGGCGAGGGGGTCGACTGGACGTTCCTCTCCCCGGCCCCGGTGATCGCCCCCGGCACCCGCACCGGCAGCTACGAGGTCGGCACCGACTCGCCGGTGGGCGACTCGGTCTCCGCCGAGGACTTCGCGGTGGCGCTGATCGACGAGATCGAGAAGCCCGCGTTCCGCCGCCGGCGGTTCACGGTCGCGAACTGACGCCCGCTCCGCCGGGGGCCTTCCGCACCCGCCTGCCCGGCACGCGCGAGCGGGCCTCGGCCACGGCGGCGGCGACGCGCGGCGAGGCGCCGGGCAGGGGCTCGCGGGCGGACCGGCCGACCCAGTCGGGACGGGGCTTGAAGCGCGCCAGCACCGAGGCGCCCTCCAGCACCATCGCCGCCTTGATCACCTCGTCACCGGCGCGCAGCACGAGCACGACGATCGCGCCGCGGAAACGGCTCTTGCCGCGGCCGGTGACGAGCACGTGCCCCGGCTCGTCGTGCTCGCGCGCGAGCCGCCGCACCGTCCGCGCGTAGTACTTGTGCTGGGCGATCGCGCTGATGCCGGTGAGCGACATGATCGCGACGACGAGCACGAAGACGGTGGCGTTGTCCACGGATCAGCTCTCCTCTCGCCGCGGGGAGCGCAGCGGCCACGGCCGGGTCCGGCCCTGCTCGGCGGCCCGCCGGGCCCTGACGATGGCCTCCGGGTCGCGTGCCCGCAACCGGACCACGCCGCAGCCCTCGCACATCTGCGCGGCCACCTCCGTGGCCACCTCGGTGGTGCCCAGCCGGTAGGAGAACCGGAGGGCACCGACGACCGGCACGGCGATGCGGCCGTCGATCCACGCCCCGCCGCAGCCGGGGCAGCGCTCCTCGGTCACGGCTCGTCGGTCACGCCGCCGGGACGTGGCCGATGCCGGCCGCCGGCACCGGGTGGCCGTCGAGCAGGCGGTCCTGCAGCGCCCTGAGCTGGGCGATCGTCGTGGTCGTGTCGATCTCCACGTCGTCCTGGGTGATGACCTCGTCCTGTCGGACGTCGCGGGTGAGGCGGGCGCCTGCGAGCAGGCCGAGCGGCACCAGGTGATCGGCCTTGACCTGCTCGGCGGAGGCGATGACGCCGTACACGCGGTCGCCGCCGATGCCGTCGATCACCTCGCCCGCGCGCAGGTCGCGCTTCGCGCCCGCCGCGACCTCGGCCCGCCACGCTCGCGGCTGGATGTCGCTGCGGCCGTCCAGCACGGCGGCCGGGATCGACAGCGGCGCCTCGATGCTGGCGAGGTGGTAGGGCCGGTAGAAGGAGTAGTACGGCCCGGCCCCCATGCCGAGGTAGTCCATCTCCTCCACCACCGTCGGCTCGTCGCTGCGGGCCACGACGAACACGCCGGGCGCCACCGGCCCGGTGGCCATGTCCACCACGCCGGCCTCGTCGAGGATCCCGCCGTCCGCGGCCGGGCGGAACACCTCGTGCAGCTCGGGCACCGTGGTGCGGTGGCCGGACAGGCCGCTCGGGCCGACGCCGAGGTCGGCGGCGTTGGCGAGCGCCGCCATCTCGATCATCGCCTTGGAGCCGTCGACGAAGCTCGCGAGCATCTTCGGGTTCATCCGCTTGCGCCGCGCCTCCTCGACGAGGTCGGCGGGGGTGGCGTGCGGGTTGAGCGGGTTGTTCTTGCCCTTCCCCGCGCAGACGATCTCGAAGGCGAGGTCGCGGGCGAACTCGACGAGCTTGAGCGTCTCCGCGGGCTCGTCGCCCCGGCACAGCGTGTACACGGCGCCGGACTGCGCCGCGATGCGCGACAGCATCCACCCCACGGTGACGTCGGTCTCGACGTTGAGCAGGCCCACGTGCCGCCCGGCCAGAAGGCAGCGCAGCGCCACCTCGGCGCCGATCTCGGGGATGCCCGTCGCGTCGATGACCATGTCGAGCGGGAGCGCGGCGGCGAGCGTGTGGTCGGTGACGGCGACGGTGCCGCCGTCGGCCACCACCGCGCTCAGGGTGTCGAGGTCGTCGCCGGTGGTGACCTGCTCGACGCCCGCGGCGCGCAGGGCACCGGTGGCCCGCTCCAGGTCCAGGTCGGCGACGGCGGCCACCTCCATGCCGCTGATCCGCCGGACCTGCGCGACGAAGCCCCTGCCCATCTGGCCTGCACCGACGAGCCCGACGCGCACCGGCCGCCCGGTCGTCCGCTGCCGCTCGAGGAGGCGTTCACGGTATGCCAATTTGGGATCTCCCTAGTGCGGCGTGCGGAACTCGATGACCTGCCCGACCTGCGGGTCGGGCAGGCCGCCCGCCGCGTGCACGGCCCCGGGCAGCAGCTTCTGGTCGGGCTGGTCGACGTAGAGCACGACGTGGCCGAGCTCGTCGAGGTTCTTCGCCGCGATGTCGCCGACGGCCGTGACCGTGAGCTCGTGCCCGCCGACGGAGACGACGTCCCCCACCCCGATCGCGAGGTCGGCGGCCCGGTGGTCGGGGCGGTGGACGACGCTGACGTCGGCCAGCGCGTCCGGTAGCGGCTCCGCGTAGAGGATGAGGACCCCGCCCGCGAGCATGTCGCCCGCTTCCGGTCCCACGCTGGTGACGGTCGTGCGGTAGTAGGTCATCGTTCTCCCGGTCAGAGGCCGAAACTGGCGAACCACGCGATGATCACGGCGAGCGGCGAGGTGATGAGCCGGCTGAACAGCACGGCGGGCACCCCGATCTCCACCGTTTCCGCCCTCGCCTCGCCGAGGCCGAGGCCGACCGGGACGAAGTCGCAGCCGACCTGCCCGTCGATGGCGAACAGGGTGGGGAGGGCGTACTGGACGGGCAGGGCGCCGGTGGCGATCTGCGTGCCCATGAGGACGCCGACGATCTGGGCCACGGCCGCGCCCGGCCCGAGGATCGGCGACAGGAACGGCAGTGCCACCACCGCGCTGATGGCGACGAGGCCGAGGGGGTTGCTGGACAGCGGGGCCAGCAGGTTGCCGATCGCCGTGGCGATGCCGGTGTAGATGACGACGCCGAGCAGCAGGCTGACGTACGCCATGAACGGCAGGATCGTGTTGAGCGTCAGGTTGATCGACTGCCGCCCCGCCGCGAGGAACGTGTTGATGATGTGGCCGATCGCCCCGCCGAACCGGACGAGCAGCCCGCGCGGGGCGGTGTCGGGTTCCTCCTGGGCCTGGGCCTGGGCCGGCGCCGGGGTGGCCGGCTGCGCGGGCGGGGTCGCTTCGTCCGCGGGCCCGTCGAGCAGCTCGACCTCGTCGGGCCCGACGGCGGAGACGAAGATGTCCTCGGTGATGAACTGCGCGAGCGGGCCGCCCGGCTCGCCGGGGAAGACGTCGACGGTCGGGATCCGCTTGCGCGGGTAGACACCGATGCGCGCCGTTCCACCGCAGTTGATGACGGCGGCGAGCACCTGCTCGTCGGGGACGCGGGTGCGGAACCCGTCGACGGCCTCGGCGCCGGACAGGTCGGCGATCCGCTGCGCGACGGCGTGGATGCCGCCGCCGGTCACGGAGATGACCTTGTTGCGCTCGGGCGTCGGCGTGAGCTCCAGCCCTCGGCCCCAGCCGTTGGCTCCCGGGCGGATGGTGACGGTGCGGTAGGCGACCTCGCGGGTGGTCATCGCGCCGCACCCCCGGCCGCGCTGTACTCGGCGTCGAACGAGCGGAACAGCTCGGTCTTGCCCGCCCGCCGGATCAGGTACGAGGTGATCAGCTCGGTGACCACGCCCCGGATGAGGATCACGAGGATGCCGACGGCGAAGTAGCGCACGGCCAGCGGCACCGTGGACTGGCCGAGCTGGGTGATCCCGCTCGCCACGCCCAGCCAGACGAACAGCTCGCCGGCGTTGGCGTACGGGAAGAACGTGGTGACGGGGTGGACGAAGGAGACGGCCGAGTCGTAGAAGGCGGGCTTGTGCCGCTCCCGCAGGAACCGGCCGAACGTGTAGCACATCGGGTTGGTGAGCATCAGCACCGCGATGACCGGCATGACGGTGTAGCGGGTGATCCACCAGCGCGAGGACCACTGCACGGCGCGCGTCACCCGGTCCTCACCGACGAACGAGATCAGCGCGTACATGCCGGTGAGCAGCACGATCAGCGTGGGGAGGATGCCGGTCACGAGCCCGGCGAACTGCGTGCCGGCCTCGTTGAAGATGCCGATGAAGTGCTCACCGGCCCAGATGATCGCGTTCAGGATCGGGTTGTCGCTCCCCTCCGTCGGGGGCGGTGGGGCCTGGCTCGGGGAAAAGGTCACGTCCATGGGAGCCTTCCGGTGCCATTGTCACCAATGTGCATATGTCTCACATATGCGCGCGTTGAGTTGATAGCACCGTGAGACCTGGAACACAAGGGGCGGGTCACTCGTCCAGCTCGCGCTCGAGCATGGCCGCGAGCTCGTCGAGCGCGGCCTCCGCCCCGTCCCCGTCGGCGTGCAGCGTGACGAGGTCGCCGTGCCCCGCGCCCAGCGTCAGCAGGTTGAGCAGGCTCTTCGCGTTCACCGGCGGCTGCCCGTCCTTCGCGATCGTCACCGGGACCCCCGTCCGTGCCACCGCCTTGGCGAACAGCGCCGCGGGGCGGGCGTGCAGGCCGACCTTCGACCCGACGCGGACCTGCCGTTGACCCATGGGCAACCTCCGTTGGTTGATGCGCACATCTGTGCAGACGGCTCACGTGGTCAGCTACTATCCATGCTCACATTGGTGATTGACAAGGAACTTGGTGACGATGCCTGCTCCACGTGATCGCGGTTCCCTGGTCAAGGCGGCCCGGATGTACTTCCTCGACGGTCGTTCGCAGGACGACATCGCGCGCGTGCTGGGCACGAGCCGGTCGAACGTGTCGCGGATGCTGTCCGCGGCGCGGGCCCAGGGCGTCGTCGAGATCCGCGTCCACGACCAGACCGCCCGGGCGCCCGGGCTCGAGCAGGCGCTGCGCGAGACGTTCGGGCTCGAACACGTGCGCGTCGCCGCGTTCCGGCCCGGCGCCGACGTGCTCGCGGCGGCGGGTGACCTGGCCGCGCAGTGGCTGGACGAGACGATCCGCGACGGCCAGGTCGTCGGCCTGTCCTGGGGCACGTCCCTGCAGGCCATGGTCGCGGCGGTCAACGTCGACAAGCCGCGCGACGTGGAGGTCGTGCCGCTGGTCGGCGGGCTGACGGTGGACGCGTCGCTGGTCGCGGGGGAGGAGCTGGTGCGCGAGCTCGCGAGCCGGCTCGGGGCGTCCTACCGCTACCTGCACGGCCCGGCGCTGCTGCGCTCGGAGGCCGCGCGCGACGCACTGCTCGCCGAGCCCGCCATCCGCGCCGCCCTCGAGTCGGCGCTGTCGGCCGACGTCGCGATCGTCGGGATCGGGTCGGTGGGCATCGGGTCGAGCAACGTCATCCTCGACGGCCTCGCGCTCTCGCCCGAGGAGCGCGAGGCGTTCCTGGCCGAGAACCCCGTCGGCGACACCTGTTGCCGGTTCTTCGACGCCGACGGCAAGCCGATCGGCGGGGTCGTGCACGACCGCGTGCTCGCCGTCGAGCTGGAGGAGCTGCGGCGGATTCCCGTGGTGGTCGGCGTCGCCACGGGGGCGGAGAAGGTCGCCGGTGTGCTCGGCGCGCTGCGCGGCGGGTTCGTCGACGGGCTGATCACCGACTCGGGCCTCGCCCACGCCCTGCTCAGCGCGGCGGAGACCCACTAGCGGCCGTTTCGGGCGCCCGTCGTCACCCTTTACAGTCACGCACACATGTGCCACAGTGCGCACCATCGTGACAAGTTCGCACAATGTTGCGCGAGAGGAGCACCTGTTGCGTGATCTCGCGAAGGAGCCCGAGGTAGCGCGGCGGGCGCTCCGGACGATGTGGACCGCCCGCCGGTTCGAGGAGGCCGTCGACCAGCTCTTCGCCCGCGGTCTGATGCACGGCACCATGCACCTGTCGATCGGCCAGGAGGCCAGCGCCGTCGGCACGTGCCTCGCGCTGCGGCCCGACGACCTGATCACCTCGACCCACCGCGGCCACAGCCACTGCATCGCCAAGGGCGCCGACCTCACGCGGATGATGGCCGAGCTGCTCGCCAAGGACACCGGCTACTGCCGCGGCCGCGGCGGCTCGATGCACATCGCCGACGTGGCCACCGGCAACCTCGGCGCCAACGGCATCGTGGGCGGCGGCATCCCCATCGCCACCGGCGCCGCGCTGGCCCAGAAGCTCAGCGGCAGCGGCCGCGTGGTGGTCGCGTTCTTCGGCGACGGCGCCGCGAACGAGGGGGCGTTCCACGAGGCGGCCAACCTCGCGGCGGTGTGGGAGCTGCCGGTGGTGTTCGTCTGCGAGAACAACCACTACGGGATGTCGATGTCCGCCGACGAGGCGTTCGCGATCGAGGACATCTCCGCCCGCGCGGCGGCCTACGGATTCGGAGGGATCACCGTCGACGGCAACGACCTGCAGGCGGTCTACGAGGCCGTGACGGCGGCGGTCGAGCGGGCCCGCGCGGGGGACGGGCCGACCCTCGTGGAGAACGTGACCTACCGGTGGAAGGGCCACTCGAAGAGCGACAAGAACCTCTACCGCACGCGCGAGGAGATCGCCGAGTGGCAGGCGCGCGACCCGATCGCCCGCTTCGAGGAGGCGGTGCGCGGCGCGGGCAGCCTCACCGACGCCGAGATCGAGGCCGCGCGCAAGGAGGCGACGCAGGACGTCCGCGAGGCCATCCGCACCGCGAACGCCGCGCCGCCCGCGCTGGCCGGCCGCGACGTCCTCCTCGGTGCCGTCTACGCGGGGGCGCAGGCATGACCGCCGCGACCGCCACCCGGGAGATGACCTACGCCGAAGCGGTCCGCGAGACCCTCGCCGAGCTGATGGAGGCCGACGAGCGCGTCTTCCTCATGGGGGAGGACATCGGCGTCTACGGCGGCGCGTTCGGCGTCACCACCGGGCTGCTCGAACGGTTCGGCCGCGAGCGCGTCCGCGACACGCCGATCTCCGAGATCGCCATCGTCGGCGCGGGCGTCGGGGCCGCGCTCTGCGGGCGGCGGCCGATCGTCGAGCTGCAGTTCTCCGACTTCGTCACCTGCGCGATGGACCAGATCGTCAACCAGGCGGCGAAGATCCACTTCATGCTCGGCGGCGCGGCGCAGGTGCCGCTCGTCATCCGCGCGCCCGCCGGGTCCGGCACGGGTGCGGCCGCGCAGCACTCCCAGAGCCTCGAGGCGTGGTTCGCGCACGTCCCCGGGCTCAAGGTCGTCATGCCGGCGAGCCCGGCCGATGCGGCCGGGCTGCTGCGTGCGGCCGTCGCCGACCCGAACCCGGTGCTCGTGCTGGAGCACAAGCTGCTCTACAAGGAGCGGGGCCCGGTGCCGCCCGACCACCACGTGCCGCTCGGCAGCGCGGCCGTGCGCCGCCGCGGCGTGGACCTGACCATCGTCGCGACGTCGGTGATGGTCGGCCGGTCGCTCGCCGCGGCAGACGAGCTCGCGGCCGAGGGCATCGAGGCCACGGTCGTCGACCCGCGCACGATCACGCCGCTGGACGAGGCGACGATCCTCGCCGAGGTGACCGCCACGGGGAAGGCGCTGCTCGTGCAGGAGGCCCCCCGCACGGGCGGCTTCGTCGCCGAGATCGCGGCGCGGATCGCCGAGTCGGAGGCGTTCCACGCGTTGAAGGCGCCCGTGGTGCGGCTCTGCGGCCTCGACGTCCCGATGCCGTACGCGCCCGAGCTGGAGAAGGCCGCCGTCCCGCAGGTGCCCGACATCGTCGCGGCCGCTCGCGGGCTGCACAGGGGAGGGTGATCGTGGCCGAGGTCCCGATCCGGATGCCGAAGCTGTCCATGACGATGGAGGAAGGCGAGTTCGGCAGCTGGCTCGTCGAGGTTGGACAATCGATCACCAAGGGCATGCCCCTGGCCGTCGTCATGACGGACAAGGTGGAGATGGAGATCGAATCGGAGGTCGAGGGAACCGTCACGCGCCTGACCGCCCAGGAGGGCGACGTCGTCCCCGTCGGCGAGCCGCTCGGCTACGTCGACAGCAGCGACGACGACGGCCTGGGCGATCTGGACGAGCTGTTGTCCTGAGACGTCCACCCCGCCCTCACCGACGAGGAGCAACGCGCATGCACGAGGTCCTGCGAGGGATCGGAGTCAGCCCCGGTGCGGTGGCCGGGCCGGTGGTCCGGCTCGCACCCCCGCCGCCGGACCCGCCCGAGGGCGGCGTGGTCGAGGACCCCGGCGGAGAGGCTGCGCGGGCCGAGGCCGCCCTGGCCGACGTCGCGGCGTTCCTACGGGCCCGCGGGGCGGCGGCGGGCGGTGCCGCCGCCGACGTGCTCGACGCCCAGGCGATGATGGCCGAGGACATCGAGCTGCACGAACGCGTGGCGGCCCTGGTCGCGGGGGGCCGCACGGCCGCCCGCGCCGTCCACGAAGGCCTGCTCGGCTACGCCGAGGTGTTGCGCGGGCTCGGCGGCTACCTCGCCGAACGGGTCGCCGACCTCGACGACATCCGGTCCAGGGCGGTCGCGTTGCTCACCGGCGGCCGGATGCCCGGGGTGCCCGTCCTCGACCAGCCGTCGGTCCTCGTGGCCCGCGACCTCGCCCCCGCCGACACCGCCACGCTCTGTCCGGACCGGGTGCTCGGGTTCGTCACCGAGCTGGGCGGGCCGACCAGCCACACCGCGATCCTCGCCAAGCAGCTCGGCATCCCGGCCGTGGTCGGCTGCCCCGCGGCCGCCGGGCTGCGCGAGGGCGCGCACGTCGTGGTCGACGGGACCGCCGGGGAGATCACCGTCGACCCGCCCCGGGACGTGCTCGACCGGGTGGCCGCGCGGTCCGCCTCCCGCGCGGCGGTGCCGGACTCCACCGGCCCGGGCCGCACCGCGGACGGTGCGCCGGTCGCCCTGCTCGTCAACGTCGGCGCCGTCGCCGACGCGCAGGCGGCGGCCGCGGTCCCGTCGGAGGGGGTGGGGCTCTTCCGCACCGAGGTGCTCTACCTCGGGCGGGGCTCGGCGCCGTCGGTGCAGGAGCAGGTCGAGGCCTACCGGGCGGTGTTCGACGCGTTCGCGGGCCGGAAGGTCGTGATCCGCACCCTCGACGCGGGCGCGGACAAGCCGTTGCCGTTCGTCGGCCACGCCGAGGAGGCGAACCCGGCGCTCGGCGTGCGCGGGCTACGGCTGGCCCGCCGCCGGCCCGAGCTGCTCGCCGACCAGCTCACGGCGATCGCGCAGGCCGCGTCCGGCTGCGGCGCCGACGTGTGGGTGATGGCGCCGATGGTGTCCACTCCCGCGGAGGCCGAGCAGTTCGCCGACCAGGCCCGCTCCCTGGGACTTGCGACCGTCGGCGCGATGGTCGAGGTGCCGGCGGCCGCGATGCGGGCGGCCCAGCTGCTCGAGCGCTGCGACTTCGCCAGCATCGGCACCAACGACCTCGCCCAGTACGCCTTCGCCGCCGACCGCACCGAGTCCGCCCTCGCCGACCTGCTCGACGTCTGGCAGCCCGCGCTGCTCGATCTCGTCGCCGCCGTGGCCGACGGCGGGCGCCGCACCGGCCGCCCGGTCGGCGTGTGCGGGGAGGCGGCGGGCGACCCCCTGCTGGCGCTCGTGCTCGCCGGCCTCGGCGTCACGAGCCTGTCGATGGCCCCGGCCTGCCTGCCCGCGGTGCGGCACGCCCTCGCCACCCACACCGTCGACGAGTGCCGCGGCATGGCGAAGGCCGCCCGCGAGGCCGACGACGCCGCGGCCGCCCGGGAGAGCGTGCGCCGGCTCGCGTCGCCCCGGCTCCTGGACGTGCTCTGATGGGAGGGAACATGCAGCGCTACGTCGTCTCCCTGCAGTGCCACAAGTGCGGGAGCGAGCGGGCCCACGCCGTGGTCTACCTCGGGACGATCATCGCCTGCATCACGTGCTCGGAGTGCGACACCGTGGTGGCGCCGCGGCCGGACGTCCTCCTGGAGCGCTACCTGCGCGACTTCGAAGCGCGGCTCGCGGACAAGCCGGGGAAGATGCTGCGCCGCGCCAGGGAGCGGCCGGTCGACTTCCTCTTCCACTACCTGCCGCTCGGCCTGATCCGCAAGCCGGGCGAGATCCTGCGGGAGTGGCGCGTGCTGGTGCGCGCGTCCTCCGCGGGCCCGGCGCGGACCCCGGGGTGCGTCGAGCACCGCGCCGGCGTCGGCGTGGCGGACCGGCCCTGAGGCGGCGCCCCGCCCGCGTCCCTCGGGCCCTTCGGCCCTGCCGGGTCGACCCCGTCCGCCGCCAGGGTGGGGGCCGCCCTGCTTGCCAGCGCCGTCAGCCGGGTATGGCCATCTGGCCATCGCGGCCGGAGCGGACGTCGACCGAGGGGAGCGGGCGTGGCGATCGAGGACGTGGGGACGCGGGTGACGGCCGAGCCGGAGGGGCCGCTCGACGCCCGGCAGCTGGCGCGGATCGACGCGTGGTGGCGGGCGGCGAACTACCTGTCGGTCGGGCAGATCTACCTGATGGACAACCCGCTGCTGCGCGAGCCGCTGCGCCCCGAGCACGTCAAGCCGCGCCTGCTGGGCCACTGGGGGACCACGCCGGGGCTCAACTTCGTCTACGCCCACCTCAACCGCTGCATCGTCGAGCGCGACCTCGACATGATGTACGTGATGGGGCCGGGGCACGGCGGGCCCGGCCCGGTGGCGGCGGCGTGGCTGGAGGGCACCTACAGCGAGGTCTACAGCGACGTCTCGCAGGACGAGGCCGGGATGAAGCGGCTGTTCACGCAGTTCTCCTTCCCCGGCGGCATCCCGAGCCACGTCGCACCGGAGACACCGGGGTCGATCCACGAGGGCGGCGAACTCGGCTACGCGCTCTCCCACGCCTACGGCGCGGCCTTCGACAACCCCGACCTGATCGTCGCCGCGATCGTCGGCGACGGGGAGGCCGAGACCGGGCCGCTCGCCGCCAGCTGGCACTCCACGAAGTTCGTCGACCCGCGCCGCGACGGCGCGGTGCTGCCGATCCTGCACCTCAACGGCTTCAAGATCGCGAGCCCCACGGTGCTGGCCCGGATCGAGCCCGAGGAGCTGGACCAGCTGCTGCGCGGATACGGCTACACCCCCCACGTCGTGGAGGGCGCCGAGCCGGCCCGGATGCACCAGAAGTTCGCCGCCACCCTGGACCGCTGCCTCGACGAGATCGCCGACATCCAGCGCCGGGCGCGCAGCGGCGGCGGCACCCCGCAGCGGCCGCGCTGGCCGATGATCGTGCTGCGTACGCCGAAGGGCTGGACCGGGCCGAAGACGGTCGACGGAGCGAAGGTCGAGGGCTCGTTCCGCTCGCACCAGGTGCCGTTCGCCAACGCCCGCGGCGACGACGAGCACCGCGCCGTGCTGGAGCAGTGGATGCGCAGCTACCGGCCCGAGGAGCTGTTCGACGCGACCGGCGCCCCGGTCCCCGAGATCCGCGACCTGCACCCGGTGGGGGAGCGGCGGATGAGCGCCAACCCGCACAGCAACGGCGGCGCCCTGCTGCGCGACCTGCGCCTGCCCGACTTCCGCGACTACGCGGTGGAGGTCGAACGGCCGGGCGCGACCACCGCGGAGGCGACCAGGGTGCTGGGCCGGTTCCTCCGCGACGTCATGCGCGCCAACCCGACCGACTTCCGCGTGTTCGCCCCCGACGAGAACAACTCCAACCGGCTCGAGGCGATCCTCGAGGTGACCGGGCGGACCTGGGGCGCCCGGATCGAGCCCGACGACGTCGACCTCGCCGTCGACGGGCGGGTCATGGAGATCCTCTCCGAGCACACCTGCCAGGGGTGGCTGGAGGGCTACCTGCTCACCGGCAGGCACGGGTTCTTCTCCTGCTACGAGGCGTTCGTCCACATCGTCGACTCGATGTTCAACCAGCACGCCAAGTGGCTGAAGACGACGAACGAGATCCCGTGGCGGCGGCCGATCGCCTCGCTGAACTACCTGCTCACGAGCCACGTGTGGCGCCAGGACCACAACGGCTTCTCCCACCAGGACCCCGGGTTCATCGACCACGTGGTGAACAAGAAGTCGGACGTGATCCGGGTGTACCTGCCGCCGGACGCCAACACGCTGCTGTCCACCGCGGACCACTGCCTGCGCAGCCGCCAGTACGTCAACGTCGTCGTGGCGGGCAAGCAGGCGCAGCCGCAGTACCTGGACATGCCCGCCGCGATCGTGCACTGCACCAAGGGCATCGGGATCTGGGAGTGGGCCAGCACCGACGCCGGCGAGGAGCCGGACGTCGTGCTCGCGTGCGCGGGGGACGTGCCGACGCTGGAGACGCTCGCCGCGGTCGACATCCTCCGCGGCTTCTTCCCCGACCTGCGGATGCGCGTGGTCAACGTGGTGGACCTGATGCGGCTGCAGGACGACCGGGAGCACCCGCACGGGCTGTCGGACCGGGAGTTCGACGCGTTGTTCACCACGGACAAGCCGATCATCTTCAACTACCACGGCTACCCGTGGCTGATCCACCGCCTGACCTACCGGCGCACCAACCACCGCAACCTGCACGTGCGCGGCTACGTCGAGGAGGGCACCACGACCACGCCGTTCGACATGTGCGTGCGCAACCGCATCGACCGGTTCAACCTGGCCATCGACGTCATCGACCGGGTCGAGCGGCTGCGCCCGATCGCGGGCCACTACCGGGAACGGCTCAAGAACTCCCTCATCGAGCACCGGCAGTACGTGCGCACCCACGGCGAGGACATGCCCGAGGTCGCCGGGTGGAAGTGGGAGTCCGCGTGAGGGTGCTGGTGGTCAACACCGGGTCGAGCAGCCTGAAGCTGTCGGTGCTGACCGGGGACGGTCGGGTCGAGGCGGCGACCACGGTCGAGCGCTGGGAGGGGCGCAGGCACCTCGAGCCGCTGACGGCGTTCCTCGACGGCGTGCAGGTCGACGCCGTGGGGCACCGGGTGGTGCACGGCGGCCCCCGCTACGTCGACCCCGCCCCGGTCGACGACGGGCTGGTCGAGTACCTGGACTCGATCGCCCACCTCGCCCCGCTGCACAACCCGCGGGCGGTCGCGGGCATCTACGCCGTGTCCGAGGTGCTGCCGGACACCCCGGCGGTGGCGTGCTTCGACACCGCCTACCACGCCACGCTGCCGCGCGAGGCGCACACCTACGGGCTGCCGCGGGAGTGGAACGCGCGCTGGTCGCTGCGCCGCTACGGCTTCCACGGCCTCTCCCACGCCTACGCGACGCGCCGCGCGGGCGAGCTCGCCGGCGCGCCGGGCGCCCGGATGGTGTCCTGCCACCTCGGGGCGGGGGCGTCGCTCGCCGCCGTCCGCGACGGGGTGAGCCTCGACACGACCATGGGGTTCACGCCGCTCGCCGGGCTGGTGATGGCCACCCGCTCCGGCGACGTCGACCCCGGCCTGCTGCTGTGGCTGCTGCGGCACGGCGGGGTGCCGCTCGACGAGCTCAACGAGGCCCTCGAACGGCGGTCGGGGCTGAAGGGCCTCTCCGGGACGTCGGGCGACCTGCGCGACGTGCTCGCCGGTCGGGCCGACGGCGACGAGGACTGCGCGCTCGCGTTCGACGTGTTCGTCCACCAGCTGTGCCGGGAGATCGCGGCGATGACGGCCGCGATCGGCGGGCTGGACGTGCTGGTGATGACCGGCGGGATCGGCGAGCACTCGCCGCTGGTCCGGGCGCAGGTGGCCGAGCGGCTCGCCTACCTCGGCGTGGCGGTGGACGCCGCGCGCAACGAGGCCGCCTCCGGCGACGCCGACGTCTCCGCCGACGGCGCCGCCGTGCGCACGGTCGTGGTGACCGCGCGGGAGGACCTGGAGATCGCCCGGCAGGTGGCCGCGCAGCTCGCGGCCCGATAGCGCTCAGCGCCCCGGTTCGTCGATCAGCTCGTCGATGCGCCGGCGCGAGGTCGGTTGCGGCGGGGCGCCGAGCGGGGCCCACCCGACGCGGATCACCAGCTGCGGGGCGGCGCCACCGGCGAACACGTCGTCCCAGGCGATCACCGAGCCGGCGCCGTTCGCGAGCGGCCGGGACATCGGGCAGGTCGCGAGGCCGAGCTCGGTGGCGTGCAGCAGCACGGCGCTGAGCGCCTCGCCGGCCCGCAGGTGGGCCAGGGGCCCCTCCGACGCGGTGGCCAGCACCGTGAGCACGGCGCCGTCGGGCAGGCCGGCCACGGCCTCGTACTCCGGGTCGGTCGCCTCCGGCAGCAGGTCGTCGTCCTTGCCCTCGGGCATGCGGGCGGCCTCGGCGATCGCTCGGAGCAGCCGCTGCCGTGCTCGCGGCGCGGTGACGGGCCGCAGCTCGGCGCCCTGCTCGGCGGCGCGCTCGCACAGCTCGTCGACGAACTCGCCGGGCACCTCCCAGTCGGCGAACGGGCGGCGGTCGGTGCGCCTGCGCAGGACCGCCGCGGCCAGGGCGAGGTCGGTGGCCTCGGCGGCGCGCGGGTGCAGGCGCAGCGTGGCCAGGTGGGTCGGTGTGTCGAGGTCCGGCATGCGCTGCACGGAGCAGGCGAGCCCGGTGGCGGCGAGCGCGACCCGCGCGTGGTGCAGGGCGGCCCCGCAGCTCATCACGAGATCGCGGCCCATCGGGTCGGCGGCGGGCAACCAGCGGGCGAGGTCGGCGTGCAGGTGGACCGCGTCCCGGCCGACCTCCCAACGCCACGGCTGGCTGTTGCGGACCGACGGGGCGGCGGCGGCCAGCGCGAGCGCGCCGCGCACCGTCCGCCGGTCGACCAGCCGGTGGCTGCTCACGGTCATCGCTCGCTCCTCGTCGGGGAGGGCGGGAGCGCAACGCGCGTCGAGGGGCCGCCCACCCCGGCGGGATCCACGATCGCGGCCGCGGGGTGCCCGCGGGCAGCGGGCGCACGTCCCCGTCGGTGGGGTCCATCGGCCCGCCCCGGGCAGGACCCGGGTCGGCGCCGCCGGGTCGCGGCGGGGGTCACCCGAGCCCGGACAGGTCCGTGCGGAACTGCATCGCCCGGTACGGCCACCCCGTCGCGGTGTTCCACTGGCTGACCACGAGGTGCACCTCGCGCATCGTCGAACCGGGCAGCACGTACCCGCCGTAGAGCTGCGCCACGTGCCCGCCCGCGTGGTCCTCGCAGGTCCAGTCGCAGCCGCGCAGCACCGTCGCGAGCGGTGCGCGGTGCAGGTCGGCGGTGGGGCCGTCCAGCACGCGGACGTCGATGCAGTGGTTGCCCGCGTCGAACGCCGAGAGCAGCCAGCGCTCGCCCTCGTCGCCGGGGACGCGGCGCAGCGACAGCTCCCCGAACCGACCGGGGAGCACGACGGTGGGCGGGTTGCCCCAGCCCCAGCGGTCGTCGGCGACGCCCCACGTCTGCCAGGCGGAGGGGTCGGTGAGCGCGGCCTCGGGCACCCGGTGCAGCAGCAGGCCGTGCGCCCGCTGGAAGCCGGTGGTCAGGGCGTACACGTAGCCGTCGTCGCCGCGCTCCCACGTGAGCATCTGGAACAGCCCGTCGTGCACCTCGGCGGGCCAGCGCGTGCCGGTGGGCCGCCACGTCCGGCCGCCGTCGCGGGAGCGGTGCAGCTCCGTCCAGCGCACGTTGCCCAGTTCCCGGCACACCATGACGTGCAGGAACATCTCGTCGCCGATGGTGATCACGTCGGTGGGCAGCACCGTCGTGACCCGCCGCGGCCGCCACCCGTGGCGGCGCCAGCCGTGGTGGACGTAGCGCACGACCTGGCGGGCGGTGCCGCGCCTGCCGGCCGCGCCGATCCAGCGCAGGCCGGTGGGGACGCTCGCCGGGTCGGCGAACAGCACCACGGGGGAGCGCCAGCCGCGCCCGCCGACCCCCGCCTGCCGGAACGTGTCCCCGAACACCGAGACCAGGTGGCCCTGCGGCGCGGTCGTCGTGGTGCCCAGGTCGGTGCCGCCGACGCCGAAGCGGTCGGTGATCCCGGGGCCGGTGAGATCGGCGATCTTGGTGGCGAGCCGTTCCGTCACACCCCTCATCGTGCCGCGTCGCGGGCCCGTGGCGGATCGACTCCTTACAGTGGCCGCCATGGCAGAGCTCGCCCCGCGCCACCTCATCCTGACGCTGTACGGGCTGTACGCGCGCGAGGAGCACAACTGGTTGTCGGTGGGCTCCGTGGTGCGGATGATGGGCGACCTCGGGGTCGACTCGGCGGGCGTCCGGTCGTCGATCTCCCGGCTCAAGCGCCGGGGCGTGCTCGTGGCGATGAAGCAGGGGCGCGTCGCGGGCTACGCGCTGTCCGACAGCGCGCTCGAGGTGATCCGCGAGGGCGACTCGCGGATCTTCGACCGGCGGCGGGCGTCCGTGGCCGACGGGTTCGTGCTGGTGGTGTTCTCGATCCCCGAGTCGGAGCGGGAGAAGCGGCACACCCTGCGCAGCACGTTGTCGGGGCTGGGGTTCGGTACCGCGGCACCGGGGGTGTGGGTCGCGCCGAGCCACCTGCGCGACGAGGTCCGCCGCACGCTCGAGCGGCGCGGGCTCGCCTCGTACGTCGACCTGTTCACCGCCCACCACGAGGGGTTCAGCGCGCTGCGCGAGCAGGTGGCCCGCTGGTGGGACCTCGACGGCATCAACGCCCGGTACGCGGAGTTCCTCACCCAGTTCTCCGACGCCCAGGCCCGCTGGAAGCGCGCCGAGAAGGCCCCGCGGACCGCGTTCGAGATCTACGTGCCGATGCTGACGGTGTGGCGGCGGCTGCCCTACCTCGACCCGGGGCTGCCGCCCGAGCTCCTGCCCGACGACTGGAACGGGGGGCGGGCGGCCGACCTGTTCGGCGACCTCGACGCGCTGCTGCGGGCGCCGGCGCGGGAGCACGCGCTCACCGCGATCCACGGCTGAGGCGGTTGTCCGATCCCGACGAACGGCGCGTTCGTCGGAACGAGGGTTGGGCGGAAGCGGCGAAGCCCGGGGCCTAGTCGAGCACGGCGATCCCCTGGATCTCGACGAGCGCCTCGGCGTCCCACAGCCGGGAGACGCCGATGGCGGCCATGGCGGGGTACTCGGTGCCGACGAGCCGCTTCCAGATCGCGCCGATCTCGCGGGCGTGGGCGCGGTAGCCGTCGACGTCGACGACGTAGATCGTGACGCTGGCGAGGTCGTCGCCCGAGCCGCCCGCGGCCGTGAGCGCCTGCAGGAGGTTCAGCAGGGCCTGCTCGAACTGGGTGACGACGTCGTCGCCGACGATCGTCCCGGACCGGTCGAGCGCGGTTTGGCCGGCGAGGTGGACGGTGCGGCGGCGGTCGGTGACGACGGCGTGGCTGAACCCGCGCGGCGTGGCGAGCTGCGGCGGGTTGATGCGTTCGAACGTCATGACTGGACCGCTCCTCCGTCCACGTTGATGCCCTGTCCGTTGATCGCGCCGTTCTGCACGCAGGCGAGCACGGCCGCCGCGACCTCGTCGGGCTGCACCAGCCGGTGGTTGGGCTGGCGCCGTTCGAGCACGGCCCGCGCCTCGGCCTCCGACCGGCCGGTGCGCTGCGCGATGGCGGCGACGGTCGCGTCGGTCATGGGGGTGTCGACGTAGCCGGGGCAGACGGCGTTGGCGGTGACCCCGTGCCGGGCCACCTCGTCGGCCACGGCCCGGACCAGGCCGAGCACCCCGTGCTTGCTCGCGGTGTACGCCCCGACGAGGCGCTCGCCGCGCTTCGCGACGACCGAGGCGATCACGACGATGCGTCCCCGGCCCGCCTCGAGCATCGGCGGCAGCGCGCGGCGGATGCACCGGAACGGCGCGGTCAGGTTGGTGTCGAGCATCTGCTGCCACTGCTCGTCGGAGGTCTCGGTGATCGGCGCGGCCAGGGCGGAGCCTGCGTTCGCGACGAGCACCTCCGCCGGGCCCCATGCCCGCTCGACGGTGCTGAACAGGTCCTCGACCTGCCCGGGCACGGTGAGATCGGCCTCGACGCACAGGGTCGGCCCGTCGATGCGGGCCGCCGCGGCCTCGAGTTTGGCGAGGGTGCGCCCGACGAGCGCGGTGCGGTGGCCGGCCTCGACGAGCCGCCGCGCCGTCGCCAGGCCGATGCCCTGACCGGCACCGGTGACGATCGCGACCGGCACTACCGGCCCTTCCACTGCGGAGGGCGCTTGGCGTTGAACGCGGCGTGGAACTCGGCGTGGTCCTCGGTGGTCATGAGCAGCGCCTGGGTCATCGCGTCGAGCTCCATCGCCGCCGACAGCGACATGTCGAGCTCGCGGGTGAGCAGCGACTTCGTCTGCGCGTAGGCGAGGGTGGGGCCGGAGGCGAGCCGCTCGGCGAGCGCGGCGACGGCGGCGTCGAGCTCGTCGTCGGCCACGAGCTGCGAGACCAGCCCGTACCGGTCGGCGGTGGCGGCGTCGATCGTGTCGCCGAGCATGAGCAGCTGGGTGGCCCGGCCGAGCCCGACGACGCGGGGGAGCAGGTAGGCCGCGCCCATGTCGCCGCCGGAGAGCCCGACCTTGGTGAACAGGAACGCGAACCGCCCCGAGGCGCCCACGACCCGGAAGTCGGCGGCGAGGGCGATCACGGCGCCTGCGCCCGCGGCGATGCCCTGGATCTTCACGATGATCGGGATCGGGCACTCGCGCATCGCGCGGATGACGTCGCCGGTCATCCTCGTGAAGCGCATCAGGTCGGCCGCCTGCATCTTCAGCAGCTCGCCGATGATCTCGTTGACGTCACCGCCCCCGCAGAACCCGCCGCCCTCGCCCTGGATCACCAGGACCTTGACGCCCTCGTGGTGCGGCAGCTCGGCGAGCAGGTCGCGCAGGTCGGAGTACGACTCGAAGGTCAGCGGGTTGAGCTTCTCCGGCCGGTTGAGGGTGACCGTGGCGATCGGCCCGTCGACGGCGAAGTCGAAGTGCTTCCACTGCGTGGTCAGCGGCGCCGAGGCGCGGAAGCGGCTCACCGGTTGGTCCTCCCCAGGATCTCGCGGGCGATGATCGTGCGCTGCACCTCGGACGCACCCTCGTAGATGCGGGGCGCCCGGACGTCACGGTAGAGGTGTTCGAGCGGGTGGCCGCGCTGCAGCGCCCGCGCGCCGTGCAGCTGGACGCACCGGTCGACGATGCGCCCGGCCGCCTCGGTGGCGAACAGCTTGGCCATGGCGGCGGTGCGGGTGACGGTGGAGCGGTCGGCGCCGGAATCGTAGGCCCGGGCGGCGGAGTGGACGAGCAGCCGCGCGGCCTCCAGATCCGTGGCCATGTCGGCGACGGCGTGGGCCACCGACTGCTGCGCCGCCAGCGGCCCGCCGTACGCCTCGCGCGCCTTCACGTGCGCGACGGTGGCGTCGAGCGCCGCCTGCGCCATGCCCACCGCGAACGCGCCGACGCTCGGCCGGAACAGGTCGAGCGTGCGCATGGCGACGCGGAACCCGGCGTCGACCTCGCCGAGGACGTCGGCCCGCTCCACGCGCACGCCGTCGAAGGTCAGGCTGCCGATCGGGTGCGGGGCGAGCATGTCCAGGCGCTCGCCGGACAGGCCCGGCGCGTCGCCCGCCACGGCGAAGGCGGTGACACCGCGGGCGCCCGCGTCCGAGGTGCGGGCGAACACGGTGTAGACGTCGGCGTCGGGGGCGTTGGAGATCCACAGCTTCTCCCCGGTGAGGCGCCACCCGTCGTCGTCGGGCTCGGCGCGCAGCGCGAGGGCCGCCGCGTCGGAGCCCGCGCCCGGCTCGGTGAGCGCGAACGCGGCGATCACGTCGCCGGCCACCACGCCCGGTATCCAGCGCTCGACCGCCTCGGGGGTGCCCGACTGCAGGATCGGGTAGCTGCCCAGGCCCTGCAGCGCCAGCGCGGTCTCGGCCTCGGGGGAGACGGCGGCGATGGTCTCGCGCAGCAGGCACAGCTGCAGGGCGGCGGCGTCGCGGGGCGGCTCGTCGGGGCGGCCGCCGTAGAGGTCGCGCAGCAGGCCCAGCTCGCCCATCGCCGCCACGAGCGGGCGGTTGATCCGGCCGTCGTCGCGGGCGAGGGGGACGAGGTGCTGGGTGGTGAGCTCGCGGACCCGGGCGGTGTAGGCGATCTGCTCCTCCGTCAGCGCCGTCATCCCGGCATCGTATGTCGCATTGACAACGGCCGTCAAACAAACGATACACTGCTGTCGTGCGCATCGCAGTCATCGGTGGTGGCCCCGGCGGGCTGTACTTCGCGGCGCTCGCGAAGCAGCTCGGGGCCCTCACGGGGACCGAGCACGAGATCACCGTGTGGGAGCGCAACGCGGCCGACGACACGTTCGGGTTCGGGGTCGTGTTCTCCGACGAGACCCTCGGCGGCATCGAGCACGCCGACCCGGCCGTGTACGCGGCGATGGAGCGCGAGTTCGCCCGCTGGGACGACATCGACATCCGCTTCCGCGGGCAGGTCATCACCAGCGGCGGGCACGGGTTCGCGGCGCTGGGCCGCAAACGCCTGCTGCAGATCCTCCAGCGGCGCTGCGAGGAGCTCGGCGTGAAGGTGCACTTCCGCACCGATGCCCCCGACGTCGAGCGGCTGCGGCACGAGTACGACCTCGTCGTGGCGAGCGACGGGCTCAACTCGGCCGTGCGCAGCCGGTACGCCGACCACTTCCGCCCGAGCCTCGACGTGCGCCGGTGCCGCTACATGTGGCTGGGCACCGACACGGTCTTCGAGGCGTTCACCTTCGACATCCGCGAGACCGAGCACGGCGTCATGCAGATGCACGGCTACCCGTACGACGCGCACGGGAGCACGTTCATCGTCGAGATGCACGACGACGTGTGGCGCCGCGCGGGGTTCGGCGAGTCGGCGTCGGCCGCGCTCGCGCCCGGCGAGTCCGACCTGCGCTCGGTCGAGGCGGTGAGCGAGATCTTCGCCGACGTGCTCGCCGGCGGGCGGGTGCTCGCGAACAACTCGAAGTGGATCAGCTTCACCACCGTGCGCAACGAACGCTGGTGCCACGACAACGTCGTGCTGCTCGGCGACGCCGCGCACACCGCCCACTTCTCGATCGGCTCCGGCACGAAGCTCGCCATGGAGGACGCCCTCGCGCTCGCCGCGTGCCTGCACGAGACGGGGTCGGTGCCCGAGGCGCTCGCCGCCTACGAGGCCGAGCGCAGGGCGGTGGTGGAGTCCACGCAGCGGGCCGCGCAGGCGAGCCTCGAGTGGTTCGAGAACCTCGGCCAGTACGTGCACCAGCCGCCGCTGCAGTTCGCGTTCAACATCCTCACCCGCAGCCGGCGCGTCACCTACGAGAACCTGCGCATCCGCGACCCGCGGTTCGTGGCGGCGGTCGACGAGTGGTTCGCCGCGGGCGCCCCGCCCCGGCCGCCGATGTTCCACCCGTTCCGGCTCGGCGACCTGGAGCTGGTCAACCGCGTCGTCGTCTCACCGATGGACATGTACGTCGCCGTGGACGGGATGCCGACCGACTTCCACCTCGTCCACCTCGGCGGCAAGGCGCTGGGCGGCGCCGGGCTCGTCATGACGGAGATGGTGTGCGTGTCGCCGCAGGGGCGCATCACCCCCGGCTGCAGCGGCATCTGGACCGACGAGCAGGCCGAGGCGTGGCGGCGGATCACCGAGTTCGTGCACTCCTCCTCGGCGGCGAAGATCGGCCTGCAGCTGGGCCACTCCGGCCCCAAGGGCTCCACGAAGCTCATGTGGGAGGGCATCGACGAGCCGCTGGAGTCCGGCAACTGGCCGGTCGTGGCCGCGTCACCGGTGCCGTACCGCGAGGGCGTCAACCAGGTGCCGAAGCCCCTGGACCGGGCCGGGATGGACGAGATCGTCGCCCAGTTCGTCGCGGCCACCGAGCGGGCCGAGCGGGCGGGCTTCGACCTCGTCGAGCTGCACTGCGCGCACGGCTACCTGCTGTCGTCGTTCCTGTCGCCGGTCACCAACCGGCGGACGGACGAGTACGGCGGGCCGATCGAGAACCGGCTGCGGTTCCCGCTCGAGGTCTTCACGGCCATGCGCGAGGTGTGGCCCGCCCACAAGCCCATGACCGTGCGGATCTCCGCCACCGACTGGGTGGAGGGCGGCATCTCCTTCGAGGACACCCTCGTCGTCGCGCGGGCGTTCGAGCAGGCGGGTGCCGCGGCCATCGACGTCTCCACCGGGCAGGTCACGCCGCAGGAGCGCCCCGCCTTCGGCCGCTCGTACCAGACGCCGTTCGCGGACGCGATCCGCAACATCCTGAAGATCCCGACGATCGCCGTCGGCGTCATCTCCTCCGCCGACGACGTGAACACGATCATCCTGTCCGGCCGGGCCGACCTGTGCGCCGTGGGCCGCGCCCACCTCTACGACCCGAACTGGACGCTGCACGCCGCCGTCGACCAGGACTACGACGGGCCGGGCGCGGTGTGGCCCGCCCCGTGGCGGGCCGGCAGGCGCAAGCCCCAGACCGGCCGGACCGACGGCCCGAAGCCGCGGCTGGAGCTCATCCGCCGCCCGCCGTCGGACGGTCACCTGCGGTGGCGTCCGGCGCGAGCGGACGGGCCGACGGCCACGCGCCCGACCGCACCAGCCCGCTGACGAGCCCGGCGAGCGCCGAGGCCACCGCCTCGACCGGGGCGAGCCCGCGGCTGCGGTGCTGCAGCCCGAGCACCACGGAGCGCTCGACGTCCGGCGCGGTCACCGGGGCGCCGGACAGCCGTCCCGCCGCCACGTCCGCGGCGACCCCGGCCGCGGGGAGCACCGTCCAGCCGTGCCCGGCGAGCACCAGGTTCTTCTGCAGCAGCATCGAGTTGGTCTGGGCGGTGATGCGCGGCTGCACCGGGACGGCGGAGCGGGCCCGGTCGATGAGCGCGCGCAGCCCGTGGCCGCTGACCGGCAGGACGAGCGGGTGGGCGAGCACGGTGGCCCACGGCACCGGGGTGGTGGCGTCGAGCCCGTCGTCGGGCGGCGCCACCGCCCAGAGCCGCTCGCGCACCAGCGGGACGACCGACAGCGCCGGCGTGCCCCCGAGGTTGTACAGCAGCGACAGGTCCACCTCGCCCGAGTCGAGCCACTGCTGCAGGTGACCGGAGTAGCCGGTGAGCAGCCGCAGCTCGATGCCGGGGTGGCGGCGCGCGACGGCGTCGGTGAGCGGCCGGGCGAGGATGTCGAGCACGCTCTCCAGCAGCCCGACGCTCACGATGCCCGCCACCTCGCCCGGCTCGGGCCGCAGCTCCGCGCGGGCGGCGTCGAGCTCGTGCAGCGCGCGCCGCGCCCGGGTGATCAGCACCTCGGCCGCGGGCGTGGGAACCATGCCGTGACGGGTGCGCTCGAACAGCGCCACGCCGAGTTCCTCTTCGAGGAGGCGGATCTGGCGCGTCACCGCGGGCTGCACGACGTGCAGCAGCTTGGCCGCCTTCGTGACGCTCCCGACCTCGGCGACCGTGACCAGGGCGGTGAGCTGCCGCAGCTCCATGGCGCCTCCCCATACCGGTGCCGCATCACCCCATCACAATTGACTATTTCACGCGGCGCCCCATCACCGCGCATGATGCAGGGATGGGATCCCTGACCGACGTGCTGGAGGGCTGGCAGCCGCCGCCCGTCGAGATGGCCAGGCGCGTCGACCCGTGGTTCGCCGACGCGTTCGCCGACCTGATCGACGCGCCGCGGCCCGGGCAGCTGCCGCCGCTGTGGCACTGGTTCGTCCTCCTCGACCACCCCACCGGCTCGAACACCGGCACCGACGGCCACCCGGCCGAGGCGCCGTTCCTGCCGCCGATCCCCGGGCGGCGGCGCATGTTCGCCGGCGGGCGGTTCCGCCAGGACGCCCCGATCCCGCTCGACTCGTGGCTCACCAGCCGCGCGCGGGTGTCCGACGTGAAGGTCAAGACCGGCCGCAGCGGCGAGATGGCGTTCGTGACCGTCCGCACCGAGCTGTTCGCCGACGACGCGCCGGTTGCCGTCGAGGAGCAGGACATCGTCTACCGCTCCGAACCGCCGGGAACGCCCCCGCGCACGCTGCCGCCGCCGGAGACCGGCGCCGCCGACCCGGAGGGGGAGTGGCGGCTCGAGCTCGACACCGACCCGGTGCTGCTGTTCCGCTTCAGCGCCCTGACCTACAACGGGCACCGGATCCACTACGACCACCCCTATGCCACGCAGGTCGAGGGGTACCCCGGCCTCGTGGTGCACGGCCCGCTGCTCGCCCTGCTCGCCCTGGAGCTGCCGCGCCGCCACGTCCCCGACCGCGCCGTCCGGTCCTTCGCCTACCGGCTGGTCCGGCCCGCGTTCGCCCCGTCGCGGATCGTCGGCGCGGCGCGGCCGCGCGGGGACGAGGCCGAGGTCGTGGTCGGCGCGAAGGGCGCGGGCCCGTCCCTCACCGCGAAGGTGGTGCTCGCATGACGCAACAACCCTTGAGCGGGATCACCGTGGTCAGCCTGGAACAGGCGGTGGCCGCCCCGTTCGCCACCCGTCAGCTCGCCGACCTCGGCGCGCGCGTGATCAAGATCGAGCGGCCGGACGGCGGCGACTTCGCCCGCAGTTACGACGAGTCGGTGCACGGCAACTCGAGCTACTTCGTGTGGCTGAACCGGTCCAAGGAGTCCCTGACGCTGGACGTGAAGTCGCCCGAGGGCAGGGCGGTGCTCGGGGAGCTGCTCGACCGGGCCGACGTGTTCGTCCAGAACCTCGGGCCGGGCGCGGCCGCGCGGCTCGGCGTCGACGCGGCGAGCCTCGCCCGGACGCACCCGCGTGTCATCCCGTGCACGGTCTCCGGCTGGGGCACCGACGGGCCGTGGGCCGGGCGCAAGGCCTACGACCTGCTCGTGCAGGCCGAGACCGGGGTGCTCGCGCTCACCGGCACCCGGGACCACCCCGCCCGGGTGGGCATCTCGATCGCCGACATCGCCGCCGGCATGTACGCCTTCTCCGGCGTCCTCACGGCCCTGCTGCGGCGCGCCACCACCGGCGAGGTCTCCGCCGTGGAGGTGTCGCTGTTCGAGGCGCTGGCCGAGTGGATGGGCTCGCCCGCCAACTACACCGCCTACGGTGGCAGGCAGCCCGCCCGCAGCGGGGCCGACCACGCCACGATCGCCCCGTACGGGCCGGTCGCCACCGCCGACGGCGCGGTCGTGCTCGGGCTGCAGAACGACCGGGAGTGGCGCGCGTTCTGCGACGTCGTGCTCGGCGACCCGGCGCTCGCCGACGACCCGCGGTTCGTCACCAACTCCGCCCGCGTCGAGCACCGTGGCGAGCTGCACGCGCTCATCGAGGAGAAGCTCAAGACCCTCGACACCGAGGCCGCGTCGGCCCTGCTCGACGAGGCCGGGATCGCCAACGCCCGGCTCAACCAGGTCCGCGACTTCCTCGACCACCCCGTGCTCGCCGCGCGGCAGCGCTGGGTGCCGGTCGACGTACCCGGCGGGTCGATCAGCGCCCTGCGGCCGCCGGTCGACATCGCGGGCGTCGAGCCGGTGATGGGCCCGGTGCCCGCCCTCGGCGCGCACACCGACGCGATCCTGCGCGAGCTCGGCCGCACCGACGAGGACATCGCCGCGCTGCGCGCGCGTGCCGTCATCTGAGAGGAACCCATGAACACCGAAGAGCAGGCGATCGTCGAGGTCGTGCGGGAGTTCGTCGACCAGGACGTGCGCCCCGTCGTCCGCGAGCTGGAGCACTCCAACACCTACCCGGAGAAGCTCATCGAGCAGATGAAGCAGCTCGGCATCTACGGGCTCGCGGTGCCCGAGCCGTGGGGCGAGGTGGCGGTGTCGATGCCCTGCTACGCGCTGGTCACCGCGGAGCTCGCCCGCGGCTGGATGAGCCTCGCGGGGGCGATGGGCGGCCACACCGTCGTCGCGAAGCTGCTGGTGGCGTTCGGCACGAAGGAGCAGCAGGACCGCTACCTGCCCAGGATGGCCACCGGCGAGATCCGGGCGACGATGGCGCTCACCGAGCCGGGCGGCGGCTCCGACCTGCAGGCGATGAAGACCGTCGCCCGCCGCGACGGCGACGCCTACGTCGTCCACGGGGCGAAGACCTGGATCAGCAACGCCCGCCGCTCCCAGCTGATCGCGCTGCTGTGCAAGACCGACCCGGACGCGGAGCCGAAGCACAAGGGCATCTCGATCCTGCTCGTCGAGCACGGCCCCGGACTCACCGTCTCCCAGGACCTGCCCAAGCTCGGCTACAAGGGCGTCGAGGCGTGCGAGCTGGTGTTCGACGGCTACCGCGCCCCGGCCGACGCGGTGCTCGGCGGCGTGGAGGGCCGCGGGTTCGCGCAGATGATGCGGGGCCTGGAGACCGGCCGGATCCAGGTGGCGTCCCGGGCGCTCGGCGTCGCCCAGGCGGCCTTCGACGACGCGCTGCGCTACGCCCAGGAGCGGGAGAGCTTCGGCAAGCCGATCTGGCAGCACCAGTCGATCGGCAACTACCTCGCCGACATGGCCACGAAGATCACCGCGGCGCGGCAGCTCATCCTGCACGCCGCGGAGCGGTTCGACGCGGGGGAGCGCAGCGACATGGAGGCCGGGATGGCGAAGCTGTTCGCCTCCGAGGTCGCGATGGAGGTCGCGCTGAACGCGGTGCGCATCCACGGCGGATACGGCTACTCCACCGAGTACGACGTCGAGCGCTATTTCCGCGACGCCCCGCTGATGATCGTCGGGGAGGGCACGAACGAGATCCAGCGCAACGTGATCGCCGCCCAGCTGGTCAAGCGCGGGGGCCTCGGCAGGCCGTGGTGACCGATCCCGTGGTGACCGATCACGGCGCTGCGGTCGGCTAGAACGGGGGGACGTCGCTGGAGGTGGCGTTCCCCCCGATCACCGGCGTGATCGTGATCCGCCAGGCGCTGTCGGCGGAGAACACGTCGTCGAACTTCTGGAACGAGCAGTCGCGGGTGAACGCCTTGCGTTCCTCGTCCCAGTCCTCGCCGCTTTTGAAGTAGACCTGGTAGGTGCCTGCGATCCCGGTGATCCTCGCCGTGGAGTTCCCCCGCACGTAGACGCTCGCGAGCGGCGCCTTCGGGTCGGACGCGACGGCGGCGACCACCGCGTCGGAGTCGCCCCCGTTGT
>NZ_DATGOP010000141.1:0-11215 GCF_035305885.1 Pseudonocardia sp.
GGTCGCGCACCTGCGCGCGGGCGCGCCCGAGGTCGTGCTCGCCGACGGCCTGGACTCGTTCGAGCCCGGCCTCGCGGTGCACCCGCTGTTGGCCCGCGCGATCGCCGCCGACCCGCGGCTGGCGCTCGGCAGGGGCCTCGCCGACGCGGTGGTGGTCCGGCTCGCCGAGCGGGCCGGGTTCACCCCGACCACCCGAGACGGGCGGGACCTGTGGCGGCTGGCCGGGCCCGCCCCGCTGCTGGTGGCCGACGGCGTCGCGGCCCGGGTGCCGCTGCTCGATCCCCGGGTGGGGTCGTTCGCGCTGATCGGCGAGCTGTGGCGGGCCGCGGGTGACCCCGTGCTCGAGTTCGGGTCGGTCCGGGTGCACCAGGTCGCCCGCGACGGGCTGGTGCACTCGCTGGTCCTCGAGGACGGCGAGCTCGTGTGGCTGCTCGTCACGAATCGGGCGAGCGGGGCGGGCACCGAGCGGCACGCCTGGAGGACACTCGCCGCGTCGTTGCCCACCGCTTCCCCGCACGCGCCCGCCACCGACGCCGGGAGTGCGGTCGAGGTGGGCACGCCGGAGGCGGCCGCGCAGCTGGCCACCGGGGCGACGCTGCGCTGGGAGCTGCGGGCCGACGGCACGCTGTGGCTGGTGCCGGGGCTGGGCTCCGGGACGCGGGCGCCGGTCACGGGGACCATCACCGGCGCCGACCTCACCGTCCTCACCCGCATCCGGCGCGACTACGACGACACGGACGCCGAGAACCGGGTGCTCGCCGCGATCGCCGAAGCCGCCTTCGCGCGGCACGGCATCACGACCGGCGACACCGAGCGGTTCGCCCTCGAGCTGCGCGCCGCGCGGCTGGTGCCGATCGCGTTCGACGCGTCCGGCGCCCCCGTCCAGCTGGACGCGGCCACCCGGGTCGCGGTGCGCGAGCTGCTCGACGAGCTGGAGCGGCGCGGTGCGGTCCGGTCGAACGCCGCGCACCTGGACAAGGCCAGCCCGGCCGGCCTGTGGGCCGCCGCGGGCCTGGACTACGTGCACGTCGCCGGGGACGCGGAGCTGGCGCGGCTGCTCGCCGAGGCTGGGCTGGGCGAGGTCGGCGTCGTCTACCTGCTCGACCTCGAGCGCGGGCGGGTGGTCGTCGGCCTGCGCACGAGCGGCGACGTGCTCGACCGGGCGGAGACCGCGCGGGCCCGCGCGGCGATGGAGCGGGTGGTGGCCCGGATCGCGCGCGACCCGACCACGACGCCCGCGCAGGCGTGGCGGGGGCTGAACCCCGTCGAGGCCCACGCCGAGCTCCTGCTGGCCCGCGTGGCGCACGCGGACACCCACCTGTTCGCCTGGCAGGCCGTCGTCGAGATGCTCGCCGAGCAGGGGGTCGCGGCCGACCGCGCCGCCGTCGGGCAGGCCCGGGAGGTGCTCGACGGCGTGGCGGCGAACCTGGCCGCGGCCGCGGCCTTCCTCGACCGCGCGGGCGAGGGGGCCGACGTCGCCGAGCTGCGCGCCCGCCACGCGTACAGCAGCGACCTGCTCGACGAGCTGCGCGCTGCCCTGGCCCGGATCCCGGGCGCGGGCCGGGACGGGGCGGCCATCCGCGGCGGCTTCCTGCCCGGCGAGGAGGCGATCCTGCGCTCGGTGCTGCGGCAGGCGCTGCGGCGGGGGATCGCCACACCGCAGGACCCGGCCGAACTACCGGCGTCACCGCGCGGCCCGCCCGCGCGGGTGGTGGTCGTCCCCGGCGTGTTCCTGCGCCTGCACGGACTGAGCCGGGTCGTCGACCACCTGGGCGCCTACACGCTGCACACCGACGGCGGCGCGGTGGTGGTGTTCACCGACGAGATGCTCGTGCGGCTGCGGGCCGCCGGGCTGGCCGCGGAGATCCTGGCGATCGAGATCGACGACCGGGTGCTGGGCCGGCGCGACGAGGACACCCACCAGCGGCACGTCGACGCCGTCATGGGTCGGCTGTCGCGGCCGATCGGCCACCGGGAGCCGACCGCGCCGGAGGTCGAACGGCTGACCCGCGACCTCGTGGTGCTGCTGGGGAAGACGCCGGCCGGCGTGCTCGACGTGCCCGAGCTCCAGCGCGTGCTGCCCGTCTCGGCCGCCACGCTCCGGTACGCGGTGTGGGCGGCGGGCGGCGAACTGTTCGTCTCCGACGACGGTTCGCGGGTGGCGCTGACCGAGGTGATGCGGCGGTGGTGGCTGGACCACGACTTCCGGGCCACCGACGCCGAGCGCGCCGAGTACCGCGAGCTGCTCGGCCCGTACCGGATGCGCCTGATGCGGAGGGGCCTGATCGCGCCCTCGCTGCGGCGGCTGCGCGCCTGGCACCCCGAGCTGGAGGGCGTACCCGCCGAGGACCTGCTCGCCGGCCGTGACTACACGAGGTGGGGATCGCGGTTCAACCGGGCGCTGCGCTCGGTTGACCTCGCCGAGCTCGCCAGGTGGACGGTGCACATCCGGATGCTGGTGTCCGGGCTCAACCAGCTCCCGTACCGCGGCTGGGTCAACCGCGGGGTGTACTTCGAGAGCGCCGACGCGGCGGCCCGGTACGCGCAGCGCTACGTGCCGGGTCGGACGGTGACCGAGTCGCAGATCATCAGCGCGAGCAAGCGCAAGGGCTTCTCGCCGACCGTCAAGTTCCGGATCTTCTCGGTGACCGGCGGCTACGCCGGCCTGGTCTCGAGCGTCCCCGCTCACCACGAGGTGACCTTCCGGCCCGGCACCACCTTCCACGTCCTGCACCGGCAGCAGGACCGCCGCGGGCGCTGGACGGTCGTCCTGGTCGAGGACGGCCCGGAGGGACCCGACGCCCCGTGGCCGGGCGTCCGGGACGAGGGCCTGCGCGCCGCCCTGATCGCGCGCATCGCCCGTGGCGGCAAGTACCGGTCCCACTACCACATCGCGACCCTGAAGGACCCGGTCCAGCGCCTGCTGGCCCACCTGGGAGCGCCCGGGCCCCGCGTCGCCCTCGTCGGCGCGGGCGCGGTGCTGGTCCTGCTCGTGTCGCCCGCGCTCCTGCCCGTGGTGGTCGGGTTCCCCTTCTACGTGTTGGCGCACCGCCTCGCCCGGGAGGCCGTCCACCTCGCCCACCGCGCGTGGGTCGCCTTCGACCGCCGGGTGTGGCGGTCGGCCCGGCCGCGTGCACCGGACGGCGTGGTCGGCACCCGTCCCTTCACCGACGAGGAGCAGCGGGCGATCCGCGAGGCGCTCGGGCAGGCGTGGGACGTCGCGGCGGCCCGGGCGCCGCGCGGGTCCGGCAGCGGCCGGGCGCTGCTGCGGGCCGAGCGGTGGGTGTACGGGCCGCTGCGCTCCCGGCTGCGCGGCTGGGAGATCAGGGTCGTGACGGCCACGAACCTCGCCCAGGCGCTGGCGCGGCGCGGGACGAGCGCTGCGGACGCGGCCGGGCTGGCCTGGCAGCTCGTCCTGTCGCTCGACACCGCCAACCGGGTCGCCTACCTGACCGACGAGGCGGTGGGCGCGGTCGTGCGGCACACCAAGGAGCACCGCCTGCTCGAGCGGGGTTTCTGGCACCTGTTCCTCGACCGGCTCGCCGAGCGGGGCCCGTCGGCGCTCGACGGCGGCGGCCGCACCGAGAGCCTGGACGGTTTCCTCGGCCTCGTCCGCAGCCGGATCGGGGAGTCCACGGCACCGCGGGGCGCGATCGGGCTGCGTTTGTCGAGCCCGCGGTGGGTCTCCTGCTCCGGCTGCGGCCACCGGCACTGGGGACCCGAAGGCGCGGCGGGCATGCTGCTGGTCCACGAGGCGCTGGACGGCAAGCGGTCGGTGCTGCTGCAGCTGCGCGCCGGCCGCAACCAGAACGCGGGCACGTGGGGCCTGCCGGGCGGCGCCGCCGAGCCCGGCGAGCCGCCCGGGGCGACCGCGGTGCGCGAGACGTTCGAGGAGACCGGGCTGCGCCTCGGCGAGCACTACGGTCTGGCGGGACGCGCCTACGTCGACGACCACGGCGAGTGGGCCTACGTCACCGTCCTCGGGCTGGCGCGCTCGACGGACCTGCCGAAGCTGCCGGCGAGGGCGCGCGCCGAGAGCGCCGACGTCCGCTGGGTCCGCGTCGACGAGGTGCCCACGCTGACGCTGGAGCCCGGGCTCGCCCTCGCCTGGCCGACGTTGGCGACGGTGCTGCTGGACCGCGCCGCCCTGCCGTCGGCGAGCGCCGCCGCGCTGGACGGCGTGCCGCTCCTGCACCCGGCGCGCGGCCCACCGGGCCGGGCGGCCACCGCGGCCCGCCACCGGGCCTGGATCGCGACGTCCTTCCGCGCGCTGCTGAGACCGGAGGCCCTGGCCGCCGCCGCGGTGGTCCTCGGCTCGCTCCTCGCCGCCGTGGGCGCCGGGTGGCCCACCCTCGTGGCCGGCCTGGTGCTCCTGCTGGAGGCCGTGGTCCTGCGGCAGGTCGGTGCCGCGCTGCGCGACCGGTGGGACCCGACGTCCCCGATCCCGACGTGGGCGCACCTGCTGCTGGCCAACGCCGGTACCGAGGTCGGCCGCTCCTTGCTGATCCGCGTCGCCGCGTTCGCCGGGGGCCTGCTGATCGGCGCGGCCACGGGCGTGTCGGCGGCCGCGGCGGTCGGTGCGTTGGCGATGGCGGTGCCGCCCGCCGGCGGGCTCGGACCGGACGGGAACCAACCGGCCCGGGAGGGACCCGGGTTGCGCGCCCGGATCGCCGACCGCTTCGGCGCGATGGGTTCCTGGCTGCGCCGCCACCAGGGTGAGCTGCTCGGCCTGCCGCTCACCGGCCGGTGGCGGACGCCGGCTGACCACGCCCGGGCGCTGCACGACCGGCTGACCGCGCGCCAGCGGGATGCGGGCACCCGGTTCGCCGCCGAGCGTGACCGGGTGCTGACCCCGCCTGCGCCGCACAGCGGCGCCGTGCTCGACGGTGCGTGGGGCCCGGGCCGGGAGGAGCGGTGGCAGCGGCTGCTGCCCCAGCTCGAGCGGCTGGGCGTCGTCCACGAGCACGGCACCGCGGACCCGCGCGCGCCGCCCGGGGTGCTGGAGATCCCGCTCGACGAGGCGGTGTTCGACCTGCTGCGGTCGAACCGGCTCGCCGACCTGCCCGGACGGCTCGTCGGCTACTACTGGGCCGACCGCGAACTCGTGGTGGTGTTCACGCCCACGCTGCACCGGCTGGGGAGGGCAGGGCTCCTCGACGAACTGCTGGTGCACGAGGACTTCTTCCACCGGCAGGGCCGCGTCGGCGCGCGCAACGAGGCCGGGCGGACGCACGACGAGGACGCCGCCGAGATCATCCGGCGGCTGGCCGCCACGTTCCCGCTCACGGGCGCGATCGTCTTCGACGCCGCCGGTTCCCGGGTCGCGCTGACCCCGATCCACATCGCGTTGCTGCGCGCGGTGCTGGACGAGCGGGCCGTGGCGAACGCCGTCGAGCACCGCAGCGACGCGCTGACGCTCGACGTCGCCGGCGCGACCGGCCCGGGCACGCTCGTGTTCGTCGACCAGCTCAACGAGCGGCTGTCCGAGATGCTCGATGCCGCGGGGATGGACCCGGTCGTGGTCGTCCACGTGGTGTTCGCGGGGTCGACGGTCGTCGTGGACCGAGGGCTGTTCCTCGAGCGGATCCTGCAACTGCCCGAGGCGGTCCGCCGAGGCCTGTGGGCGGACGACCCGCGGGTCGAGTTCGACGACCGGCTCGCCGAGCTCGTGCGGGAGGTGCCCGCCGCCGTCGACGAGGCCCTCGTGGTGCGGCGGCTGGCCCGGTACGCGGAGCAGGGGGTCGAGCGGGCGGCGGCGGCCTGGGAGCTCGGCCGGTTCGACGACACGCTCGCCGTGCTCGCCTGGTTGGACGAGGCGATCCCCGTGGCGCGCGCGGTGCTGGCCACGCCAGGCGCATGGCTCGCCCGAGTGGACGACCGCGTGCCCGACGCGCTGGACCGGGCCGCGGCCCGGACCGCCGACCTGCTGGCCGAGGCCCGCACGCCCGCGGTGCTCCACCGGATCGGGCAGCGGGTGTTCGACGTGGTGGACCGCGACGGCATCGACCGGAGGCTGGCGTCGCTCGCCGAGGCGGTGCGTGCGCCGGTGGAGCTCGTGCGGGCCGCGGTGACCGCGCACGAGGCGCTGGTGCTCTCCGACGGCGGGTGGGTGAGCGTGCTCGACGTCCGGTCGGTGCCCGACCCGGCGCGCGACCCGCGCGCCGGCGGGCTCGAACTGCCGGGCGTCCTCGCCCCGGACGGGGCGCTCACGACCCTGGCCTCGGCCTGGCTCGTCGGCGAACACCGGCCGCTGAGCCCGATCGAGCGCAGCGCATGGCTGCGCGCGGTGGTCGAAGGGGCGTGGCGGGCGTCGCGGGGCGCGGCCGCGGTGATCGGCCGGACGGAGGTCCACCGGGTCGCGATCACCGTCCCGGGCGGGATCCGGTTGCTCGGGCCGAACGCCACCGACGCCGCGGAGCTGGTGCTCGTGGTCCAGCGGATCCGCGGCGGCAGGCACCGGTTGCTGAACGCCTTCCCCAGCGCCGGTGGCGACCTCGCGCTGCGCGGGCTGCGGCTGGCCGATTCGGTGCCCGCCGTCCGCGACGGCCGCGAGCCGATCGGCGCCGGGGTGGCCGTCGCCCCCGACCTCGTTCTCGCCCCGCTCCACCCGTTCGCGGGCCGCGAGCTGTGGGACGTGGCGATCGGCGGGGTGGCGCCCGACGAGGTGATCGCGCTGGCGCCGGACCGATTCGGCGTGGCCTCCCCGCTGGTCGCGCGGGCCCGTGAGCTCGACCGGTTGCTGCACGGCGTGGACCTGGGCACGGCCGACGTCGCGGTGGTCCACGTGCCGGGCTTGCACGCGGTGCCGCTCACCGTCGCGACCGGCCCGGTCGAGGTCGGACGTCCCGTGGTGGTGCCCTTCCGGGACGAGGCGGGCGTGTTGCGGACGACCGTCGCCCCGGTCGTCGCCGCCGGCCCCGCGACGATCACCCTCGCGGCGCCGGTCGAGCCCACCGCCGCGGGCAGCCCGGTGCTCACCGCTGACGGCCGCGTCGTCGGCCTGATCACCCACGTCGACGCACAGAACGGGCTGGCCACCGCGCTCGCCTCCCCGCTGCTGATCGCCGCCGCCGCGGCGGGCCGGGCAGACGTGCGCGCGTCCGGGGCGACGCCGGACCGGCTGCTCGACCACGTCCTCGTGCGGCTGGACCTGGCGCGCGTCGCCCGGGAGGCCGGGCGGGCGCGGGAAGCGCGGCGCCACTTGCTGCGGGTCGAGCTCGCGCTGGACCACGTGGCGGCCGAGCTCGGCTCCCGCCCGCCCGGCGCCGCGTTCGACCGCATGGTGCAGATCGCCCGCCGCTGGTGGCTGGAGCTGCAGGCGGCGCGCGGTCCGCCCGCCGATGCCGGCGCGGCCGAGCTCGCGACCCGGCGCGCCACCGTCTTGCTCGCCCCCGAGAGCGCCCCGGCGGACCGCCTCGCCGACGCCGCGCTCGTCCTCGGGCAGCCGACGGCCTGGCGTCTGCACCTGCACCACGTCGTCACCCCGGCCGGCCTCGCCGCGGTGCGGCGGGCGCTCACCCCGCCCACGGGCGCCCACCGGCCGACCCGCGCGGATCGCGAGCGGGCCCGACACAGCCTCGAGGTGCTCGCCGGGCTGCTGCCCGCCGACGCCGGGGACGCGCTGACCGCGGTGCTCGCGCGGTGGGCAGAGCCCGGTGGGCCGCCCGACGGCCTGCTCGGCTACCTCGAGGGCGAGCTGCCCGAGCAGGCGTCCGGCGTCGCCGGGTACGCGCTCGCCGCGGCCCGGTACCACCTGCGGCAGGCCCAGGCCCGCCCCGGTCGGGCCGGGGGCTCCGGCCTCGGGACCGCGTTCGCGATCACCGGGCTCACCGGGGCGGCGTGGTGGGGCCTCGCCGCCGTGCCCGGTGGGAGCGGCCGGGCCGAGGCCGCGCCCCTGCACCACGCCACGTCCGCCGCGTCCGAGGGGGACACCTCGGTCCTGAAGGCGATCGCGCTGTTCGCGGCGGTCTACGTGGTCTACCGGGTGCTGCGGGCGGCGGGCGAGTGGGTCGGGCGCACCCTGCGGGCGGCGAGCGAGGCGATCGTCGGCCTGCTGCGGTGGCCGTTCGAGGCCGCCGCGATCGCGGCGAAGGGCCTGCTGACCCGCCTGCGGTGGGTGCTGGTGGGTGCGGCAGCCGGCTGGGCGGGCGCCGCGGCCGGGTACGGCGCCGCCGCGGTGGCCGTCGGCCTGGTGCTCGCGGTCCTGCCCGCGGTCGCCGCGGTGGTGTTCGTGGTCGTGCCCGAGCTGCGTGGGCGCGACCCGGTGGACCGGGTGCGCCACCTGGTGCGGGCCTGGTACGAGGTCGGGCCGCCGTGGCAGGTGGGGGTGGGCCTCCTCGCGGGTGTCGTCCTGTGGGGCGCCGTGGGCGGGGACGTGGGCCACGCGCTCGCCGCGGCGGCAGTCCCGGGCGCGGCCGGCGGCGCGCGCCCACCGGCCACGGGGCGTGGCGTCGTGATCGCTGATTCGGACCGGGGCCTCGTCGTCGTCACCCACCCCACCGCGGTCGCAGAGGTGCTCGCCCAGGTGCGCGCGCTCTGGGGGCGCAAGGCGATCGTCCAGGGCGGCGACCGGCGGGTGCTCGGGCCGAGCGGGCTGTGGACGGCGGCCGGCCTCACCCCGTTCCTCGCCGACGAGGCGCCGGAGCTCACCGTCCCCGGTCTGCGCGAGGTGCGGGTGCGCTACGTGCTCGTCGTCGAGCGGCGCGCGGTGGTCGTCTCCAGGTCCGCGTACGACACCGCCGTCAGCGGGATGGACGAGCCCACCCGGGCCGCCCTGGAGCTCGAGCTCCTGCGCGGGCTCTTCGGCGGCAACCCGGATGAAGGCTGGCGGCCGCTCGCAGCGGAGAGCGTCCCGCCCTCCACCCGGCCGGCCCCGGAACCGGTCTTGCTGCCCGCCGTCGACCACGTCGAGACCTTGGGGAACGAGTACGGCCAGCCGAACGCCGTCCTGGTGCGGCCGCGCGGGGCGGGGTCCCGCCGCCTGGTGGTGCATCCCCGCGGGGCGGACCTGGCCCGCGTGCTCGACACCGCGGTCGCCTACCGGGTGTTGGGCGCGCCGGCCGTCCCCACCTGGCCGGCCGTCCTGGCCGAGGACGTCCTCGACGCCGACGGCGCCGTGGTGTTGCGGGCCGGCGAGACGGTGGAGGTCGGCCACTTCCGCCCCGGCGGACGGGTCGATCTCGCCGATCCGGTCCAGCTCGCCCAGGTGGCGCGGCTCTTCGCGTTCGCCTCCGTGCTCGGCGACGACGACCTGCGCGGGCTCAAGGAGGACAACCTCGTCCGGGACCGGTTCGGCAACGTCGGCCTGGTCGACTTCGACACCGCCCTGCAGCTGGATCTCGGCCCGTCCGAGGCCGTCTTCCGGATCGGCTTCGAGACCGCGGCGATCGAGACGCGGTCCGCGCAGCGGGTCTTCGGCTTGCTGACCGAGGCCGACGTGCTCGCCGGCTACCGATACGTCGTCGCGCGGCGCGCCGAGCTGCTGGCGGTGATCCGCGATCCGTTGCGGCGGGTGGCGGTCGGGGCGCGGGTGGACTGGATGAGCCGGGTCGTCGCGACGAGCCGGTTGCCGGGGTGGCTGCGCGGGCAGCTCGCGGAGGCGAACGCGGTGGCGGCTGCAGCCCACCCGGGCCCGCGGTTGCCCGCCCACGCCTACCGCCCCGGGTTCAGCGCCGAGCAGACGCAGCTGATCACCTCGGCCCTCGCCCGGATCCGGCGGGAGCGGGCGGCACCGCTCGACCGGGATCCGGCCGCGGCGGGGCTGCGCGCCGGCGAGGCGCTGCTGGTCTTCCCGGGCGAGCGGCTGGCCGCCGAGCTGCGCGCCCGGCTGTCCGAGGCCGCGGCCGCGGATCTCGTCGAGCGGCTGGTGGCCCTCGCGTGGCACGACGCCGATGGCCTGGTCGTGGCGGTCGGCGAGGAGCGGTACGCCGAGCTGGCGCGGCTGGGCGCGCTCGCGGCGGTGGTCGACGGGGCGCGCAGCCGGGCCTCGCCGCCTGCGTGGGAACGCCTGCGCGGCACGGGCGCCGACGACCCGGCGTTCTGAGGGCTCGCGGGTGACGTCCTCGAGTGGATCGTCGAGGAGGGCGCCGCTCGCGGCGGGTGTGCGACCGCGTTGCAGCACATCGCCGAGACGCTGGTGGCCGGCTCGCTGCGCGGCGGGCGGGAGCTCGTCGACGACTACCTGCGCTGGATCGCGCCCCGGCTCGGCTCGCCGTCCTGGCTCGCGAAGTGGTGGCCGACGGCGAGCCTGCCGGCCCGGGCTGCGCTCGGGGGTCCTCGTCGCGCTCGTCGGCCGTCCGCAGTGGCCGCGCGAGCTGCCGCAGCGCCGGCGCGAGAGGCGGGACCTCGAGCGGCTCGTCCGGATGTGGAGCGATCGCGCGCTCGCCGAACACGCGAACGCGCTGGAGGAGGTGCTGCTCGCGGCGTCGGCGACGCGGACGCCCGCCACCCAACGCCGCGGATCGTGGCTGAGCCTGGTCCGCGCGACCGTGGCGGTCGCACTCCACTCCGATCCCGCACGATCGGCGCGGGTGCTCGACCTGCTCGGCCCCTGCCAGGGGCTACCTCGCCCGCTGGGCCGGACGCCGACGTCGTCGCCCTGCGCGCCGCCGCCACGGCCGACGTCCAGGCGATCGGGAGCGGCGCAGCGTCCCGCCGTCCACGCAGATCTCTACGCCTCCCGCGCACACCCCGGGAGAGCGGCCCGCGCCCGCGATGTCGGGAACGGTGACGCTTCACCACCGCACCACCGATCGCGGGGCCGACAGCATCCGCAGCCGGGGTATCGACCTGTCCGTCCAGTGGGACCGGACCGATTTCGGGACCGGCTTCTACACGACGCCCGACCACTGGGACGCCCGCCGGGTGGCGCGCAAACGCACCCGACGGGACGTGCCGGCCGAGGCGTTGAACGAGATGTACGGCATCTGGTTCCCGAGGGCGAGCCGCGAGTACCAGGACCGACACGCGACCGGTGGGACCGAACGGCGTCGAGTGCCCGCGATCCCGACGGCATGGACTGGTTCCTGCTCCAGCAGCGCGCCAGCGGTGACCACCCGGGAACCTGAGGGCTGCTCGGCGGCGCCCGCGAGGCCGGCGGGTCGGCCGAGCGGGCGGCAGTGCGGGAAGCCGAGGAGGAAGGCGGTCTCCACCCGTCGTGTGTACACGATCCCCGGATCGTTCCTCGACGATCACGGCGATCGGGGGTTCACCACGG